>NZ_CP015698.1:3733673-4367400 GCF_002163715.1 Curvibacter sp. AEP1-3
GCCTGGAGTTCTTTGGCAACGCCAAGGACGCGGTGCCCAGCATCGTGGACATCAAGGATTTCATGTTCGCCGAGCAAAAGCGCAGCGGTGTGTTGCTGGCCGGCCTGGAGCACTTGGACGACCGCTACCTGAAAGCGGTGGGCTACGCCACCAAGAGCAAGCGCGGCGGCTTTCCCAAAATGGTGCTGTTCGGTGACATTGCCGGCGATAACGCCGACGATGTGGCCCGCGTCACCAGCGAGGTGGTGCGCTTGGCCAACGCCCGCAGTGGCGAAGGCTTTGTTGCCATCAGCCCCGAAGCCCGCAAGAAATTCTGGCTGGACCGCAAGCGCACTGCGGCCATCAGCAAGCACACCAACGCCTTCAAGATCAATGAAGACGTGGTGATCCCGCTGCCCCGCATGGCCGAGTACACCGACGGCATAGAACGCATCAACATCGAGCTGAGCCTGCAGAACAAACTGTCCCTGTGCGACGCGCTGACCGAATTTTTCGAGCGCAGCGATTTGCCCTTGGGCAAGACCGATGACGCTAACGACATTCCATCGGCCGAGCTGCTGGAAGACCGTGTGGCCCAGGCGCTGGACTTGGTCGCGCAAGTGCGTGGCCAATGGCAGGGCTGGCTGGATGGGGTGGAAACCCTGTTTCCCCAGCTGCAGGACCACAGCCTGCGCGCCAGCTGGAAGACCCAGTTGCGTGCGCCGCTGCAAGCCATCTTCACGGGTGCGGCGTTTGACGCCATCCTGTCTGAGTGCACCGCCATCCACAAGCGCGTGCTCAAAGGCCGCGTCTGGGTAGCGCTTCACATGCACGCCGGTGACGGTAACGTGCACACCAACATCCCCGTTAACAGCGATGACTACGACATGCTGCAAGCCGCCCACGGTGCGGTCAAACGCATCATGGCGCTGGCCCGCAGCCTGGACGGCGTGATCTCCGGCGAGCATGGCATCGGCATCACCAAACTGGAGTTCTTGAGCGAAGCCGAGCTGGCGCCTTTCATTGCCTACAAAGCCAAGGTGGACCCCGAAGGCCGCTTCAACAAAGGCAAGCTGCTACGGAATCAGGAGCTGCCCGCGCACGATGGGGAAGGCTTTGCGCCGCATTTGACCGCAGATGGCTCCACCATTTACGCCGATTTGACCAACGCCTACACGCCCTCCTTCGGCCTGATGGGGCACGAGTCGTTGATCATGCAGCAGAGCGATATCGGCGCGATTGCCGATTCGGTGAAAGACTGCCTGCGCTGCGGCAAATGCAAGCCGGTGTGCGCCACCCACGTGCCGCGCGCCAACCTGCTGTACAGCCCGCGCAACAAGATTCTGGCGACCTCGCTGTTGGTGGAGGCTTTCCTCTATGAGGAGCAGACCCGCCGCGGCATCAGCGTGAAGCACTGGGAAGAGTTTGAAGACGTGGCCGACCACTGCACGGTCTGCCACAAGTGCGAATCGCCTTGCCCGGTGAAGATCGATTTTGGTGACGTGACCATGAACATGCGCAACCTGTTGCGCAAGATGGGGCAGAAGTCCTTCCGCCCCGGCAATGCGGCGGCTATGTTCTTCTTGAACGCTACCAATCCCGAGACCATCAAGCTGATGCGCTCGGCCATGGTGGGCGTGGGCTTCAAGGCGCAACGCTTGGCCAACCAGGTCTTGCGTCTGGCCGCCAAAAAGCAGACTGCGAAGCCGCCGGCCACCGTGGGCACCGCGCCCATCAAGGAGCAGGTGATCCATTTCATCAACAAGAAGATGCCTGGCGGCCTGCCCAAGAAAACGGCGCGCGCCTTGCTGGACATTGAAGATGCGGATTACGTGCCCATCATCCGCAACCCGAAGTCCACCACGGCAGAGACCGAGGCGGTGTTCTACTTCCCGGGTTGCGGCTCGGAGCGCCTGTTCAGCCAGGTGGGCTTGGCAACCCAAGCCATGCTCTGGCATGCCGGCGTACAAACCGTGCTGCCACCGGGCTACCTGTGCTGCGGTTACCCCCAGCGTGGCTCCGGCCAGGCGGACAAGGCCGAGAAAATCATCACCGACAACCGGGTGCTGTTCCACCGCGTGGCCAACACCTTGAACTACCTGGACATCAAGACGGTGGTGGTGAGCTGCGGTACCTGCTACGACCAGTTGCAGGGCTACGAGTTCGACAAGATTTTCCCCGGCAGCCGCATCATCGACATCCACGAGTACCTGCTGGAGAAGGGCATTACCCTGGTTCCGGAGGGGGGTGCAGGTGCCGGTTATCTGTACCACGACCCTTGCCACAGCCCCATGAAGCTGCAGGACCCGATGAAGACGGTCAAGGCCCTCGTGGGCGATGCAGTTTTGAAGAATGACCGCTGCTGCGGCGAGTCCGGCACGCTGGGCGTGACCCGCCCGGACATCTCCACCCAGATCCGCTTCCGAAAGGAAGAAGAGTTGCGCAAGGGAGAAACCGCTTTGCGTGCCCTGACGGCGCCAGTGGGACAGTCGCCCAAGGCGGAAGGCAATGTGAAGATATTGACCAGCTGCCCGAGCTGCTTGCAAGGCCTGAGCCGCTACGGCAACGATCTGAACAACGGTTTGCTGGAGGCTGACTACATCGTGGTCGAAATGGCTAACCAGATTCTGGGCAAGGAATGGTTGCCCGAGTACGTGCAAACCGCCAATGCCGGTGGCATTGAGCGCGTGCTGGTCTAAGGGGGCGCCATGGCAGGTTTGACCGCTGGCGCGCCGACCCCGCAGGACATCACCGTCCACGGCCAAAGCCGCGTGCTGGAAGTGGGCTTCTCGGACGGGGCGCGCTTTCGCATTCCCTTTGAGCTGATGCGGGTCTACTCGCCGTCTGCCGAGGTGCAGGGCCATGGCCCGGGCCAGGAAACCCTGCAAACCGGCAAGCGCGACGTGGAGCTGGAAGCGCTGGACCCGGTCGGCAACTACGCGGTGCAGCCCCGCTTTTCCGACGGACATGACACCGGTATCTACACCTGGGACTACCTGTATTTTCTGGGTTCTCAGCAGGCTCGCCTGTGGCAGGATTACGAAGACAAGCTCAAGGCCGCGGGCGTTGGGCGCGATGCAGTCATGGCTCCCAAGGGCGGCCACGGCTGTGCCAGCCACTAACCCTCGACCTGTTTGCTATTGTTTCAGGAGCTGCTCGCGCATATTCCATGAGCGCTAGAGCCCTATTTGGACTAAAACTATGAGTACTACCCATTTCGGTTTCAAGTCGGTCGATGAGTCGGAGAAAGCCAGCCACGTACGTGGCGTATTTGACTCCGTCGCCCCCAAATACGACCTGATGAACGACCTGATGTCAGCCGGCCTGCACCGCGCCTGGAAGGCCTACACCGTGCTGGTGGCCAACCTCAAAGAGGGCGACAAGGCCTTGGACATTGCCGGCGGCACCGGTGACTTGGCAATGGCCTTCTCCAGGAAAGTCGGCAAGTCGGGTCAAGTCGTGCATACCGATATCAACCAAGCCATGCTCTCCACCGGCCGCAACCGTTTGCTGGATGCGGGCATCGTGTTGCCCACGCTGGTGTGCGATGCGGAGAAGTTGCCCTTCCCCGACAACTACTTCAATGTGGTCAGCGTGGCCTTCGGTTTGCGCAACATGACCCACAAAGACGTGGCTTTGGCAGAAATGCAACGGGTCTTGAAACCCGGTGGCAAGCTGTTGGTACTGGAGTTTTCCAAGGTGGCGCCCCCCTTGGAGAAGGTGTACGACTGGTACTCCTTCAAGGTGTTGCCGCGCTTGGGCAAGATGATCGCCGGAGATGACGCAAGTTACCGCTATCTGGCGGAATCCATTCGCATGCATCCGGGCCAGCAAGAGCTAAAGACCATGATGCACAAAGTGGGCTTCGGTCATGTGGACTATCACAATTTGACTGGCGGCATTGCTGCCTTGCATGTTGGAATCAAGTGCTGAGATAACTACAAATTTTGGAGAAGACATGAAACTTTGGGCATTGGCTTTGGCAGTCGCGCTGACCCTCTCGGGCTTTGACGCAGAAGCCGCCCGACGCCTGGGCGGAGGCAAGTCGTTCGGCAAGCAGTCGAGCAACGTCACACAACGCGATGCAGCCAGTCCCGCGCCGGCATCTCCCGCTGCGCCCGGTCAGAACGTGAATAACGCAGCCGCCAAACCTGCACCTGCGGCAGCACCCGCCGCCGCGCAGGCGCCCAAGCGTCCTTGGGGTGCCATGTTGGGCGGTCTCGCGGCCGGGTTGGGCTTGGCCTGGCTGGCAAGTTCCCTGGGGCTGGGCGAAGCCTTTGGAAACGTGCTGATGTTCGGTTTGCTGGCGCTGGGTCTGATGATACTCATCGGCATGTTCATGCGCAGCCGAAAGCCTACGGCACAGGCAGCTCCCCCGTTTGCCTTCCAGGGTGCTGGTCCGGCTCCGGTGCAGGATTTGAAACAGTACCGGGCCGAGAACGTGGGTAATGATGCTTCAGCCCGCCCTTGGGAGCGGAGCAGCATGGTCTTCGAGGCGCCGCAGCCTGCGGCCCAAGGTGGTTCCATGATCGGCTCGGCGTTGATGGGTTCGCAAACCTGGGGCGTACCGGCTGGATTTGATACTGAGGGTTTCCTCAAATCGGCCAAAGCCAATTTTGTGACTCTGCAAGCGGCCTGGGACAGGTCCGACGTGGCAGCGCTTCGCGCCATGATGACGGACGACATGACCCGCGAAATCCAGACCCAATTGGCCGAGCGCGAGACGCACACGGGTGCCGGCGTGAACCACACCGATGTGGTCATGATTGATGCCCGTTTGCTGGGCATTGAAGAGCTGCCTGATGAGTACATGGCCAGCGTGGAGTTCTCCGGCATGATCCGTGAAGAGCCGTCTGCAGGACCGAGCCCTTTCCGCGAAGTCTGGAACATGACCAAGGCCAAAAACGGCAGCAGTGGCTGGTTGGTGGCAGGTGTGCAAGCCCTGCAATAGAACCGGTCATTTTTCAGGAAGATAATGGGGGACTATGGCAACACAGTCCCCCTTTTCCATGCTGGAAGGTCTCTTCCAGAACCTTCCCTCCGCCCTGACCCCACCGGCTTGGGCCATTGAAGAAAGTCACCGCCGGGTGGTGCTCTTGCTCAACCATGTGCTGCAGCAGGAGCCTCAGGCAATGGAACGGCTGGCGCGCCAGAAAGGCCGCGTCATTCACACCCAGTGGCGTGAATTTACCTTCCGTGTGCAAGCAACCCCCGCCGGTTTGCTGGATCTGGCAGGGGCGGACGCCAAGCCCGACCTGACCCTCACGATTACTGAAGACTCACCTTTTGCGATCGCACAAGCGGTCATGCAGGGCGGCAAGCCGTCTGTGCGCATTGAAGGCGATGTGCAATTGGCAGCCGAAGTGAACTGGCTGGCAGACCATGTGCGCTGGGATGTGGAGGAGGATCTCTCCAAGATCTTGGGTGATGCTCCTGCGCACATGCTGATGCAGACCTGCCGCACCATGGGCCAAGCCCTGCAGCAGTTTGTCGGCAAGCGCGGCGCTGCGTCGTCGGAATCCAGCGGCAAAGCTCCATGAGCCGCCTCGGCCGCGGGCTGTTCATCGTCTGGGTCGTTCTGCGATATGGGTTGGACGAGCTGGTGCTTACCAGCTTCCAGAAGCCCTGGTTGCGCTTGATTGCCCGCATTGTTTCCATCGGCCGTTCTCTGGATGAGCCGCGCGGGCAGCGTTTGCGCGAAGCGCTGGAGCGGTTGGGGCCGATTTTTGTGAAATTCGGGCAGGTGCTTTCCACCCGCCGGGATTTGCTGCCCTTGGACATCGCCAACGAACTTGCCAAGCTGCAAGACCGCGTGCCCCCCTTCGACTCGGAGGTGGCGGTCGCCACCATCGAGCGCGCACTGGGAAAGCCGGTGTCCGAGATTTTTGTGTCGTTCGAGCGTACGCCGGTGGCCAGCGCATCGATTGCGCAGGTGCACTTTGCGGTGCTGAAGGATCGCACCGGCCGTGAGCGCGAGGTCGCTGTCAAGGTGCTGCGTCCCAACATGCTGGGTGTGATCGACAAGGACTTGGCACTCATGCGCATGATGGCCGGCTGGGTCGAGGGGCTGTCTGCAGACGGCAAGCGCCTCAAACCCCGCGAGGTGGTGGCCGAGTTCGACAAGTACCTGCATGATGAGCTGGATCTGGTCCGTGAAGCATCAAGCGCCGCACAACTCCGGCGCAACATGGAGGGGCTAGATTTGGTCCTGATCCCTGAGATGCTCTGGGACTATTGCACGACCGAAGTGCTGGTCATGGAGCGCATGCATGGTGTGCCGATCAGCCAGATCGACAAACTTCGCGAGGCCGGCGTCGATGTACCCAAGTTGGCCCGCGATGGCGTGACTCTGTTTTTCACCCAGGTCTTCCGTGACGGGTTTTTCCACGCCGACATGCACCCGGGCAACATCCAGGTCAGCCTCGCGCCTGAGACCTTCGGTCGCTACATCTCTTTGGATTTCGGAATCGTCGGCACTTTGACCGAAGTGGACAAAGAGTACCTCGCGCAGAACTTTGTGGCCTTCTTCCGCCGCGATTACAAGCGTGTGGCGGAGTTGCACATAGAGTCCGGCTGGGTGCCCGCTGCCACCCGTGTAGATGAGTTGGAAGCCGCTGTCCGCGCTGTGTGTGAGCCTTACTTTGACCGGCCGCTCAAAGAGATTTCTCTGGGCATGGTGCTGATGCGCTTGTTCCAGACGTCCCGCCGCTTCCACGTGGAGATTCAGCCGCAACTTGTGTTGTTGCAAAAAACCCTGCTCAATATCGAAGGTTTGGGTCGGGATCTGGATCCGGATCTGGATTTGTGGGCGACGGCCAAGCCCTTTCTGGAGCAGTGGATGCTGCAGCAGGTGGGCCCGCAAAAGCTGATCCATGAACTCAAAGCCCAAGCCCCGCGGTATGCCAAATTGTTGCCGGAGCTACCGGGGTTGCTGCATCAGTATCTCCAGCGCCAAGGCGGTGGCAACGAGGAGCTGATGCGGGAGCTGCTGCAAGAGCAAAAACGTACCAACCGCCTGTTGCAAACCTTGGTGGCAGTTGTCATCGGCTTCTCGGTGGGATTGGTGCTGGTTCAGCTATGGGCGCGCATCCGGCTGTTTTGACGGCGCACCTATAATTGAGGGTTTTGCAACTTCAGGTCTGAGCTCTACTTCCATGCCCATTTACGCCTACAAATGCGAGTCCTGCGGATTTGCCAAGGATGTATTGCAGAAAATCTCCGACGCTCCGCTGCAGGATTGCCCGCAGTGCAACGCACCTGCATTCAAGAAACAACTGACGGCCGCCGGTTTTCAGCTCAAGGGCTCCGGCTGGTACGTGACAGACTTCAAAGGCGGCAGCGCGCCAGCGACTGGCGTCGCGCCAGCTACCGGCGACAGCCCAGCGGCCAAGCCTGCAGAAACCAAATCTGAAGCGCCTTCGGCCGCACCCGCAGCCCCTGCGGCGCCAAGTACCCCGTCATCCACCACCTGAAGCGGAGCATCTGTGCCCATTAAAAAATACCTGCTCACCGGCCTGATGGTCTGGTTGCCGCTGGCCATCACCATCTGGGTGTTGTTGTGGCTGGTCGGTCTGCTGGACGCAGTGTTCGCAGGATTTTTGAGCGGCGTTTCCGCCATCACGCCCACGACTTCTGCACCAACCATCGAGCGGCTGCACAGCATTCCGGGGCTCGGCGTGGTGCTGGTGTTTGCTGCATTGTTGGTGACCGGCGCATTGGTCTCCAATGTGGCCGGGCGCTGGTGGGTCAAGCAATGGGACAAGTTGTTCACCAACATCCCGATTGTCAAATCCATTTACAACAGCGTGAAGAAGGTGTCCGACACCTTGTTCTCCAGCAACGGCAATGCCTTCCGCACCGCCTTGTTGATCCAATACCCCCGCGCCGGCAGTTGGACCATCGGTTTCCAGACGGGCACGCCGGGTGGAGAGGTGGCATCGCACTTGGGCGAAGAGTTTGTCAGTGTCTATGTACCCACCACGCCGAACCCGACCAGCGGTTTCTTTTTGATGCTGCCCCGCAAAGACGTGATCGAGCTCGATATGAGCGTGGACGAGGCGCTGACTTATGTGATTTCCATGGGATCGGTGGCGCCAACTGCCCACGTCCCGACAGCGCCCACTGCGCCCAAATAACCTTATTACTAACCCGCTGCACACCTTGCGGCGAATTGAAAGCACTCTATGGCTATGCGTTCTCATTATTGCGGTCTCGTGACCGAAGCCCTGTTGGGCCAAACCGTGACTCTGTGTGGTTGGGTCAATCGTCGTCGTGACCACGGTGGTGTGATTTTTGTGGACGTGCGTGACCGCGAAGGCTACGTGCAAGTGGTTTGCGATCCGGACCGCGCCGAGATGTTCAAGGTGGCCGAAGACATTCGCAATGAATACTGCGTGCAGATCAAGGGTTTGGTGCGTGCGCGCCCCGAAGGCACCACCAATGACAGCCTCAAGAGCGGCAAGATTGAAGTGTTGTGCCACGAACTGATCGTGCTGAACGAATCGGTGACTCCTCCGTTCCAACTGGACGAAGACAACCTGTCTGAAACCACCCGCCTGACCCACCGCGTGTTGGATCTGCGCCGCCCCTACATGCAAAACAACCTGATGCTGCGCTACCGCGTGGCCATGGAAGTGCGCAAGTTCTTGGACGCCAACGGTTTTGTGGACATCGAAACCCCGATGTTGACCAAGAGCACGCCCGAAGGCGCACGTGACTACCTGGTGCCTAGCCGTGTGCATGATGGCCAGTTTTTCGCGCTGCCCCAGTCGCCCCAGTTGTTCAAGCAGCTGCTGATGGTGGCGGGTTTCGATCGCTACTACCAGATCACCAAGTGCTTCCGCGACGAAGACTTGCGCGCTGACCGTCAGCCGGAATTCACCCAGATCGATATCGAAACCTCTTTCCTGACCGAAGAGGACATCCGTGACATGTTCCAAGGCATGATCACCACCGTGTTCAAGAACACCATCGGTGTGGACTTGGGCGAGTTCCCGGTCATGACCTACCAGGATGCGGCCCGTTTGTACGGCTCTGACAAGCCTGATTTGCGCGTGAACCTCGAGTTCGCCGAACTCACCGACGTCATGAAGGACGTGGATTTCAAGGTGTTCTCAGGCGCTGCCACCATGAAGGGTGGCCGTGTGGTGGCCCTGCGTATCCCCGGTGGTTCTGCCGAAAACGGTGGTATCAGCCGTGGCGAAATCGATGCCTACACCGAGTTCGTCAAGATCTACGGTGCCAAGGGCTTGGCCTACATCCGCGTGAATGACCTGTCCAAGGGCCGTGATGGTCTGCAAAGCCCGATTGTGAAGAACATCCACGACGCAGCCCTGAATGCGGTGCTGGAGCGCACCGGTGCCCAGAACGGAGACTTGATCTTCTTCGGTGCCGACAAGGAAAAAATCGTCAATGACGCCATCGGTGCCCTGCGCATCAAGATTGGCCACAGCGAGTTTGGCAAGAAAAACGGCCTGTTCACCGGTGGCTGGAAGCCGCTGTGGGTGGTGGACTTCCCGATGTTCGAATACGACGAAGAAAGCCAGCGTTACACCGCTGTGCACCACCCCTTCACAGCACCCAAGGAAGGCCACGAGGACTGGATGGTAACCGCGCCTGAAAAGTGCATTTCCCAAGGCTACGACATGGTCTTGAACGGTTGGGAAATGGGTGGCGGTTCGGTCCGTATCCACCGTGCAGACGTGCAGCAGAAAGTGTTCGATGCCCTGAAGATCACACCGGAAGAAGCCCAGCTCAAATTCGGCTTCCTGCTCGATGCATTGCAATACGGTGCCCCACCCCACGGTGGTCTCGCATTCGGTCTGGACCGCATCGTGACTCTGATGACCGGCGCGGAATCCATCCGTGACGTGATTGCTTTCCCCAAGACCCAGCGTGCCCAGTGCTTGCTGACCCAGGCGCCGAGCCCGGTGGACGAGAAGCAGCTGCGCGAATTGCACATCCGCTTGCGCAATGTGGATTTGGCTAAAACGGCCTGAAACGCATAGACACCCGTAATGGGTCATGCACAATGAAAGGGCACTCTTGGAGTGCCCTTTTTCTTTGCGAGACCCATGACGAACCGCTTCAAAATTCCCCTGTCGGTATTGGTGGTGATCCATACCCCGCAGCGCGAGGTACTTCTGATTCGGCGGCTGGAGTCTGACCCCGCCGCGCCTCCTTTCTGGCAGTCGGTAACCGGCGCCAAAGACACTGAGGATGAGGACTGGGCGATCACAGCCGCCCGTGAGGTGTGGGAGGAGACAGGTCTGGATTGCAGAACTGGTGGCCCCCTGCAACACAACTTGACGGACTGGGCTCTGGAGAACGTGTACACCATCTATCCGCGTTGGCTGCATCGCTACGCCCCCGGGGTCACGCACAACACCGAGAGGGTGTTCGGTTTGCTCGTTCCTGAAGTTTGTGAGGTAACCCTCGCACCTCGGGAGCACACTCACTATTGCTGGCTGCCTTACTCAGAGGCGGCCGATTTGTGTTTTTCGCCGTCCAATGCAGAGGCCGTGCTGCAGCTCATGCACATGCCATCCAGCCATGAGGAGGAGCGCGCATGAAGACTTTGCGCGTGGTGACCTACAACATCCATAAGGGTGTTCAGGGGCTGGGGCCTCTGCGTCGTTTGGAGATCCATAACCTCAGCCACGCGATGGAGCTCATGGATGCGGATGTACTGTGCCTGCAAGAAGTCCGAAAGTTGCACCAGCGTGAGGCGCGGCATTTTCCGCATTGGCCGCAAGCTCCGCAGGCGGATTACCTGGCCCCGGCAGGCTATGAGGCCATCTACCGCACCAACGCCATCACACGCCATGGAGAGCACGGTAACGCTTTGCTGAGCAAGTGGCCGGTGGTGCAACATCAGCACGAAGACATGTCGGACCACCGTCTTGAACAGCGGGGTTTGCTCCATGTGGAGTTGGATGTAGCGGGGCAGAGTGTGCATGTTTTGGTAGTGCATCTGGGACTTATCCGTGCGGGGCGGGGGCGTCAATTGCAACAACTGACGCAGTTCATTCAACGGGAGATTCCACCGGACGCCCCCCTTTTGGTGGCTGGCGATTTCAATGACTTGCCCGCCTGGGTGGCCCGGCAATTGGCCCCTGCCGGATTGAAGGCGCCTGTGACCAAGCCTTGTGTCACCTTCCCGTCACGCCTGCCGCTGGTGCAACTCGACCACGTGCTGGCGCGAGGACTCACCCCTGTAAGTGCTACAGCGCCCCGGGGCATGAGTTGGGCGCGTATGTCGGACCATCTGCCCTTGATCACAGAATGGCAGCTGGCAGCGGAAACGCCGGCATGTTGAGGTCTGCCGCTTTTGCCTCTGGTCACGAGCTGCACCTTTTGCAGGGTGGGGGGCAATACTTCCCTGCGTTGACCAGCGCTGTCGATGCCGCGCAGCATGAAGTCCGCTTGGAGACCTATATCTTCCATTTCGATGTACAAGGCATTCAAGTGGCAGAGGCCCTTGAACGCGCTGCGTTGCGAGGTGTCGCCGTGTATCTGGTGATGGATGGCGTGGGCACGCCAGATGTACCGCTGGATTGGCAACACCGATGGAACGCCAGTGGAGTGCGTTGGCATCAATACGCCCCTCTCGGTTATTTGGGCTTGTTCATTCCGGGGCGCTGGCGGCGAATGCACCGGAAGTTGTGCGTAGTCGACGGTGAGTCGGCCTTTTGCGGCGGCATCAACATTCTGGATGACCTTCTGGACCCGAATCATGGGCCACTGCGGGTGGCACGTTTGGACTATGCGGTCAGGGTGCGGGGCCCTTTGGTGGCGCAATGCAGGCAGGCGATGGTGCAATTCTGGGCACGCTTGGAAGCCAAACTGCAAATAGAGCGACTGCACTGGAGGGAAGTACGAAGGAATTGGCCCGCGTTGGCCTGGCTGCCAAAGCCAGCTGCTTTGCCTTTGGTGGAGACACCTATTGCAGGTAGCTTCGCCGCTTTGGTACTGCGTGACAACGTTCGCAACCGTACCCGTATTGAAAGGGCTTACCTCAAAGCGATCGGGGAGGCCCGTAGCGCGATTGTCCTGGCCAATGCTTATTTCCTGCCGGGTGCCCGCCTGCGCAGAGCGCTCAAGCACGCGGTGCGCCGTGGTGTTCGCGTACAGGTGGTGGTGCAAGGACAGTACGAATACTTTATGCAGTACCACGCCTCCCGGCCGGTGTTGAGCGAGCTGGTGCTGGCCGGCGTAGAAGTTTACGAGTACACCCCGGGATTTCTGCATGCCAAGGTGGCAGTGGTGGATACCATTTGGGCGACGGTCGGCTCGTCCAATCTGGACCCCTTGAGTCTCTTGTTAGCCCGTGAAGCCAATGTGGTGGTCCATGACGTGGATTTCGCCCAGCAACTGGATACAGCCTTGTGTGCTGTCATTCAAACGTCAACACGCCGGTGGGATCTGGTGGCAGACGCAAAACGACCTTGGCACCAGCGGGTGCGGGACCGTCTGGCTTTCGGATTGATGCGGGTTTTGCTCTTCTTCAGTGGTTCCCGCTATTGATTTGATAGCTGCTCGCGCAGTGTTTATGAGCGCTGATTTCGAAAAACCCTAAAAGCCAATCGCTGGTACCATGACCGGACTTTTATGAAAAAGAAATCTACTATGAGCTCCTCTGACACATTTGAAGGAACGCCGGTTTCCGTCAAAATCCGTGAACGATTGAAGGCTTCCCGCAAGCGCTTTCACGCCAACGACAACATTGCCGAATACATCCAGCCTGGTGAGCTGGAGACCTTGTTGGACGAGGTTGAAGTCCAGATGCGTGGCGTCTTGAACAGCCTGGTCATCGATATCGAAAACGACCACAACACTGACAACACAGCCCGCCGTGTTGCCAAGATGTACCTCAATGAGGTGTTCCGCGGCCGATATGTACCCGCACCCACGATCACCGAGTTTCCTAACGTTGGCCACCTCAATGAGTTGATGATCGTCGGCCCTATTACGGTACGCAGTGCCTGCAGCCACCACTTCTGCCCGGTCATCGGCAAAATATGGATCGGCGTAATGCCCAATGAACACACCAACGTGATAGGTTTGTCCAAATATGCGCGCCTCGCTGAGTGGATCATGGGGCGCCCCCAGATTCAGGAAGAGGCCGTGGTGCAGCTCGCTGACCTGATCCAGGAAAAAACCCAGCCGGACGGCTTGGCTATCGTGATGGAAGCCAGCCACTACTGCATGGCCTGGCGCGGTGTAAAGGACATGGACAGCAAGATGATCAACTCGGTCATGCGCGGCGTGTTCCTGAAAGACCCCAATCTGCGCCGCGAATTTCTCTCTCTCATTCCCCAGAAAGGCTAATGCCATGTTGGTCCGTTTGCTCTACGCCAGTCGCGCTATCGATTCCAATCCTGATGCGATCGAAGCCATTCTGGCCCAGTCCCGTAACTACAACCCTACCTGCGGCATCACCGGCATTCTTTGCTACGGTGGCGGCATTTTCCTGCAGGCGATTGAAGGCGGCCGCATGGCGGTCAGCGAGCTCTATGGCCACATCCAGAAGGATTCGCGCCACAAAGATGTCGTGCTGTTGCACTATGAAGAGATCACTGAGCGCCGCTTCGGTGGCTGGACCATGGGGCAAGTGAATATGTCCAAAATCAACACCAACATCTTGTTGAAATACGCAGAGCGCCCTGAGCTGGACCCGTATTCGGTGTCCGGCAAAGTGTCGTTGGCCTTGCTCGAAGAGCTGATGGCAACCGCGTCCATCATCGGGCGGGCCTGATCTGAGCGCATGACGTTCACAGCCCTGGGGCTGGTGATCTTTGCAGGGCTGATCCACGCTAGTTGGAATATAGCTGCCAAAAAAGCGGGAGGTGACTCCCGCTTTGCGTTTTTCACCGCCATGGTGGTGATGGTCTTCTGGGCGCCTGTCGGCCTGTGGCTGGGCTGGCAACAAGTGCCTCAGTGGGACGCGCTGGCGTGGGCCTTCATCATCGCCAGCGGCATCATTCACGTCGGTTATTACACCGTGCTGTTACGCGGCTATCGCAAGTCAGATCTGACGGTCGTGTACCCCCTTGCGCGTGGTTCAGGGCCCTTGATGTCCTCATTGTTTGCCATTCTCGTGCTGGGCGAGCAGATCTCTGCCCTGGGTCTGACAGGTGTGCTGGCTGTCGTGGGCGGGGTGTTTCTGGTGGCTGGAGGGCCCGCTTTGTTCCGTCCCTCAGATGATCCGGCCCGCATTTCGCGCGTGCGTAAAGGAGTGGTCTACGGCTTGGTAACGGGTGTCTTCATTGCCAGCTACACCGTGGTTGACGGCTATGCGGTCAAGGTGCTGCTACTGTCGCCCATTCTGCTGGACTACATGGGTAATTTTGTACGATTGGTGTTTCTCTTCCCGCCGGTAGTTCGCGACCTGCCCGCTGCCCGGTTGCTCTTGCGTGCGCAATGGAAATACGCTGCGATGGTGGGAATCGTGAGCCCGATTTCATATGTGTTGGTGCTGTATGCCATGCAAACAGCACCCATGAGCCATGTGGCCCCCGCGCGTGAGGTGTCCATGTTGTTTGCGGCACTTCTGGGTGGGCATCTGCTGGGCGAGGGTGATCGGATGGCGCGGCTCGCAGGTGCCGCCTGCATTGCCTTCGGCGTGATCGCTTTGGCGTTAGGGTGAGCCATGGGTTTATTGGTCGGATGTGATTTTTCGAGCAGTCCCACATCGCGTAAAGCGATTGTTTGTGCAAGGGGCTCCCAGGCTCGGGGGCGGTTGGTGCTGGAAGGACTGGACAAGCTACATTCTCTGGACGCCTTCTCGCAATGGCTGCGCAAAGACCCGGCATGGATCGGCGCGTTTGACCTTCCCTTCGGCCTGCCGCGTGAACTCGTTGTTGCGCTGGGCTGGCCTCTCGAATGGGAGGCCTGTATGCGCCATTACGCTGGCCTGTCGCGCGATGAAATCAGGCGCTTGTTTTCTGCTTTCTGTGACGCTCGTCCTGCTGGAGGCAAATTCGCCCACCGGGCTACTGATGCACCCGCACAGTCCAGCCCTTCCATGAAATGGGTAAACCCGCCCGTCGCATTCATGCTGCACGCGGGCGTTCCTCGTCTGCTGGAGGCGGGTGTCTATTTGCCTGGCATGCAGCCCAGGCCCGTTTCTGCGACTGAGGAATCGGTCCGCGTAGGGCTGGAGGCTTACCCCGGCTTAATCGCGCGATCCGTTCTGGGTAATCGCAGCTACAAAAGCGACGACAAAGCCAAGCAGACACCTGACCGTCTCATCGCCCGCAAAGATTTGCTCAATGCCTTGGAAACCGGACAGACCCGTTGGGATGTGCGTTTGAAGCTGAGTCATGCCCAGCGCGATGCGCTGGTCGACGATGCCAGTGGGGACAGTCTCGATGCAGTGTTGTGCTTGTTCTTGGCAGCATGGGCAGAAGTCCAGCACCACCAAGGTCACTTGTTGTACGGCCTTCCACAGGATATGGATCCTTTGGAAGGGTGGATCGTCTCCGCTTAGTTGACCCGCAGGCCGACGGTTTCTTCCACTTTGACCGCCAACTGGGAGATCGCCAACGCCGCAGGGCTGCCGGGCATCGCTTGCAGTAGCAATTGCCGGCGCATGACGGCTTGGCGTACAGCGGGGTCTGCAGGGATATCGCCCATATGCACCAAACGGACGGGTTTGCCGGTGTCGGTGGTGACAAAACGGTCCAGCACCTGTTGCAACTGGGTGGTGATGGCCCGGCCGTCACCCAAGCGGGCTGTTTGATTGATTACCAGGCGGATAGTCTGTCGTTTCTGTTGGCCTACCAGTACTTTGATGGTGGCATAAGCATCGGTTAGCGATGTGGGCTCAGGGGTTGCCACCACAAGTACCTCAGAAGCCAATGAAACAGCGAATAAAACCACGTCGGAAATGCCTGCACCCGTGTCCAGTATCACTACGTCGTAATGCGGTACCAGTCCATTCATGATGCGCAGAAAGTCGCCCCGCACTTCCGGTGTCAGGCGCGAATACTCGACCATGCCGGAGCCCGCCAACAACACCGAGAAGCCGCCCGGCGCCCGGATGATGGCTTCTTCCAATTTGGCTTTGCCGGTGAAAACATCATGCAAAGTGATCTTGGGGTAGAGGTTCAGCACCACATCCAGATTGGCAAGGCCCAAATCTGCATCCAACACCAGAACTCGTTGGCCACGCTTGGCCATGGCCGCCGCCAGGTTGGCGGAGACAAAAGTTTTACCGACTCCGCCCTTGCCGCTGGTCACGGCAATGACTTTACCGATGGGTTTGAGCGGCACTCCGGGGTTGCCTTCGGCGGATTCGGGTGGATTCAGCACGTCAGACATCAAAATACCCTCTGCATGGCACCGGTGGCATGGCTGCCTTGTGCGTCGCTGGAAACGCTCTCAATCCATGCCGGGTCACCCAAGGACAGGTGACCGAACAAGAGATTCTTCTCTTCTGCACTGACATAAATCTCTTGTTGTTGGTCCAGAAAAACACAGTTGCGACCTTCGCTCTTGGCGCGGTAGAGCTGCATGTCAGCCCTTTCGGTCCATAAGGTGGCGGTGGATCGCACCCACTCAGGCGCAAAGGCACCACCGATACTGACAGTGACCTTGATGGACAAGCCGGGTGCGATGGGAATGGACATTGCTTCGATATGCGCACGGATCCGCTCTGCCACAGCAGTGCCGAAACCTGTGTGGCAACTAGGGAGCATCACAGAAAACTCTTCCCCGCCGAAACGGGCGACGGTATCCATGGGACGTACGCATCCGGTCAGAGCTTTGGCAATCGCTTGCAGCACCTGATCGCCAGCCTGGTGTCCGTAGGTGTCATTGACCTTTTTAAAGTGGTCGATATCCAGCATCAGGAGCAGGGCGGGCTCGCCGGAACGGGCGACCACATCGATGGATCGCTCCAATACGCCGCGGAAGTGGCGACGGTTGGCCAGACCCGTGAGGGGGTCTTTCAAGGAGAGTTCGCACAATCCGTCAATCACCGCTTGCAAATACGCCGTGGGCGATTCTTCAGGGGAAGGAAGCGAGACGGTGGCATCGTGTTCCAACAGCGCACGTGCATCATCCAAGCGCAGGCGCTGCAGATCGACGAGAGACGGTGGAAACGGTTTGGCCACGATAGATCAGATGGTGTGTGGAAAGTCTAACAGGAAGCCTGAGTTCGTTGGAGGGGGCTCAGACCGCGAAAGCCTGCAATTAGCAGGTTTGGAAGACGCAATTCGCCGTTTGCTAGTGGGCGCAGACAGGGCACGAGGGATTGCGGGGTAGCCGCATTTCCGTCCACTCCATGCGCAAGCCATCCAAAAGCAGCACTCTGCCGCGCAGAGTGGTGCTGATACCCAGCACCAGCTTCAAAGCTTCGGCAGCCTGCATGGCGCCAATGACGCCCACCAAAGGGGCAAAAACGCCCATGGTCGAGCACTGTGTGGGCGGCGGGGCATCGTCTGGAGGAAAAGCGCAGGCATAGCAGGGGGCATCGTCTGCACGACAGTCATACACAGAGATTTGGCCATCAAACCGTATGGCAGCTCCGGAGACCAAAGGAACACGTGCGAGCACACATGCCTTGTTAACGGCTTGACGTGTCGTAAAGTTATCGCAGCAGTCGAGGACGACATCCAGCGACTCGAGGTTATCCGCCAGCCAAGCAGCGTCAGCATGGCTTTGAACGGCTTGAACCTGCGTGAGCGGGTTGATCGCATTCAGGCTTACTGACGCAGACAGGACCTTGGCTTGCCCTACGCTATGGGTGGTGTGGATGATTTGCCGCTGGAGGTTGGTCAGATCTACGGTGTCAGGGTCGACCAACGTGATCTTGCCGATGCCCGCTGCGGCAAGGTACATGGCGGCGGGTGCGCCCAAGCCACCGGCTCCGATGATCAGTGCGTGGGCGCCGCAAATGCGTTCTTGGCCTTCAATGCCGATTTCGTCCAGCAGAATGTGCCGCGAGTACCGAAGCAGCTCGGTGTCCTGCATGGGGAATCAGTTGTCTTTGACTTCTTCTTTGCGCTCAACTTGCGTTTTGCTCACCAGCACGGGCTTGCCTTTGAGGTGGTTGATCGCCTGGATCAGTTGGAAGTCCTTGTCCGAACCGAATTCAGGCACCTTGCGGTCTGCGGCTGGTTTGCGGGACTCTTCCTCCAGACGCTTCAACGCATCTTCGCGTGCTTTTTCACGGGCGGCGTCTTTCTTCTCTTCGCCCTGACCACTGGACAGGTGCTTCTCGAGGTCCGCTTCGCGCATGCGCAGTGCGGCATATGGGCTGCCTTCCTCGGTTTCGTCCACCATCACGTCAGGCACGATGCCCTTGGCTTGGATGGAGCGCCCGCTCGGTGTGTAGTAGCGCGACGTGGTGATTTTGAGGCCGGTGTCCGGTCCCAAAGGTCGGAATGTTTGTACCGAACCCTTGCCGAATGACTGGCTTCCCATGATGGTGGCGCGTTTGTGATCCTGTAGTGCACCGGCCACGATTTCGCTGGCAGAGGCAGAACCTTCATTGACAAGCACCACCAGTGGCACTTTCTTCAATGCCGCAGGCAAGTTCTTCAGGGCATCTGCACCCGCCAAGCCACGTATATCGGATGGCGTGGCACGCAGCACCTGTTTGCTCTCCGGTGTCTGCCCATTGGTGGAGACTACCGTCACGTTCTCTGGCAGAAATGCGGCCGACATCGCAACAGCAGATGTCAGCAGACCACCCGGATCGTTACGGAGGTCCAGCACCATGCCTTTGATCTTGGGGTCCTGCTTGTAAATCTCGTCCACTTTCTTGGCGAAATCCTCAAAACTGCGTTCCTGGAACTGGCTGACGCGGATCCATGCGTAGCCCGGCTCGATCACTTTTCCTCGAACTGATTGTTGCTTGATTTCTTCCCGCGTGATGGTGACGGGGAACGTCCTGTTTTCATCTTTGCGATAGATGGTCAACAGAACCTTGGTGTTGGGCTCGCCGCGCATGCGCTTGACGGCTTCATTGAGCGTCAGCCCCTTGACCGCGGTGTCGTCAATTTTGGTAATCAGATCGTTGGTTTTGAGGCCAGCACGGAAGGCGGGGGAGCCTTCGATCGGCGAGACGACTTTTACCAATCCGTCTTCCTGCGTGATTTCAATGCCTACGCCCACGAACTTGCCGGAAGTACCTTCGCGGAATTCCTTGAACGACTTCTTATCGAAATACTGGGAATGGGGGTCCAAGCTGGCCACCATGCCGGTGATGGCATCTGTAATCAGCTTTTTCTCATCCACTGGCTCCACATAGTCGCTTTTGACCATGCCGAACACGGTAGCGAGCTGCTGAAGTTCTTCCAAGGGAAGAGGGGCCAAGGAGTTGCGCGCAACCGTTTGCAGCGAGACAGTAGTGAGGGCTCCGGCAACAACGCCCAATGCAACCCAGCCTGTGATTTTCAGTTTGTGACCCATAGTTCTTCCTGTGCCGCGCCAATATACACCTTGGAGTGCACTCGTCCGCCCCGGTTCCCGGGATGCCCTGCAAAAACGCCCGCGATTGCGGGCGTTTTTAACGGGGAGCTCCGGAATCTCAGGCTTTGCCTTGGGAGGCGACTGCAGCAGCAGCCTTGGCGGCTGCTTCGGCATCGCCCAGGTAATAGTGGCGGATCGGCTTCAAGTCAGCATCCAATTCGTACACCAAAGGGATACCGTTAGGGATGTTCACGCCGACGATGTCGTCATCAGAGATGTTGTCTAGGTACTTGATCAGGGCGCGGATAGAGTTTCCGTGTGCCGCCACCACAATGCGTTTGCCTGCCTTGATCGCGGGTGCCATCGATTCATTCCAGAACGGAATCACGCGTTCCACGGTGTCTTTCAGGCATTCGGTCAAGGGTACTTGGTCGGCCGGCAGCTTGGCATAGCGGATGTCGGAGCGTTCGCTGCGGGGATCATCGGCTTCCAGTGCGGGTGGGGGGGTGTCGTAGCTGCGGCGCCAGACCAACACTTGCGCATCGCCGTATTGCTTTGCCATGTCAGCCTTGTTCAGGCCTTGCAGAGCGCCGTAATGGCGTTCGTTCAGGCGCCAGCTGTGCACCACGGGCAACCAGGTGCGGTCCATTTCGTCCAGCGTGTGCCACAGGGTGCGGATCGCGCGCTTGAGCACACTGGTGTAAGCCACGTCAAACTCGTAGCCGTCGGCTTTGAGCAGGCGTCCGGCAGTTTTGGCTTGCTCTACGCCAGTGGGGGTCAGGTCGACGTCGGTCCAACCGGTAAAGCGGTTTTCCAGATTCCAGGTGGATTCGCCGTGGCGTACGAGAACAAGTTTGTACATGGTGCAGGGATCAAGGGTTGAGAAAACCGGCCTCGGGGGCCGGCGGGTCAAGACGCGTCATTCTAAAATGTCGGCTTCGCGTGAAGTAACCAAGAAGGAACAAAGTGAAATTTATTATCGATAACTGGATGTTGATTGCTATCGCGCTGTCATCCGGGGGAATGCTGATGTGGCCGGTATTGCAGGGTGCAACCGCAGTGGGCATTGACTCTGCTGGCGCCATTCAGTTGATCAACCGGGAAAAGGCCAATGTGGTTGACGTGTCAGACGCGACTGAATTCGCAGCCGGGCACATTGTGGGTTCCAAGAATGTTCCCTTGGCTGAGCTGGAAGCCAAGCTTGCGGGCTCTGTCAAGAACAAGACGCTTCCCTTGGTGCTGGTCTGCCAGTCGGGTGCACGTTCCGCCAAGGCGGTGGATATTGCCAAAAAACTGGGTTACGAGCAGGCTCAATCGCTGCAGGGCGGGCTCAAATCCTGGAAAGCCGCTAACCTGCCGGTTGAAAAGGCCTGATTCAGGCCCCAGAACCGAGGAAATTGAATATGCAAGCCGTCAAGATGTACACCACCGCTGTCTGCCCCTATTGCGTGCAGGCCAAGCGCATTCTTAAGTCCAAGGGCGTGGAAACCATTGAAGAGATCCGGGTGGACGCGAATCCCGATGAGCGCATGAAAATGATGGAGATCACCGGCCGGCGCACGGTGCCCCAGATCTTTATCGGCGACACCCATGTCGGCGGTTGCGATGATTTGATGGCGCTGGACAGCCGAGGCGGCTTGCTGCCATTGTTGGGCGCTGCGGCCTGACATAATTCCCCTCAGCGAATTTTGTTTTCGTAGCCCGTCGGTGTTGTGCCGGCGGGCTTCTGTTTATCTAGAGAGACTTTAGCCATGGCTGACCAAGAACCCGTATTCCAAATCCAACGCGTCTATCTGAAAGAGGCTTCGCTGGAGCAACCCAATTCCCCCGCCATCCTGCTCGAGCAGGAACAGCCTTCCGTCGATATCCAGTTGGGTGTGGAAGCTGCTCCCGTTGCAGAAGGCGTGTTTGAAGTGTGCGTGACCGCCACTGTGCAAACCAAAATCAAGGACAAGACCGTGTTTCTGGTCGAAGCCAAGCAAGCCGGCATTTTCGAAATCCGCAACTTGCCGCAAGAGCAACTGGGCCAGATCATGGGTATTGCTTGCCCGCAAATCGTCTACCCCTACCTGCGCGGTAACGTGGCGGACCTGATTCAGCGCGGCGGTTTCCCCCCCGTGCACCTGTCGGAAATCAACTTCCAGGCCATGTACGAGCAGCAGCAAGTTGAAGCTGCCGGTGCAGCTGCCGGCACATTGCCCCAGTAAGCTTTTGCCAGGGGTATTGGCCGTTGGCGCCCGTTGAATAAGCGCGAGCAGCTATGAAAATCATAGTAATCGGCGCCGGCGCCTGGGGTACGGCGCTGGCCATCAGCGCCGCGCGCAACACGCGCAACCGCCACGACGTCACCTTGTGGGCCCGCGATGCAGAAGCGGCGTCCACCATGAATGCTGAGCGGGTCAATGCGCGCTATCTACCCGATTGCAGCTTTCCCGCCGGCCTTACGGTCAGCTCAGCCCCTTTGCGCGATCTCACCCGCCCTGGGGAGGGTGTCGGTGCCGTGGACCTGGTCATCATCGCCACGCCTATGGCAGCCCTGCGTAGTACTTTGCAGCTGGTCGCAGATCTGGAATGCCCGGTTGCATGGCTGTGCAAGGGCTTTGAGGCGCCTGTCGCTGAGGGTATGGGCTTGTTGGGCCATGAGGTGCAACACGCGGTAGCACCCAGATTGCTCGCCGGCGTTTTGAGTGGCCCCAGCTTCGCCCAGGAAGTCGCAGCCGGCATGCCTACGGCACTGGTGGCTGCGAGTGCGCATGAGAGCGTGCGCCGTGCTTTGGTGGATGCTTTCCACAGCGCAGAGTTGCGTGTGTATGCCAATGATGACGTGGTGGGTGTGGAGGTGGGCGGTGCCGTCAAGAACGTGCTCGCGATCGCCACCGGCCTGTGCGACGGTTTGAACCTGGGCCTGAACGCGCGTGCCGCGTTGATCACACGGGGCTTGGCAGAGATCACCCGGCTAGGCATGGCCTTGGGTGCCAAAGCCGAAACCTTCATGGGCCTGAGTGGTTTGGGTGACTTGGTGCTGACGGCGACTGGCGACTTGTCCCGCAATCGCAAAGTCGGCCTTGCGTTGGCCCAAGGCAAAACGCTGGACCAGGCAGTGGCAGAGCTTGGTCATGTGGCAGAGGGCGTCTACAGCGCTCGTACCGTCTGGCAGCGCGCAGCCAGCCTCGGGGTCGCTATGCCGATAACCCAAGGCGTGGTCGATCTTCTGGATGGAAAACTGCAGGCCCACCAGGCGGTCATGGCACTGATGGGCCGGGGGCCCGCAGCCGAGGTCTACTAAACCCCGCTGCGCAAGGCCTTACTGGGCTGCAGCCACTTTGGCGGCGATGTGGGCCATGGCTTCTTCAACCTGGTCCACCAGCACCAAGCACAGCTCGCCGGCCTGTAGTTTGTCCATGGCAGTATCAATCGCCAGGAACTCGCCGAACACTTCGGACTGCTGTTTGGTGCGCTTGGCATTTGCCAAGCCTGCGCGCAGCAGAGCCAACACCTCGCCGTCGTTGCGGCCACGCTGGCACTGGTCTTCAAACATCACCACCTCATCAAAGGCGTCGCCCAGAATTTCGGTTTGCTGGCGGATGTCCTGATCACGCCGGTCGCCGGCGCCGCTGATCACTACTGAGCGGCGGCTTGCAGGCAAGGCTTGTACGGCTTGCACCAACGCCAACATGGCGTCCGGGTTGTGGCCGTAATCAGCAATCACGGTAGCACCGCGGAACTTGAACATATTGAAACGACCAGCTGCGTTGTGGCTGTCGTTCGAAAAGTTGGCCAAGCCCTTGCGGATCACGTCCCAGTCCAATCCTAGGGACCAGGCCGCGGCCACGCTGGCCATGACGTTGTCTACTTGGAAGCCGATGGCTCCGCCCAAGGTGATGGGCACATCTTCCAAGGGAATGGATTGCAGCATGTCGCCTTTGCTGGCGATCAGGTGCTTGCCTTCCACGTAAACCACCGCCTGCCCTTGGGCCCGGTGGGTGGCCATTACCGCGTTGTTTTTGTCGGCGGCAAAGAAGATGACTTCCCCTTTGCACTTGGCCGCCATGGACGCGACGATGGGGTCGGCCGCATTCAACACCGCCGCACCGGTGGACGCCACGTTTTGCACGATCACGCGTTTAAGCACTGCGAGTTCGTTGACCGTGGTGATGTAGTTCAGCCCGAGGTGGTCGCCGCTTCCGACATTGGTGACTACGGCGACATCGCATTTGTCGAAAGCCAAGCCTTCGCGCAAGATGCCGCCCCGTGCAGTTTCCAGCACAGCCGCATCCACATCGGGGTGCAACAGGACACTCTTGGCACTCTTGGGGCCACTGCAGTCGCCGGTGTCAATGCAGTCGCCGTTCACGTATACGCCATCGGTGTTGGTCATGCCGACCTTCAAGCCGTTTTGTGTCAGCAGGTGCGAAATCAGGCGAACGGTGGTTGTTTTGCCATTGGTGCCGGTGACCGCAACGATGGGGATTCGTCCGTCCTGTCCTTTTTTGAACATGCTGCTGATGATGGCTTCGCCCACAGCGCGGCCTTTGCCGAAGGAAGGAGACAAGTGCATGCGCAAACCGGGTGCCGCATTCACTTCCACGATGCCGCCGCCTTGCTCTTCCAGAGGGCGGAGGATGGTGTCGCACACCACGTCCACACCGCAAATGTCCAAGCCCACCATGTGTGCTGCGGCAATGGCGCGAGCGGCCACTTCGGGGTGCACGTCGTCTGTTACATCGGTAGCAGAACCGCCGGTGGACAGATTGGCGTTGTTGCGCAAGTTCACGCGTTGGCCCTTGGCAGGCACAGATTCGGCATTGAAGCCTTGGGTCGCCAGCGTGGCTTTGGCAATCTCGTCAAAGCGGATTTTGGTTAGCGACGTGGCATGCCCCGATCCGCGGCGCGGGTCGGAATTTACTTGGGCCACCAGCTCTGCAATCGTGTGTACGCCATCGCCGACCACCTTAGGGGGGTCTCGGCGTGCCGCGGCTACCAACTTGTCGCCCACGACCAGCAAGCGGAAGTCGTTGCCAGGCATAAAGCGCTCGACGAGGATGTCGTCGCGGAACTCCTTGGCCACGGCAAATGCTTTGAGCAATTGCTCTTTGCTGGTGATGTTGACCGTGACGCCCTTGCCCTGGTTGCCGTCGTTGGGTTTCACGACCACCGGCAAACCGATTTCTTGGGCTGCGGCCCATGCGTCCTCTGCATCGACTACCGAGCGTCCACCCGGGACCGGCACGCCCGCTGCGGACAGCAGCTTTTTCGTCAGCTCCTTGTCCTGCGCAATGGCTTCGGCAATCGCGCTGGTCACGTCCATCTCGGCGGCCTGAATGCGGCGTTGCTTGCTGCCCCAACCGAAGCGCACCATGCTGCCTTCGGTCATCCGGCTGTAGGGAATGCCGCGTGCTACTGCTGCGTCCACTATGGAGCCGGTGCTGGGCCCCAAGCGTACGTCTTCATCCAATTCACGCAGTTCGTCCAACGCAGCCGGCAAGTCAAAAGGGGTGTCGTTCAGCGCAGCGTTGCACAGCTTTTCAGCCAACTCCATGGCCAGGCGGCCCACCTCTTCTTCGCTGTATTCCACGACGACCTGGTAGGTGTTTTCGTCCACCGTAGGTGTCGTGCAGCTGAAGGTGACGGGGCATCCCGCTTGCGCCTGCAAACCCAGGGCCGCCAATTCCAATACCCGTGCGAGCGACACGCTTTCCGCGTGGCCTACCGGTTGGAACGGGCTGATTTCGGGGAATCGGGCGCGCAGCTTGTCTTCAAACCCGGGAATGGACGATACCGCTGCCTCTTGGGCAGTGCAGATCACCACAGACTGGATGGCCGTGTGGTGGCTCCACAGATTGGGGCCGCGCAGGGCGCGGATACGGGTGACTTCCATAGTGGGCTCAGTAAGGAGTTTTCTTGGGGTTGGATTCGAAGGTGCGCAGTCCGGCGCCAATCAATTCCACGGGGATATCAAGCGCCCAAGCGGCGCCGATGGCGGCCATCACCATTTCAGGTTTGGCTGCCTTGGCAGGTTTGAGGGTCGCAAGGGGCAGCACCGCCATTTCGATGGTGCCTTCCACCAGAACAATTTCGCCATCCCGTACAAACAAGGCGCGGCCTTCTTTGGCGCGGTGGGCGACGATCGCCGCATTGTCTGCATCGGGTGCGTAGAAGATGACTTTGCCGTCACACAGATCGGCCAGTTCCACCACTTGCGGATCGGTCGCATTCAGCACAGCCGTGCCGGTTGGCAAAACCACATCAACTTGCGTCCGCGCCACTTTGTAGGTTTGTTCCGCATCGAGAATGTCGAACTCCGCCAGATCAGGGGTGCAGCTGATGTCGGTCACTACGCCCACGGCGCAGCGGTCATACGCCAGACCTTCCGCGAGGATCATGCGGCTGCTGTTTTCAAACACAGCTGCTTGCACCGAGCGGTTGATAAGCAGGCGCTGGCTGGGCTCCCAATGGGCACTGTCTTTGGCGTCGATCTGGCGACCATCCAGGTACAGGCCTTCGCTGCAAGCCAGGCCCACATGCTTGCCACTGATGTGCACCAGCCAAGCGATCAAGCGCGCCAGTCGGCCTGTGTGCTGGGTACCTGTGACACCGATGACCGGGATTCGCGCATCGGCTTCCGGGGCAAACAGGTGTTCCACAATGGCTTTGCCCACATTGCGCGGGGTGCCGATGGCAGGCTTGATGTGGAACAGCAAACCGGGGCTGGCATTCACCTCAATCACGGCGCCTCGTTGGCTCTTCATGGGTTTGGAGCAGTCCTCCATCACCATGTCGATGCCGGCTATATCCAGGCCCACAATGCGTGCCGCAAGTGCAGCAGTAGCTGCCACGGTGGGGTGCAGTTCGTCGGTCACATCCCACGCCACATTGCCGTTACGCTGGATCAGGACTTTCTGGTCTTTGGCGGGTACGGAGGCGGGCGTCAGTCCGGCGCGGCGCAATTCCAGTTGAACTTCCGGGCTCTTTTCCGGTTCGATAGGCGAGAGAGGCAGTTCTTCAGCCTCGCCGCGGCGAGGGTCGGTGTTGATCTGCGCATTCACTAGCGTAGTGACGGTGCTGGTGCCATCTCCGATGACCCAAGCGGATTCGCCGCGGGCAGCTGCGACCACCCGTTTGCCTACTACCAGCAGGCGGTGCTCGTTACCGGGTATGAACTTTTCCACAATCACGCTGCCGCCGCTTTGTTCTTTGGCCACGTGGAACGCCGTTTCGATGCTGGCTTTGTCAGACAAATCCAAGGTGACACCCCGGCCGTGGTTGCCGTCGTAGGGTTTGACGGCCACAGGTAGCCCGATGTCCTGGGCTGCTTCCCAGGCTTTCTCGGGCGAATTGACCAAAGTACCCTCAGGCACTGGCACACCGCAGGATTTGAGCAAGCTTTTGGTCAGGTCCTTGTCGCTGGCAATCTCTTCGGCAATCGCAGAGGTCTGGTCTGTCTCAGCCGTCCAGATGCGGCGCTGGGCAATGCCATAGCCCAGTTGCACGAGGTTGCCTTCTGTGAGGCGGATAGAGGGGATGCTGCGGTCGGTCGCTGCATCCACAATATTGGAAGTGCTGGGCCCGAGGCACAGGGAGTCCACCATGTCACGCAGCTCGGTGATTTGGGCGTCCAGCGCATAAGCGGTGTCGTTGATGGCGGCCATGATCAGGTCACGTGCCACCACCAAGGCCTTACGCCCGATCTGTTCCTGCCGGGTGCGGAATGCAATCTTGTAAACACCGGGCTTGGACATCTGGCGGGCCTTGCCAAAGCTGGTTTGCATGCCGCTCAGGTTCTGGATTTCCAGCGCCACATGTTCCATGATGTGCGCGGCCCATGTGCCTTCACGCAGGCGCTCGAGAAATCCGCCACGGACACCGGGACTGCATTTGTGCTCAATCAAGCCGGGCAACCAAGTGGTCAGGCGTTCGTAAAAGCCGGGCAGGGTGTTGGAGGGGTGGTTTTCCAGCTCACCAATGTCAACCCAAGCCTCGATGACCGGGCGGTAGGTCCAGATGTTGGGCCCGCGGAGGTGGGTCACCCGAAGAATTTCGATATTTTTCTTGGCTGTCATTGGAATGTGGGAAAAGAGCGGTCCACCATTGTTACGCTTTATGCGTTGTGTATTTTCGCTCACTGATGATGCGGAAACCTGCCTGATTACGCTAGCGCGTAGTATCGACGGCCTGAAGTTGGACTTGCCGCAGGGCATGTCACCCTAGAAAACTGATTCAAATTCACCCTTTTTGCGATCCATGACCACAGAAGCCCCTGCTTTAACCACGCTGTCCGGCGAAATGCCGTCCATTTGGCGTGAAGCGGTCCAAAAACAACTCCGCCCCCAAGAGAACGTGTTGGCCACCCTGGAGGTTGACCTTGACCAGCAGCTGCGCTTCGTCAAAGGTCTGGTTGTGCTGACCGACCAGCGTTTGCTGTCTTGTGCGGGCACCCAGCAGGTGTGGACTTCCTGGGACCTGCAGGCCGGCCAGAAGTTGCTCCATCATGACCACGCGGGCGTGGGTCATATTGATTTGCTGGACGCCAATGCCTTGTTGGGCAGCTGGCGCTTCACGCTGGGACAGAACCTGCTGGCCATACGGTTGGCGGACCAATTCCAAGCTCAACTGGAAAGCACGGTTTCGGGGCGGCCTCTCGCGCAGGCCTTGACCAACGTCTGTCCGAGCTGCAAAGCGCCTCTGGAGCCCGACCAGGAAGAGTGCCCGGTGTGTACCAAGGTGGTTCATACCCCGCCCAGCACCTGGACGCTGTTCCGCCTCTGGCGTTTTGCCCGGCCCTACAAAGGCCAGTTACTGTTGGGTTTTGTGCTGACCTTGTTAGGGACTGCCGCTAACCTGGTGCCGCCTTACCTCACGATGCCCTTGATGGACAACGTGCTGATCCCGTTCCAGAACGGACAAAAGATCGACCCCATGCTGGTGGGTATGTACATGGGGGGACTGTTGGGCTCTGCCTTGCTGGCGTGGATCCTGAGCTGGGCCAAGACTTACATCCTCGCCCTCGTCTCAGAGCGCATAGGCGCTGATCTGCGCACCACAACGTATGAGCATTTACTGCGTTTGTCGCTCGAGTATTTCGGTGGCAAGCGCACGGGCGACCTGATGTCGCGCATCGGCAGCGAGAGTGACCGGATTTGCGTGTTCCTGTCTTTGCACCTGCTGGACTTCGCGACCGACGTGATCATGCTCACCATGACGGCAGTCATCCTGTTTTCCATCAACCCGTGGCTGGCGGTGGTGACTTTGGTGCCCTTGCCATTCATTGCCTGGATGATCCATTTCGTGCGGGACCGTCTGCGCACGGGTTTCGAGAAAATTGACCGGGTATGGGGTGAAGTGACCAACGTGTTGGCTGACACCATTCCCGGCATCCGTGTGGTCAAGGCGTTCGCGCAGGAGCGTCGCGAAGCCACCCGATTCCGCGAGGCCAACAAACACAACCTCGCGGTGAACGACCGCATCAACAAAATCTGGTCTTTGTTTTCCCCCAGCGTTTCTTTCTTGACGGAGCTGGGCCTGTTGGTGGTCTGGGCCTTCGGTATCTGGCAGGTGTCCAAAGGCGAAATCACGGTCGGTGTGTTGACGGCCTTCATTGCCTATATCAGTCGCTTCTACGGCCGCTTGGATTCCATGAGCCGCATTGTCTCTGTCACGCAAAAGTCTGCTTCCGCCGCCAAGCGCATTTTTGACATTCTGGATCACGTCTCCAGCGTGCCTGAGCCGGTCAACCCGGTGCCCATGGGCAAAGTCCAGGGCAGCATAGAGGTGCGAGATGTGGGATTCCGCTACGGTAATCGTGAAGTCAACCGTGGGATCAACCTCAGAATCGCGCCCGGAGAAATGGTGGGGTTGGTCGGACACAGCGGCTCGGGAAAAAGCACGCTGGTCAACCTGATCTGCCGTTTTTACGATGTGTCCGAAGGCGCCATTCTGGTGGATGGGGTGGATATCCGCTCCTACGCCATTTCAGACTACCGGCAGAACATCGGTTTGGTGCTCCAAGAGCCCTTCCTTTTCTTCGGCACCATCGCGGACAACATCGCCTACGGCAAGCCGGACGCGACCCGTGCCGAGATCATCGCCGCCGCCCGCGCCGCGCATGCGCATGAATTCATCCTGCGCTTGCCACAGGGTTATGACTCCATGGTCGGCGAGCGCGGTCAGGGCTTGTCCGGCGGAGAGCGTCAGCGCATCTCGATTGCGCGTGCCTTGCTGATTGACCCGCGCATCCTGATCCTGGACGAGGCCACCTCGTCGGTGGACTCTGAGACCGAGAAGGAAATTCAGAAGGCGCTGGAGAACCTGGTGCAAGGCCGCACCACCATTGCGATTGCCCACCGGCTCTCCACGCTGCACCGGGCTGATCGTCTGGTGGTGCTGGACCGCGGCAAGGTGGTGGAAGAAGGAACCCATGACGCTCTGATGGCAAGCGTTGGTGCGTACTTCAATCTGTACCAGGCCCAGGCTCGCAACAACATGATGGAGGAGGCCGCATGAGCGCGCTATACACCGTAACCGCCAGCCGCTTCACCCTGGAGCGCACACCTTTTGGCAAGCTGGTGCTTACCAATGAGTCGGGTGAGCGCTTTGAGGACGTGGTGCCCGTGCGCGCCTTCCCGATCCAGTCGCCGGAGGACGGTATTTCGCTGGTTAGCACTGATGGCAAGGAGGTCGCCTGGGTGGACCTGCTGTCCGATGTGCCCCAGCCCGCCCAAGACCTGATCCGGGCGGAACTCGCTACCCGTGAATTCATGCCGGTGATTGAACGCATCGTGTCCGTCACCAGCTACTCCACACCCTGTACCTGGACCGTGGAAACTGACCGTGGTACCACGGAGTTTGTGCTGCGCGGTGATGAAGACATTCGCCGTATCGGCAAAGACAACGCCTTGCTGATTGCAGATGCCCACGGCATTCAATACCTGGTGCGCGACCAGTTTGCTATGGATACCCATAGCAAGCGGGTACTGGACCGCTTCCTGTAAAGAAAAAGGCACCCGAGGGTGCCTTTTCTCATGAGGCCTGGAGTGCTCAGGCTTTGATGGTGAAGCCTGACAGGTGTTGCGCGAGGTGCATGGCGTGCGCCTGCTCATATTGGGGTTTGGTCAGTGCGCCATAGGCGAAGTGAGGCTTGAGCTCTCCACTCCATTGCGCAAACGCTGTGATGGCTTTTTGCAAACGCTCCACCGCCGCAGCGGCAGGGGTATCGCTTGCCAGCACCGGTGCGCCGGGAATGGGTTCCGCCAGGTTGTGGCTCATCTTGCCGCGCCAGCTGAACACGCCGAATGCGGCAGCACCCACGGTTTTTTGAAACAGGGCCGACTTGGGTTCGGGAAACCCGCTCATCGAAAACTCAATGCTCTGGGCGCAATGCTCCAGCGTTTGGCTCCAGCTGAACACAGCGGCGCTGTCCAGGGCCGGCGCCTGTGCAAGTCGCATCACCTCTTCTTGTGCAGCGGACAGTGTGCTGAACTGCAAGCCGCGGTCCTGGCCAGCGGCACAGGCGGTGAGCATGCCGCCTGTAGCCAGAACAGAGAGGGCGGCGCCGCGGGTGAGGCAGGCACGACGTTCGGGGTTGAATTGCGTTGTCATACGAGAGTCAGGGAGTCAGATTTCCATGTTGTCGATCAAGCGGGTCGTGCCCAACCGCGCTGCGGCCAGTACGACTTTGGCATCACCTGCTTGTGGCGTCTGCAGATCGCTTTGCCGGCGCACGGCCACATAGTCGGGAAACCAGCCTGCGGCGCGCAGGGTTTGCATACCCTCATGCTCCAGGCGGGCCAGGTCGGTCTCTCCCTGACGCACGCTGTCCACGATGTGGCGCAAGGTCCGGGACAAGAGCAGTGCCTCTTCGCGTTGTGCCGGGGTCAGGTAGCCATTGCGGCTCGACAGGGCGAGGCCTGCCTCATTGCGCTGGGTTTCGCCACCGATCACATCAATCGGCAAGGCGAATTGCTTGACCATGTTCCGTATCACCATCAGCTGCTGGTAGTCTTTTTTGCCGAATAGGGCAGTGCGGGCCTGTGTCACTGCCAACAACTTCATCACCACGGTGCACACCCCGATGAAAAAGCCGGGACGGAAGTGGCCTTCCAGAATGTCTGCCAATTCGGTGGGCGGGTGCACCTTGAATGTTTGCGCCTGCGGATACAGCTCGGACTCTTTGGGTGCAAACACGATGTCGCAGCCCGCCGCTTCCAGATGTTCACAGTCGGCTTCCAAGGTGCGGGGGTAGGTGTCGAAATCTTCGTGTGGCGCGAACTGAAGCCGGTTCACAAAGATGGTGGAAATCGTCACGTCCCCCAGTGGCTTGGCCTGACGCACCAGCGCCAAGTGACCCGCATGCAAATTGCCCATGGTGGGCACCACGGCAGGGTGACGGTACTGGCTGAGCGCCTCGCGCAGCTCGGCAATCGTGTGAATCAGTTGCATAGATAAACAGAAGGGAAGTTACGACCAGAGATACCGCCGGTCTGGCTTTGCCAGTCGGCTGGTATCGTCCCCTTGAGGGGGGAAGCGCCGGAGGCGCTCCTGGGGGGAGCCACAGTCACCAAGCGTGGATGGCGTCATCCGGGAAGCTGCCGTTTTTGACGGCGGCCACATAGGCTTCCATGGCACCGCGGATGCTGCTGGCCTCCAGCATGAAGTTGCGCACGAACTTCGGGTTCTTGCCCAGATTCACGCCCAGCATGTCGTGCAACACCAGCACCTGGCCGGCGGTGCCTTTACCGGCACCTATGCCTATGGTGGCGCAGTTCGGCAGTTCGCGGGTCAGCTCTGCCGACAAGGGGGCGGGCACCATTTCCAGCACCAACAGGGATGCGCCAGCATCCTGCAATTCGTGGGCTTGCTTTTTCATCACGTCGGCAGCGGCATCCCCACGGCCTTGGACGCGGTAACCACCCAAGGCATGCACCGTTTGCGGGGTGAGCCCCAAGTGGGCGCAGACCGGAATTCCCCGCTCCACGAGAAACTGCACCACTTCGGTGGTCCAGCCGCCGCCTTCAAGCTTCACCATGTGGGCGCCGGCTTGCATGATCACGCTGGCGCTGCGGATGGCCTGCTCTTTGGATTCCTGGTAGCTGCCAAAAGGCAGGTCGCCGATCAGCCATGCTGTGCCTTGCGCACGGCGCAGGCCGCGGGCCACGCTCTCGGTGTGGTAGGCCATGTCGTCCAGCGTGACGCCCACGGTGCTGTGGCGGCCCTGGCAGACCATGCCCAGCGAGTCGCCCACCAGAATGCACTCCACACCTGCCGCATCGGCTACGGCGGCAAAGGTCGCGTCATAGGCGGTGAGCATGGTGATTTTTTCACCACGGGTGTGCATCTCCTGGATGCGTGGCAGGCTGATGGGCTTGCGCGTGGATGGCGGAGATGCCGGGGGCAGCGTGCCGTAGGGAGTCGCGTTGGTTGCGCTGGAGGCTTGTTCACCGGTCGGGTTCAGGGCCATGGAGGACTCCAAAAATCGGGATTACAAATCGGGCATGCCGAGGGTTTGGCGAAAGTGGGGCGAATACTAACCGCAGTTGCGCGCCCTGAAATAGAGGGCCCGGCTCAGGTAGGTGAATACGCCAGGCGCACATAGATGGGCGCGAAGGCTTCGGCCTGGGTGATTTCGATCAGGGTTTCCTTGGCCAGCTCCAGCAGGGCGATAAAGGTGACCACCAGCACCGGCACACCCTGGGTCGTATCAAACAGGTTCTCAAACCCCACAAAGCGCTGACCCTGCAGCTTTTTGAGCACGATGCTCATGTGCTCACGCACCGAGAGCTCTTCCCGGCTGATCTTGTGATGCTGCACCAGCTTGGCCCGCTTGAGGATGTCGCGCCAGGCGGTTTGTAGCTCGTCCACCGACACATCGGGGAAGCGGGGCTTGAGGCTTTGCTCGATGTAGACGTTGGCCTTCAGGAAGTCGCGGCCGTATTGGGGAATGGCATTCAGCCGCGCGGCGGCGAGCTTCATCTGCTCGTATTCCAGCAGGCGGCGCACCAGCTCGGCCCGGGGGTCTTCGGCTTCTTCGCCCTCGGCGGTCTTTTTGGGGGGCAGCAGCATGCGCGATTTGATCTCGATCAGCATGGCCGCCATCAGCAAATATTCGGCGGCCAGTTCCAGATTGCGCTTGCGGATCTGGTCCACATAAACCAGATACTGTTTGGTCACGCTCAACATCGGGATGTCGAGGATGTTGAAGTTTTGCTTGCGGATCAGGTAGAGCAGCAAGTCCAGCGGGCCTTCGAAGGCCTCCAGAAACACTTCCAGCGCGTCGGGCGGGATGTACAGGTCCTGCGGCATGGCGAACAGGGGCTCGCCATACAGGCGCGCCAAGGCCACCTGGTCCACCACGTCAGGCATGTGCCCGAGTTCGGCGCCCCCGGAGGAAACGCCTTCGGTGCTGGAAGTCATGATGCTATTAAATCAGGAGCTGCTCACGCAGATTCGGCGGGCGCTGGAGCCTGATTGGATGCTTAATCGTTCTTGGTCTGGTAAACGTATGGCTTTTGCGCGACTTGGGCGCTGCGGAAGCCTTTCCAGGCCATGCGGTCCACCACTTTGTCCCACAGCAGGGCGCGTCCCTTGCGCTGCTCGGCTTCCAGCGTCGGCTTGGCGACCTTGAGCTGGTCGATGAACTGGGTGGCTTCGGAGCGGTAATCGGGGCGGCGGAAGATGTTCATGGGAATGTCCTAATTTGCTGCATTTTAGCGGCTGCCAGTGCCTCAGGTCTTGTCGCCGCTCTGGCCGGTGCGTACCTGGTCAGCATGCGGGTGGGGGGCCAGGGGTTGGGGCAGCGTGCGTTCTGGGGCATCGCGGTCCACCATCACCGTGTTGGCGAACTCATCGTCGGCCGATTTGGCTTTGCGTTTCTTGAACCAGTTCAGGAGCCCGCCTCCAAACGCCAATGCCGCAATGGCCGCTACTTTCCAGAACTTGGCCAGAAACACGGCCAGCGTGGCAAACAGCCCCAGTTTTTTGCCTACAGCGCCTACCACCAAGGCGGCAAGGCCGTATTCGGCTACGCGGTCGGTGCTGGAATTGAAGTCGGTGTAGCGCTTGCCCTCGGCGAATTGCATCGCGTCCAGCAGCGTGTGGGCGGCGGGCTTGTAGGTCGGCAACACGTTCAGGTCGGTCACCAGGTTCATGCTGAAGTAGCCTTCACGGCCGAGCGCGAAGGTGTTGTAGTTCACGCCTTGGGGCTCGCTCTCAGCGGCACCTTTGTCGCGGGACGACATGGCCCAGGCCAGGCGATGGGTGTTGGCGTCATAGGTGGGTTTTTGTGCCCACCCCAGAATTTCCATCTCGGGCACACCCATCTTCTTGCGTTCGGCATTGGCTGCCTCGGTGCCGTCTTTGTAGCTTTGCAGCAGTTCGTCCACATCCCAGTTTTTGGCATCGTCGTCCTTGACGTAGCCTGAACGCTCAAAGCGGATGGTCATGAACCAGGGCGCATCGCCATCGGGAAACACCAGGCCCTGCAGACGTTCGTCATTGCCGGGGTTGCCCATGGCATTGAGCACTTTGGTGGCGTGGGGCTGGGGAATGTAGGTGTGGCCCGCGGGCAGCGCCAAGGTGCCTTGCACGGTGTCCTGCACCTTGAGCGAAATTTGCGCCGGGCCCGCTTGTGCAGCCGCTTTGGCTTCCGCCCAGATGCGTTCTGATTCTTCCTTGCTGATAGCTTGCGCGCCTGCCGTGGCGTGCCAGATGAACGCCAACGCGAGCAATGCTTTCAAAAAACCATGTTTCATGGGGGCCTCGAGTGCGCGAGTCAAAAGAGCGTGCATTCTGGCATGCCCTGTGGCTGCAATCCGGGTGAAAGGCAGGCGGGTTATCCTCAGGCTTATGAGCACTTTTGACTTTTCTTCTGCCGACATTGCTGCCCTGGCGCAGGCTGATGTGGCGCGCGCTTTGTCTGAAGACGTGGGCGCTGGCGACCTGACCGCTTCGTTGATCGACCCCACCCGCCGCGCCCGTGCGCGCGTCCTGGCCCGTGAGTCGGCCGTCATTTGCGGCGAGCCTTGGGCCACTGCGGCCGTGCGCGCCCTGGACCCGTCGGCCGCCATTATTTGGCACGTGCGTGAAGGCCAGCGCTGCCAGCAAGACCAAGTGGTGGTCGAGATGGAAGGCAACGCCCAGGCGCTGCTGACCGCGGAGCGCACCGCGCTGAACTTTTTGCAGCTGCTCAGCGCTGTGGCCACCAAAACCGCCACCTTTGTGGACGCAGTCAACGAAGTGCCCGGCAACCGCGCCGCCATCGTGGACACCCGCAAAACCATTCCCGGCCTGCGCTTGGCGCAAAAACACGCCGTCAAGACCGGTGGCGGCACCAACCACCGCATCGGCCTGCATGACGCCGTGCTGATCAAGGAAAACCACATCGCAGCCGCTGGTGGCGTGACCGCAGCCCTGCAACGCGCCACCCAGTTTGCCGCCACCGCCAAGTTCATCGAGGTGGAAGTGGAGACGCTGGATCAACTGCGCGAAGCGCTGGATTGCGGCGCCAAGATGGTGCTGCTGGACAACATGACGCTGGCCCACTTGGTGCAGGCCGTGGCCATCAATGCCGGCCGCGCGATTTTGGAAGTGTCTGGCGGCGTGAACCTGGACACCGTGCGGGCGATTGCCTCCACCGGCGTGGACCGCATCTCCATCGGCGCACTGACCAAAGACGTCAAGGCGACCGACTTTTCCATGCGATTCGAGGACCTTTGATGAGTGCCAGTGATGTGATCGACGTGGAGTACGAGCAGCCGGCTTGCTCTACCAAGCACGCCTGGGCCCGCGTACCCGTAGAGCCCACCCCGGATGAACGCAGCGCGCTCAAAGACAAGATCAAGCGCCTGCTCAAAGAAAAGAACGCGGTCATGGTGTCGCACTATTACGTGCACCCCGACCTGCAGGATCTGGCGGAAGAAACCGGCGGCCTGGTGAGCGATTCGCTGGAGATGGCCCGCTTCGGCCGCGACCACAGCGCGCAGACGCTGGTGGTGTCAGGCGTGAAGTTCATGGGCGAGACCAGCAAAATTTTGTCGCCGCACAAGACCGTGCTGATGCCAGACCTGGACGCCACCTGCTCGCTGGACCTGGGCTGCCCTATCAGTGAATTCAACGCCTTTTGCGATGCCCAACCCGACCGCACCGTGGTGGTCTACGCCAACACCAGCGCTGCCGTGAAGGCGCGTGCCGATTGGTTGGTGACCAGCAGCTGTGCGCTGGATATCGTGAAAGCGCTCAAAGACAAGGGCCAAAAGATTTTGTGGGCGCCCGACAAGCATCTGGGTGGCTACATCCAGCGCGAAACCGGCGCTGACATGGTGTTCTGGGAAGGCGCCTGCATCGTGCACGACGAGTTCAAGGCCTTTGAGCTGGAAGCGCTGATCAAGGAGCACCCCAAGGCCAAAGTTCTGGTGCACCCCGAGTCGCCGAAAGAGGTGGTGGCCCTGGCGCACGCCGTGGGTTCCACGAGCGCCATCCTCAAAGCTGCGCAGACCCTGGACGCTGACACCTTCATCGTGGCCACCGACAACGGCATGCTGCACAAGCTGCGCACGCTCAACCCCGGCAAGATCTTCATCGAAGCCCCCACCGCGGGGAACAGCGCCACCTGCAAAAGTTGCGCCCACTGCCCCTGGATGGCCATGAACGGCTTGGCCGGTGTGGCGCGGGTGCTGGAACACGGACTGAATGAAGTCCACGTGGAAGCCCGCTACCTCGACCGCGCGCGCCTGCCGATTGACCGGATGCTGGCGTTTACCGCTGCGCTGAAAAATGGGCAGCCGGTGGGCGGATTGATCCCGAATATCGGGGCGGCTTGAGGTCGGATTCGTAGTGTTTTTCGCCTCTGGCGCCCGTGGAATCTGTGTGAATAGCTCCTGAAACCATAGCGTTATCAACCATGCGGATCAGCGTTGCAGCTTATTTCTTGCTCGCTTCCATTGCCGGCGCCTTGTTGACGGTAGGCTCGGTTGCGGCCCAGTCGCCGGTGCCGGGGCACGCACTCCGGTTTGATGGTGTCTACCGGTCGGGCCCGGATGCAGACAGTGCCGGTGGCGAATACTGCGCCTACTTGCGCTTCTACCCCAAGGGTGGGGTGGTTGGTGTCAGCAGCGAATGCACCGAAGACACGCCCAAGCGGATGCGCAATTGGTTGACGTGGACCAACGCCAGGAAACCGGGGTCCGGCCTGCAAACAGGGTCTTACAAATTCCAAGAAGGCACCATCGCGTTTGTGACCCGCAGCGAGTACGGCAAGGTCAGCTACCGCGGCGTGGTTGCGGGTGATTCCCTGAAGCTGGACTCCCGCTCTTCCATCAACGGGCACGTTGATTCGGACACTTATGCGTTCGTGGACTGGTCGCGCTGAGCTTTAGCCATCAACGCCCAACACGACTAAACGGCATCCACTGCGCTGGAGTTGCAAATGGTTGAACCTTCAGAGGTCTGAGGGTCTGCGCAAGCAACTGTTTATTTGATGGCGGATGGATCGCACAGGCCCACAAATGGATGTGCTTTTGCCTCTCAACCCCAGATGTAACAGTGTCATAAAAGCTTCACAAATTAGTCATTCAATAGGGTTTACCCGCCCCGATCTGGGGTGCTTCCACCCTTGAGGTTGCCATGCGCGTATCCACCCGGCTGTTTGTGTTGGTTGCCAGTCTGGCGGCCTTGTTATTGGTGATAGGCGGCTTTGGTGTTTATGGGGCGCGGCAGTCCAACGACGCGTTGCGCATGGTGTACCAGGAGCGCACGGTGCCCGCAGTGGCACTGGGGCAGATTGATGCGCTGACCTTCAGCAGCCGCATGCATGTGGCACAGGCCTTGGCCAACCCCTTGCCCGATGTGATTGCGTTCAGCGTCAAAGAAATTGCCGCCAACCAAAAACAAATCGCCGGTACCTGGGCCCAGTACCGCGAGCACCCGCTCGATGGCGAGGCTGAGGCTTTGGCCGCTGATTGGGAAAAAGCATTCAAAGCGTATGACGATCAAGGCCTCAAGCCCGCCGTGACTGCCTTGGTGGAGAACGACATCACCACCGCGCAGGCCGCCATGGTGGAGAAAATGACGCCCTTGTCTGCGCCCGTGAACCGCAGTATTCAGGCGCTGCAACAAATCCAGATTGAAGGCGCCAGGACGGAGTTTGAAGCCGCTGGCACCCGTTATCGTGCGCTGTGGTGGGGCAGTGTGGGTCTGATCGGTTTCGGGCTGCTCTGCGCCATCACGTTCGGATGGAGCACCGTGCGCAGCATCACCGCCCAGCTGGGCTGCGAGCCGGCGCAAGCCAACGAGGTCGCGCAGCGCTTGAGCGCAGGCGATTTCAGCGCGGATTTGCGCACCGCGGCTGCCCCCCACAGCCTGATGGCACAACTCGGAGAGATGCAACACAGCCTGAGCGAGGTGGTGGCGCGCGTGCGGCAGTCGTCCGAAGCGGTGTCGGGTGCGAGTGTCGAAATCGCCTCCGGCAACCACGACCTCTCCAGTCGCACCGAGCAGCAAGCGGGGGCCATTCAGCAAACGGCCGCCTCCATGGAGGCGCTGGGCGATACTGTGCGGGTGAATGCCCAACGCGCAGCGCGTGCGGATGAGTTGGCGCGCACTGCGTCCAACGCAGCCACCCAAGGCGGCGAAGTGGTCGCCAATGTGGTGAGCACCATGCAGGAAATCAACGACAGCTCGCGCCGCATTGTGGACATCATCAGCGTGATCGACGGGATTGCGTTCCAGACCAACATCCTGGCGCTGAACGCCGCGGTGGAGGCAGCGCGTGCCGGCGAACAAGGGCGGGGCTTTGCAGTCGTGGCCTCTGAGGTCCGTTCGTTGGCAGGGCGTTCTGCGGCCGCGGCCAAAGAAGTCAAAAGCCTGATCGACGCGAGCCTGGAGCGGGTGGAGCGTGGCAACGCGCTCGTGGCCAAGGCAGGGCAATCGATGTCGCAAGTGGTAGGCTCTATCCGCCATGTGACCGACATCATGGGCGAGATCAGCGCCGCCAGCACGGAGCAAAGCACAGGAGTGGAGCAGGTGGGCCAAGCGATTGCGCTCATTGACCAGACTACGCAGCAAAACGCAGCCATGGTCGAAGAAATGGCCGCTGCGGCTAGTGGCCTGCGGCATGAGGCGCAGCAACTGGTGGAGTCGGTGGCTTTCTTCAAGCTCGGCCACCAGAGCCCTGCGCTGCGAGCGCCTACAGTGCTCGCACTGCGCTGATTGTTCAGACCCTCAAGTCACTATTTCCGTAGGCAGGCCTGCAGCCTGCCAGGCAGCTAAGCCGCCTTCGAGAAAGCGGGCATTCAGTCCCATCACCTGCAGTGCTGTGGTCAACCCCTGGCTGATTTCACGTCCGTGCACACAGTACAAAACCACTGGCAGGTCTTTGGGGATCTGGTCTTTCCAGTCCAGCCAAAGGGCCGGGTCGTGCCATTGCGCGAGGGCAATTTGGGTGTCATCGGACTGGCGGGCCTTGTCGCGCCGCACGTCCAGCAGGGTCAAGGCTTGGCCTTCATCTTGCAGTTGTGCGAGTTCGTGGCTGGTGATGGAGTTCATGGGGCTTTCCTAACGGATCAATGAAATAAGTACACCGGCAAGCGCACTCGCGGCGATCACGTGGATCACATTGCGCTTGTAGCGAAACAGAGCGATGGCAGCAGCCAAGGCAAGACCCGCAGCCACCACGTCAAACGAGCCAGTAAAGCCTTGCGGCCACAACACGTGGTACCCGAAGAACAGAGCCAGGTTCACGATCACCCCCACGACCGCTGCGGTAATGCCGGTCAGTGGCGCGGTGAACTTCACTTCGTTGTGCGTGCTCTCGACGAGCGGGCCCCCGGCCAGAATGAAGATGAAGGACGGCAGAAACGTGAACCAGGTGACCAAGCCCGCAGCGATGGCGCCTGCCATAAACAAATGCTCCTGGCCCAGCACGGCGTTGGCGTATCCCCCCACAAAAGCCACAAACGCCACGACCATGATCAGCGGGCCCGGCGTGGTTTCGCCCAAGGCCAGCCCGTCGATCATTTGGGTGGGCGTGAGCCATCCATAGTGCCCGACGGCCCCCTGATAAACGTAAGGGAGCACTGCATACGCGCCACCAAACGTGAGGAGTGCGGCCTTGGTAAAAAACCAGCCCATCTGGGTGAAGGTGTGGTTCCAGCCCAGGCTCCAGGCCAGCGCCCCCATGGGGAGTGCCCACAGCAGGGTGCCTGCCAGCAGCACTAGGCTCAGCCGGCTCCAACGGAAGCGCGCGTGGTCGGGCGTGGCAGTGTGGTCGTCAATGATGGCGGCACCGTAGTGCTTTGCAGCACCGCCGTGCCCACCCGCGCTATGGAACAAGGCAGGTACCCATCGCCCACCGGCATAGCCCAGCAATGCCGCACCCAGAACGATGAGGGGGAAGGGCAGTTCCAGCGCAAAAATAGCGACGAACGAAGCAGCCGCAATACCCCACAAGGCATTGTTTTTCAGTACCCGTGCGCCGATGCGATGTGCTGCTTGCAGCACGATGGCGGTTACTGCGGGTTTGATTCCGTAGAACATGCCGGCGACCCAGCCCACATCACCAAAGGCGATGTAAACCCAGGAGAGCCCGATCAAGATAAATAAAGAGGGCAACACAAACAGCGCCCCGGCCACCACACCGCCCCAGGTCCGATGCATGAGCCAGCCGATGTAGGTAGCGAGCTGCTGTGCCTCGGGGCCGGGCAGCAACATGCAGTAGTTCAGCGCATGCAGAAAGCGCTTTTCGGAGATCCAGCGGCGCCGCTCCACCAGCTCGGTGTGCATGATGGCAATTTGTCCTGCGGGCCCGCCAAAGCTCACAAAACCCAGCTTGAGCCAGAAGGCGAAGGCTTGCCAGAAGCTCACAGGCTCCGGGCTCTTGGTGGTGTTCAAGGTGTCAGTTGCCATGGGGGGGGGCGGAGTTAGTCGCAGGTTCAAATTGATGGAGGAGGGCATCGAACACGACACTGGCTGCGGGCAGCAGCGCATCGTCATCGGGGATAGTGGCGCGCAAGCCTGCTAGCACCGACTCCACGCCGATGGCCTCAGGGGGCTGCACGCCACCCGCATCCAGAAAGTGCACCAGCGCGCCCAAGCGTTGCAGGGCCGGTATTTCCAGCGCGAAGCTGGCGAGCAGCACTTCAAACGTGACGTGGCCCTCTGTATGGCTGAAGGTGGCGCCGTCAAAGTCAAATCCCAAGGCATCGGCAGGGCAGTCCTGCGGTTGCGCCAGCCAGACGAAGCGGGCCTGCGGGTCGATATGGCGTCGGATCAGCCAGGCGCTGGCCAAGCGGTCTACCCATGGGCGGGCTCGTGTAGCCCAGGTGCGGCCTTGGTAGTGCGCGCGCTGCAGTACTGCGATAGGTCCTGCCAACGCCTTCGGTTCGTCGGGTGCAGCTGCGCGGGCGATGGCGGCCTCCAGGGCCTGCAGTGCCGTGTCGACTTGGAGTTGTGCCTCACCCGGGAAGAAATCAGTGTCCGCCACCTGGACAAAAGCCTTGCGCGCTTTGCGACAGAGCCGCGTGGCCTCCGCTCTGTCGCCCGTAGCCAGCAGGGCCTGAATAGAAGGCAGATCCGCCAGCAGCGCGGCAAAGTCGGCGCTGCGGTCAAACAGGGGAGTGAAGCTGGCATTGGCCGGCTCCTGCACGGCCATCACATACGCGCTGCCGCCGCCCGCCAGCACATCGGCGGCGACCGACTCCAGCACGAGCCGACATGCGGGGCGTTCGGGCATCACATAGACACCATCTTTCAACACTGCTGCACCACTGGCTTTGAGCGCACGCCAAGCGCGCATGCGGGCGGTTGCGTTTTCGGTAGGCAGGCTGGTGATGAGGGTAATCCAAGACATTGGTAGATTATTCTTCAAATTTGTAATATATCCTACATATTTTTTGGGAGACGTCTGCGTGGGGATTGAAATAGACTGCGTGGCATATAGGTATTGCGCGAGCAGCTATCATTTTTGTAGTAAACCGGAGCTTTCCCCATGACATCTGTCTCTGACCTGTCCACCTTCCCCATCACCGCCAAATGGCCCGCCCAACACCCCGACCGCCTGCAGCTGTACTCGCTGCCCACGCCCAACGGCGTGAAGGTGAGCATTGCGCTCGAAGAGCTGGGCCTGCCCTACGAGGCACACAAGGTCAACTTCCAGACCAACGACCAGACCACGCCGGAGTTCTTGTCCCTCAACCCCAACAACAAAATCCCAGCCATCCTGGACCCGCAAGGCCCCGGCGGCCAGCCGCTGGCGCTGTTTGAGTCCGGCGCCATCCTGATTTACCTGGCCGACAAAACCGGCAAGCTGCTGCCTGCCGACCCTGCACAGCGCTACCAGGCCATCCAGTGGCTCATGTGGCAGATGGGCGGCCTGGGGCCCATGTTTGGGCAGCTGGGTTTCTTCCACAAATTCGCCGGCAAAGACTATGAAGACAAGCGCCCGCGCGACCGCTATGTCGCCGAGAGCAAGCGCCTGCTGGGCGTGCTGAACCAGTACCTCGCAGGCCGTACCTGGATGATGGGCGACGACTACACCGTGGCCGACATTGCGATCTTCCCGTGGGTGCGCAACCTGGTGGGGTTCTACGAAGCGGGCGATCTGGTGGGCTTTGCTGATTTCCCTGAAGTGGCCCGCGTGCTGGGTGCGTTTGTGGCACGCCCTGCCGTGGTGCGGGGCTTGGCGGTTCCGGCATGAGTGCGCAGGCGCCGCACATCCTGGTGGTGGATGACAACCCCATTAACCGCATGATGGCCGCCCGCCTGCTCAAGGAGGCCGGTTGCACCGGCGTGCTGGTGGACGACGGCCTCAAGGCGCTGGCCGCCCTGCAGGCCCACCAGTTTGACGGGGTGCTGCTGGACGAGAGCATGCCCAACCTGGACGGTACCGGTGTGCTCAAGGAAGTGGCCAAATGGCGCGCCACCGGCAAACTGGTACCGCCCATCATGATGGTCACGGGCAACGATTTGCCGTCAGATGTGGCCCGTTTCCGCGAACTTGGCGCCAAAGGGCTGATTCCCAAGCCCCTTACTCGGGAAAATTTGCAACGCGGGCTCTTGTTGATAAGGCAAAAACCATAGGGGCAAACCCCGTCAGTTTTGAGACACATTTTTCACCTAAAGTGATTTAATCCTCGTAAGCTTGTGTACGAATGAGTGTTGGTTGTCACAGTTTTTGCTTAGAGTGAGTCATCGTTTGGAGCCGTGATCAATGAATAAGACGTCCGCTAGCCTCGCCCTGCCTCCACCTGCCAGCAAACCTGCCCCCATCGGCCTTTTTGGCGCCCATGGCATCTGGGCCTTGGGTGTTCACATCATGCGAAGCATCAACTTCGCAGCCAAGGCACTGATCGTTTCCCTCTTGTTTGCGCTCCCTATTGCCTGGCTGTCGTGGAGCTATTTTTCGGCCCAAAAGTCGGCTATCGACTTTTCCATGAAAGAGCGAGACGGCGTGCGCTACTTGCAGGCCGCCAGCCCGGTGCTGCAAAAGGCGCTGCAACTGCGGGCCACACCTGCCGAAGCCAGTGCCCCGTTGGCGGATGCTATGGACAAGGCCTATGCCAACCTGGAAAAAGTGCAGTCCGAGTTGGGTGACAGCCTGGGCACTGCCAGTGCATTCGATGCACTCAAGCAAGCGCGCACTGCCGCCAAGAGCCAGGGTGGCGAAGCCTTGGAGCGCTTCATCAAAAACACGACCCACATCCAGGCCCTGATCGCGGTCATGACCACCGCCACCGATGGCTCCAACCTGACCCTGGACCCGGACATCGACAGCTACTACGTGATGGACGCGGCAGCCTTCCGTCTGCCGGACCTGATGGAGCGCATCGGCCTCATCCGTGCGGCCGGTGCGGCTGCCTTGCGGGATGGCAAGCTCAGCCCCGAGTTCCATAGTGCGATCGACAAGGCGATGGCCATTTCGGAGTTTCACCAGACCAATATGCTCGCAGGGCTGGGTAAGTCGATTTTGCAGACCCCCGAGTTGAGCTCGCGCATCCAGATTGGTGAAGCCCGTGACAGCGCCCAGAAGTTTTTGGACACAGTGAGCAACGGTCTGCTGATGGCCGCGGAGCGCGATCCTGCGGGCTTGGCGGTGTTCGTTGCCCAAGGGGATGCGGCCTTCGCAGCCCAGTCCGCATTGCTGGACCGCTTGCTGCCCATTCTGGACGAGCTGATTCAGAAACGGGTGGGTGCCGCCCAGCGCCAGGTCAACATCACCATCGTCATCCTGATCGTGACCTTGTTGCTTGCGGGCTATGCCTTCTACACCTTCTATCTCGTCACCCGCGGCGGCTTGCGCTTGATCAGCCAGCACCTGCAGGAAATGGCCGAAGGCGATTTGCGACGCGCACCCAGCCAGCCCTGGGGCAAGGACGAACCTGCCGCAGTCATTGTGGATTTGCGCAAGGCCTACGACTCGCTGCACCTGTTGATTCGCAAGGTACGCCACTCTGCGCGCGACCTGACCGGCACCAGTGGAGAAATCGCGCGCGCCAGTCTTGATTTGTCACAGCGCACCGAGTCCGCTGCAGCCGCGCTGGAGCAGCAGGCGGCCACGATGGAGGAGATCGGCTCCTCGGTGCAAGCCATGGCAGACAACTCCAAAGATGCCGCCGGGTTGGCCCGCGAGAACGCCAGCGTCGCGCAGAAGGGTGGCGAGGTTATTCGCGATGTCGTGTCGGTCATGAGCGCCATCAACAGCTCCTCGCAAAAGATCGGCGACATCATTTCGGTGATTGACGGTATTGCCTTCCAGACCAACATCCTGGCGCTCAATGCGGCGGTGGAAGCCGCTCGTGCCGGCGAGCAGGGCCGTGGCTTTGCAGTCGTGGCCAGCGAAGTGCGGGTGCTGGCCCAGCGCTCTGCGGCAGCGGCCAAGGAAATCAAGGATTTGATCAACACCAGCGTACAAAACGTGGAGCAGGGCACCAAAGTGGTCAGCGGTGCCGGCCTGACCATGGACGAAATTCTAGGTAACGCCAAGCGCATTAACGACCTGCTCAATGAAATCGCTGTGGGTTCCCGTGAGCAGGCCAACGGCGTGAGCCAATCGGTATCCGCCATCCAGTTGCTGGAGCAGAGCACGCAACAAAACGCCGCTTTGGTGGAAGAAACCAGTGCGGCTGCCGGCGCTCTCAGCGACCAATCGGACGGCCTGATGCGCGAAATTGCCAACTTCCGGGTAGCCTAGTAAGCAGTTCTTCAGTCTTGGAAGGTAATTTGATGGTTTTTCAACCAAGGCACTGAAGCATGGAAAAAGACAGCTTCCTCATCAGCCGAATGCGGGCGCTGTCTTTCAAAGGGAAGGCGAGGGTCGTCCTCGCGTTCTTCTGTGTGCCGCTCCTCCTCTTCACGGTGATTAGCACCGCGAGGTACCTGGAGGAGAGCAACACCCTTGCCGCGGAAGTTCAGGGAACACAAAGCCTTCGGCCACTGCTTCTGGACCAACTGAAGTCCGCTGACCTGGCTGGTGGCGCAGAGCCGATGGCCAGAGACGAGTGGCAGCGCCGCTCGATGGAATTGGCCCGCATGGAGAAGGCGGCCTACCGAATCGGTGATGAATCCGGCCTGATTCTCGACACCGAACTGCACACCCTGTACATGAGCCTGATCACGGTCCAGGTCATGCCCCGACTGATCAACGCCAGCGCAGAGCTCAAGGCCATTCAGCGCGGGGTGGCCAACCCGCAGGGCCCCGCTTTTTGGGTGTCGGTGGTGTTGGGGCAAATCGATTCGTTAGAGCGTTACACCCGCACGGCGAACGACACCCTGGGTTTCGCCACGCTGGACACCGCTGCGATTCAACCGGTCCGTCAGGCTTTGTTGGCGCTCAAGAACCCGGCTAATCAGGCCATTGGTCCGGGTCAGGATGCGTTGGTTGGCTTGCAAGGTTTTCTGGAGGCGAGGGTCCTGTTGGTTACCAACACCCTCGAGATAGCCTTGGCCAAGCGCCAGCGGGATTTGCTGTCCAGAAACTTGTGGCTGGCTTTTTTGGTGGGTTTCTCGCTGCTGGCCTGTGTGGTCTGCTTCTACGTGTTTTACGAGGGTACGGTCCGCGACATTGAGCAACAGCGCAAGATCGACTCTGAGTTGCGGCACGCCAAGGTGAACGCAGAGCGCCTCAGTCAGGTGAAAAGTGAGTTTCTGTCCAATATGAGCCACGAGATACGCACGCCGATGAATGGCGTGCTGGGCATGCTGGAGTTGGCCAGGGGTTCGTCAGATGCACAGGAGCAGCAGCATTACCTGGCTACGGCGCAAAACTCCGCGAGTGCCTTGCTCAAAATCCTGAACGAGATTCTGGATTACTCCAAGCTGGAGGCTCACCACATGCAACTCGAGAGCAGTGCATGGGATCTGCGCGCGTTGCTTGAAGAGCTCAAGGTCGTCTACACCAACCGCTGCGTGCAGAAGCAACTCGAATTCGCACTCCATATCGATGCGCAGGTACCGTCATGCGTCGTGGGTGATGCGCTGCGAACCCGCCAGATTCTTACCAACTTGCTGGAAAACGCGGTCAAGTTCACCGAAGGTGGGCATGTACACCTGAGTGTGCGGGTGGGCAAGTATTCCAAAGCGAAGGACACGCTGGTTTTTGAGGTCAAAGACACCGGTATCGGCGTGCCACTGGATCAACAGGCCAGCATCTTCAAGGCATTTGAGCAGGCAGATGCGTCCACCACGCGGCGCTTCGGTGGCACGGGCTTGGGGTTGAGTATTTGCGCAGAACTGGCGCGCCTGATGCAGGGCGCTTTGACAGTGCGAAGCGCCCCCGGCCAGGGCAGCACCTTTTGTCTGGAAGTGCCCCTGCAGCCAGCCTTGGAGGCTGGTGGCGCCAATGCCTACTCGCCGGAGGCGCTGGTAGACCCCGCACCGCAAAAGCCGGCAGACGAAGTGCCGGTATTCAACAGGCCCTTGCTGGTGCTGCTGGTGGAGGACCACAAGGTGAACCAGATACTGGCCAAGACGCTGCTCGGCCGCTGGGGTCATGCCGTGACCATTGCAGAGAATGGCCAGGAGGCCGTGGACATCTTTCCGACCAAGCCATGGGATCTGGTTTTGATGGATCTGCAAATGCCGGTCATGGGCGGCAAAGAAGCCACTCTCCTGATTCGCCAGACAGAACCTGCCGGGCGCAGAACCCCCATCATTGCCTTGTCAGCCAGCGCCTTGCACGAGGACCTCCTGGATTGTCAAAGCGCCGGGATGGACGACCATTTGGCGAAGCCGTACACGGCTGCCAGCTTGGCCAACATGCTTCGCAAGCATACGGTTTGATGCAAAAAGAGCTGCTGACGCACGTGGGATGTGCACCAGCAGCTCCGTTTTTAGTAGCAGATGTCAGTTTCCTATGGATCCAGGTAGCCACATCACGATGGCGGGGAAGAACCAGATCAACGCGACCAACACCAGCATGATCAGCAGGAATGGCATCACACCGTAGATCACATCAATGATGTTGCCTTCCCCGCGCACGCCCTGCACCACATACAGGTTCATTCCCACCGGTGGGGTTATGAGCGCCAGTTCCGCCATGATCACCAGGAAAATGCCGAACCAAACCGGGTCAATCCCCAGCGCCACGACGATTGGGAACACGATAGGTATGGTGCCCACCACCATGGCAAGCGCATCCAGAAAGCAACCCAGGATCAGGTAAAGAATAGTCAGCACCAGAATGATCTGGCCGGGGCTGGCCTTTAGGCCGGTCACGAATTTGGTCAGCATGTCGGGCACACCCATCATGCCGAGAACGAAGTTCAGGTAGAACGCCGCCGCCGCGATCAGCATGATCATCGCGGTGATGGACAGCGTGGTCAGAAAGGACTCATGCAGCATTTTGATGTTGAGTCTCCCGTAGCCTGCACACAAGGCCAGAGACACGACGACTCCTAGCGCAGCCGATTCGGTGGGCGTGGCCCAACCGGCATAGATGCTGCCCATCACAAACACAATGACGGTGACCGGCGGTATCAAGTCCAGCAGGCGAATGAGCTTGTCTCTCAGGGGGGAAGGTGCTTCCTTGGCCCCGGCGTACGCAGGCTTCCACAAGCAGACCACCACGATGACCGCCATGAACAGCGCCGTGAGCAGCAGGCCCGGTACCACACCTGCGGCGTAGAGCTTGCCCACTGAGGTGTTGGTCATGGCGCCGTAAATGATCATGTTGATCGACGGTGGAATCAGGATTCCCAAGGTGGCACCGGCTGCAATCGTGCCCAGGACCAGACGGGCGTTGTAGCCACGCTGTTTGAAGGCCGGCAGCGCTACGGTACCAATGGTGGCCGCAGTCGCTACGGACGACCCAGACACAGCTGCAAACAGGGCGGATGCACCGATGTTTGAGTGCAGCAGTCCTCCCGGCAAGGGGGACAGCCAATCCGAAAGCGCGCGGTACATCTTGTCGGTAAAGCCTCCGCGCACTAGCAACTCACCAAGCAGGATGAACAGAGGCACCGACACCAGCACGAAATTGTTGTTGGCACTCCAATACTGGGTGCCGTACTCAAAAGCTACCGGCCAGCCGAGGTACATCACCGCGCCCAGAAGGCTCAGAATGAACATGACAAAGGCCACGTGCAGGCCCAAGCTCATGAGCAGGATCAATAGGCCAAAGCCGGCCGCGACCGCTGCAATCGAGATATCAGCCATGGGAGTCTCCTTGCAAGCCTGCATTGCTGGCGGTGCCACGGGCCTTGAGCTCGGCAAGCTCGGCTTCCAGTTCTTCCTGGGCACTGGTAGGGCCGTACCAAGCGTTCAGTTCATGGCGACCTGCGAGCAACAAGTACAAGGCGTGGAATGCGTAGGCCAGGGAGATAAAGGCCAGCAACACGAGGCCCAGCACCCAGGCGGATTGCGGAATCCACAAAGCGATTTCCAGATTCGGTGCACTGCTTTTGAAGTCCAGTGTTTCCATTAGCACCGAAATGCCGCGCCAAGCGGCAAAGGTGGCAAAGAAGGCAAAGCATGCCATGGCCAGGGTATTGAGCACTTTCTGTACGGGGCGGGGGAAGAGGACGAGGAACACATCCACCCGCGTGTGGCTGCGCTGGGCCATGGCGTAAGACGCACCGATGGCTGCACTGACGGCCAGCACAAAACCACCGAGTTCGTCGATGCCTTTGAAAGAAGTGTTGAATAGTTTGCGGCCCAACACTTCAAGGCTGAGCGCAACTGCATAGGCCAGTACCACCCACCCGAACGCCAGAGTGGCATATCGGGCGGCCGGCGCAATGGCTTGGCTGATCGGGTTGGTACTGGACATCGGGGCTGTCTCGACGGTGTGTTTAGTTGATGGCCATGCCACGGGCTTTGCCCACGGTGGCGTTCCAGGTGTCGCTGCACTTGGGGTCCACTTTGTTGCAGACGGTTTTCCACATTGGCAGCACGGTGGCGGCGGAAGCGGCTTTCACCTTGGCTTGGTCATCTGCACTCACAGGCACCAGGGTCATCTTGAAGGGGGTGCCGTTTTTGCATGGCTTGCCGGTATTGCAGGCGATGGAATCGGCAGTACCTTCTTCAGCCAGTGCCCACATCTGGTCTTCCATCTTCTTGAACTCAGCAGAGATCTTGGTTTGTTGTGCGGGGCTGAGCTTGTTCCAAAAGTCGATGTTCACAAAGTGACCCTGGACGGAGCCGGCCACCGACAAAGGGTAGAAATATTGCGTGACTTCAGGCCATTTGCCGGAGTTGCCGGAGTTGGCAGAAGTGACACCGCAGTCCACAACGCCGTTGCCCAGCGCGGAGTACACCTCGGAGAACGACAGTGTGACCGGGGTGGCTCCCAAGTTTTGCAGCATGGCGGACATGCTGGGGGTGAAGCTGCGGATCTTCAGGCCCTTGAAGTCGGCAATCGACTTAATGGGCTTGTTGCAGAAGAACACTTGGGGCCCGAAGGGCCAGAGTGTCAATGCCTTGGCCTTGAATTTTTCCTGCAGACGCTGGTCAAACACATGGCGGTAGGCTTCCATGGATTCGCGCAACATGGTCATGTTGGTAGAGACACCGGCGAGGTCGATGCCTTCAAAGAACGGATCGTCACGCGCAACGCTACCGATTTGTACGGACATCACATCAAACACGTTGGAGCGCAACAGGCGCAGAGCGTCGTCCGGCTTTACGTTCACTACATCCATGGGGTTGAACTTCACGTCCATGTCGATTCCGGTCGCCTTGGGCAGCCCGGTAAAGAAGGGTCGCTCAATGCCTTCTGAGTGGCGCACGTTGGAAGAGAAGTTGCCAGCCACACGCATGGTGACATCGGCGGCGAGCGTCCAACCGGCGGTGCCGGCGAGCACGGCGGCCAGGGCTACGGTAGACAGGGCTTTGCGGAAGCGGAGAGGTTTGCTGTGCATGGTGAGTCCTAAGGTTGAAGAAACGGGGTCAATGGGAAATGAGTTTGTTTAGGCGTAAGAGAGCGATGGCGGTCACTTGGCTCAGCGCTTCGACTTGCTCCTGGGCGGGAGCGTTGGCCACGCGCTGGGCGAACACGGAAAAAATGCTGTCCTTGGTGTGTTGCCCGACGCACACGATGAAAGGGAATCCGTGGCGTGCGCGGTAGGCGGTATTCAGGTCGGTGATGCGCTGCATCTCTTGCGGGTTCAGGGCATTGAGTCCGGCGCGTGATTGTTCTTGGGTGGACGCGCTGGTGAGCTCTCCGCGTTGGGCAGCTTTGCCGGCCAGTTCCGGGTGGGCACACAGGAGCGCGAGTTTTTCGGCTTGGTTGGCGCGTTGCATCTCATGCACCATTGCGGTGTGCAGTGCGGAAATGTCGGCAAACGGACGCGCCGCAAAAGCACGACTGGCGACCCAGGGGGAGTGTTCGAACACTTCGCCGAGCAATTCCACAAACGCCCGTTCGCTGAGCGCATTCACATCCTCCAGCCGGAGCGGCGCAATCATCGGAGCGGTCATGGTTTGCATAGCGGTAAGCCTTGGTAGAGGGTTAGCAATAAGCGAGCCTTGTCACCGCAGTCCGCATGGACATAGGCGTTTAACCCACCCATAAAAGTTTAGGAGCGGGACCCTCTGCGCGCGCGCTGTGTTTGTTATGACTGGCATAACATGTGCTTCACCCATGGCAACTCCGGAGATTTGCCATGGCCCGCCCTAATGACCCTTTGGACACCTATCTGCTCAGGGTGCTGGTGTCCTTGCTGACAGAGCGCAACCTCACGCGGGTGGCAACCCGCATGAATCAGACGCAACCGGCTATCAGCGCCGCCCTGCGCAAACTGCGGCTGGTCTTCAATGACGAACTGTTGGTCCGAAGTGGCAACGCCATGGTGCCTACGCCCCGTGGCTTGGAGGTGCTGGAGACCGCACGCGGGGCCCTAGCCGACATAGATCGCCTATTTACAGTGGGGGAACAGTTCGACCCTCAGACCACCCAACAGCTCTACAAGATCGGCTGCCCGGATTACCTGTCTACGGTGTTCATGGCCGGTGTGGCCAAAGCGCTGCGGCGGGATGCACCCAACGCTCGACTGATGGTGCACCCCCTGGGCCCCGGCTATGACTTTGAAGAAGCTCTGGCCAATGGTGAGCTGGACGTAGTCATCGGCAACTGGCCTGAGCCCCCCGAGCATTTGCACACAGCACCTCTGCTGGAAGACGACGTGGTGGTGCTTATGGACCGTAACAACCCGTTGGCGCGCAGTCCCATGACCCGCGAGCAGTACCTTCACGCTCCCCATGTGGTGCCTCTGCCATATTCATCCAGCCACCGTGGGGTGATTGACAAGTACCTCGCCACCCACCGACTGACGCGCAACGCGCGCATGATCGTGCCGTTCTTCAGCATGGCGCCCAACATGTTGCCGGGTACAGACTTAATCTTCACCATCAGCCGCCATTTCGCCGAGCATTACGCCAGCACCCTGCCGCTCATCGTGGTGCCGTGCCCCATTGATTACCCGAACATGCGCTTCTACCAAATTTGGCACGGTCGCAACCAGCGGGCTCCTGCGCAGCGTTGGTTCCGTCAGGTGCTCAAAGAGGTGGCTGACCGGATGTTGGTGGCAGTGCCGCGGGCACGGACTATCGCAGGGGCCGGGCTGGCGCTAGTCAAGACGGCTTAACTTGGTTTCAAGGCGTGAGCGTCGTCGGAACCGCCACATCCAACATTCCGGGGTAGTCGCGGCTGAAGTGCAGGCCGCGGCTCTCGTGGCGGGCCTGGGCGCTTTTCACGATCAGGTCAGCCACTTGCACCAGGTTGCGTAGCTCCAGCAGGTCGCGGGTGACATGGAAGTGGGCATAAAACTCGGCAATCTCGTCTTGCAGCAGCGCGATACGGTGGGCCGCGCGCTCCAGCCGTTTGTTGGTGCGCACGATGCCGACGTAGTCCCACATGAAGCGGCGCAGCTCGTCCCAGTTGTGGGAGATGACCACGCTCTCGTCCGCATCGGTGACGCGGCTGTCGTCCCAGGCGGGCAACTGGCGTGGTGCCTCAGAGCTGCCATTGGCGAGTTCACTTGCTATCAAAGCAGTAGCTGCCCGCGCAAACACCATGCACTCCACCAGCGAATTCGATGCCAAACGGTTTGCGCCGTGCAAGCCGGTGCAGGCAGTTTCGCCTACGGCATACAGGCCTTGCACATCGGTGCGGGCATCCAGGTCGGTGACCACGCCACCGCAGGTGTAGTGGGCAGCCGGCACCACGGGGATGGGCTGCTTGGCCATGTCGATGCCCAGCTCCAGGCAGCGGGCGTAGATGTTGGGAAAGTGCTCCTGGATGAAGCTCAGCGGCTGGTGTGAGATGTCGAGGTACACGCAGTCGAAGCCGCCTTTTTTCATCTCGAAGTCGATGGCGCGGGCCACCACGTCGCGCGGGGCCAGCTCGGCGCGCGGGTCATGCTTGGGCATAAAGCGTTCGCCGGTGGGCAGCAGCAGGCGGCCGCCCTCGCCACGCACCGCTTCGGTGATCAAAAAGCTCTTGGCGTGCGGGTGAAACAAGCAGGTGGGGTGGAACTGGATGAACTCCATGTTCTGCACCTGGCAGCCTGCCCGCCAGGCGGCGGCAATGCCGTCGCCAGTGGCCGTGTCGGGGTTGGTGGTGTAAAGGTAGACCTTGCCCGCGCCGCCTGTGGCCAGGATGGTGTGGGGCGCCTGAAAGGTGAGCACTTCGTCGGTGTCGTCGTCCAGCGCGTACAGGCCCACGCAGCGGTTGGGGCCAGCCTGGCCCAGCTTGGTGGTGGTGATCAGGTCCACCAGCGTGTGTTGCTCAAACAGCGTCACATTGGCGCTGGCTTTTACTTTCTCAATCAGGGTCTGCTGGACTGCCGCGCCGGTGGCATCGGTGACGTGGACGATGCGCCGTGCACTGTGACCGCCTTCGCGGGTGAGGTGCAGCTGGCCGGCATGGCCCGCTTCCTCCGAAAACGGCACGCCCAGCTTTTGCAGCCAGGCGATGGACTGGGGCGCGTTCTCCACCACGAACTGCGTGGCTTTGAGGTCGCACAGGCCGGCACCGGCAATCAGCGTGTCGTCCACGTGCGCGGCAAAACTGTCGTCCTTGTCCCACACGGCGGCAATGCCGCCTTGGGCCCAGCCGCTGCTGCCTTCGCGCACTGCACGTTTGGTGAGGATGGCCACGCGGTATTGCTGCGAGAGCAAAAGCGCAGCACTCAGGCCGGCGAGGCCGCTTCCAACGATGAGCACATCAAAGTGCAGGGGTGCGCTAGTTTTTGTTGTGGATGTCATGCAATGGGGTCGGGAAAAATCAGGGTGTGGCAGGTATCAGGCCGCTTGCGCATCATGCACCGCGAGCTCCAGCGCTTGTGCCAACGTGGGGCTGAGGTTGGCCGGGCCCAGGGCCTCGGTAACGCCGCAGCGCAGCAGGATGTCTTGTGGCTGGAAGGCCAGCCCGCATGCAATCAGGCGCACACCCCGCTTGTGGCAGGTGTGCACCAAGTCCAGCACAGTGTCCGCGCCGGATGAGTCTATGTAGAGCACGTTTTTGAAGTCCAGCACCAGCACCCGGGCGGGCAGGTGGTCTTCGAGGTTTTCAATCAGCTTGACCGCGCCGAAGAAGATGGCGCCATGCAGTCGATGGGCTGCGACATCTCGTTCAAGGCCCACCAGCGGCGGGTAGTCCTGCGCGCTGAGTTGCTCGCAACGCGAGAGGCTGGAGATGCGGTAGATGAAGGTCAGGCAGGCAGCGACCAAGCCTACTTCTACGGCGACTGTCAGGTCAAACACCACCGTCAGGAAAAACACGGCCAGCAGGGTCGCGCGGTAAGGCAGGCGGTATTGCCGCAGGTGCACAAACTCGCGCCATTCGCCCATGTTCCAAGCCACAAACATGAGGATGGCGGCCATGGCGGCCAGCGGAATGTTCTTGGCCAAAGGCGCTGCCACGAGCACCACTAGCATCAGGGTGAGGGCGTGCACCATGCCAGCCACCGGGCTGCTGGCACCGCTCTTGATGTTAGTGACCGTACGGGCAATGGTGCCGGTGGCTGGCATACCCCCGAAGAAGGGAGTGACCAGGTTGGCAATGCCTTGGGCCATCAGCTCCTGATTGGGGTCGTGCCGGTCGCCGATCATGCCGTCGGCCACCCGGGCACAGAGCAGGGATTCAATGGCGCCCAGCATGGCCAGTGTGGTGGCAGGGATGAACAGAAAGCGCACGGTCTCCCAGCTGAAGTCGGGCAAGGCAAAGCCGGGCAATGCAGTGGGCACGCCGCCGAAGCGGCTGCCGATGGTTTCCACGGGCAATCCCGCCAGACCCACTACGAGAGTAGCTCCAATCAGTGCGACCACTGCGCCAGGCACCAGCGCCAACTTGGCAGCCCACGCATTGGCTTTGGCCAGGCGGGTGAGACCGAACTGCCATGCCACGATGACCGCCAGACTGGCCAATGCGAGTGCCGTCGCCTGCAGGTTGATGGTGGAGAGCGAAGCACTCAGCGTGTGCAGGATGCCGAAGAAGCTGCCCGGCATGGGTCCGGTGTTCAGACCCAGAAAGTCTTTGACCTGCGAGAGCGCAATCAGCACTGCAATGCCATTGGTAAAGCCGATGACCACAGCAATCGGGATAAAGCGCACCAGCGTGCCCAGCCGGAAGAAACCGAAGGCGAACAACATCACACCGGACATGGCGGTTGCAATGACCAGATTGGCATAGCCATAGCGCTCGACGATGCCGTACACGATGACGATGAATGCCCCCGCCGGCCCACCGATTTGCACCCGGCTGCCACCCAGCGCAGAGATCAAAAAGCCGGCAATGATGGCGGTGAACAGGCCTGCCTCGGGCTTGAGGCCACTGGCGATGGCAAAGGCCATGGCCAAGGGCAGCGCCACGACACCCACCGTGAGGCCCGCGCCAATGTCCCCTGCCAGGCGCTGCCGGTTGTAGCCCTGCAGGGCATCCATCAGGCGCGGGTGGAAAAAGCGGGGTGCAGCCATGGCGGGGTCAGGCGGCAGGGTAAGCGGAAGGGTGCAGGTCCTTCCACAAGGGTTTGATCACCAGCGCTAGCAGCGCCAAGGCCAATGGCAGGGTGGCGATATAGCCCACATGCTTGAAGCCCATGGCCCCGACCAGCGCCCCCAAGGCAAAGGCGCCAATCAGCTTGCCCTGCAGGCGCAGTTTGTCGCGGTTGGCACGCACGGGGTGTTCAGAGGGTGCGGGGTTGATGTAGAGCAGCTTGCCCAGCTCAATGCCCATATCGGTGACCAGACCGGTGATGTGGGTGGTGCGAATCTCTGCACGCGAGATCTTGGTGATCACCGCGTTCTGCAGACCCATGATGAAGCAGAGCAGCACGACCGTGAGTGGCACAAACAGGTGGGCAGCGACGGCAATCGCGCCACCAAACAAGCCGAATACCAGCAGCAGCGCTGCCTCCAACAATAGCGGCAGCCCATAAGCACTATGCAAGTGGTGGCGCATGCCCCAGTTCACCAGCAAGGCAGTGCACATGGCACCGGTCACAAAGGCCAGCAGCATGGCCAGGCCGACCAGCGCGGTGCCGGTGTGGCCCAGCACCAAAGCGTCCGCCATGCCAGACACCACGCCGGTCATATGGGAGGTGTATTGGTTCACGGCCAGAAAGCCTCCGGCATTCGCCGCCCCCGCCACGGCGGCGAGGGTCACGCCCAAGCGCGTGTTGGCTTGCGGCGTGCGCTGCACATCGGTCCAACCACGGATCAGGGGGATCATGCTGTGGGACCGGTGTGTGCTGTGTCTGATGAATAAAGCGACTGTGCTTTAGTGGATGCGCATGCCGGGCTGGGCGCCGGGCCAGGGGTTGAGGATGTAGATGCCGGGGTTGGCGCCCTCATCTGCATGGCTGGCCGCCATGACCATGCCTTCGGACATGCCGAACTTCATCTTGCGCGGCGCCAGATTGGCCACCAGCACGGTGAGCTGGCCCACCAGCTCTTCGGGCTTGTACATGCTGGCGATGCCGCTGAACACATTGCGCGTGGTGGGCTGGCCCTCGGCGTTCTTTTCACCCACATCGAGGGTCAGGCGCAGCAATTTGGTGGAGCCTTCGACGGCTTCGCAGTTCACGATCTTTGCGATGCGCAGGTCGATCTTGGCGAAGTCATCAATGCTGATGGTGGGGGCCAGCGCCTCGCCACCGGGGGCGTTGGGATCAGCTGGCACAGCGGCGGGTGCTGATTTTGCTACTTTTTTAGGAGCTGCTTGCGCAGGTTCTGCGGGCGCTAGAGGCTCTTTGGGTTCAAAAAGTGCGTCCAGCTGCTCGGGGGTGACGCGTTGCATCAGGTGCTGGTAAGGCTGGATGGCTTGCACATCGCCGGCCACATTCCACTGCTGCATGTCCACGCCCACAAAGCCTTGCACCGCTTGCGCCAAGCCGGGCAGCACGGGCGAGAGATAGCGGGTGAGTGTGGCGAAGGTGTTAATGAGCACCGAGCACACCTGGTGCAGCGCCTGGTTGTTGGCCACGTCCTTGGCCAAGTCCCATGGCTTGTTCTGGTCTACATAGGCATTCACCTTGTCGGCCAGCAGCATGATCTCGCGGGTGGCTTTGCCGTATTCGCGCGCTTCGTACATTTGGGCGAGTGCATCGCTGGCGCCACGCACTTCGGCCAACAGGGCAGCGCCGGTGGTGCCGAAGTCGCTGGTCAGCTTGCCGTCAAAGCGCTTGGTGATAAAGCCGGCAGCACGGCTGGCGATGTTGACGTACTTGCCAATCAAATCGCTGTTCACCCGCGCCATGAAGTCGTCGGCGTTGAAGTCGATGTCTTCATTGCGGGCACTCAGTTTGGCAGCCAGGTAATAGCGCAGCCACTCGGCGTTCATGCCCAGGCTCAGGTACTTGAGCGGGTCCAGGCCAGTGCCCCGGCTCTTGCTCATCTTCTCGCCATTGTTCACGGTCAGGAAGCCGTGCACAAACACGTTGTTGGGTGTCTTGCGGCCGCTGAACTTCAGCATCGCGGGCCAGAACAGCGTGTGGAAGGTAACTATGTCTTTGCCGATGAAGTGGTACTGCTCGGTATCACTTGCTGCCATGTATTCGTCAAAGCTGCGGGTGTCGCCGTGCTTAGCCTTGGGACCGCCTTTGTCGAACCAGTTTTTGAGCGACGCCAGGTAGCCCACAGGCGCGTCCAGCCACACATAGAAGTATTTGCCCGGCGCATCGGGAATCTCGATACCGAAGTAAGGTGCGTCGCGGCTGATGTCCCAGTCGCCCAGCCCTTCGCTCTGGGTGCCGTCCGGGTTGGTGCGCACGCTGAACCATTCTTTGATCTTGTTGGCCACTTCGGGTTGCAGCTTGCCGTCTTGCGTCCAGTTCTCCAGGAACTCCACGCATCGTGGGTCAGACAACTTGAAGAAGTAGTGCTCAGAGTTCTTGAGCTCGGGCTTGGCGCCGGAGAGGGCTGAGAAGGGGTTGATCAGGTCGGTGGGCGCGTATACCGAGCCGCAGACCTCACAGTTGTCGCCGTACTGGTCTTTGGCGTGGCACTTGGGGCACTCGCCTTTGATATAGCGGTCAGGCAGGAACATGTTCTTCTCGGGGTCGAAGAACTGCTCGATAGTGCGCACTTCAATCAGGCTGCCATCGGCGCGGTCGCGCAGGTCACGATAGATCTGGCGGGCCAGCTCGGTGTTCTCGGGCGAGTGGGTGCTGTGCCAGTTGTCAAAGCTGATGTGAAAGCCGTCCAGGTACTGCTTGCGCCCGGCGGCGATGTTGGCCACGAATTGCTCGGACGTTACCCCCGCTTTTTCAGCCGCAATCATGATGGGCGCGCCGTGCGTATCGTCCGCGCCTACGAAGTTCACCGCGTTGCCCTGCATGCGCTGGAACCGCACCCAGATGTCGGCCTGGATGTATTCCATGATGTGACCGATATGGAAGTTGCCGTTGGCGTAGGGGAGGGCGGTGGTAACGAAGAGTTGGCGAGGCATGGGGAAATCGACTTTCACAGAGGAACCGGTGATTTTAGTCGGGGTCGCCTTTTAGAATGTTGGCAGTGCAAATAGGGAGGCACTGAATGAAAAAAATACTATCGGTGTTGTTGTTCGGTCTTGCGTCTTCGGTTTTCGCACAGGCGGCGTTGCCGTCATGCGAAGTCCTTCAAAAAATGACTCCAGCCAAGGAAGGGCGCCTCTTTACCGATGCTGAGTGGGTTCAGGTTCAGAACAAAATCCGTGAATCCCCAGAAATTGGGGCAGTAGGATTTGGTGTACTTTATCTCTGTGGAATTGGAGTGCAAAAGGATGTAGAGCGTGGCGTGCGTGAGTTGGAGCGTGCCGCCGACGATCTAAATCCTTCTGCTATTGCAGCGCTCTACTATTTGTATATGGGATTTCTGGGTGTTCCTAAAAATCCAGTGTTGGCTCAAAAGTGGTTGCAGCGAGGGGCGGAGCACGGGGTTCCAGAGTTACAAATGGAACTCGGGCGTGTGTATTGGCAAGGTTTTTTGATAAGACAGGATGTCGTGGCAGCCGAAAACTGGATGTTGAAAGCTGCAAGTCAAGGCCATCTCGATACCTACGCAAATCTTGTGCAGTTCTACCTTTCTAGGGAGAGGTATGCAGATGCGCTGAAGTGGAGCGAGATTGGCGCCGCTGCGGGCGATGCAATGTCGGCGTATTTGTCGGGGTACATCTACTCCAAAGGACTGGGAACTCACTCCAATGTGAACCTTGCCTTGCAGCGGCTGACCTATGCTGCTGAGAAACGTTTCCCATTCGCGGAGTTGCGTTTGGGGAAGATTTATTCCACCGGGACATTTGCGGAGCTGGACTACGAGAAAGCCCTTGGGTGGTACCGCAGGGCAGCCGCTCGGTCAGTTCCAGATGCGCAGGCTGCTTTGGCGAACGCGTATGAAAGGGGTTTGGGAGTGCCCGTTGACCTGCGTGAAGCCTACCTCTGGAGAAAGAAAGTAGTGGCGCAGAGGAAGTCCTTCTCTCAGGAAGTACGCATAGCTCCACGGCAATGGCATTTGCGAGACTTGTACGATTGCGGTGGAATAGGCGATGCGGTGACTGATCTTTCGATCGCCAACGATCTTTCATGGGCAAGGCAAGGATCCCCTGAAGCGCAGGTGAAGATGGCGCAACATCTGGCCAGCAAGAATGATGTTGAGCAGACATTGTGTTGGTACCTGAGCGCAGTGGACGGTGGAGATCTGCAGAGTACGTCCAACTTGGGGCTCGCGTATTTGAAGGGAGATGGCTTGCCGGTCAATCTTTCTCTGGGCGTGCATTTCCTCAGAATAGCTGCAGAGGGGAAAAATGTCTCTGCCAGGACGCGACTTGCCAACGCGTATCTATCTGGTATCGGGGTCGAAAAAAATCCTGTAGCTGCGTATGCGGTAAATTTTTCGGGCGAATGGAGTGGGGATGCGCTTGACGCTTTGCTGGAGAACTATCACCCAGCAATTGAGGACGAAATGTCACCGGCGCAAATCGCTCAGGCCAAACGATTGATTCGCGATATGTCCGTGCCAGGCGAGTATCTAATCTCTCTTGATCGTGCTACGGCGCAGTAGTTCTAATTTAACAATTAGAAGAGATAACTTCGCTAGTGCAGATCGACCTTGGGAGCAGGGAACAACAATGAAAAAGCTATGGATTGCGCTGATCATCAACGCTGCGTTGAACGTGCATGCAAGGGAGGTCATGCGTTGTGATCAACTCGCTGAGATGTTTCAGATTCCTGCGGGCAAGATGTTGAATCAAACGGAGTTGGACTATTTGCGCAAGGAGTCAAACGACGATCCGGAGTTTCCGGCGTTGCTGGCAATGATGCAGTTGTGTGGTGTCGGCTTACCCAAGGACCAACCCCAAGGATTGGCAACTCTGAAGGAGTATGCAAGTAAAGGAGGAGTGCTTTCCCGTGCACTTCTGGAATCCATCGCGGAGGGGCGGGTAGACCTGCAGTCTGAGAGCGCATTGGTCATTCGAAAGGAAATGGAGGACGACGCGGATTACCAGTTTAAGCAGGGGCTCAGTTCCCTTTGGGGTCTGCAAAATGGACAGAACCTCCTTGCAACAGAAAAATGGTGGCTTAAGGCCGCGTCACAAGGGCATGAGGCTTCACACTTAGCTTTGGGCGTTCTGTATTTCGACCTGAAACGGTACCGGGAAGCTGCAACTTGGATTGAGCTCTCCGCTATTGCTGGGAACTCTTTGCCACAGTTCCTGCTGGGAAAGATGCTTTATTTTGGTTGGGGTGTGAAGCAGGACATTGAAAAGTCCTTGATCTGGTCGGAACGTGCGGCCAATCGTGGCAACAGCCTCGCGTCGATCTGGTTGTCCGAAGTTAAACGGAAAACGCCAGCCGAGATGGTTGGCGAGCAGCAGGAGGTCGACCGTGCTTATCTGGCGCGACAGGCCTCTTCTGGCGGCAAGCCAGAGCTCTACTACCTGTCGCTGGTGTCTGGAGACTTTGCGGCGAGACCAGCTTTCAAGACTTACACGCCCTTTCAAGAGCATGCCAATACAACTCCGCGGGACTCTTTTCGGGAAGGCGTTACCCGCTGGTACGGTGGGCTGGGTGAGCATGAGCGGCAAGATCAAAAGCGGGGGTTGCAGTTAATCAGAGATGCGGCCGACAAAAACTTTGTTGATGCGGTTTTTTGGCTGGCTCGCGCTTATCACCATGGAAGTGGATTGCCCGCGAACAGCGTAGTTGCCTATGCGCTGTATTTCCATGCAGAGTCTCTCCAAAATGGTGGAGCTGTCGAGATGGCCGATTTCAAGCCCCCCTTCGAGACTCCGTTGAACGATGTACAGATCAAGAAGGCACAGCAACTGGCGCGTGCTCTCGCTGAGCCCGGTCGATTTTTGCAAGCCTTGGACTTTGCCCTTGCGGCTGGAGAATGATTGTGAAAAGTGTGAAGAAGCTTTTAGCCTTGTGGGGTGCAGCTTGTATCGCAACGCTGATCTTGGGTGGAGCTCAGGCCGCACCGGCCGCGCCGGAATTCAAAATTGATAAATTGCCGGTATGGGTCACTCCCATTGCACCAGATTTGAGTTCGGAAACATCACAAAGCAAACAAAGCGATGGTGTTTCATATCTGCTGGCAGATCGGCAGGTATTGATTCAGGGGAGCAGCAGGCACTCTTACAGCCACTATGCGTTCAAGATCCAGAACGAAAGTGGTCTGGAGAACTCTTCCAACATCGAAATCCGCTTCGATCCGTCTTACCAAACGCTGCTCTTGCATTCGGTGGATATCCGCCGTGGTGACAAGAAGATATCCAAACTAGTGCCATCGGCCATCAAGGTGCTGCAACGCGAGAAGTCCCTGGAGCAACTGATATTCAATGGCTCCAAGACTGCAAACCTCTTTTTGGAAGATGTTCGCGTTGGTGATGTGGTGGAGTACGCGTTCAGTTTGCGTGGAAGTAACCCCGTATTTGCTGGGAAGCACTACGGATTATTCGAATCTCAATGGGGTGTGCCCGTGCAGACGGTGTATTCCCGTCTGGTGACGGAAAAGGGCCGCAATCCAGTCATCAAGATGCATAACGGCCATCCGGAGCCCACCCGGCAAATGACTGGCGGTATGGATGAATACATCTGGAACCAACGCGAGATGGCCTCTCTGCGCGTTCGCGATGATGCGCCGGCCTGGTATGACCCCTTCCCCAGTGCGCAATGGAGTGATTTTGGCGATTGGCAATCGGTGGTGAAGTGGGGCGTTCCGCTCTATACCCCGCCAACACGTATCCCCCCTGAACTGGCGGCAGAAGCGGAGCGCATCAAGAATCGGTTTGCCGACCCTGCCGAACGGACAGCCGAAGCTTTGCGTTATGTCCAAAGAACAGTCCGGTATCTGGGCGTCGAAGTGGGGCCAGGATCCCACGCACCGACGCCGCCTGAGTTGGTGTTGTCACGCCGCTTTGGTGACTGCAAGGACAAAACCTTGCTGACGCTCACGTTGCTCAAGGCATTGGATATCCAGGCAAGTCCCGCGCTGGTGAACACACGGTCCAAGAAAGCGATTGTGCAGTGGCAGCCATCACCCGGAGCTTTTGACCATGTGATTGTGCGAGCCAAAGTAGGTGACGAGTATTTTTGGCTGGACCCTACCTTGCAACAGCAGGTCGGTGGGCTGCGAGATATCTCGCAAGCCAACTTCGGATTTGCGCTGGTCCTGGAGCCGCAGCAGACAGCCCTTACTGAAATGTTGCCAGGGGCCGCTACTGAGTACAACCGCAAAGTGCTGGTTGTTTTTGATAGCAAGGGTGGCACGCAACAAGCTGTGCCGTTCACGGTGACTACTGTGTTGGAAGGTTTAAGCGCTGAGCGTTTGCGCAATACCCTGGCCAAAGATTCTCCTGAGGAAATGCAGAAGCAATTGATCAATTACTTTGCACGTTTCTATCCCAACCTTACCGCGGTACGTCCCTTTGAAGTAAACGACAACGCTGCCAGCAATCAGCTGACGCTCACCGAGTACTACACGATTCCGGACTTTTGGACTGCAGGCAAAGACAACCGGATGGAAGCCTACGCAGCAAGTCCTGATGTCAACGACTACTTGCGGGCGCCGCGCAATACCGTACGCACAGAGCCACTGGGTTTGCTGCACCCGGCAAATGTGCGGCAAACCACCTACGTGCTTCTACCTGAGTCATGGACCTACAAGGCAGGGACTTCCAAAATCAAGGATCCGGCTTTCGAATTGGAAAGTTCTGTCAAGTTTTCCCCCGGCCGTCTGACGATTGTTGACTCCTATCGCACTTTGTCTGATTCAGTCTCGACTCAAAACATGCCTGCCTATATCGAAAACTTGCGGAAGGCGCGCAACCTGCTGGGGTACTCTTTCAGCAGGGCTGCGAAAGATGGCGACTAAAGGAACTTCAAACCTTTCAGTCCTTAAACACCGGCGGGCGCTTCTGCATGTTCGCCGTCATCGCCTCGGTCAGGTCCTTACTCATCAGCATGGCGGAGTTCCAAGTGGCGATGTAGTTCAGGCTGTCGGCCACGCTGTGGTCGCGGGCGTAGGTGATCATTTCTTTGGTGCCGCGGATCGACAGTGGGGACTTGGCCGCAATCGTGGCGGCAATCTCATGCACTCCGGCGTAGAGCGCCTCGCGGCTTTCAAACACGCGGTTCACCAGGCCGATACTCTTGGCCTCCGTGGCGTCCATCTTGCGGCCGGTGTAGGCCAGCTCGCGGGTGATGCCATCGCCCACCAGCTTGGGCAGGCGCTGCAGGGTGCCCACGTCGGCAGTCATGCCAATGTCGATCTCCTTGATGGTGAAAAACGCATCGGCGCTGGCGTAGCGCATGTCGGCGCAGGTCACCAGGTCGATGCCGCCCCCGATGCAGCCGCCATGGATGGCAGCCAGCACCGGCTTGCGGCAGCGTTCCAGGCTGGTCAGCGTGTCCTGCATGTCCAGAATCATGCGGCGCAGGCTCTCGCGCATGCGACCGTCGCAGTCGTTGGCGATCTGCGGGCCTATGCCCATCATCATCTGCAGGTCGATACCCGCGCAAAACAACTTGCCCTCGCCTTGCAACACCGCCACCCGCGCCTCCGGCGTGCGGTCCACCCACTCAAAGGCCTGGCGGATTTCCTGCCACATGGTGGCGTTCATGGCGTTGGCTTTGTCGGGACGGTTCAGGCGGATGGTGGCGATGTGCGCGTCGAGCGTGACCTTCAGGGTTTCAAACTCCATGTGTGTCTCCTTTTATATGCCAAATAGGCTGCTGGCGCCCATGGAATGTGCGCGAGCAGCTATTATTTTTATAGTATTGATGAATCCAGCCTTCAGGTCTTGGCTGGCTTCATCATGGTCATATAGGGCGCCAGTCGCTTGCCCATCTCGTCACCTAGCGCCTGCAGGCCGCTCATGGGACGCACCATCACCTCAAAGTCGGTGATCTTGCCCTCGGCGTCGAACTGCACCATGTCAATGCCCTTGAGCTCTTTGCCGTTCACCTTGGCGCTGAACTCCAGCACCAAGCTCAGGCCGTCGGCGCTGGCCAGTTCGCGGTGATATTTGAAGTCTTCAAACACCTGCACCACGTTGGTCAAGATCACTTGCACCGCCTGCGCGCTGGGGTAGGGCGTGTGCGCCATGGGCGAGCGGAACACGGCCTTGCGGTGCAGGATGGTGGGCAGCTCGGCCAGGTTGTTTTCGGCAATCATTTGGTGCCACAGCTTGAGGCTGGCCGCCACCGGTGCGGGCAGGGTCTGCGCCAGAGTGGGGGCGGCACCTGCTTCTGCCGCTTGGGCGAGTGCGGCGCCAAATGCCAAGGCGAGCTCGGTGCCTTGCTTGATGGCGCGCTTGGCATCCAGCTCGGCAGCTACATCGGCGCCGCCTATCAGGTGCACGATGACGCCTGCGGCTTGCAGGTCAGCCTGCAGCGCGCGCTGCGGGTCTTGGCCGGCGCAGACCACTACGTTGTCTACCGGCAGCACCATGTCCTTGTCGCCCACGGTGATGTGCAGGCCGGCATCGTCCACCTTGCGGTAGGTCACGCCGTTGATCATTTCCACCTCGCGGTTCTTGAGCGAGGTGCGGTGAATCCAGCCCGTGGTCTTGCCCAAGCCGTCGCCCACTTTGCTGGTCTTGCGCTGCAGCAGGTAGACCTTGCGCGGCGTCTTCTCGATGTGCGCGGGCTTCAAGCCACCAGCGCTGGCATATGCAGTGTCCACACCCCATTCGGCGAAGAATTTGGCTTGGTCCAGGCTGGGGCTGGTGCCTTCGTGCAGCAGGAACTCGGCGGTATCGAAGCCGATGCCGCCTGCGCCAATCAGTGCCACAGTTTTGCCGACGGGCTTTTTGTCGCGCAGCACGTCCAGGTAGCCCAGCACTTTGGGGTGAGTAATGCCTTCAATCTCAGGCATGCGCGGTGTCACGCCGGTGGCCAGCACCACGTGCTTGAAGCCGGCGGCGCTAAGGTCTTGTGCGCTGACTTTTTGGTTCAGCCGCAGCTTCACGCCGGTCAGCTCAATCTGCTTGCCGAAGTAGCGCAGGGTTTCGTAGAACTCTTCTTTGCCGGGCACCTGCTTGGCCACGTTGAACTGGCCGCCGATCTCGCTGGCAGCGTCAAACAACGTCACCTCAAAGCCGCGCTTGGCCGCTTCGGTCGAAAAGGCCAAGCCGGCCGGACCTGCGCCCACCACGGCAATGCGTTCTTTGCTGGGGGCGGGGCTGTCCACCATCAGGGTTTCGTGGCAGGCGCGCGGGTTCACCAGGCAGCTGGTGATCTTGCCGCCAAAGGTGTGGTCCAGGCAGGCCTGGTTGCAGCCGATGCAGGTGTTGATCTGGTCGGCTTTGCCCTCGGCCGCCTTTTGCACAAACAACGGGTCGGCCAGAAAGGGGCGGGCCATGCTCACCATGTCTGCTTGGCCGCTGCTGAGAATTTGCTCGGCCACCTCCGGCGTGTTGATGCGGTTGGTGGCAATCAGCGGAATCTTCACCTTGCCCTTGAGCTGCTCCGTCACCCAGGCAAACGCTGCGCGCGGCACCTTGGTGGCGATGGTGGGAATGCGCGCTTCGTGCCAGCCGATGCCGGTGTTCAGGATGGTGACGCCAGCGGCTTCCAAAGCCTGGGCGAGTTGCACTACTTCATCAAGAGTAGAGCCGCCTTCCACCAGGTCCAGCATGGAGAGACGGAAGATGATGATGAAGTTGGCGCCCACCCGTGCACGCGTTTTGCGGACGATCTCCAGCGGGAAGCGGATGCGGTTTTCATAGCTGCCACCCCACTCGTCGTCGCGCTGGTTGGTTTGCTTGGCAATGAATTCGTTGATCAGGTAGCCCTCAGAACCCATGATCTCCACGCCGTCGTAGCCCGCGCTTTGGGCCAGGGCCGCCGCGTTGGCGTAATCCTCAATCGTCTGGCTCACTTCTTCTGTTGTCAGCGCGTGGGGGCGGAAAGGGCTGATAGGCGCCTTCAGTGCGCTCGGTGCCACCAGTTCGGGGTGGTAGGCGTAGCGGCCAAAGTGCAGGATCTGCATGCAAATCTTGCCGCCCGCGGCGTGCACGGCGTCGGTCACGACCTTGTGCTTGTCGGCTTCCTTTTGCGTGGTCATGGCGGCACCGCCGGGCATGGGGCGGGCGCGGTCGTTCGGCGCAATACCGCCTGTCACGATCAGGCCTACACCGCCCTTGGCGCGCTCGGCGTAGAAGGCGGCCATGCGGGTGAAGCCGTCTTTGGCTTCTTCCAGGCCCACGTGCATGGAGCCCATGAGCACCCGGTTTTTCAGGGTGGTAAAGCCCAAATTCAGAGGGGCAAGCATGTGGGGGTAGGTGAGCGTGGCAGTCATGGGTGTCTCCTGTTATGTGTTCGGGTGGCCGGCCGTTACCAAGGCACGCGCGGCTATGCAACCAGTTGCAGTGTAGAAGTCTAGCCAGATTTATGCAACTGGTTGCATAGTTAGAGTGCTGCCCTTAGACTCGCCCGCATGTCGCTTGCCCATGCCGTGCTCACTTCGTTGATTGAAAAACCGTCCTCAGGGTACGAGCTGGCGCGCCGGTTTGACAAGTCCATTGGTTACTTCTGGCACGCCACGCACCAGCAGATTTACCGCGAACTGGCCCGCATGGAAGAGAAGGGCTGGATCGTCTCTGACAGCGCGCCCGACGCCGGTGCCACCCGCAAGCGGGAGTACAAGGTGCTGCCGGACGGCCGGGCAGAACTGGTGCGCTGGACCAGCGAACCTGCTGCGCCCATGGATTTGCGGGATGAGTTCACCGTCAAAATCCGCGCGGATGCCGCTTTGAATGAAGTGGACTTGAGTGATGAACTCCGCGCCCGGATTGCCCAGCACACGGAGCGCTTGGCGCATTACCGCGCCATCGAAGCACGGGACTTTTCGCGGGGCGATGCGATGCCGCGGGCTAAGCGGCTGCAACATTTGATTCTCAAGAAAGGCATCATGTTTGAAGAGGGCAGCATCGCCTGGGCACAAGAGGCTCTGGCGGTTTTGGAATCCACATAAATCCAGTGCCCGGGTCGCAGTGAGTGTCTGTGGACCTCAGTCCGGGATTTCTACCCCCAGATCCGCCAGCTTCTTGGCGAATGTGGCTTTGCGCTTTTCTGCCTTGGCGGCAGTCTCCATGGCTGCTTTGATGGCCGCAGGGCCCTTTTTTGCCACGGCCTGAATCAAGCCCTGCTTGTGAGCCGCATCAGCAGCCGCCCTGCGGTAGGTGGCTATCAGTTCGGGGTAGGTGGCTGATGGGTTCACGGGGTGTCTCGGCGTCAAAACGACTATTTTCTATGCCTTTTGCGTCCGGACGCAGCTTGGCATTTATGGTTCAGCGCAAGCGAAGCGGGTCTTTGCGGCGTTCCACGAACCCTGTCTCGTCAGGCACAGGGTCACCGTTGGCAGGGTCGTTCCAGCCGAAAAACTTGCAGACCTCGGCGCGCTGCTTCTGGGCGTCCGCATAGCCCAGCGCCATCAGCTCCGTGGTGTAGCCGCTCTCAAACAGCAGGTAGCTGGCGAGTGCTGCGCCTTTAACGTCAGCCTTGGCGGACGACACGCCTACGCCGCCCAGCATGGTGCGCACCGCATGAGGCAAATCCTTCACATGGCGGGAGGCCACGGCATCCAAGCGCTGGCTGGGCGCAATCACCAGCAGTTCCACCGGGCGCAATGTGCTGCCTTTGCGTGCTTCCTCCGGCACCAGTTTGATGGTCTGGTTAATCCGCTGCACCCGCTCTACGTCCACTGCCAGAGCGTCCAAAAAGATGTTGGACAACGCATGCCCCGCAATCTGGGCAATGCTGGGGTAGCTGCTGGTGGTGTGCAGGTGGGCTTCTTCTTTGGGCTCATGCATGCGCCCGGCGCCTATTACCAGTATTCGTTCTGCTCCCAAATGAATAGCGGGTGCCACCGGGGCACTCTGGCGCATGGAGCCGTCTCCGAAATACTCCTCCCTGCCGTTGATGTGCAATTGCGTGGCCGGAAACACAAAGGGGATCGCACTCGACGCCAGCAGGTGCGCGTGGGTGATACGGTCTCGCACGGCGTAGCGCTGTGTCCGCACCCAAGGCATGAGTCGCTTGTCGCCCTCATAAAAGGTGACGTGGTCCCCGGTGCTATAGCTGGATGCAGTCACTGCAAGTGCCTGCAGGTGGCCTTGTCTCAACAGCTGAGGCAAACGCTCCAGCGGGACGAGCTGTTGGAGCAGTTGGCCCAGTGGCGCGTTGTCCAGCAAGGACCGGGGCTTGATGCGCCGCCACTTCGCCAGCACCCAGCCCAGAGAGAGCAGGGTGATCCAGGTGGCTCCGGAGCGCAACATGCTCAGATGGTCCGCACGGTACACATCATGGGCGTGGAAGTTCTGCCATGTATGGGCAATTTTGCGGACGGTCCCGTCGAAATCGTCTGCCCCGCAAGCCAGCGCAGAGGCGTTGATGGCGCCCGCAGATGTGCCAGCAATGATGGGAAAGGGGTTGGGTTGCCAGCCGGCACCGCAGGCCAGGCGCAAATCGGCGATCGCCTCGAGGACCCCCACCTGATAGGCGGCACGTGCGCCCCCTCCGGTCAGCAGCAGGCCGGTCATGGGGACAGCGGGCGTGGCAGCACTCATGGTGTCCATTATGAAAAGCCCGGTGCGCTTGTAAATAGAAAAGTGTGCGGGGTTAACCCTCGATATCCGGACTACCGATTGCACCTCGGGCTGTCGCGGGTTTGGTCCCTTGGATAGACTCGCCGGATTCAGGAGTTTTTATGGCGTTTACCGAACAAGACATCACCCAGGCCTTGCAGAGCCTGACCGACCCGAACACCGGCGCCACCTTTTCCAGCGCCAAAGCATTTAAAAACATCAAGCTTCAAGGCACTGAAGTGCATCTGGACTTGGAGCTGGGCTACCCCGCCAAGAGCCAATGGCCAGCGCTGGTGGAACTGGTAAGCCAGGCAGCACGCACGGTAGCTGGCGTGGGTACTGTGACCGTCACCCCCAAGCTCAACATCGTGCCCCATGCGGTGCAGCGTGGCGTGCAGTTGCTGCCCGGTGTGAAAAACATTGTGGCGGTGGCATCCGGCAAGGGCGGCGTGGGCAAGAGCACGACTGCGGCCAACCTGGCATTGGCGCTGGCGGCCGAGGGTGCGCGCGTCGGTTTGCTCGATGCAGACATTTATGGCCCTAGCCAGCCCATGATGATGGGCATTGAAGGCCGGCCCGACACGGCGGATGGCAAAACCATGGAGCCCATGGAGAACCACGGAGTGCAGGTCATGTCCATCGGCTTTCTGGTGGATGGCGACCAGGCCATGATCTGGCGCGGCCCCATGGCGACCCAGGCCTTGGAGCAACTGCTGCGTCAGACCAACTGGAAAGAGCTGGATTACCTCGTCGTGGACATGCCCCCCGGCACCGGCGACATCCAGCTCACCCTGAGCCAGCGGGTGCCCTTGACCGGTGCCGTGGTGGTGACCACTCCGCAAGACATTGCCCTCCTGGACGCAAAAAAGGGCATCAAGATGTTTGAGAAAGTCGGCGTGCCGATTCTGGGCATTGTGGAAAACATGGCGGTGCATGTGTGCAGCAACTGCGGCCATGTGGAACACATCTTCGGTGCTGATGGTGGCAAGAAAATGGCAGCCGGGTATGGCATGGACTACCTGGGCGCCTTGCCTCTGGCATTGCACATCCGTGAGCAGGCTGATAGTGGTCGCCCGACGGTAATTGCAGATCCGGAAAGCGAAGTGGCAGGTCTTTACAAGGGCATCGCCCGCCAGGTTGCTGTGAAGATTGCGGCACAGTCCAAAGACTTCTCCAGCAAGTTCCCGACCATCACCATCAGCAAAAACAGCTGACCGGACCGGACGCGGCATGAACCTGCTCTCCTCCCTGAGGTACCTGGTGGCGCTCGATGAGCACCGCCACTTTGCCCGGGCGGCGCAGGCCTGCCACATCACCCAGCCGGCGCTCTCCAATGCGCTGCGGGCATTGGAAGAAGAGTTCGAGGTGGTCATCGTGCGTCGGGGGCGCACTTTTGTGGGCTTTACCCCCGAAGGCGAGCAGGTGCTGGAATCCGCGCGGCGCATGCTGCATGAGCACAAGGTGTTGGCGCAGTCATTGCGCAGCACTGCGAATCAACCTACCGGGCGCCTGATCGTCGGGGCGGTTCCTACCGCGGTACCGGTTGCGGCCCGGTTCGCGGCCATGTTGCAGGCCAAGTACCCTGAGGTCATGCCGGTCGTGTTGTCCTTGAGTTCGACCGAACTGGAAAAGCGGCTGGAGAGTTTGTCCATCGACTTGGCACTGGGCTACACCGAGCGCATGGATCAACGCGAGGTACAGCTCACCGCGTATCCCCAATACAACGAACACTACTTCCTGTTACGAAAAGCTTCGCGCGTGCACGCTGTTGAATTGCAGATCGGCGAACCCATCCGGTGGAAGGATGCGGCAGAGCTGCCTCTGTGCCTGCTGACGCCGGAAATGCACAACCGCACGATCGTCGACGCTTCCTTTGCGGCCGCGGGTTGCAAGCCACGCGCCATTATTGAGACCAACTCCATCCTCACCATGGCGCTGAGCGTGGTGGCAGGGCAGGTGTGCAGCGTGATGCCAGGCGCTCTTGTGTCGGCCGTACGCGGTTATCGCGAGCTGGAAGCCCTACCGCTTGTCACGCCGCAGGTGCTCACCCCCATCAGCTTCATGGCGCATGCGGCGGTGCGTCCGTCGCGGGCCATGGAGGCAGCTATTTCCCTCGCACAGGATGGCGCTTGGTTGCGCCATGCTGCGACGCACACGGGACTCTTAACCTCGCTTTAATTTGATTTAGATCAGTGAAATTGGTGTACAAACCCAAAATTCCTTAAGTCGGGAATTTTGTAGGGGCTTCCTACGATGTGCAAAGCCCCTACAGTTTTGGAGAACAACACCGATGCTCTTTTTCACCGGGCTACAGCGCCGTGTAAACAACGGCGCGCGCAAATTGGCCGCAGGATTGAACGGTGCCTTCACACTGGACATGGCGCAGCGCGTGAATGTGCAAGGCCGTAACGTCGGGACCTTGCGCAATGGCTCCCGGGTTTTGAACCTGGATTTCGCACTGCCCGATAGCTTTACCGGACAGACGGGCATGGTTGCCACCGTGTTTGCACGGGACGGCGACGATTTCATCCGTGTGACCACGTCGGTTCGCAAACTGGACGGCGAACGCGCCGCTGGCACCCCTCTCGACCGCTCACAGCCTGCCTACACCGATGTCATGCAGGGGCGTGCCCATGTCGGCTACGCCATCATTTTCGGCAAGCAATACATTACCCATTACGAGCCCATCCGTGACAACAGCGGTCAGGTGATCGGCGTTTTGTTCGTGGGGCTGGACATCACTGCCTCACCGGGCATGAGTCTTTCGGCTTCGATGGCGTGGCGTATTTCCGCCGTTTATGGCTTTGGCGAGGTGATCTTTCTTGCCTTGAGTGGCAAGTTCGACAGTGTGGCGGAAGTAGGTATGGGCCTGTTCATGATCGTTTTGTTGTGGGTCACTACCTACGCCCTGATGAACCGCTACGTGGCGGCACCCTTGAAAGCCGGCCGCAGTGCGTCGCAGCGCATGGCCTCTGGTGACCTGACGCGCCAGATCCATGTGGGCAGCAGCGATGACATCGGGCAGGTGCTGATGGCCATCAACAGTATCAATGTCGGCTTGACCACCTTGATCGGCAAGGTGCGCAGTGCATCAGAAGTGGTGTCCATGGGCACCAACGAAATCGCTGACGGCAATGTGGACCTGGCCAACCGCACAGAGAAACAGGCAGGCGAAGTGAACTCCGCAGCGTCAGCGGTGCACGAGCTCACGACTACGGTGGCCCAAACCGCAGAGCAGGCGGTGCAAGTCAATAAGTTGGTCAGCTCGGTGTCGTCGGTGGCCAGTGGCGGAGGCGCCGTGGTGCAAGACGTGGTGAGCACCATGGGGCAGATATCGGCCAGTGCCAACAAGATCAACGACATCATTGCCCTGATTGAGGGCATTGCTTTCCAGACCAACATCCTCGCCCTGAACGCTGCGGTAGAGGCCGCGCGTGCAGGAGAACAAGGACGCGGTTTCGCAGTAGTGGCATCGGAAGTTCGCAGCCTTGCACAACGCTCCTCCACTGCAGCCCACGAAATCAAAGACCTGATCAGTGCGTCTGTCAGCAGTGTCGCGGCCGGCAGCGTGCTGGTCGAAAAAACGCGCCAGTCCATGGAGCAGATCACCGGCTCCATCGCCGAGGTGGTGCACTACATCGATGGCATTGCCCACGCCAGCCAGGAGCAGCGCGCCGGCATTGAGAACGTGAACCGCAGCGTGTCAGAGATCGACCAGATGACGCAGCAGAACGCTGCGCTCGTGGAAGAGGCCGCCGCTGCGGCCATGCGCATGCGTGATCAGGCACACACGCTGATCGAAGCGGTGAATACCTTCAAGACCCAATCCTGAATGCGGCACTGCAGCATTTAGTTTTTGAATCAATGCATGTGATGAATCCATTGGACTCATCCTGCTTGACCTGTGACACTTCGCCCGCCCCGTTGGACAGCGGTGAGCCAGTGTTTATATAAATCCTAAAGGAGACAATATGTCTGGACTACTCGACAAGGAACGGATCATTGCCGGTCCCGGTTTTAACCGTTGGCTGGTACCGCCCGCCGCCCTCGCTATTCACCTGTGCATCGGCATGGCGTATGGCTTTTCCGTGTTCTGGCTGCCTTTGTCCAAAGCTTTGGGCATCAAGGAAGCCATCAAGTGCGGACCTGACGTAGGTTTCTGGGGGCAGCTGTTCACTACCAGCTGCGACTGGCAGATTTCTACGCTGGGCTGGATGTACACCCTGTTCTTCGTGTTGCTGGGCTCCAGCGCTGCTACTTGGGGTGGCTGGTTGGAACGTGCCGGTCCGCGCAAAGCCGGTGTGGTGTCGGCGGTGTGCTGGTGCGGTGGCATGTTGATCTCTGCGATCGGCATCAAGACCCACCAGTTCTGGCTGATGATTCTGGGCTCCGGCGTGATCGGTGGTATCGGTCTGGGCTTGGGCTATATCTCTCCGGTTTCGACCCTGATCAAGTGGTTCCCTGACCGTCGTGGCATGGCCACCGGCATGGCCATCATGGGCTTCGGTGGTGGTGCCATGATCGGCTCCCCCTTGGCGGCTGACCTCATGAAGTACTTCGCGACTCCCACCGACGTGGGAGTGATGCAGACCTTCGTGGTGATGGCGCTGATCTATTTCGTGTTCATGATGGCCGGCGCATTCGGTTATCGCGTTCCTGAAACCGGCTGGAAGCCTGCAGGCTGGACTCCTCCCCCTGCCCAAACCAGCAACGCCATGATCACCCAGAAGCACGTGCACGTGAAGAAGGTGTGGGGCATTCCCCAGTTCTGGCTCATCTGGATGGTGTTGTGCATGAACGTGAGCGCCGGTATCGGTGTGATCGGTATGGCATCCCCCATGTTGCAAGAAGTGTTCGGCGGCACCTTGATCGGTGTGCAAGCCAAGTTCAGTGAGCTCGATGCACTCGTCAAGTCCACAGACGCCGCTCAAGTGGATGTTGCCAAGAAGCAAATGGCTGCCATCGCAGCGGTGGCTGCCGGCTTCACTGCCTTGTTGAGCCTGTTCAACATCGGTGGCCGTTTCTTCTGGGCCAGCCTGTCCGACAAGATGGGCCGCAAGGTGACGTACATCGTGTTCTTCGTGCTGGGTGGGCTGATGTATTTCAGTGTTCCAGGCAGCGCGGCGGCGGGCAGTATCGTGCTCTTTGTAGGTGCTTTCTGTGTGATTTTGAGTATGTACGGCGGGGGCTTTGCCACTGTGCCGGCTTACCTGGCTGACATCTTCGGTACCCAGATGGTGGGTGCGATCCACGGTCGCTTGTTGACCGCCTGGGCTACTGCCGGTGTGTTGGGCCCTGTGGTGGTGAATTACATGCGCGAATACCAGCTGGGCCTGGGCTTGCCACGTGAGCAGGTCTACAACCAGACCATGTACATCCTGGTGGGCATGCTGGTAGTGGGCTTGATCTGCAACTTGCTGGTCAAACCGCTCGACAACAAGTGGTTCATGACCGATGCCGAACTGGCCGAAGAGAAGAAGCTGGCGCACGAGCGTGCTGCAGCCTCTGAAGTGGGCTCCAGCACCGGCGGCGCAGACACCATCCCGACATGGGTAGTGGCATTCGCTTGGTTGGCCGTGGGCCTGCCTTTGGCATGGGGCGTATACCGCACCCTGCAGAGCGTCGCCAAGTTCTTCGCTTAATTTCTCAAGAATATCAACAGGAACGCCATGACAGTATCCAGCCTTGCTCCGCAGACCACCACAGTGGCATTGGCCACGGTGGAAGACATGCGGGAACGCATCCGTCGCAAAAGCAAACTCAAAGGTCGTCAGGCCGATGACGCTTCTCTTGCGGAGGTCCGGGCTTTGATTGGCGCAGCGCCTCACCGGCGTGACCTGTTGATTGAACACCTGCACAAGCTCAACGATGCCTACCGTTGCCTGCACGACAGGCATCTGGTGGCCCTGGCCAAGGAGATGAACATTCCCATGGCTGAGGTGTACGAGGTCGCCACCTTCTACCACCACTTTGAAGTGGTGCGGGGTGACGAGACCGTACCGCAGCTGACTGTGCGGGTGTGCGATGGTTTGAGTTGTGAGATGGCCGGCGCCAAGGATCTGCTTGCGCGCCTGCCCTCCCTATTGGGAAATGAAGATGTTCGCGTGATTCCCGCGCCGTGTATCGGCCGTTGCGAACAGGCGCCTGCCGCAGTCGTGCATCAGCACCCTGTGCCCCGGGCGACCGTGGAGTCCATTGCGCAGCTGGTGAAAGACGCCAAAGGCGGACACCCCTCTGCGACACAAGCTACAGAATTTATAGCGTCCGCCTATGCGGAACGCGCCGTGTCCCCGGAACCCCATGCGGTGGAAGTAGCCCCCGGCTACACCGGATACGACACCTACAAGGCCAAGGGAGGCTACGCGCTGGCCGCCGCCCTGAGCCAGGGTACACAGGACGCCGAGTCCGTCATCAAGGCCATGGAAGATTCCGGCCTGCGAGGTCTGGGTGGAGCCGGTTTTCCGGCCGGACGCAAGTGGCGCATCGTTCGCGATCAGCTTGCCCCCCGCCTGATGGCCGTGAACATTGACGAAGGTGAGCCCGGCACGTTTAAAGACCGTACCTACCTCGAGCGCGATCCGCACCGCTTCCTGGAAGGCCTGCTAGTGGCGGCTCAAGTGGTCGGCACGACAGCCTGCTACATCTACCTGCGGGACGAATACCACGGTTGCCGTGCCATTCTGGAAACCGAAATCGCCAAACTGCAGGCCAACCCGCCATGCCCCTTGCCCGTCATTGAACTGCGCCGTGGTGCGGGTGCCTATATTTGCGGCGAAGAGTCCGCCATGATCGAAAGCATCGAAGGCAAGCGCGGCGAGCCCCGCATGCGCCCGCCTTATATCGCCCAGGTGGGCCTGTTCGGTCGCCCTACCCTGGAGCACAACTTCGAGACCCTGTACTGGGTGCGCGACATTGTGGAAAAGGGTGCCTCCTGGTTCAGCAGTTTCGGCCGCAACGGTCGCAAGGGCCTGCGCTCATTCAGCGTCAGTGGCCGCGTCAAGTTCCCCGGCGTGAAGCTGGCGCCTGCCGGTATTTCGGTGGCGGAGCTGGTGGATGAATACTGCGGCGGCATGCTCGACGGGCACAGCCTGTATGCCTATCTGCCGGGCGGTGCATCCGGTGGCATTTTCCCGGCCAGCTTGTCGCATGTGCCGCTTGACTTTGACACCTTGCAGCCGCACGGCGGCTTCATCGGATCGGCTGCGGTCATCGTGCTGAGCCAGCACGACAAGGCGCGCGATGCCGCTTTGAACATGATGCGCTTTTATGCCCACGAGAGTTGTGGCCAATGCACGCCCTGCCGCGTAGGCACGGCCAAGGCCGCTACGCTGATGGAATCGCCCGTGTGGGACCACACCACGCTGGAAGACTTGAACGTGGTGATGACCGACGCCTCTATCTGCGGTCTGGGCCAGGCGGCCCCGAACCCGGTGCGTTGCGTCCAGAAATACTTTGCACACGAGGTGAGCTAAATGAACGCCCCTGCCAAACACGTTGAATTCACGCCCCAGGTGATTACCTTCCATCTGGACGGAAAACCTGTGGAAGCCTTTGAAGGCGAGTCCATTTTGAAAGCGGCGGAACGCAGTGGTGTGTGTATTCCCCACCTTTGCTACAAAGACGGCCTGCGCGCCGACGGTAACTGCCGCGCCTGCGTGGTGGAGATCAAAGGCGAGCGCACGCTGGCCCCCAGCTGCTGCCGCAGCGCCACCGCCGGCATGGAAGTGCAGGCCAAGAGTGAGCGCGCCGTCAAAAGCCAGAAGATGGTGCTGGAAATGCTGCTCTCCGACATGCCGGATGAAGGCTACAAATGGAACGATGCAGAGGACTCCACACCCAACGCCCAGCAGCAACACGGCGAGCTGAGCGCCTGGGCTGCGCGCATGGATGTGTCTGTGCGCCCCGAACTCAAAGCCTTGCGCCGCGACCAACCCAAGGCGGATGTGTCTCACCCCGCCATGGCCGTCAATCTGGATGCCTGTATCCAGTGCAACCGCTGTGTACGCGCCTGCCGCGAAGAGCAGGTGAATGACGTGATCGGCTACGCTAACCGTGGTGCCCATGCCGAGATCGTGTTCGACCTGAACGACCCTATGGCAGACAGCACCTGTGTGGCCTGTGGTGAATGCGTGCAGGCTTGCCCGACCGGCGCGTTGATGCCCAAGTCCCACATCGGCACCCAGGTGGTCGACAAAAAGGTCGACTCGGTATGCCCGTTCTGTGGCGTGGGTTGCTTGTTGACATACAACGTGAAAGACGACGTCATCGTGAGTGTGGAAGGGCGCGATGGCCCTGCCAACCACAACCGCTTGTGCGTGAAGGGCCGCTTCGGATTCGATTACGCGCACAGCCCCCAGCGCTTGACGGTGCCCCTGATTCGCAAGGATGGCGTCTCCAAAGATCCGGAGATGCTCAACAAGCTGAATCGCGATTCTTCCGACTGGTCTGAAGTTTTCCGTGAAGCGACTTGGGAAGAAGCTCTTGCCTTGTCAACCGGCAAGTTGCGCGGCCTGCGCGACACCTACGGTAACAAGGCGTTGGCTGGTTTCGGTTCTGCCAAGGGCAGCAACGAAGAAGCTTATTTGTTCCAGAAGCTGGTGCGCACCGGCTTTGGCAGCAACAACGTCGACCATTGCACACGCCTGTGCCACGCGTCCAGCGTGGCGGCGCTGCTTGAAGGCGTGGGCTCCGGCGCGGTGAGCAACCAGGTCAATGACGTGGAGCACTCGGACCTGATCTTTGTGATCGGCTCCAACCCTACCGCCAACCACCCGGTGGCTGCTACTTGGATGAAGAACGCGTCCAAGAAGGGCGCCAAGATTGTGTTGGCCGACCCGCGCATTACCGACATCGGCAAGCACGCCTGGCGCACCCTGCAGTTCAAGCCCGACACCGATGTGGCCATGCTCAATGCATTGATCCATGTGGTGATTGAAGAAGGCTTGGCAGACCAAGACTTCATCGCCAAGCGCGCAAGCAACTACGAAGCCCTGCGCGAGAACGTCAAGGGCTACAGCCCCGAAGCCATGGAGCCCATTTGCGGCGTGCCTGCGCAAACCCTGCGCGAAGTCGCCCGTGAATTTGCCAAGGCCAAGGGCGCCATGATTCTCTGGGGCATGGGCGTGAGCCAGCACGTGCACGGCACCGACAACGCGCGCTGCCTGATCGCGCTGGTCACCGTAACCGGCCAGATCGGCAAGCCCGGCTCCGGTTTGCACCCGCTGCGCGGCCAGAACAACGTGCAGGGCGCGTCCGATGCGGGCCTGATCCCCATGATGTTCCCGAACTACCAGCGCGTCACCAACAAGGCCGCCCACGCCTGGTTTGAAGACTTCTGGAACACCAAGCTGGACGACCAGCCCGGCTACACCGTGGTGGAAATCATGCACAAGGCCTTGGCCGATGACAGCGACCCGCACAAGGTGCGCGGCATGTACATCATGGGTGAGAACCCCGCCATGAGCGACCCTGACCTGAACCATGCACGCCACGCGTTGGCGTCTCTGGAGCATATGGTGGTGCAGGACATTTTCATGACCGAAACGGCATGGCTGGCCGATGTGGTGTTGCCTGCGACCGCCTGGCCTGAGAAGGATGGCACCGTCAGCAACACCGACCGCATGGTGCAACTCGGCAAAAAGGCGGTGAACCCGCCCGGCCAGGCCAAGCCTGATCTGTGGATCCTGCAGCAGATTGCCAAGGGCATGGGCCTGAACTGGAACTACGCCGGCGAAAGCGATGGTGTGGCTGCGGTGTATGAAGAAATGCGCCAAGCCATGCATGCCGCTATCTCGGGCATCACCTGGGAACGCCTGCAACGCGAATCCAGCGTGACTTATCCTTGCCTGACCGCAGAAGACCCCGGCGCGCCTACCGTGTTCATCGAGAAATTCGCCACCGATGACGGCCGTGTGCACCTGGTGCCTGCGGACATCATTCCGGCCAACGAGCGCCCGGATGCCGAGTATCCGTTTGTGTTGATCACCGGTCGCCAGTTGGAACACTGGCACACCGGCAGCATGACGCGCCGTGCCACGGTGCTCGACGCCATCGAACCCATGGCCACCGCCTCCATGTGCGGCGATGACATGCAAGCCATGGCCCTGCAGCCGGGTGATGTCATTACCATCGCCTCACGCCGCGGCAACGTGGCCATCCACGTGCGGCGTGACGACGGTACTCCCCGCGGTGCGGTGTTCGTGCCATTCGCCTATTACGAAGCAGCAGCCAACCTGATGACCAATGCCGCGCTGGACCCCTTCGGCAAGATTCCGGAGTTCAAGTACTGCGCAGTGGCTATCCGCCGTGGCGGCAAACCAGCCGCGGTCAGCGGCTACGGGACCAACCCTGCACCAGCGGCTGCGTGACCAACCCTGCACCAGCGGCTGCGTGACCTTGTAACCTGAGCGATGCCCATGACTGCCATCCCCTACCTCACCGAAGCGCGTGCGCCTCTGACGCACAGCATCGAGGTGGTGAACCAGCATGGCGAGCGCCAGTCGCTGGACATACCGGCCGAGCGTCCGCTCACCGTGTATGTGGACAAGCGGGAGCTGGTCACCTTGATGACCTTGGGCGAGCGCCCTGAGTGGCTGGTGTTGGGCTACCTGATCAATCAGCGCCTGGTGCCGGATGCGGCGGCCATCGATTCCATCACCGTCGATTGGGAAGTGGGCGCCGCCGCCGTCAAAACGCTGACCGGCATCGTGGATGTGGAAGCCAAAACCGCCAAGCGGGTGGTGACCACCGGTTGCGGGCAGGGCAGCCTGTTCGGCGAGGTCATGGCGCATATTGAAGGCATTGCCTTGCCGCCCACGGTGGTTACCCAAGCGCAGGTCTACGCCATCGTCAACACCATCCGCCTGCAAGACAGCACCTACAAGTCTGCCGGTTCGGTGCACGGTTGTGCCTTGTTCCGTGGCAGCGAGCGATTGCTGTTTGTGGAAGACGTGGGCCGCCACAACGCCATTGACACTATTGCCGGCTGGATGGCCTTGCAGGCTTTGGCCTCGGAACCGCTGGACGTGAATGGCTTGGTCTTCTACACCACCGGTCGCTTGACGAGCGAAATGGTGATGAAGGCTGCCCAGATGGGCGTGGCCGTGGTCATCTCCCGCAGCGGCATGACGCAAATGGGCCACGCTGTCGCCTCCGACCTCGGGCTGTGTGCCATCGGCCGGGCCCTGAACACCCGATTCTTGTGCTTCAGCGGTGCGAACCGCTTGCAGCTGGAGCCAGCCTCACAGGCCGAACCCGCAGAGGTCAGCGTTTGAGTTCTTTGGGTGAAAGCGGCTTGGCCGCCGTGCGGCTGATTGCAGATGCGGACCCGGTGCTGTGGTCCATCGTTTGGCGTTCCTTGGCCTTGAGTGCGGCCGCCAGTGCGCTGGCTTTTGTGCTGGGTACCGTGTTGGGGGCGTGGCTGGCGGTGAGCCGATTCATGGGCCGCGGGCTGGTGCTGGCGGTGCTCAACACCTTGCTCTCTTTGCCCTCTGTGGTGGTGGGGCTGGGCGTCTACCTGTTGCTTTCCCGTTCCGGGCCTTTGGGTTTTCTGGGGTGGCTGTATTCCTTCAAAGCCATGTTGCTGGCGCAGACGGTACTGGTCTTGCCCATCGTGATCGCGCTGGTGCGCCAGGTGGTGGAAGACGCCGACGCCGCCCATGGCGAGCAGCTGCGCTCGCTGGGTGCCGGGCCCCGCCTGCGAAGCTTGCTGCTGGCATGGGATGAGCGCAGTGCTTTGCTGACCGTGGCCTTAGCTGCTTTCGGGCGCGCCATTGCCGAAGTGGGCGCCGTCATGTTGGTGGGCGGCAATATGGACGGCTTCACCCGGGTGATGACTACCGCCATAGCGCTGGAAACCAGCAAGGGCGACTTGCCACTGGCCATGGGCTTGGGGCTGGTGCTGCTGGGGGTGGTCTTGCTCCTGCAGTTGCTGTTGGCTGGCTTGCGTGCGTGGTTGCAGAAAGTGGATGCCGCTGTGCCGGCAGCTGCCACCCCTTCCGCAGGGAGGCGCGCATGAGCGTTCCAAGCCTGATTCGTCTGGATAAGGTGTCTGTCGCGCTGACTCCGCGCCACGGCGCTCCCCTGGCGCTGGATGGCGTTAGCGTCAATATCCGGGCAGGCGAGCGGGTGGCGCTGGTAGGGTCCAACGGCAGCGGCAAGTCCACGCTGCTGCGGGTCATCCACGGTTTGCAACAGCCAGTATCCGGCCAGCTTGTGATTGATGCCGCTTTGCGCCAGGCCATGCTGTTCCAGCGCCCCGTGTTGCTGCGTTTGACGGTGCAAACCAACCTGGCCTTGGGCCTCTGGCTGCAAGGCACTCCTTGGCAGCAGGCCCGCAGCCGCGCGTTGCAGGTCTTGGTCGATGCCGGCTTAGACGACGTAGCCCAGCGGCGCGGGCGCCAGCTCTCGGTCGGGCAAACGCAGCGGGTGGCCCTGGCACGTGCCTTGGCCCTGAAGCCCGAGCTGCTCTTGCTGGATGAGCCTACCGCCAGTCTGGACCCGCATTCCAAACGCCTGGTAGAAGCCAGTGTTCAAAGTTTTGCAGGCACCATGGTGTTTGCCAGCCACAACCTCGGCCAGGTCAAGCGCTTGGCCACGCGAGTGGTCTACCTCGAGCAGGGGCGCCTGCTGGTAGATCTGCCGGTGCACGAGTTTTTTGATCATGCCGTTTTGCAGACCCGTTCTGCTGACGCGGCCAATTTTGTAAAAGGAGAGGGAGTTTTATGAAACGTTTGATGTCTCTTGGGGCCCTGGCGCCCGTCCGTTCTGCGCTGGCAGCTATTGCTTTGGTAGCAAGCGGCGCGGTGCATGCGCAGGCATTGGTGATGGCTTCCACCACCTCTACCGAGCAGTCCGGCCTGTTTGCTCATCTGTTGCCTGCCTTCAAGGCAGCCACCGGGGTGGATGTGAAAGTGGTCGCCGTGGGCACCGGCCAGGCCATCGACATGGGCCGCCGTGGTGACGCGGATGTGCTCTTCGTGCACGACCAGGTGGCCGAAGAAAAGCTGGTGCAAGAGGGCTTTGCCACCAAGCGCCTGCCCGTCATGTACAACGACTTTGTGCTCGTGGGGCCTGCGGCAGATCCGGTGGGTGTGCGTGGCAAAGACATTCTGGCCGCGTTCAAAAAGCTCGCGGCATCTCCAGCGAGCTTCATCTCCCGCGGGGACCGTAGTGGTACCCATGCTGCCGAGCTGCGCTACTGGAAAGCCGCAGGCATCGAGGCGCCCAAGTTCGCCGGTTACCGTGAATGCGGTTGCGGCATGGGCCCGGCTCTGAACATTGCCACGTCCACTGCCGGCTATGTGCTCACCGACCGCGGTACCTGGCTCAACTTCAAAAACCGCGCCGATCTGGTGGTGCTGGTGGAGGGCGACAAGCAGCTCTTCAACCAGTACGGTGTGTTGCCGGTCAACCCCGCCAAGCATCCGCATGTCAACACCACAGACGCAGCGAAATTTGTGGATTGGGTGACTTCTGCGGCCGGTCAAAACGTCATTGCCAGCTACAAAATCGGGGGTGAGCAACTTTTCTTCCCGAATGCCAAAAACTGATACTGCCCCTTTGCCCTTGATGCATGCTTTATCGCCGGCCTTGACCCTGTCTGACATCACCGCGCTGGTGCTGGCAGGCGGGCGTGGCATGCGCATGGGTGGGGTGGACAAAGGCCTGCAACCCTTGCACGGCGTGCCCATGGCCCAGCACGCTTTGCAGCGCCTGGCCACCCAGCAGGGCGAGGCGCACAGTGGAGCTTTGGCGGGCGCTATCGTGAACGCCAACCGCAACCCCGAGGTGTATCTCGCCATGGGAGAAGCCACCTTCGGCACCGCCCGTGTTCAGGTGGTGCCTGACCGGGATACCGAATTTGCCGGCCCGCTGGCCGGATTTCAGGCGGGGCTGGACGTGTGCACCACTGCGCTGATGCTCACCGTGCCTTGCGACAGCCCGCTGTTTCCCCTGGACTTGGCGCAGCGTCTGCTGGCCGCTTTGACTCAGGCGGATGCCGACATGGCCGTGGTCATGGCTCCGGAGGCCGGGCGCGATGGGCAAATCGCGCTGCGCAGCCAGCCTGTGTTTTGCTTGATGCGCACCGCTGTAGCCCCAGGTCTGCACGCCTTTTTGGCCGGTGGTGGCCGCAAGGTGGATGCCTGGACTGCCGGTTTACAGGTCGTGCAGGTTCCTTTCGATGCGCCGGGCGATGACCCGCGCGCTTTTGCCAATGCCAACACGCTGGACGAACTGCGCCAGCTCGAATCCTGATGAAAACGCTGGACGACATTGCCCGCTCCCTGCAGGGGTATGACCCGCAGGCGCTGCGTATGGCAGATGCCAACACCTTTATTGACCGCTTGGTGGCTCCAGTGCAGGGCACGGAGGTCTTGCCCCTGCGCCAGTGCCTGGGCCGAGTGCTGGCTGAAGATTTGATTTCCAACATGGCCGTGCCTGCGCACGACAACTCCGCCATGGACGGCTTTGCCTTTAGTGGTGCAGCACTTTCTGGCCCAAGCACTCTTACGTTGCGCGTGGCTGGCACGGCGCTCGCGGGCAAAGCGTGGGTCGGCAGTGTCAACGCTGGCGAATGCCTCAAGGTGATGACTGGTGCCATCCTGCCTGCGGGGCTGGACACCGTGGTGCCCCACGAGATGACCACAGTCGAAGGTGACCTAGTCCACATCCCTGCGGACCGCTTGCGTGCCGGGGATAACCGCCGGCTGCGGGGCGAAGACCTGCAGCTCGGAGGCGTTGCGCTATCAAAAGGGGAGCTGCTTGCGCCCGCATCCATTGGGCTGGCGGCCAGTTTGGGTCTGCAAACCTTGCCGGTGCTGCGTCGACTGAAAGTGGCCTATATGTCCACCGGCGACGAGGTTGTGTCCCCCGGCGAGCCGCTGCGCGAGGGTGCGGTTTTTGACAGCAACCGCTATACCGTGACCAGCTTGCTGGAGCGCCTGGGCTGCGAAGTGGTTGAGCTGGGCGTGGTGCGCGACGAGCCAGTTGCGCTCGAAGCTGCCTTCCGGAGCGCGGCAGCACAGGCCGATGTGATCATCAGTAGCGGTGGTGTGAGTGTGGGCGAGGCTGACTTCACCAAGGGCATGATGGCCAAGTTGGGCGATGTGGCCTTCTGGCGGATTGCCATGCGGCCGGGCCGGCCCTTTGCCTTGGGTCGCATCGGCACCACGGTGTTGTTTGGCCTGCCGGGCAACCCTGTGGCGGTGATGGTGACTTTCCTCTCGCTGGTGCGCCCCGCACTGCTCAAGATGATGGGGGCTGCGCCTAAGCCGCTGCCCTTGTTGCAAGCCCACAGCCAGGAACCCATGCGCAAGAAAGCCGGCCGCACCGAGTACCAGCGCGGCATTGTGACCGTGGCCCAAGACGGGCAGCTGCAAGTGCGCACCACCGGCAACCAAGGCTCTGGCGTGCTCAGCTCCATGGTGCAGGCCAACGGCCTCATCGTGCTCGGTCATGAGCAGGGCAACGTGGCCGTGGGCGACTTGGTCAGCGTGATGATGTTTGACGGCGTGATTTGACGCCGTCTCTTGCTCTCGTTGAGTGGCATTCCGCGTGGTGCTGAGTTGAAAGTTTGAGGGGCTCAGCAGACGGCTGTCGACCCAAAGCGGACTTAGCGGCTATCAAAGTTACGGCCCCAAAGCTGACGTTCGCTGAATACCGAAATCGCAACCGCAACCTTCGGTTGCGAGTAACTGGTCTCACCTGTGCTTTGGCGATTGCCCTCACCTCTTTTCTTCCCAAGAGGTGCGGGCGAAACCCCACAAGCTAATGACTGCTGACGCCACGACGCCCGCTGCGACCAGAAAGAAGGCAACGCTCAGACTTACCGATCCACTGGCGGCAAGCGCAGTAGCCAACACCGCAAATGCCAAACGAGTAGCCGTTGCGACCATCGGCCAGCCTATACGACTCGCTCCTTGACCAGCGAAATAAAGCTCCATGCTGATGGCAGACAGACCATAGGTAGGACCAACGATCAGCAGGTACAGCGCGCCGACCTTCAGTACCTCCGGGTTGTGGGTGAACCAGCCCAGCCATAGCTCGGGCCAGAACGCCAGCAACAGCCCAAGACCTTCGAGCAAACAGGCAACAAAGATCGCATTGAGGATAGCTGCGCGACGGGCGCGGGCGACTTGTCTGGCTCCAAGATTGGTTGCTACTACAGTGAGAGCGGCGGTTCCGAAGCCAAAAAGGATGGGTACCAGCAAACTATCAATACGAGAGGCAATCCCATACCCAGCTATGGCATCCACTCCAAAACTGCCCGCTGCGGCGGTGACTGCCGTGAGCGCTAAATTAGACATTGCCGCATTCACGCTGGAGGGCAGGCCAACTCTGAGAATGGCCGCGAAATGGTCACGCCGCAGGGGATAGGGCTGCAGCCGCAGGCTGCTGCGTTTGGAGCGCATGTAGACCACAACGCTCGACAGCCCGATCAGATTGGTCAGCACTTGCGCCACGCCCGCACCCGCCACACCAAGAGGGGGCAAACCATACCAGCCCGAAATGAGCGCAGGAGAGATCAAAAGACCTATAAACACTGAGCTCGCGATGATCAACGCCGGCACCTTGACGTTCCCTGTGCCACGAAGAGCCGATTGCAGAAGCGTCAGCACCCAGGAAGCTGCAGCCCCACCGAATAGGATGTTCGAATACAGCACGGCCTGCTCTAGTGATGCACCGCGTCCGCCAAGGAAGTGGTACAGCGTTGGCCCGACCATCCAAAGCACGAGCGTGAAACCGAGGCCGAAAATAAGCCCCAGCACAAATGCGTGCCACGCCAGGCTTTGAGCCTCATCCTCTTGCCCAGCGCCACGTGCGCGGCCGATGGCGGACGAAACGCCACCGCCGATGCCGCCATTGGAGACCATGGTCATCAACAGAATCACCGGCACGACCAACGATGCCGCAGCAATTGCGTCCGTGCCGATCACGCTGACAAAGTAGGTCTCGGCCACGCTTAGCAGTGTGACCAGGAACATAACCACCACCGTAGGAAGTGCAAGGCGGGCCAGCAGGGGCAGCAAAGGGCCATCGAGCATGGGATTGGCCGCCATCATTTATCTGCTTCCTTCTGTACTGATCGATGCAATCGCGTCGTTCAGTACTTTGGCGGGTACCTCTGGGCGTTCCAAGGCAATGAAATGTCCCGCACCAGGCACCTGGATGAAGTCGGCTGCAGGAAGGATTTGCCGATTGGCTTGTCGGTCCGACGGACGTGACCAATCGGTCTCGCCATAGATGAGGTGCACGCGTGCGCGGATCTCGGGATACCGGGCACGCGCCGCGATGAGGCTGGGCAGATTCCCGTACACCGCCCGGGCCACGCCCGGGTAGCCGGGGCGGCGTCCAACTTTTAATAGTTCATTGAGGTAGTCGTCTTGTAGGGCGGCCTTGTCGCCGAGACCTCCACGCAGCACCGCGCGCATGATCGGCTTGGGTTCGATGCTAGCGAATGTGGGGCCGATGCCCGGCGCCAGCACGCCGGTCACGACAAACTGGGCCAGCAAGCTGGACCGCGCAATCCCGCCCGCGTAGTCATAAGCGTTGATGGCCACCACCCGGCGTACACGCTTTCCCATATCGGCCGCGGTGGTGAGGGCGAGCGTCGCGCCCATCGACTCGCCCAGAATTGTCACGTCGTGCAGGTCGAGTTGGGTAATAAGGCGCTTCACAGCCGCTCGCATCGCATGCTCGTCATACGAGGCTCCCGGCACGATCTGTGAGTAACCCATGCCTGGCAGATCGAGCGCGTACACGGTGTACCGCTCCTGGACCAGTGGGATGAGGCGGCGGAAGTGTTCTGCCTGAGTGCGCACGGTGTGCAGCAGTATCAACGGCGCTCCGGTTCCACCTTTGAGGTAGCGCAGTCGCCCCTGATTTCTTGCCTCTGCCCCAAGAGGGTCGAGAAAATGTTCAATGACACCCGGGATAGTGATGCTGGAATGGGAAAGAGTGCTTGCAGACATGTTTGTTTCCTTAGCAAAGTTGATTAGATGTGTCATTGACCTGCGGATATGGCTGTGGTTGTGAGCGGTTCAACCGTCGAAACCTGCGCTGAACTGTCACGCTGAATACGGAACCATGCGGCGTACAAGGCGGGTACAAAAACAAGAGTCAATGCCGTGGCCACCACCAGACCGCCCATGATTGAGATCGCCATAGGCCCCCAGAAGACACTGTGCGTCAGTGGGATCATGGCCAGCACTGCTGCAGCGGCCGTCAGCACCACCGGGCGCGCGCGCCTGACCGTCGCTTCAACGATGGCCGTCCAGGGCGCAACGCCGTGCGCGATGTCCTGGTCGATCTGGTCAACCAAGATGATCGAATTGCGCATGATCATCCCGCCCAGCGCGATCACACCCAGCAGTGCCACGAAGCCGAAGGGCGCTTGGAAGATCATCAGCGCAGGCACGACACCAATGATCGCCAGCGGCGCGGTCATGAAAACCATGAACATGCGCGAGAAGCTTTGCAACTGGATCATCAGAAACAGCAGCGTTACAGCGAACATGGCCGGGAAGACCGCGAACAGCGCCTTGTTGGCCTTGTCACTTTCCTCGATGGCGCCGCCCTCTTCGATGCGGTAGCCCGCGGGCAGGTTGTCCACAATGGGCTTGAGCGAAGGCCGGATTTGCTCCGTAGCAAATGGACCCTGCACACCGTCAGCTAGGTCGCTACGCACAGTCAGTACCATGTCGCGGTTGCGCCGCCACAGAACCGGCTCTTCGAAAGTTGGCTCGATGCGGGCAATCTGCGACAACGGCACCGTTACGCCGCTGCGCGTAAAGACCTGCAAATCGCCGATTTGACCGATGCTCCTTCGCTCTTCCGGAGTGGCTCGCACGACAACGTCGATCAGTTCCTCGCCACGCCGGATCTGCGTGACCGGCGCGCCATCCAGCGTGGTCTGCACCAAGCCCTGGATGTCGGCGTTGGTGAGGCCCAGTTGGCGAGCCTTGTCCTGGTCGACCTGTACCTTGACTGAACGCACTTGCTCATTCCAGTCAAGCTGCGTGTCACGCACCAGCGTGCTCTCGCGCACCACGTCGCGCACCTTATAGGCGATGTCACGTACCACGGCTTTATCGGGTCCGATCACCCGAAACTGCACCGGGAAGCCCACGGGTGGACCGAACTCCAACCGAGTCACCCGCGCCTTCACATCGGGCAGAGCTTCGTCTTTGGCAAACAGCTCCAACAGCCGTGCACGCACCCGTTCGCGCTGCTCAATTCCTGCGGTTTTGACGACGACTTGCGCGAACCCGGGATTCGGCAGTTCCGGTGTGATCGAAAGGTAGAAGATCGGCGTGCCTCCCCCGGTATAAGCCGTGAAGAACTCGACGTCGGGGTCCTTGGCCAGGACACTCTCCAGCACTTTGACCTGACGCTCTGTTGCCGCGAACGACGCACCCTCGCGCAGACGCAGCTCGACCAACAGTTCCGGCCTTGCCGCCGTCGGGAAGAACTGCTGCTGAACCGTTAACATTCCGGCGCCAGCTGCGCCGAGCAACGCTACGGTTAGGGCCAGAACGACCATACGGCGTTGCACTGCCCAGTCAACAATGCGGCGCAGCCGGCGGTAGACCGGCCGGTCGTACGCCTCGTGGTGCGAGCCTTGGCTCAAATTCTTGGGCAGCAACTTCACACCGAGATAAGGTGTGAAAATCACTGCTACCAGCCACGACAGTATCAGCGCAAGGCCTACCACCCAGAAGATTCCCCCCGCGTATTGACCTGCGATGGACTTCGCAAATCCGACAGGCATGAATCCAGCTGCGGTGACCAGCGTACCCGTCAACATCGGGAACGCGGTCGAGGTGTAGGCGTAGGTCGCAGCCTCAAGACGGTCCCAGCCCTCTTCAAGCTTCACCACCATCATTTCGACCGCGATGATGGCGTCATCGACCAGTAAACCAAGCGCAATGATCAGTGCACCCAGCGAGATGCGGTCCAGGTTCCAGCCTAGGGCGTACATCACTGCCGCGACTAGGCCCAGGACCAGCGGCACCGAGGCAGCAACCACAACGCCGGTGCGCCAGCCAAGGAACACGAAACAGACCGCGAGTACGATCGCTAGCGCCTCCAGGAAGGAGCGCTCGAACTCCCAGATCGACTCGTCGACCACGCGTGGCTGGTCGGCGTACTGCTCGATCTCCACACCGGCGGGGAGTTCCTGTCGGATCTGCGCCAAGCGCACCTCCATCGCTTTGCCGAAGTCGGTGACCCTGACCTTTTTCTGCAGCTTGACACCAATTGCCAGCACGGGCACTCCGTTGTGGCGGATTTTGAAGCTCGGAGGGTCCTCGTATCCGCTGCTAACAGTGGCAATGTCGGCCAATCGCAGCAACTTGCCGCCCACTTCTAGTGTGACGTTTGATATATCCCGTACACCGCCCAGTTGCCCATCCACCCTTACCAGCACGCGGTCGTGTGTAGTGTCAGACGAGCCTGCGGGCGCCACCAGATTCTGGCGTGCCAGAGCTTCGAATACAGCAGAAGGCGGGACGCCGAGTCCCGCCAGGCGCCGCGTAGAGACCTCTACGTACACGCGCTCAGCCTGCTTGCCCAGCACGTCGACCTTCCCAGCACCGGGAACACTCTGTAGCTTGCGCTTCACATCTTCGGTGACGGTCAGCAGTTCGGCCATCGAGAGGTCGGGCGCACTCAGTGCATAAAGCACACTATAACGATCGCTGTACTCGTCGTTGAAGAATGGTCCGCGCACGCCATCAGGCAACTCCTGGCGGATGTCGCCGATCTTCTTTCGTACCTGGTACCAGGCAGCGTCCAGCTCTTCCTTAGTGCTTCCGCCCTTCATCCAAAGGTTAATTCCGCCGTAGCCCTGGCGAGCAAAGCTGCGCGCGTTGTCGAACTGATCGATCTCCTGTAGCTTGCGCTCTATGCGGTTAAGCACTTGGTCCTGAACCTCCTGCGCCGTGGCACCCGGCCACACCACGACTGCCGTCATCTGCGGCACCTCGAAGGTCGGATCTTCAAGGCGACCCAAGCGGCTGAACGAAAAGATGCCGACGATCAGTGTTGCAATGATGAGGAACAGCACAAGGGATTGGTGTGTGACTGCCCATTTGGAGAGGTTGAAGCGTTTCATGATCCGCTCCGTGTTGTGGCCTGACTCAACTGCGCCAGTGGCCTTTCGATTGCACGCACTGCCTGACCAGCATCGAGCTTTTGCGCTCCAACAGTCACCACCTTTTCGCCCGTGGATAGCCCAGTAACCCGCAGACTACTATCGTCGATAGTCTGTACCTGCACCGGCTTGAATACCAGCCCGTTGGCTGATGTGTTGAGCACCCAGACACCGGGTTGACCACTACCCTTCACCAAGGCAGTTACGGGCAACTGCACTCCACGTTCGCCGGAGTCCTTGGTGGCCAATTGCAGTTGCGCGGTGCTACCCAAAGGCAGTTGGCTAATCATCTTGCGGGATGCCTCGGTCGCTGCGAAACGTGCACGGAAAGTGCGACCCTGCGCAGATGCCAGGGGTGACAACTCACGCAGGCGCAGGGGTAGTGCAGTGTTGTCACGCTCATACCAGCCATTAGCGCTGGCTGCGGCCGTACGAACGCGGCCAACCCACTCCTCTGGAATGTCCGCAACGATCTCGCGTTCGCCGTCACGCGCCACCGCCAGCACAGGCTGTCCTTCCGCAACCACTTGGCCCATTTCTATCCGCAAGGCAGTTACGACTCCGTCGTAAGGTGCGACCAACGTGGTGTAGGTGTCTCGGTTTCGGGCTAACGCCAACTGGCTTTGCGCCTGGCTGAGCCTTGCGGCAGCTGCATCTGCGCGGGCTTTTTGGCGTTCGTGATCGGCCATACCGACTGATCCCTCCGCAGAAAGGCGACGGAAGCGGGCCTCATCAGAGGCGGACTGTTCAGCGTCTACCCGCGCAGCCCTTACTAGGTCTTCTGCAGCCTGGACTGCCAGTGCGTAGTCATTGGTGTCCAAACGCGCGAGTGCTTGACCTGCGCGTACTTGTGTACCCACGTCAACGAGTCGTTGAACCACCTTTCCGCTCGTGCGGAAGGCAAGCTCAGTTTCGACCCGGGCGCGCACGCTGGCCGTAAAGTTGCGTTGGTCGGCCCCATCGGCCGACGCCACCATGCTGACATAAACGGATCGAACTGCAGAATGTGGTGCAGGCTTATCGCTGCAACCTGCTATGAACAAGGACGCGGCTGCCATACTGAGGGTCGTCAGGGCGACGATAGGGATTGAACGGTTCTTCATGACGGAGGCTTTCATTGAATTACAGGTTGAACTAGAGAAACCACGGTGCCTGGCACGCTGCGGGTCTCAAACCCACCGCCCAATGCCTTGAATAGCTGCACAGCATCCAGTTGCTGCTGCAAATGGCTCTGCGAGATGGCCAATTCACCGGCCAGTACGGAGCGCTGTACGTCCAGTAGGGCCAGCTTGTCGATCTGCCCGGCACTCAGCAGACGCTGGGCGTGTTGCAGTGATTGGTTACGGTTCGCTAGCGTGCTGGTCAGCGCGATGTAGCGCTGTTGTTCCTGTTGCTGTGCCAGCAGGCTGTCCTCCACTTCCTGTACAGCCACTAGCACTGCCTGCTGCCAGGCATGAATGGCCTCAGTGGCCTTGGCTGATTGCGCCTGAACGCCTGCATCTATCCGCCCAGCGTTGAAGATCGGCGCTGCCAGCGCCAGTGCCACGTTGCTGAAGCGCACGGGACTCAAGTTCAGTGCGTTGAGCTGCAAGTCTTGTTGACCCACAATGGCACTCAAAAATAGCTTGGGCCACCATTGCGCGCGTGCTTCCAGCGTGCGAAGGTTTTCTGCCGCAAGGCGCGACTCTGCTGCCAACAGGTCGGGTCTGCGCCGCAAGAGTTCACTGGGTTGGCCCGGCGCAATGGTCCGTATTGCTGGCCACTCAAAAGTGGACGCAACGCCATCAAGGGGCAGAGAAGGGTTTTCTCCCAGTAGCACTGCCAGCCGTGTCTGGCTTACGCCGGCCAGCGTGCGTAGCGGGGGTAATTGCGAGTCAAATGCGTCAGCCTCAGCGCGGGCACGGTCTACATCAAAGGCGCTAGCCTGTCCTTCGCGGCGTCGGCTCTCTACCAGGCGTGCAGTTTCACGCTGGTCGCGTGACAACGCTTCCACAATGCGCAGCCTTTCGCTGGCACTGCGCCATATGAAGTATTGCCGCGCTACTTCGCTGGCCACCATCAATCGAGCCCCTGCAACTCCCGCCTCAGCTCCAAGCGCATCAACCGCCGCAGCATCCCGTGCAGCGCGCACGCCGCCTGCCAAATCTATTTCCCAAGTCATATCGACGCCCAAGCGCAATGCGCGCGTGTCGGGCTGTCCTTGTTTGACCGCTTCGGGTAGATCGGAATTGCTGCGCGAGGCACTGGCCTGAATGCCGACCGCCGGGAAAAGGCGTGATGCCTGCGCAGTGAGCCCTGAACGCGCAGCCTGCACTCGCTGCAAGGAAATTGCCACTTCATGGTTGTTCTGCAATGCGCGCTCAATCAATGTCGTAAGGGTGGCATCGCCAAACGTATTCCACCAGCGCGCATCTACAAGATAACCAGACGTGACCGCAGCGCTTCGAAAACTTTCAGACAGCGCTGCCGCGGGCTTGGGCGCAGCGGGTGGTGCACTGCTGCATGCCGCCAGAAGCAGCGCAGCTGTCAGTGGGATCAATCGTTGGTGCATGAAATAAGTCCTTTTTTGTACTCGTGTGTACAGTAATGTGCATGGTATATTCTGTACTGTCAAGTACATATAAGCACATGAAAAAAGAAATTTCTCAAGCCGACCCAAAAGGTTCAGCCACAAGTGAATCGCCCAAACGTGGTCGCCCCCGCGACCCAGAGCGCGTGCGGCGAATCCTCATGGCAGCACGTGAACATTTCTATGCGCACGGCTTCGAGCGCGCGAACATCGACGCCATTGCGGCGGACGCCGGAGTGTCGAAGATGACCGTTTACAGCCACTTCGGGTCGAAAGATGGTTTGTTTGAAGCGGTAATCGAAGACCGCACTGAAGGCGTTGTGGCAGCATCCAGCGGTAAGCAGGCCCTAGACCCGCTTCACCCGGAATCCGCCTTGAAAAAAATTGGGGCGCAGTTCATTGCGCTGATGCGGGATGAAACAGTACTCGGACAATTTCGCACTATGTATGGCGCTGCCGGTGAACAGCCAGATGCATGTGCCGCCTTTTACCGGCAAGGCCCGGATCGTCTTACTGGCGAACTCGCTGACTACCTGCACGCCGCCCACGCTGCCGGCAGCCTCAAAGTACGGCAACCACGGATTGCTGCAGATCTGTTTCTTGCGATGTTTCTCGGAGAGAGCCACATACTGGGTATGTTGAAGCTCGTCCCTGCAGAAGAGCGCTCAGACAATGCGCTTTTGCGAGAAGCTGTGAGGGTGTTTATGGCGGCTTACAGCCCATCCACTTAAAGCACGTGTTTCCTGAGCTGCGACGCCATCAACGTGCTGCTTGTATCGTTCATAACCAGTATTCAGCAGCACTCTGGTCCTTCAGGAAATATCTGCAACGTGAACCAAACAGCATGCGACAAAATGAAGATCTCGTATAGGGTCTCACCCATTTAAGGCGCTGCTGCAAAGCGGTCATGCTTTAACGGCAGCTCTTGGCCCCGAAGAGAAGTTCGGTTTATCTATCAGTGTGTTGCGTGCCCAAGTTGTAGGGAAACATGGAGAAAGCAACACACCAAGTAATGTCGCCGAAAGCAGTGGTATTCCCCTCGGTCTCGAACTCAAGTGCTAGTAAAAATGGGAAATGTCGGACTAGTACGATTTGTTTTATTGAAATACACTGTTTTTTGTTAAATACGGGCTCAATCATGACAACCAAATTCCATTTTTTTGGGTTCATACTGTTACTGGTTTTAGGGACCGGTATGACCCACGCCCAGAGTGGTCGCTCAGAGCGGATTTCCAGTAGCAAGGAGCTACGCGTCTGCATCTGGCCAGACTATTTTGGAATTTCCTATCGAAACCCAAAAACTCAACAACTTGAGGGGATAGACATCGACCTTTCGCAGGCGTTTGCCAAGGACTTGGGCGTCAAGCTTCGCTACGTTGACAGCTCATTTGCCAAACTGGTCGAAGATCTGACGCAGGACCGGTGCGATGTCGCGATGTTTGCCGTGGGGATTACCGCGGCGCGCGCTGAGAAGTTGAAGTTTTCTCAGCCGTATCTGGTGAGCGACATCTATGCCATCACCACCAAAAGCAACCGCCGCATCAAAACCTGGGACGACATTGATCAAACCGGAGTGGTTGTATCGGTAGCCAAAGGCACGCTGCACGAGTCGGTGATGCGCGACAAGCTCAAAGCGGCTACTTTGTCTATCAACGCAACTCCACAGGGTCGGGAACAGGATGTTGAATCCGGACGTGCTGATGTTTTCATGACAGACTTCCCATTTAGCCGGCGCATGCTGGAGCAAACTGATTGGGCCAGGCTGGTAAGTCCAACGGCCACCTATCATCTGACATCTTACGCTTACGCAGTTGCTCCCGGGGACGCAACTTGGCTGCAACGAGTCGATAAATTTGTTGCCGATACCAAGCGCGATGGCCGGCTCTTGGCTGCCTCCAAAAAGAATGGGTTGGAACCTGTCGTAGTGCGGGACTAGTCCCATTGGTCCATGGCTCTGCACAAATACCCAAGACCACGGTGGCTGAGTAAATCCGCGTTCGCACTGGGTGCGGTGCTTTTGACGGCATTTGTACTGGGGCTGACCGGCTACCACTTGTGGCGCCTGCGGAGCCAGGCTATCGATAACGGCTTGCTCAATGCTGCGCAATTGGCCAGCGCATTGGAGGAGCATCTGACACAAACGCTCAGCGTAATGGATGTCAGTCTTGTTCAACAAGGAGAGGCTTCCTTTTCACCTACATCCGCAGAAAAACTTACGCGCAACGCACGATACATCCGCTCCATCAGTCTTGTGGATGAAAGTGGCCTCGTGCTTGATAGCTCAGTGGCTACCAACATCGGCGTTCGCTTTGACAAGAGCATTGTGTTACCTAAGTCCGATGGCCCCTTGCCCTTGTTACGCATCGGCCCGCTGATGGATGGGCGGGATTTGTCCGGCGCACGTCCCGTGGCACAAGATGCCTTGGCTCCGCCCCAATCCATTATTCCGGTGCTTCGAGACCTTCCGCAGCCTTCAGGTGGCTATGCCTCCATGGTAGCCACTCTAAATCCGGACTACTTTCTCAATTACTACGACCGCCACCTGAACCTTGCCGATGGCGAAGTTGCGTTGATGCGCATGGATGGGAGTCTGCTGCTCAGTACGGCAGAGCGATTCAAACCCAATGCCCATATCGACCCGGCCATCATGGCTTTACTGGACAAGTCCGTTTCAGGTCGCTTGCGACAAACCGACCCACAAAAAAACGCCCAACTTAGCGCCTACCGTGTATCCCGCGATTTCCCAGTCGTACTGGTAGTCAAGCTCAATGAAGACCGGGTACTGGACGACTGGCTTAAAGAAGTACGCAACACCTTGACGGTGGTGTTTGTCATTTTGTCCATCGCTTTACTGACAAGCGCAGCGTATTTCCTTCGGTTAATCCGTCTGCGACACGAGCACGATATGCGTGTTCAGGACTTGGATAACCAGAAGTACGCGCTCGACCAGCATGCGATCGTCAGCATTACTGACACAGCTGGACGCATCACTTATGCCAATGAACGCTTTTGTGCCATTAGCGGATATGCCCTGGATGAGTTGCTGGGCCAACCCCACAGCATTTTGCGGTCGAACCAACATGACAAGGAGTTCTACAAGCATCTCTGGCTGAGTATCACTGGCGGGAATGTTTGGCACGGTGAGCTTTGCAACCGTAACAAGAATGGTGACCTCACATGGTTCCAGACCACAATTGTTCCGCTCACGGACATAGATGGCCGGATTCAACAATACATTGGCATTCGTACAGACATCACGGAACGCAAACGAATCGAAGCCTCACTGGTGAGCGCCAAGGCCACTGCAGAAGAGGCCAACGAAGCGAAAAGCCAATTTCTCGCCAACATGAGCCACGAGATCCGTACTCCCATGAATGGTGTGTTAGGAATGGCCGGTTTGCTCCTTGATGGTGAGTTAAATCCAGAGCAAAAATCTTTCGCACGCAATATCGTGCACTCAGGGGAGGCGCTCCTTGCTCTGATCAATGACATTCTGGATTTGTCAAAGATTGAAGCGGGGCATATGGAGTTTGAGGCGCTAGCCTTTTCGATTGCTCCACTGGTTCAGTCTGTTACCACAGTCATGCAAATCAAAGCCAATGAGAAGGGACTCGCGTTTCGAGTACAGATTCCTCAAGAAGCTCATGATGCCTATATTGGCGACAGCCATCGCATCCGACAGGTACTTTTCAATTTACTGGGCAATGCAGTCAAGTTCACAACGCAAGGTGAGGTCTCGCTGCATGTTGCTCCCACTCCAACAGGCCTGCGGTTTGAGATATCAGATACCGGCATAGGTATTCCTGAATCAGCCTTGAACAAACTTTTTTCAAAGTTCGTACAAGTGGATACTTCGACGACCAGAGAATTCGGCGGAACTGGCCTAGGCCTGGTGATCTCCAAAAAACTAGTGGAGGGAATGCAAGGCAGCATAGGAGTGCAGAGCAGTCAAGGCGTGGGCAGCCTCTTTTGGTTTGAACTGCCACTTGTCAAGGCTCCAACAAAGCTGGATGCACCAAGTGCCCCAATGACCGGAAAAATCGGGACTGTTGCGGAAGTCAAAGGTCAATCGCAAGAAGCAGGTGCGGGGAAGATTTTGGTCTTGTTGGTTGAGGATCATCCGATTAACCAGAAGCTAGCTACGGTGCTGCTACAGCGCATGGGCTTTCAAGTAGACCTTGCGAAAGACGGTGCTGAGGCGGTACTTGCAGCAGAAAGCAGGTCCTATGACCTGATTCTGATGGACGTCCAAATGCCTGTCATGAATGGAATTGAAGCCACCGAAAAAATTCGCGCTGGCTCAGGTCCGAACAAGACCACTCCAATCGTGGCACTGACCGCAAATGCAATGCAATCGGACAAAGACGCCTGTTTCGCAGCTGGGATGAATGACTTTCTTACCAAACCATTTACCAAGGAAGGTCTCTCTCAGGTGATGGATCGTCATTTGCACCGAGTTGAATAAGTTATTTCATATAAGCAAAGCTCTTAACTCAGGCCCTCTGGTGTCTGCGAGATGATTAACCAAGGCGCTCTTGATCAAACTCCTTTATTCGTATGCGTCTAAGTATGCTTGTTCATCTGGTAGTTCATTAATTTGAACCATCTTAAGAAAACGGCACTCGCGAACGAATTACATGACCCGGGACCAGCGATCGGAAGATTCACCCCTGCAATCGAGGCTAATCATCTCCACTATTCGAACGGTCTATCAGCAGAGCAAAAAGCTGACATTCTCCAGTGTCTGCAGTTGGCCCGAAGCGGAATTCCACTGCTGCAATCTCTGCTTCCAAAAGCTGGCACACATGACAGGTTGCTAGAACGGTTTTCATAATGCCCATCTGCCAACCTTGCGCGGAGTCTTTTGATGGAGACAACCATTCATCCTTGACTCTCTCTCACCACCACAAATGATCGGGTTATTAGACTGACTCCAGAATTGCTTCATGAGAAATCTATGGCTGCTCACACTTCTTTGGATGTTGGCTGGTTCCATGGCCAGGGCGGCGAATGACGACATGCAGGCCATAAGAGGTTTTTCGATTGACCGGACCGAGGTGAGCATCGCGCAGTTTGCGCGCTACGTTCAAGCCACCGGTGTAGTGACCACAGCCGAAAGTGCGGGAGGCGGAAGTACCTATGAGGGTGGTTGGGTGCAACGCAAAGGTTGGACTTGGCGCACTCCATATGGTGTTCCTGCAAACGACAGAGAACCCGCGGTGCACATCACGTTCAATGAGGCCAAGGCATATTGCCAATGGGCGGGGAAGCGGCTTCCCAGTGACGCCGAATGGATGGAGGCGGCCTACACCGAACGCCGGATCGCACCAACAGCTGGATTCCTGAAGGACACACGGTATCCGTACCCAACAGGTATCAGCCCTGAAGGCGCCAACTGCCTGGGCGACTGCGGGGCCATCAACACTCTCGAAGCTTATTCCGGTGGCTTGGTCACTTCCAGAGGTCGCGGCCATGTCTTGACTGGAACTACGCGAGCTGGCGTCAATGGCTTATGGGACATGGGCGGCAATGTTTGGGAATGGACCAATAACGGTGATGCCGCGTCAGCGGATGCTGACCGTCCAACGCGCGGAGGCTCCTGGTGGTACGGGGCGGCCCAGATGCATCTCGACCATTTGCAATCCAAACCGGCCTCCACTGCAGTGGTTTACATCGGTTTCAGGTGTGCAAAAAGCTTGCCTTAATGATTTTGGTGCCTTCTAAGGACCAGTGACTTGTTCAACCCTTACGGGTCTGATCAAACCTCACCCGCATTGTTTGTGGCTTTTGCCAAGCTGATAAGGTTGCGGTATGAACCTCTCTTTCTGGCGCCTGGGTTGGCGCACCTTGTGGCGCGATGTGCGCTCCGGCGAGCTGCGTTTGCTCATCCTGGCGGTCACCTTGGCCGTGGCGGCTCTTACCGCGGTGGGCTTTTTTGCCGACCGGCTGCAGGGCGGCTTGCAGCGCGATGCGCGCCAGCTGCTGGGCGGCGATGCCGTCATCTCCAGCGACAACAAGCCACCGGCAGCTTTTGAGGAGCGGGCCCGCGCACTCGGCCTGCAGGTGGTGCACACCTTGGGCTTTCCCACCATGGCCCGCGCCAGTGACGCGCAGGGCGCGGCAGCCAAGCTGGTGGCGCTCAAAACGGTAGAGGCCGGCTACCCGCTGCGCGGCACCTTGCGCATCAGCCCGGCACCTGACACCCCCGACACCCCGACCAAAGACATTCCTGCTCCCGGCCAAGCTTGGGTGGACGCCGCCTTGCTGGACGCCATCGGCATCCAGGTGGGGGACCCGATTCTGCTGGGTGATGTGCAGCTCAAGGTGAGCGCCATTCTGGTGATTGAGCCAGACCGTGGCGGCGGCTTCATGAACTTCGCGCCCCGTGTCATGCTCAACGAGGCGGACATTGCGGCCACCGGGCTCATCCAGCCCGCCAGCCGCTTGAACTACCGCATGGCGGTGGCCGGCCCGGAAGCTGCCGTAAAAACTTATGTGCAATGGGCTGATGCCCAAGTAAAAACCAACGTACGTGGCGTGCGGGTGGAGTCGCTGCAAAGCGGGCGCCCCGAGATGAGCCAGACGCTGGACCGTGCCAACAAGTTCTTGAGCCTCGTCGCACTGTTGGCCGCTTTGCTCAGCGCCGTAGCCGTGGCCTTGGCCGCGCGCGCCTTTGCCGCCAACCATTTGGATGACTGCGCCATGCTGCGCGTGCTGGGCCTCTCCCAGCGCACCATCGCCAGCGCCTATGCCTTTGAGTTTGCGCTGGTCGGCCTGTTTGCCAGCCTCTTGGGCGTAGCTGTGGGCTTCGGGGTGCATTACCTGTTCGTGGCTTTGTTGGCGGGACTGGTAGATGCCGCTTTACCTGCAGCATCGCTGTGGCCGGCATTGTTGGGCGTGGGCATGGGCCTCACCCTGCTCATGGCCTTTGGCCTGCCGCCCGTGCTGCAGCTGGCTCAGGTGCCGGCGCTGCGCGTGATCCGCCGCGATGTGGGTAACTTGCGCCCTGCATCTCTGGGTGTGCTGGCCGTGGGCGTAGCCGGCTTTGCGGCGCTGCTGCTCACCGTGAGCAGCGACCTGACGCTGGGCCTGATTGCCGTGGGCGGCTTTGCCGGTGCGGTGCTGGTGTTTGCATCGCTCAGCTGGGTGGCAGTAAAGCTGTTGCGCAAGAGCGTCAACGAAACCACCGCCCCACGTTGGCTGGTGCTGGCGACGCGGCAGATTTCGGCTCGGCCCGCCTATACCGTGGTGCAAGTAAGTGCCCTTTCGGTAGGCCTGTTGGCGCTGGTGCTGTTGGTGCTTTTGCGTACCGACCTGATCAGCAGCTGGCGCAAGGCCACGCCGCCGGATGCGCCCAACCGTTTTGTCATCAACGTGATGCCCGAGCAGTCCGATGCGTTCCAGAAAGCCCTGACCGACAAGGGCGTGGCCAAGTTCGACTGGTACCCCATGATCCGCGGCCGGCTGGTGGCGGTGAATGACAAGGCCGTGTCGCCCGACGACTACACCGAGGACCGTGCCAAGCGTCTGGTGGACCGCGAGTTCAACATTTCTCACAGCGCCAAAAACCCGCAGCACAACATCATTGTGGGCGGCCAATGGACGGAAGAAGAGGCCGGTGCCATCAGCGTGGAAGAGGGGATCGCCAAAACCCTGAACCTCAAGCTGGGCGACAGCCTGCGCTTTGACATTGGCGGGGTGCAGACCGAAGCCAAGATCACGTCGCTGCGCAAGGTGGACTGGGGCTCCATGCGTGCTAACTTCTTTGTGATGTTTCCGGTGAGCACGCTCAAAGATGTGCCCAGCACGTACATGGGGGCCTTCAAAGCGCCAGAGACCAAGGGCTTCGATAACGCGCTGGTGCGCGAATTCCCCAACATCACCAACGTGGACATGACCAGCACCATCAACCAGGTGCAACGCGTGCTGGACCAGGTGATCCGTGCGGTGGAGTTCTTGTTCGGCTTCACGCTGGCAGCGGGCCTAGTTGTGCTGTTTGCCGCAGTGACTGCCACCCGTGAAGACCGGGCGCGCGAGTTCGCCATCATGCGGGCCGTGGGCGCGGGCAGCAGCCTGCTGCGCCAAGTGCAACGCACCGAGCTGGCCGGCGTGGGTTTGCTGGCGGGATTTCTGGCGTCCATCGTGGCAGCTGTTGTTGGCTGGGCGCTGGCGCGCTTTGTCTTTGAGTTCGACTGGACCGTGCAGCTCTGGGTGCCGCTGGTAGGCGCGTTGGCCGGTGCCGTGTTGGCGCTGGCCGCCGGCTGGTGGGGGCTGCGCGATGTGCTGCGCCGTCCGGTCGTCGAAACCCTGCGCCGCGCCGCGAGCTGATTGCTCTGATTTTGATAGCTGCTCGCGCACATTCCTCGGGCGCTAGCAGTACTTTTTGCTTATAGAACATGCAGATTCAAGAACCCAATGCCAAAACCCCGTTTGAATGGATAGGGGGCGAACCCGTGATCCGCAGCATGGTGGACCGCTTCTACGACCTGATGGACTTGGAACCCGGCTACGCCGCCTTGCGCGCGGCGCACGGCAGCTCGCTGGACAAGGCGCGCGACCACCTGTTCTGGTTTCTGTGCGGCTGGATGGGCGGGCCCGATTACTTTGTGGAGCGCTTCGGCCACCCGCGCCTGCGCGCACGGCACATGCCGTTCAAGATCGGCATTCTTGAGCGTGATCAGTGGCTGGCCTGCATGGATCAGTCCATGGGAGATACGGGTATAGACCTGGTGCTGCGCGAGCGCCTCAAGACCTCGTTCTTCCAGACCGCTGACTGGATGCGCAACGTAGGCGCCTGAAGCACTTACGCCTGGCGGCCCAGCTTGCGGTAGACAGTGGCGCGGCTGATGCCCAGCGTTTTGGCAGCCTCCGATACATTGCCCCTGCACTGCTCCACGGTTTTGCGGATCAGTGCGGTTTCCATGTCTTTCAGTGGCACCGCAGACGCGCCTGCAGGCCGGCCGGTTGCAGGCACTGTCAGTGCCTCGTTGGCGCTGTGAATCGCCAGTACCTGGATGTGCAAGCCGCTCCACAGGGGTACATCGGGTAGCGGCTCCTGGCGTTTTGCCGCATCAAACAAGGCCTGGTAGGGAAGGCCGAATAAATCGTTGGCATGTACCGTCTCGCCATGGCTGCGCTGCAGCCCGGCCAGCATGGTGCTCGCGGTGGTGTTGGCGGCTGTCACCCAACCGTCACCATCCAGACACAACATGCCGTCGCCATCGCCGCCCAGGCTGTTGCCGGGCCAGTTCAGGCGCAGCAGCAGGCAGTGCGGCTTGGCCAGCACCAGGGCGTTTTCAATTTTGCTGGCGGTGCGGGCCACCAGGTGCCGCAGCTCGGGGCGCTCAATGGCATCAATGCCAGTGAGATCCAGCATGCCGATGCAGGCGCCATCCGGTCCGAACAGCGGGGCCCCCGCGCAACTGTAGGCCGCGTTGTCATCAAAAAAGTGCTCGCCGCGGTGCAACCACACCGGGCGCATCTCGCTCAAGGCGGCGCCTATGGCCGTAGTGCCTACGCGCCGTTCTGACAAGTCCACCCCCACGCGGGCAATCACATCGGCCCGACGGTCGCTGCGGTCGATATGACCGCTCACATCCACCACCACGCCGTCTGCATTGGTCAGGATGGCGAAGTAGCGGGTGTCGGCAATGGCCTGCCCCAAGCGGCCGAGCAAAGGGCGCGCCACGCTGAGCAGGGTCTGGTTGGCTTCTTCAATCCGCTGCAGGGCCGCCTTGGGCACCATGTCAAAACTCAGGCGTTCGTGGGGGCGCAAGCCATCGTTCAGGCAGCGCTGCCAGCTGCGTTCAATCCATGGCGACGACAGGGGCGCGGGCAGGGCACGCCCCTCCAGCAGCATGGCTTGGCGTGCCGTGCTGATGTGGCGCAGGCGCTGCTCGGCAACGTCGATCAGGGTTTGCAACATGGGGTGGTGCCATCCGGTCCGGGGCTTGCGGTCGCCCGGAGTGGGCTTGGCCTGGCAAGTGTTTCATTTTGAGAATTTCAGACACCGCTGGCAAGGGTTCGAGGGTTTTACCTAGGGCCGGGTGAAGGGGCGGCTTCAATAATTTGCTGCGCTACCCCTTACCAACCATAACGGAGACACATTCCATGCAGGTTCAGCTCAAGGTTAATGGCAAGCCCACCACGGTGGACGTACCCCCCCATACATTGCTTGTTCAGGTGCTGCGCGAGCACCTTCACCTCACCGGCACCCACGTGGGCTGTGACACCGCGCAGTGCGGTGCCTGCACGGTAATCAAGGACGGGCGCAGCATCAAGTCCTGCAATGTGCTGGCAGCGCAGGCCAATGGCTCCGATATCACCACCATCGAAGGGCTGGCCAAGCCCGACGGCACCCTGCACCCCATGCAAGCCGCCTTCAAAGAGTGCCATGGCCTGCAATGCGGCTACTGCACCACCGGCATGGTGATGAGCGCGGTCGACCTGTGCACCCACCACCCCAAGGCATCGGCCGGCGAAATCCGCGAACTGCTGGAAGGCAACATCTGCCGCTGCACCGGCTACCAGAACATCGTCAAAGCCGTGCAGCAGGGTCAAGCTGCCATGGCTAACACTTAAGGAGTCTCACCATGGGTGCATCAGATTTTTCCAAGCTTCCGCATATTGGTGAGTCCGTCCGCCGCAAGGAGGACTACCGCTTCCTGACCGGTGCCGGCCAGTACACCGACGACATCACCATGGAGCGCCAGACCTATGCGGTCTTTGTGCGCAGCCCGCATGCACATGCCAACATCAACAGCATCGACGTGGCCGCTGCCAAAGCCATGCCTGGTGTGGTGGAAGTGTTCATCGGCAAGGACCTCGAAGGCAAGATGGGCGGATTGCCCTGCGGCTGGCTGATCACCGATGTGGACGGCCAACCCATGAAAGAGCCACCCCACCCGGTACTGGCACTCGGCAAAGCCCGCCACGTGGGCGACCAGGTGGCCATGGTGATTGCCGAGACCCTGGAGCAAGCCAAAAACGCTGCCGAGGCTGTGGTGGTCGACTATGACGCACTGCCTGCCGTGGTGGACGTGCGTGATGCCGCCACCGGCCCGCAACTGCACGAGCAGGCACCCAACAACCATTGCTACAAATGGGGCCTAGGCGACAAGGCTGCGGTCGACGCCGCCTTTGCAACGGCCGCCCACATCACTAAGCTGGACCTGACCAACAACCGACTGGTGCCCAACGCCATGGAGCCGCGCGCGGCCATCGGTACTTACAACCGCGCCACCGAAGAATATGTTTTGCATGTGGCCAACCAGAACCCGCACGTTGAGCGCCTGCTGATGACTGCCTTTGTGCTAGGTCTGCCCGAGCACAAGGTGCGCGTGATTGCGCCCGATGTGGGTGGCGGCTTCGGCTCCAAGATCTACCTGTATGCCGAAGACGTGGCCTTGACCTGGGCCTCCAAGCAAATCAACCGTAGCATCAAGTGGACTTGCGAGCGCAGCGAATCTTTCCTCACGGACGCGCACGGCCGTGATCACGTAAGCCACGCCGAAATGGCGATGGACAAGGACGGCAAGTTCCTCGCCATGCGGGTGCACACCGATGCCAATCTGGGCGCCTATTTGTCGACCTTCTCGACCGCAGTGCCCACCATCCTCTATGCCACGTTGCTGGCCGGTCAGTACACCTGTCCGCTCATCCATGTGGAAGTGGACGCCTGGTTCACCAACACCGCACCGGTTGATGCTTACCGCGGCGCTGGACGCCCTGAGGCGACCTACCTGCTGGAGCGCCTGGTAACCCGCTGCGGCTGGGAGTTGGGCCTGTCCCAGGAAGAGATCCGCAAACGCAACTTCATCAACAGCTGGCCCTACCAGACCCCGGTTGCTCTGACCTATGACGCTGGCGACTACCTGGGTTGCATGACCAAGGCGCAGGCGCTAGGTGACACCGCCGGTTTTGAGGCCCGCAAGGCAGCCAGCAAGGCCAAGGGCAAGCTGCGCGGCATCGGCTACTCCAGCTACATCGAAGCCTGCGGCCTCGCACCCAGCAATATCGCAGGCGCCTTGGGCGCCCGCGCCGGCTTGTTTGAGTGCGGCGAAGTGCGTGTGCACCCCACTGGCAGCGTGACCGTGTTTACCGGCTCCCACAGCCACGGGCAGGGGCACGAAACCACTTTCGCGCAGGTGGTGGCAGCACGCCTGGGTATTGCCGTAGACGCGGTGGATATCGTGCACGGTGACACCGGGCGCGTGCCATTCGGCATGGGCACCTATGGCTCTCGCTCGATCTCGGTGGGTGGTGCGGCCATCATGAAGGCGCTGGACAAGATCGAGACCAAGGCCAAGAAAATTGCGGCCCACTTGATGGAAGCCAGCGACGCCGATGTGGAGTTTGCCAATGGCGAGTTCACCGTCAAGGGCACCGACAAAAAGGTGACCTTCGGCCAGGTGGCGCTTACTGCCTACGTGCCCCACAACTACCCGCTGGACAAGCTGGAGCCGGGCCTGAACGAAACCGCGTTCTACGACCCCACCAACTTCACCTTCCCCAGCGGCACCTACATCTGTGAGGTCGAAATCGATCCCATGACCGGCAAGACCCGCGTGGACAAGTTCACCGCGGTGGATGACTTCGGCACCATCATCAACCCGATGATTGTGGAAGGCCAAGTACACGGTGGTCTGGTGCAGGGCATCGGCCAGGCGCTGCTGGAAAACTGCGTGTACGACAAAGAAACCGGCCAGCTGCTGACCGGCTCCTTCATGGACTACACCATGCCCCGGGCAGACGATTTCCCTGAGTTCAAGATCGACAACATCTGCACGCCTTGCACCCACAACCCCTTGGGCACCAAGGGCTGCGGTGAAGCAGGCGCCATCGGCTCGCCGCCGGCAGTTATCAACGCGGTGCTCGATGCGCTGCGCGAAGTGGGCGTCAAAGACTTTGACATGCCCGCCTCCCCCCACCGCGTGTGGGAAGCCATTCAGTCGGCCAAGGCTTAAGCACAGGAGAACCAGACCATGTACGCATTCACTCTAGAGCGTCCCTCGACCGTGCAGGAAGCGGCTGAATTGGCCGCTGGCGGCACCAAAGTGCTGGCCGGCGGGCAAACCATGTTGGCTTCCATGAAGCTGCGTTTGTCGCAACCCGGCGCCGTGGCCGACTTGTCCGGCATCAAGGAGCTGGCCGGCATCAAGCGCGAGGGCAATGCCATCGTTATCGGTGCCATGACTCGCCACCTCGATGTGGCTAACAGCGCCGAGGTCAAAGCCGCCATTCCCGGCCTGGCCGATTTGGCTGCCCACATTGGCGACAAGCAGGTCCGGGCCATGGGCACCCTGGGCGGCTCCGTGGCCAACAGCGACCCTGCGGCTTGCTACCCCAGCGCTGTACTGGCGCTGGGTGCCACCATCCACACCACCAAGCGCAAGATTGCGGCAGACGACTTCTTTGTTGGCATGTTCACTACCGCGCTGGATGAAGGAGAGCTGATCACCGCGATCAGCTTCCCCATCCCCAAACGCAGCGTGTACATGAAGTTCAACCAGCCGGCCTCGCGCTTTGCGTTGGTGGGCGTGTATGTGGCGCAAACCGACAGTGGTGTGCGTGTGGCAGTAACCGGTGCCGGCCAGTGCGTGTTCCGCCACGCCGGGCTGGAGGCCGCGCTCAACCAGAGCTTTACCGTGGCCTCTGCGGCTGCGGTGAAGATCGACGCGAGCGAGCTCAACGCCGACATTCACGCAACCGCCGCCTACCGGGCCAACTTGATCAGCGTGCAAACCCAGCGCGCGGTGGCCAAGCTTCTGGGCTGAGGCCCCGCAGTGCATAAGCCCCGCATTCTTGTGGATGCGGGGCTTTTTTTAACTCCAGCGCTCATGGAATATGCGCGAGCAGCTCCTGAAACCATAGCAAGAAAGTGTCCATGATGGTGTTTCCAACGGTCGACGCCCTGATCACCGCCTTGCAGTCCTGCGGCTACTTTGCGGACCGGCGCCTGGCGACAGCCGTGTTTCTGGCGCTCAAGCTGCAGCGCCCCTTGTTGCTGGAGGGCGAGCCCGGCGTGGGCAAAACCGAGTTGGCCAAGGCCTTGGCAACTGCATTGCAGCGCGCCTTGATCCGCCTGCAGTGCTACGACGGCCTGGAGCAGCGCGAAGCCCTGTACGAATGGAACTACGCCGCCCAGCTGCTGCACATGCGTGCGGCACAGCAATCTGACAGCGCGCTTGATACAGAACGCATCGAGCGCGAGGTCTACCAAGACCGCTACCTGATCCGCCGCCCCCTGCTGCAAGCCTTGCAGGCCCCGGCGCCGGGCGCGGTGCTCTTGATTGACGAGGTGGACCGCGCGGACGAGCCCTTTGAAGCCTTTTTGCTGGAGTACTTGGGCGAATACCAGGTCAGCATTCCCGAGATGGGCACGGTCAAGGCACAAGTGACGCCGGTCACCATCCTTACCAGCAACCGCACGCGCGAACTCAACGATGCGGTCAAGCGCCGCTGTCTGTACCACTGGCTGGACTACCCCGCGAGGGAGCGCGAGCTCGACATCATCCGCGCACAAGTGCCCGAAGCGTCTGACGCATTGACTGCGCAGGTGGCAGACGTGGTGAGCCGGCTGCGCAGCCAACCCTTTGTGAGCAGTTTCCAGCGCGCACCCGGCATCGCCGAGAGCGTGGAATGGGCCAAGGCCCTGCTGGCCCTAGACACCTTGGTGCTGGACCCCGAACTGCTGACCGACACCGCGGGCATTCTTTTCAAGCAGCGCGATGATGTATCTGCGCTCAACCACCAGTTGGCTAACCAGCTGCTCGCACCTGTGGAAGGTGATGATGTGGCTTGAAGCGGACATGAGCACCGCCGGGCCACCCCAAGGTGCGAAGTCCCCCTTGGGGGGCAGCGACCCGCAGCGCGGTGGAGCGTGGGGGCCATATGCAACTCGGTGACGCGCGCCTTGGCAAGTTCAGCGACAACCTCGCGGCGTTCGGCCGCACGCTGCGCCGCGCCGGTGTGCGTGTGGACCCAGCCCGCATCGCCCTGGCTACCGAGGCAGCCCTCACCGTGGGGCTGGAGCACCGCGAAGACCTGAGCGCCGCACTGGAAGCCGTGCTCATCAGCCGCGAGCAGGACAGAGTGGTCTACCGCGAGTTGTTTGAAGCGTTTTTTCGCAACCCCAACATGGCGCACAAGCTACTGTCGCAGCTCCTGCCCAGCGCCGAGGGCAAGGCCGAACCCAGCAAGCGCCGCCCCCGCGTGCGCGAAGCACTCTCGCCCCAGCACGCCTTCGGCAAGCCCGCACAGCCCAAGCCGGAAGACGACAAGGTGGACTTTGACGCCGCCATGACGGCCAGCCAGCTGCAACGCCTCAAGCATGCGGATTTCAATGCCCTGGGCGCCAGCGAATACCGGTTGGTAGAGCGCCTGGCACGCGATATCCGTCTGCCTCTGCCCACCTTTGCCAGCCGCAGGCACAAACCGGGCGCCCACGGCCGCCTGCTGCGCTGGACGGGCGTGTTGCAAGCCGCAGTGCGCACCGGTGGCGAGCCCATGCACCTGCCACGCATGCAGCGGGTGCAGCAGCCGGTGCCTTTGCTGATATTGGTGGATGTTTCCGGCTCCATGGAGCGTTATGCGCGACTGCTGTTGGCCTTTTTGCACGCTGCCACCAGTCGCCAAGCCTTGGGGGGTGCGGTGCGCTTGCAGCGCCATGTATTTGCCTTTGGCAACCGCCTCACCGACCTGAACGCCGCGTTCGCGCAGGCAGACACCGATGCCATGCTGGCCCAGGCGAGCGCCCATATTGAAGACTTTGCCGGTGGCACCCAGCTGGGCAACTGCCTGGCCACACTGAATGCCCTGCACCAGCGCAAGCTGGTGGGGCGCCGCACGCTGGTGCTCATCATCACCGACGGGCTGGATACCGGCGAACCTGAAGCCCTGGCCCACGAGCTCGACAAGCTGCGCCGCCGCAGTGGCCGGCTGCTCTGGCTCAACCCCTTGTTGCGCTTTGACGGTTATGCGCCCTTGGCACAAGGGGCCGCCGTTTTGAACCGCTACGCGCACGGCATGCTGGCCGTGCACAACCTCAGCAAGCTGGAAGACCTGGCCGCCAGCGTGGCCGGCATTCTGCGGCGCTGACCCGAATCACCACTTTGAAGAAGGAAGACCATCATGGACATGCAAGGCAGCCGCCAACTCGCCATCACCCAGCAACAAGCGTGGGACGCGCTCAACGACCCTGCGGTGCTCAAGACCTGCATCCCCGGCTGCGACAAGGTCGAAGCCAGCGGTGAGAACCAGTTCAGCATCGGCATGGCACTCAAAATCGGGCCGGTCGCTGCCAAGTTCACCGGCAAGATCACTCTGTCGGACATCGCGCCTCCGAACAGCTACACCATCAGCTTTGAAGGGCAGGGTGGCCCGGCCGGATTCGGCAAGGGCAATGCCAAAGTGCAGCTCATGCCCAATGACCGCGGCTGCGAGCTCAGCTACAACGTGCAAGCCTCGGTGGGCGGCAAGATCGCCCAGATGGGGCAGCGCCTGATCGACGGCGTGGCCAAATCCATGGCCGAAGATTTCTTCAAGCGTTTTGACGACGAAATGCAGAAGCAACACCCCGGCGCTTACGCCGCGCAGGCGGTGGCCGATTCCCTGGCCGGTGGTGGAGCGCCCACCGAGGCTGCCAGCGCTGAAGCCTCCGGCGGCATGCCCACCTGGGTGTGGGCCTTGGGCGCTGCTGTGGTGGTGATTGCGGCTATTGCCTTGTTCCGTTGAGCGGGTAGCCGGGAATGGAAAACCTCGATGTGGTGGTGCTGCGCACCCTGCTGGACTGGCGGCGTGCCGGGCGCCATGCGCTGCTTGCCACGGTTGTGCGAACCTGGGGCTCATCGCCGAGGCCGGTGGGCTCCATCATGGCCTTGTGCGAAGACGGTGCGGTGGTGGGCTCGGTGTCGGGTGGCTGCATTGAAGACGACCTGATTTACCGCTTCACCCGCGCCTATACGGCGCCAGCCTCCAGCGAGGCCGCGCATGCGCAGCAAATTCCGAGTGGACCGCCGCAGTTCGTCAAGTACGGCATCACGGCGGACGAGGCACACCGCTTCGGCCTGCCGTGTGGCGGCACTCTGGAGCTGCTGCTGGAATTCGACCCAGATGCAGCCTCCTTGCAGGCTTTGGTGGAGCAGTTGGCCCGCGGACAACTGGTGTGCCGCAGTGTGCGCCTGGACGATGGGGCGGCGAGCTTGCAGGCCAGCACCGAGCCCGCAGATTTGAGCGTCAGCGCGACGGAGCTGGTCAACACCTTCGGGCCTGAATACCGCATGCTCATGATCGGCGCGGGCCAGCTCAGTGAATACGTCGCCACCATGGCCTTGTTCAGCGGATTTGCCGTGACCGTGTGCGACCCGCGCGAGGAGTACCGCGGCGCATGGGCAGTGCCCGGTGTCACCGTGGTGAGTGACATGCCCGATGACGTGGTCACCGCCTTCCAACCCGATCGCCGCAGCTGCGTCATTGCGTTGACGCACGACCCCAAGCTGGACGATTTGGCGCTGTTAGAAGCCTTGAAGTCAGAAGCCTTTTACATTGGCGCCATCGGCTCCCGCCGCAACAACCAGGCGCGCCACCAACGCATGGTCGAGCATCTGGACCAGACGCCCGAAACTTTGGCCCGTCTGCGCGGCCCGATTGGCATTTACATCGGAAGCAAAACGCCACCCGAGATTGCCGTGAGCGTGATGGCCGAGATTCTGGCGGTCAAAAACGGCGTCAAGCTGCCACGCGACATGGAAGTCTCCGTCGCCAAAGACGGGCTGGCCTTGGCGCACAACGACAGCGGCGCTTTGGTGTGCGGTATGCCCCGCGCGGGGGACTGAGCGACCGTCAGTTCAAGCGCGGTTCTGGGGCTGCAACAGCACCACCAGCGCGCCCGCACCGCCCTGTGCGGGCTGCGCCTGCACAAAGGCCACCACTTCGCTTTTTTGCACCAGCCACTTGTGCACTTTTTCCTTGAGCACCGGAGCCTTGCCGGGTGAGCCCAAGCCCTTGCCGTGCACCACGCGCACGCAGCGTATGCCGTTGCGGTGTGCGTCGCGGATGAATGCGCTGAGTGCTTCACGCGCTTCGTCACTGCGGTATCCGTGCAGGTCGATCTGTTTCTGGATGCTCCACTTGCCTTTGCGCAGCTTTTGCGTCACATCGGTGCCCACGCCGGGGCGGCGAAAGCTCAAGTGCTCGTCGGTGTCGAGTAGGGTGGTCACGTCCACCTCGTCACTCAGCGCTTCTTGCAGCGCCGCCGCGTCATCCAGCATTTGCTGCTTGGGAATGGGCTTGGGGGGCTCCGGCGTCAGCTTGGCGCGTTGTGGCGGCTCCAGCGGTTTCACTTTGCCGATGGCCGCCTGAAACAGGTTGCTGGCGGCGGCTTTGCGTTTGGCCTCCAGCGCCTTGTGGGCGGCCAGCGCAGCTTCGCGTGCGGCTTGGGCTTCGATTTCTTTTTTGACCAGCTTCAGGTCGGAAAGGGCGTTGATCTTCATGATGGCCCTTTAAATGAGTCCGGTCTCGGCCATGGACAGTGCCTGGCCGGGGCCTACGATGATGTGGTCCAGCACCCGCACATCCACCAGTGCGAGTGCGGCCTTAAGGGTTTGCGTCAGTGCCTCATCGGCACGGCTGGGCTGCACACTGCCGCTGGGGTGGTTGTGGGCCAGCACGACGGCGGCCGCACCGTGGTGCAGCGCGCGGATAACGACCTCACGCGGGTACACACTGGTTTGCGTGAGCGTGCCGCGAAACAGCTCTTCCATGGCCAGTAACTTGTTCTGGCTGTCGAGAAACAGCACCGCAAACACCTCATGCCCTTTGGCGGCCAGGTGCAGCTGCAGGTAGTGCTTGACGGCCTGCGGGTCGGCAAACACCTCGCGCTCTTGCAGACGTTGGGCTATGGCGCGGCGCGCGAGTTCGAGCACCGCCACAATCTCGGCCCGCTTGGCAGGCCCCAGCCCTTTGACGCGCTTGAGGTCGTCGGCCGTGGCATGCAGCAAGCCGGCTATGCCTCCAAACCCGCCCTGGCGCCCGTCAACTGTGCGTAAAGCGCTATCATTTTTGAGTTGCAACAGCTCTTCAGCCATTTGCAACACCCCTTTGCCCGCAATGCCGGTACGCAACAAAATGGCCAGTAACTCCGCATCGCCGAGCGCCCCAGGGCCACGCGCGAGCAACTTCTCGCGCGGTTGGGCTTCCAGAGGGAGATCTTTGAGGGGCATGGCAGCAGAGGCTGTGCAAGTGTGAATTCAGGGCCAAACCAGTGCCGGATGGGGTCATCAGGCTTGGCTTTCTACAATAGAGGGCAGTTTATCGGGACTTTTATGACCAGCACGCTTCCCCGGGTTCAGCCGGGCTCCTTTCTCACCTTGCATTACCGCCTGGGCGGACCCGCCGGGGACATCATCAACACCTTCGACGGCAAGCCCGCCACCCTGAGTCTGGGCACCGGCGAACTCTCCCCCGCCGTTGAAGCCTGTTTGATGGACATGGAAGAGGGCGCCCGCGCCACGTTTGAGTTGCCGGCAGGGGCCGCTTTTGGCGAGCGTAACCCCGACATGCAGCAGTGGCTGGCCCGCAAGGTGCTGACCCAGATGGGCGACCCGCTGGAGACCTACAACGTGGGCGATGTGGTGCAGTTCCCCACGCCCGACGGCCAAGGGCAGTTTGCCGGTGTGGTGTTGCAATTGCGGGGCGAAGGCGCAGAGCGCGCGGTGTTGTTCGACTTCAACCACCCGCTGGCTGGTCAGCCGGTCACGTTTGAAGTGCAGCTGATCGGGGTGCTATGACAACGCCTGCCATGCCCCAGGAAATTTTGCTGGCCGAGCCACGTGGCTTTTGTGCCGGCGTAGACCGCGCCATCGAGATTGTGGAAAAGGCCTTGGCTAAGTTCGGCCGCCCTATCTACGTGCGTCACGAGATCGTGCACAACACCTATGTGGTGAACGACCTCAAAGAGCGCGGCGCCATCTTTATCGAAGAGCTGGACGATGTACCGCCGGGCGCCACGCTGGTGTTCTCGGCCCACGGCGTGAGCCAGGCCATCCAGCGTGAGGCGGAGCGCCGGGGCTTCCAGATTTTTGACGCCACCTGTCCGCTGGTGACCAAAGTGCATGTGGAAGTGGCCAAGCTGCACAAGGAAGGTTATGAGTTCATCATGATCGGCCACAAGGGCCACCCCGAGGTGGAAGGCACCATGGGTCAGCTGGAGAGCGGCATTCATCTTGTGGAGGACGTGGCCGATGTGGCGCGCATCCAGCCCGGCCAGACCGATAAGCTGGCGGTGGTGACCCAAACCACGCTGAGTGTGGACGATGCGGCGGACATTACCGCCGCGGTGGTGGCCCGCTTCCCGCTGATCAAGAAGCCCAAGATGCAAGATATCTGCTACGCCACCCAGAACCGCCAGGACGCGGTCAAGGTGATGAGCCCGCAGGTGGACATCGTCATCGTGGTGGGTAGCCCTACCAGCTCCAACAGCAATCGTTTGCGCGAAGTGGCCAAAAAACTGGGCACCGAGAGCTACATGGTGGACAACGCCGATGAGCTCAAGCCGGAGTGGTTTGAAGGCCGCTCCCGCGTCGGCCTGACTGCTGGCGCCAGCGCCCCCGAGATTTTGGTGAAGGCCGTGATTGACCGCATTAAGGCGCTGGGCGCCGTGTCGGTACGCAAGATGGACGGCATAGAAGAAACCGTGAAGTTCCCGCTGCCCAAGGGCCTGAAGCTGGACGCATGAGCACAGTGCGGGTCGCTATGAAAAACATAGCTGCTCGCGCAATAGAATAGGGCGCTAGAGCCTGATTTGACCTAAAGATTCGAAATACCATGTTAGACATTACCCTGCTGCGCAAAGACCTGGACTCGGTGGTTGCCCGCCTGCTGACCCGCAAGAACCCCCAAGCCTTTCTGAATGTGGACGCGTTCAAGGCGCTGGAAGCCGAGCGCAAAACCATCCAGATGCGCACCGAAGAAATGCAGGCCAAGCGCAACAGCGTGAGCAAGCAGATCGGCATGCTCAAAGGCAAGGGCCAACATGCAGAAGCTGACGCCGCCATGGCCGAAGTCGGCACCCTGAAAGCTGAGCTGGAAGCTTCTGCCACCCGCTTGGACGCCATCCAGGCCGAGATGGAAAAAATGCTGCTGGCTGTACCCAACCTGCCGCACGAAAGCGTGCCCGTGGGAGCAGACGAATCCGGCAATGTGGTAGCCCGCACCTGGGGCACGCCAAGGACCTTTGACTTTGAAGTCAAAGACCATGTGGATCTCGGCCAGCCGCTGGGTCTGGACTTTGAAATGGGCGTCAAGCTCACCGGCTCGCGCTTCACCGTGATGAAGGGCCAGATCGCCCGCCTGCACCGCGCACTCGCCCAATTTATGCTCGACACCCAGACCGGCGAACACGGCTACACCGAGTGCTACACGCCCTACATCGTCAACGGCGACAGCCTGCGCGGTACCGGCCAGTTGCCCAAGTTTGAAGAAGACCTGTTCGCTGCCAAAAAGGGCGGTCAGGACGGCGGCGATGACAACACCGCGCTCTACCTGATCCCCACCAGCGAAGTGCCGTTGACCAACTTCGTGCGCGATGTGGTGTCAGCCGAGAGCGACCTGCCCATCAAGCTGACTGCACACACCCCCTGCTTCCGGTCGGAGGCTGGCAGCGGTGGTCGCGATATCCGCGGCCTGATCCGCCAGCACCAGTTCGACAAGGTGGAGATGGTGCAGATCGTGCACCCCGAGAAGAGCTACGAAGCACTCGAAGACATGACCCGCCACGCCGAAGCCATCCTGCAAAAGCTGGGCTTGCCCTACCGCGTGATGAGCCTGTGCACCGGCGACATGGGCTTTGGTGCCGCCAAGACATATGACCTGGAAGTCTGGCTGCCCGCACAAAACACCTACCGCGAAATCAGCTCGGTCTCCAACTGCGAAGCCTTTCAGGCCCGCCGCCTGCAAGCCCGCTTCAAGAACACACAGGGCAAAAACGAACTGGTGCACACCCTGAACGGCTCCGGCCTGGCCGTGGGCCGCGCGCTGGTGGCCGTGCTGGAAAACCACCAGAACGCCGACGGCAGTATCACCGTGCCTGAAGTGCTGCGCCCCTACATGGGCGGTGTGGAAGTGCTCAAGGCCTGAAGCAGTGGTCGGTTGGCGGAGCCTGCTAGAATCGCGGCTTCGTTTCGACCGATGCGAATTCAGGAGAAGTGGCAGAGTGGTCGAATGTACTTGACTCGAAATCAAGCGTAGGGGCGACCCTACCGTGGGTTCGAATCCCACCTTCTCCGCCAAATGATGAAGCCTGCAGCCCGATTGGGTTGCAGGCTTTTTTCATGGTTTGGCAGCTTACGAGTGAAGGCCGGTCCAGGTCAAAACTGCCCATGCCAATACGTACAGCGTCGCCCCCACGCCGAATCCATGTGCGGCCCAGTTCCCAAGATATCGCTCTGCGAACAAGCCCATCAAGGGAATGAATTGCTGCGCATGCACGCCCAAAAAATGAGATGGCCGGATGTCTTTGTGCAAATGCCAGCCAAGCAGTGGTAGTCCTTGCCCCGCGGGTGGCTGGTTGCCACCCAAAAGAAAACCACTGACTGTCGCCAGCACAAAGGTGAGCAATAGCCCGACGATGACACCGAGTGCGGCAACCGGAGTCGCCCATGAGTCTTGTAGCTTCCAGATTTCCCACGCCAGCCAGGCTTGCGATGCCGTCAGGCCTACCGCTGCAATCCCCATGAGGCCAAACATCCGCGCGTGCACCGGATCACTGGTGTTGTAGTGTGAAGCCTCCCCCCGTGAGCCTTGGTAAGTGATGTAAACCACCTCGAACAACGAGGTAATGATGAGCAATGCCGCAATCCAGGGAAAAGCGCCGCCGCGCGTAACCGTGTCACCGGCAACGTCCGTCAGCCACACGGTAGTCCATGCAAACAGCGCCGTGGCGGCCATGAATTTCATGGGTTTGGCCCAAATGCCAACTTCCCGAATGGTTCGTGAATCGTTCAATGACGCAAAGTAGGTGATGGCCAGAGCCAGTGTCATCAAGCCACCGTACAAGACCAACACCTTGGATGCGGGACTCCAGCCTGACCAGTGGATGGAAGTCCAAGCCTGCCAATCATTCATTCCCCAGACAGACATAGTCATTCCTTCAAGTTGAGGCACTTCAACATTTTTCTTTGCCGTGTAGGCAGTGTCAACACAAGGGGTTTGCAAAGATGTCATGGGTTTGCAATTCGGTGCAGCCATAGTAGAGGTCTTTAAGATTTACTCTCTAGCACTTCCACCATGAATACAGCCTCTAGGACCCGTCGCTCCACTTTGTTTGCCTTGATGCTGGCAGGTCTGTGCATCACGGGTGCGCAGGCACAGGGTAACTTTCCCGACAAGCCCGTCAAAATCATTGTCCCTTTCGCGCCCGGTGCGGGCACTGACGCCATGGGCCGCCTGATGGCCCAGAAGCTGGGGGAAGTGATGGGCGGTAGCTTCGTGGTGGAAAACCGTACCGGTGCCTCCGGCGCGATCGGTACCCAGTACGTGGCGCAGCAGCCTGCGGACGGCTATACCTTGCTGCTGGTGGCCTCCCCATTCACGACGGTGGCCGCCTCCTTGCCCACAGCGGGCTACGACCCGATCAAGAGCTTTACGCCGGTCGGCATGATCGCCAGCGGCCCTTTGGTCTGGGCGACTACGCCTCAGACCGGCATTGCTTCCATGCAGGACCTCGTTGTCAAAGCCAAAGCCCGCCCCGGCGCGCTGAACTACGGTTCTGCCGGCGCAGGTGGCGTGAACCACCTGGTGCTGGAGCTGCTCAAGGCACGCACCGGTACTTTCATCACCCACATTCCTTATCGAGGCGTGGCGCCTGCCACCATGGACATGATCTCGGGCCAGTTGCATTTGGTCACCGGCACCATTCCTGCCTTGCTGCCCATGATCAAGGAAGGCCGGGTCAAGCCATTGGCTGTGACCAGTGCCAAGCGTTCCAGCGCCATGCCCGATGTGCCCAGCATGACCGAGGCCGGGTTCAAGGGCTTTGATGTGCAGAACTTCTTTGCCTTGGCTGCACCTGCAGGAACTCCGGCGGCGGTGATTGAAAAACTCAACACGGCCCTGAACAAGGTGGTCGCTCTGCCCGAAGTGCAGGCCCGCTTCAAGCTCGATGCGGTAGATGCCATGCCCGGTACCCCCGCTGCGCAGACCCGCTTCATCGAGGCGGATTACCAGGCTTGGCGCGATGTGGTGCGCAGCCAGAACCTGAAGATCGAATAAAGCGTCCAGGCCCCTGTCGTTTCAGCGGGCGTTCTGCTTCAAGAACTCCACAAAGCGCGGGAACACGTCCTGCGCGGCGTTCTTGCCGATGATCACGTCCGAATGTCCGTAACCCGGGATCACGGCGAGCTGGTGCCGGCCAGGCGCAACTTGCTCCAGCCTTTCGTGGCACAGCACATTGGAGTCGAGGAAGAGGGCGTTCTCCTGGCCTGCCACCAAGAGCATGGGGGTGGTGATGTCGGCGGCGTCCTGCAGGTAGTTGTCGGGCAGGTGGCGGTAGCGCACATCTTTGGGGTCAAACTTCACTGCGGTGTTGTTGGCCCCCACCATCTTGCGGATGTGGCGGTAGTAGTGCACCCCGCTGCCGCCAAACAGATCTCCAGTGCGGCGGTGGGTGACTTCGTGCAGGTTCTCATGGCGGAAGAGGACCGGGTAGCCGTAGCCCCACATGAAGCTGGTCATGTGGCACTCGGGCACATCGCATTCGCGGTGCATGAATGACACCCCTTTTGCCAGGAGCTTGCCCGGCGAGATGCCGGCCTGCTGATTCCACTCCGGGTTGAGGTAGTCCACCCCCAATACCGACTCCGCCAGAAACGGGCCCACCGCCAGCTTGGCTTTGGCAAAGGTGCCCACCTTGGGCGTGAGCGCCACCCCATTCACGATGACGCTGCGCACACCCTGAATAGCCTTGCCAAACAGGCTCATGGCCACTGACAGCGCGCCCAGGCAGTGGCTGATGATGTGGATGCGCGCCTCCGGTCCCACGGCACGACGCAATACGTCGAGTGCGGCAGGGTTGTCGTAGAGCGCCACGTCGTCTACGGTGAAGCGGTGGCGTGTGTGGTTGTAGGGCTGGCGCTTGCTGATGCGCCCGTCCAGCGTCCATACATCGGTAAAGCCCTCGTCCAGCAGCACCTGAGTCAGGTTGCGGTGCTCGGGCATGATGAACATGTCGCTGGATGCGGTCAGCCCTGGCACCAGCAGCACTACGTCCTTGCAAGGCGCGCGCTGGAAGCGCAGCAGGCTGATGCCCAGACCATCGCCGGTGCTGGCGTAGTGGGTACTGACCTCTGCGTCCTTCACGCCTTCCAGGCTGTGCAGGGGGATGGTGCGTATGCGCGGTTCCCGGCCATGGCGGCGTGGCAGTCCGTGCGTCTCCCAGAGCTTGCCCATGAACAGCCTGCCGAAACGCTGGATAGCGTCCACCTTGCCGGAAAGGGTGGGTGCATCGGCGCGGAAGGTGGTGAGCTGGTGCAGAAAGTCGCGCACCGCTATGTGCAAAATGCCACTGGCCAGCAGTGTTGCAGCGCCTTCCGCCTGCGCATCCACATGGCCCGCATAGATGTTCACATACAGCGTGGTGGTGTCAGACCACGCATCGAAACCAAAGTTATTGCGTATGTCTTTGCGCCCACTCAGGGTCAGTGGCTCGCCGGCCGCGTTCTCAAAATGCAGGCGGTACAACATGGTCTTGCGGTCGGCGTCGCCGCTGTTGGCAAACAGGTTGAACTCGCCCGCCAGCACCGGCCGCTGCCCGCCGATGTAGCTGCCGTCCAGGTAGCCGATGGCTTTGGCTTGATGGGCCGGATCGCGGATGAATGCGTCAAGATCCTCCATGGCGATGGTCAGGTGGAACATCAGCGCCAGCCCTTGGGCCTTGCCCTCGTCGTAACCCTGTTGGCAGGTGTGCTGGCCGGGGCTGATGAAGCCCTTCATCTCTTCGGTAAACCGGAAACCGACCGGCGCGCTGTGCTGCTCAGGCATGGGGAACTCCAAGGGTGTCGTCGGGGGGATTGCCGGTGATGTCTTCTGCAATCCATTCCGCCAATGCGGCAATCGTGGCGCTGGGGTTGGCGCCCACGCCGGTGGGCAGGATGGAACCATCCGCCACATACAGGCCGCGGTAGCCGAAGGCTTGCCCGCGACTGCCGGTAACACTGCTGACGACGCCGTGCGCGGGGTCTTCGGCCAAGGCGCAGCCACCCAGCGGGTGCACGGTGACGTTGTTGCGCACCGGCCAGGCCCAGGTGGGCTGGGGGATGTAGCTCCTGGCTTTGGTGAATCGCTTGAATCGCTCGCCGCAGGCCACCATGGCGTCGTACAGCGGGCGGCTGGTGCTTTGCGGCCAGTCCAGTGCCAGTTTGCCGCCCCGCAGGCTCAGCACCCCATCGGCCGCGTCGCGCCCCATAAAAAGCAGCACGCTGCTGCGGTACGACACGTCGCCTTTGAGCAGGGCATGGAAGTAGGCCACCACCGAACCGCCCCATTTGCCGGAGCCCAGCGACTGCACGGCAAACCGCCAAGCCAGGCGCAGGGTTCTGGCAATGCGGGTGAAGATGTAGCGCGGGCTCAACGCAGGGCGAATCCCCTCCACATACCAGGCGGCAAATGAGGGGTAGGCAGCGTCTTCCAGAAGGAAAGCGGGCTTGCCATCCACCGGTTGCTGCAAGCCGTAGTCGATGTACTGGGTGATGACAGGGCCGTAGTTGGGGTCGGCATCGCGCTCGCCCCCGGTCACAAAAGACAGGAAGTCACCATTGCCGGAAAAGCCCTGGCCCAGCTTGCGACACAGGCGGGGCAGGGTACCTAGTTCGTCGCGGCAGCGCAGCAGCAGCTCGTTGCTGCCCAAAGTGCCGGCAGACACCACCACGCGGCGGGTCAGGGCGTGGCGTGCGTTGCCGGCATCGTCCCGGAAGTCCACCCGGTAGCCGTGGCGGCCGTCGGCCGTGGTGTCCTCGATGCCGGCTTTGTTGAGGGGAGTAATGCGGGTGGCTTCGCAGCTGGTTTCTATCAGCGCGCCATGCTGCTTTTCGGCAGCAAACAGGTAGTTCAGGTCCAGGGTGTTTTTGGCGTGCACATTGCAGCCCACATCGCATTCGCCACAGTAGGTGCAAGACGTTTGGCTGGCACCAAAGCGGTTGCGTTCCTGCTCGCCTATGGGCAACGCGGGGCCTTGTTGGGCGGCATAGTCTTTGCCGAAGAACACACAGATGTCGGCGGGGCGGCTGGTGGCGCCGTCGGCCTTGGCAAAGTCGGCGTACAAGGTGGTGCGCTTGATGGTGCGTCTGGGGTCCCCAGCAGCAGGCGGTACAGGGCGGGCGCCCAGCACGCTTTGGCTGATGCGGTAGTACGGCGCCAGCGCAGTGGCATTCACTTGGGCTGGCCAGCGGGTCTCGAAGACCCAAGCCGGAGCCGGCATGAACACATTGGCGTAAATCAGCGAGCCGCCGCCCAGGCCGGCACTGACCACCGAGTCCATGCGGTGGTAGTTGCGGATGTCAAACAGTCCGTTGAGCTTGCGGGGACGGCCGGGCTCGGCCTCAGACCAGAAGTTGTTGGCGAAGTCGTGCGGGCTGCGCGCGAAGCTGCCTTTGGGGTAGCGTTTGCCGCGCTCCAGCAGCATCACCTCGCCCGGCCATCGTGCAGCCATTCGGCAACACATCACCGCGCCGCCAAAGCCGCTACCGACAATAATCGCTTCCAGAAAGCGTTTTTGTGTCATGCATCTCCCCTGAAGTGCCGCGGTGATGGTGGACATGAAGCCGCGGGCGGGGTAAGTTAGCACAGCGCGACGGTTTTGAACACCGGACCGCGACCGTCCGGAAACCAGAAAAATACGTCGTTCAGGGATGAAGATGGACTCCAATGCCTCCCCCTTGCCGCTAGGGCAGAGCCCGCCACCACCGCCGCAGACCCTGCGTGCAACCCTGTGGCAGCTGTTGGGCGTGGGCGAGCAACAAATCATGCCGGCGGCGAGCCGGCGCAGCAACACCCTGATTTTCACCATCATCGGTACGCTGACCTTGCTGGCTTTCGGCATCGGCAATGTGCAGCAGGAGTCTGATGCGCGTTTGTTTACGCTGGGCGTCGTCCAGTTGCTGGAGGTGGGCTTGCTGTTGGCCCCTGCCATTTTTCTGACCAGCCGGAACGCGCCACCCGTAGTGTCGGAAAACATGCTGGTGTTCGCGGGCTTTGTGATCTTTGCCTCGAACGTGGTGTTTGGCGGGCAGACGGGTGATTCGCCTTACTGGACCTTTGTGTTTCCTTACCTCGTGTTTTTTTTGCGCGGACAAAAGACCGGCTGGGTGGTGGGTGTGGCCTACGCGGTGCTGGTGCCTTTGCTGATGTACTACAGCTCCAATCACTGGAGCTATTGGAAGTACCTGGATGCGCACTGCTTCTATTACGGCATTGCCTATTTCTTTAACGTTCTGACCGCAGCCTATTTCAATCTTTTGCGCAGCCGTTTTCAGACGCACTTGTGGGATTTGGTGGGCTATCACACCAGCGAAGTGAAGCGGCACTGGGAGGCCCTGCAACACAACGCTATGCATGACGTGCCTTCCGGGCTGTTGAATAGCCAAGGTCTGACGGCCGAGTTAGAAGAAAGTCTGAAACTGCATGCCGGCAACGAGGGCTATCTGCTAGTGGCCCATGTGCGCTTTTTCCGGGTACCGGAATTGGTGAGCATCGTGGGCTCGGTGAAGGTGGACGAGTCGCTACGCCAATTGGCCAGCTTGCTGGAAAAGCACTTGGCAGGTCTTGTCGCTCTCGGGCGGGTGGGTCAGGACACCCTGGGCATCGTCCTGCACAGCCGGACGGTAGGTGCCGATGCGGTGCGACCCTTGCAAGCAATTGCCCACTTGCGCGACGCCGCTGACTTGGGGGAGTTTGCAGTGCACGTCGAAATGGCCTTCGGCGTGGCAGCGCAGCGCCTGGATGCCGATGCCTCGGCCGATGAATTGATGCGCAACGCAGGCCAGGCCCTGCTGTTTGCGGTGGACAACCGTTTGGAATACCAGTTCTTCGACTCGGCTTTGCGCAGCCACTTTGTAGACCGCAATCACCTCTACGAAAAATTGCGCGAAGCGGTGCTGCAAAACCGCCTGATGCTGCACTACCAACCGCAACTGGACCTGAAAACGGGCCGGGTGGTCGGCGCTGAAGCGCTGGCCCGTTGGAACGACCCGCAGGACGGCATGATTCCACCGGACAAGTTCATCCCCATCATCGAGTCCACCGGACTGCTGCGTCGATTCTCTGTCTGGACGGTAGCCCGCGCGTTGGCAGACTGCACGGCATGGCAGACCCGCCTGCCCGGGGTGAGCGTATCCATCAACCTGTCGGCCGACGCGCTGCATGAACCCGAGGTCCTGCAAACTGTGCAGCGCCATTTGGCGAACAGCGGATTGGAGCCTCACCTGGTGATCATTGAGCTGACCGAGAGCGTGCTGCTCAAATCCCCTGAGGACGCCTTGGCCCGCATGGCCAGCTTCATGGCCTTGGGCGTGCAACTCTCGATCGATGATTACGGCGCCGGCTTTTCTTCACTCACTTACCTCAAGCAACTGCCGGCGCAGGAAATGAAGATTGACAAGTCCTTCATCGACAACCTGGCTGTCGGCAGCAAAGAGCAGGCGATTGTGTTCTCGTCGATTGAGTTGGGGCACGACTTGGGTCTCAAAGTGTTGGCGGAAGGCATTGAGGACGAAATGACCGCCACCCTGCTGCGCGAGGCCGGGTGCGATCTGGGGCAGGGCTGGTTGTTCTCCAAGGCCTTGCCCCTGTCGCAGTTCCAGACCTGGTCCTTGGAACGTAATGCCGGTGTGGCCTGAGGCTTGCCGGATTAGCACTGAGCAATCGCATGACATCACCTGTTTCCGACCCCGCAATCCACTGGCCCGAGCACTTCCACCCTGCGAATGTGCCGGTGCATGTGGTCAACGAAATGTTCATTCCCGCCAGCGCAGAACATATCTGGGCCTGGCTGGTGCGCGAGCCGTTGTGGCCCACCTGGTACGCCAACTCCAAAGTCGACTGGATCCGCGACAAAAGCCGTGACTTATCCTTGGGTGTGCAGTTCCACTGGAAGACCTTCGGCGTCAGCATCACATCCCGGGTTCAGGAATTTGTGCCCTGTGAGCGTATCGCTTGGGACGGCACCGGCATGGGGGCATATGTGTATCACGCTTGGCTCATCATTCCCAAGGCAGGCGGCTGCCTGGTGCGTACCGAGGAAAGCCAACATGGCTGGGGCGCCCGCTTGATGCACCTTCTGCAGCCCCACCGGATGTACGATGGGCATGACTTGTGGCTCAAAAGCCTGTCCATTCAAAGCCAGACCGGCCTCCCGCCGGCATTGTGAGGCCCGAACCATGATGAAACACATCTCCTCTGCCGTGTTGCGCGTGCTGGTGGTAGCACTGCCTTTGGTGGGCGCCACCGCGAATGCGCAGTTGCCCAAGCGGGATCTGACGGTCGAGTTGCGCCAGGTGGAGGAGGGCCGGGAAGACGGCGCCATGCGTTTGGGCACCAAACCCGATGCGCCTTTGATGGCACCCCAGAAGATCCAGGTCCGCAATGGCGAAAAGGGCAGCCTGCGCATGAACCAGTCCGTGCCCATGCAGTGGGTGCAATCTGCCAACAGCCAGAGCAACAGCATTAGCGCCGGCGGCACCTCGGTCAGCAGCAGCGGAGGCGGTGTCACGCAATCCGTGCAGTGGTTCGACGTGGGCCAAAGCATCACCGTAACGCCGCGCTGGCCGGGTGGCAACAAGGATGCGACGGTAGAGGTCGATGTGCAGCAAACTGACATGGCAATGCGCAACAACGCCGACATGCCGCGCCAGACCCGCAACCAGCTCAGCACCACGGTGACCACGCCTTTGGGCCAATGGGTCACGATTGCCGCCACCGGCAACGCTCCGGCTCGCCAAGGCAGTTTTAGCAGCGAGGGCAGCGCCGAGGCTCGACGTTTGTTGCAGGTGCGAGTGCTGGCGCCCTGAGTGCCCTCAGATAGCCCCCGGTTGCCTTTGCCTGCTTAGCGTGCGAGCGGGTTGGGCGTAGGCTCGGCCACCTTGTGCAAGGTGTTGCGGTCGGTGTGGTGGAAGGGCTCGTCGCGGCCCAGAATCTGGAGCACCGTGTCTTCGTCGTAGCTCCAGGTGCCATCGGCGTGGAGGGTCACCTTGATGCGGAACTCGGTGGTCTTGAACGCGTGCTGCAAAAACGGCGCTGAGCAGATGCCATAGGTGTCCAGCCCATGGGTGGCTACCAGCTCAAACTCGGTGGCGTCTGCACTGGCCTTGCCTGCTGCCATGGCCACCTGCCCGCGCGGGATGGTCAGCGTGTGGATGACTGTGCCAGTAGCCGGCTCCCAGAGCCAGTAACCCACCTGGTCGTGGTAGGTCTTGACCTGGTCGGGTTTGGTGACATGGGTGTGGTAGCGCAGGCCGTAGAGCAGCTGGGGGCCGTTGGTTTGCGGGTCTATGGGCTGCAGCTCGATGCGCTCGTGAAACGCCTGCTTCTTGGGGCCTTCGGCTTTGGGCTTCACGTCCAGGCCCCGCATGCCTTCCCAGACGCCTGCCATGCCTCGCAGCGGGCCGAGGTTGGCCAATGTGTTCACATCAACCGGATGCGGTTCGGTGTAAATGTCTTTGGGAAAGTCACTCATGGTCTTGCTCCGTCCGGCTGGGGGTTAAATCGACTGCTAGCGCTCGTCGCTATTGCTCGAGTAGCTATCAAATAAATAGCAATTCAGCCCTGTGCCTTGGCTGCCTTTTCTTTGGCGGCTTCAGCGGCAGCGGCTGCCAGTGCATCCAAGGCAGCGCTTGCGGCTGCCACGCCTGCAGCATCCACGGGCTCCAACGAGGATTGCAGTCCGGGGAGCCCGGCAGCGCCTTCACGCTGCAATTGCGCAATGGTCTGCCCGGCGTCTTTGCCGGATGCGAAGGCCTTGCTTTGCAGCAACACCGTCCCATCGGCCGCGGCGAGCTTGAAGTAAAACTGCCCATCTTTCTCGCGGTACTGCTTGAAGGACGCCAGCGCCACTTTGTCTGCTTTGGCTGCACCAGTCTGTGCAGCGGCACTTAGGCGACGCAGACCCACGGCGCTGCGTAGCTGGGTCATGAAAGGCGTGGCGATGGCGCGTGCCTTGGCCGCACCGGCCAGCAACAGAGCCTCCACCTTTTCAGGGTGCGCCATGTAATCTTCATACGCCGAGCGCATGGGGGCAATTTCCTGGTCAATGCGCTCGAACAGGATGGTTTTGGCGTCGCCCCAGGCAATGCCGTCGGCATACGCCTGGCGCAGCTTGGCGGTCTCTTCTTCCGAGGCAAACGCTTGGTAGATCTGGAACAGGGCCGAGCCCTCGGTGTCCTTGGGCTCGCCGGGTGCGCGGGAATCGGTCTTGATGCCGGCAATCAGCTTCTTGAGCTGTTCGCGGCTGCTGAACAGCGGAATGGTGTTGTCGTAGCTCTTGCTCATCTTGCGGCCGTCCAGGCCGGGCAGGGTGGCGACAGACTCTTCAATCTCGGCCTGGGGCGGCACGAAGTGCTCGCCATAGCGGTGGTTGAAGCTGGCTGCCATGTCGCGCGCCATTTCGATGTGCTGAATCTGGTCGCGCCCCACGGGCACTTTGTGCGCGTTGAACATCAAAATGTCCGCGCCCATGAGCACCGGGTACATGAAAAGGCCGGCGGTTACATCGGCATCCGGGTCGACGCCGGCGGCGGTGTTTTTGTCCACCGAGGCCTTGTAGGCGTGGGCGCGGTTGAGCACGCCCTTGCCTGTCACGCAAGTCAGGAACCAGCAGAGTTCCGGAATCTCAGGCACATCCGACTGGCGGTAAAAGGTCACATGCGAGGGGTCCAGGCCCGCGGCCAGCCAGCTCGCTGCAATCTCCAGCGTGGAGCGCTGGATGCGCTCGGGCTCGTCGATTTTGATGAGCGCGTGGTAGTCGGCCAGAAAGTAAAAACTCTCCACGCCCGGCGCTTTGCTATGCCGCACGGCGGGGCGGATGGAGCCCACGTAGTTGCCCAGATGCGGGGTGCCGGAGGTGGTGATGCCGGTGAGGAAGCGAACAGTACTCATGGGTGCAAATCTATCAGTCGAATCTGGGGGGGTGACGCTTCAGCGCGCCAGCATGGAAAAAGGGGTGAGCAGCAAGTCCAGCAAGCCGAAGGTCAGCGACATCACGGGCTGCATCCACACTGCGCTGAGCACACCGGCAATCACCAGCGCCATCACAATGAAGAAGCCCCAGGGCTCAATGCGCGAGAAGGTCAGTGCCTGCTTGAGCGGCAGCAGTCCGACCATGATGCGCCCGCCATCCAGCGGAGGCAGTGGGAAGAGGTTGAACGCGAACATCACCACGTTAACCAGCACACCGCCTTCGCACATTTTCAGGAAGAAGGGTTCGGTCACGCCGGCGCCGCTCAGCAGGTACATGCCTATACCCCATGCCAGCGCCATGGCCAAGTTGGCACCCGGGCCTGCCAGGGCCACCCAGATCATGTCGCGCTTGGGGTTGCGCAAGTTTCCAAACCGCACGGGCACGGGCTTGGCATAGCCAAACAAAAAGGCGCCCGAGGTCGCAAAGTACAAAAGCAGCGGCATCAGGATGGTGCCTACCGGGTCTATGTGTTTGGCGGGGTTAAGGGTGATGCGCCCCAGCATGGCGGCGGTCTTGTCGCCGAAGTAAAGGGCCGCATAGCCGTGAGCCGCTTCGTGCACGGTGATAGCGAATAGCACCGGCAAGGCATAGATGGCGACAGTTTGGATCAGGTTGGCAATGTCCACAGGGGAGGTTTTCTCAGTTGGTCAGGGGAGGGCGGTGAAATCAGGATACCCCGCCGGCTTCAGAGCCCAAGCAATGCGGGGTCTCCGCCACCTTGGCGAATCAGCTCCGGCTCATCGCCGGTCAGGTCAATGACGGTGGTGGGCTCCAGTGCACAGGCACCTGCATCGATGACGGCCGCGATCTGGTGCTCGTAGCGTTCGCGGATGTCTTGTGCGTCGTTGAGTGGCTCGGACTCACCTTTTGCTATCAAAGTAGTAGCTAGCAGCGCAGATCCATAGTGCGCCAGAAGCTCCTGGAGCACTTGGTGCTCAGGCACCCTCAGACCTATGGTCTTGCGGGAAGGGTGACTGACCCGGCGCGGCACTTCCTTGCTGGCTTCCAGAATGAAGGTGTAGGCGCCCGGTGTAGCGGCCTTGAGCAGGCGGTATTGCCTGTTGTCGACTCGCGCGTAGTTGGCCAGCTCACTCAGGTCGCGGCACAGCAGGGTCAGGTGGTGCTTGTCGTCCACCCCGCGGATGCTGCGCAACTTGTCGGCCGCGGCCTTGTCGTCCAGGTGGCAGACCAGCGCGTAGCTGGAGTCGGTGGGTACCGCCAGAATGCCGCCTTTTTCCAGCAGGGCGATGGCTTGCTTGAGCAAGCGGGGCTGGGGGTTGTCGGGGTGAACGTCGAAAAACTGCGCCATGGCGGGGTGGCGCCAAAGCGCCGGTCCTCAAAGGTTGTCGGGTTACTGGATGCGTGCGCTGAGCAATTCCCACACGGGGGTCAGGCCGCCGGGCAGGTAAGGCAGGGTGCCCAGTTCGGTGTGGCTCTCCAGCGGGCTGTGGAAATCGCTGCCGCGCGAAGCAGCCAAACCGAATTCCTTGGCGGTGCCCGCATAGGTCACGTATTCAGCCGCCGAATGGCTGCCCGTTACGACTTCCACGCCTTGGCCACCGTGGCCCTTGAATTCGGTGAACAAGGCAAATTCCTCGTTCGGACTGAACTTGTAGCGCGCTGGGTGCGCGATGATGGCCATGCCACCGGCTTGAGTGATCCATTGCACGGCGTCCTTCAGGGTCGCCCATCGGTGGGGCACATAGCCCGGTTTGCCTTCGGTCAGGTACTTGCGGAAGACTTCATTGGTGTCCTTGCAGGCCCCGGTCTCAACCAGAAAGCGGGCGAAGTGGGTGCGCGAAATCAGTTCGGGGTTGCCGACAAATTTCAGGGCACCCTCAAAGGCGTCTTTGATGCCAACTTTGGCCAGCCCGTCGGACATTTCCATGGCCCGTTCTTTGCGCCCGCCGCGGGTGCGTTGCAGCCCGAGGCGTAAATCGTCGTTGTCGGCATCAAAGCCCAATCCGACGATGTGCACGGTCTGGTGCAAAAACGTGACCGAAATCTCCACCCCGGTGAGGTAGCGCATGCCTTGGGCGTGCGCGGCGTCACGGGCGCGTTGCAGGCCACCGATCTCGTCGTGGTCGGTCAGGGCCCAGAGTTCCACGCCGTTGGACTTGGCGCGTTCGGCCAGGGCTTCCGGCGTGAGGGTGCCATCGGACACCACAGAGTGGCAATGGAGGTCAGCGTTGAGTATGTTGGTCACCGCTTCATTTTAGGCGCTGCCCCCGCCTGCACTGCCGCACGGGGCTTAAAACGGCACGGGCGCGATGAATTCCACCACCTGAGCGCTGACCGGGTGGGGGATGGACAAGGTGCGGGCATGCAGTTGCAAGCGGTCTGACAGGGCCAGGGCCTCCGGGGTGGCGTACAGCGTGTCGCCCAGCATGGGGTGGCCCAAGGCCTGCATGTGTACGCGCAGTTGGTGGGTGCGGCCCGTGACCGGCTCCAGCTCCACGCGTGAACATCCTCGGGCGGCATCCACGGCGATGCAGCGCCAGCGGGTCAGGGCTTGCTGGCCTTCGGCATGGTTGACCGTGCGTTTGGGGCGGTTGGGCCAGTCCACCAGTAAGGGCAGGTCGATTTCGTGCCAGTCGTCACTGACCGGCAGCAGGCCGATCACTACGGCCTCGTAGCGCTTGTCCACCAGCCTTTTTTCGAAAGACAGGTTGATAGCCCGTTGGACGACTATGCCGCGTGCCATGACCACCAGGCCCGAGGTGTCCCGGTCCAGCCGGTGCACGATCAGGGCTTCCGGGTACTCGTCTTGCGCACGTTTGCTCAGGCAGTCCTGTTTGGCTTCTCCGCGGCCGGGTACGGTCAGCAGGCCGGCAGGTTTGTTGAGCACCAGCATTGCATCGTCCACGTACACCACGGGCAGCTCGGTCTGGGCAGGCGGGTTGTAGTGGTCGTCAGGGCTGTGCATCGGGGTGGCTGATCAATCGCTGCACGGTTTCGCACAGTTCGTTCACATCATTAGGTTTGTAGATGAGGGCGCTGGCGCCCTCTTGCAGGGCCCGTTGCTCGATTTCCGGGGTGACATAGCCGGAGGCCACTGCCACGGGCAGGTCGGCACGGATGGCTTTGGCATCCCGCAGCAAGTCCAGGCCACTGTAGCCCGGCATGTTGTAGTCGGTGACCAGCAGGTCGTAAATCTCTGGCTGGCTGCGCAGGGCGGCTTCGGCCTCCAGAGGGTCGGTAAACACCGTGACCTTGAAACCCTTGCGGGTGAGTACCCGGTTCACCAGAAAAACCAGTGCCTGGTCATCGTCCACATACATAACGTGCCGGCCGCGGCCTTCTACTTCGGTGACCGGCTCGGGCTCCGAGGCCTCTACCGGCGCGGCACCTGTGGCGGGGAAATACAGCGTGAATACGCTGCCCTCGTTGGGGGCGCTCTGCACATCAATACCTCCCTGGTGGGTTTGCATGATTCCGTGCACCACGGCCAAGCCCAGCCCGGTGCCCTGGCCCACCTGGCGGGTGGTGAAAAAAGGCTCGAAGATGCGCTCAATGGTTTGCTGGCTCATGCCGCTGCCGGTATCGCGCACGCGCAAAGTCACATAGCGGCCTGGGGGCACGCCGATGCGGTCATTGAACGGCAGTGAGAGGGTCGTAGTACTCAGCTCAATGGTCACGGAGCCTTTGTTGTGTCCCAGCGCAAGGATGGCGTTGGTGCACAGGTTTAGAAGGGCCTGCTCGACTTGGGTCGCATCGGCCAGCACCAAGGGGCAGCCCTCGGCCACCACTAGTTTGAAATCCACGCCCGGCGGAATGGCCACGCGCACCAGGCGCTGGGTCTCGTGAATGACTTCGGCCAGCTGGATAGGTACTCGCTTGGGCGGCTCGTTACGGCTGAAGGTCAAAATCTGGCGCACCAGATCGCGGGCGCGCCGGCCGGCTTTCTCAATTTCTACCAGGCTCACCAGGGCGGATGACCCGGCAGGCGTGTCCTGCTTGGCCAGATCCACGTTGCCCAGAATGGCGCTCAGGATGTTGTTGAAGTCGTGCGCAATGCCGCCGGCCATGGTGCCCATGGCCTGCATTTTCTGTGATTCACGCAGCTGGGTTTCCAGGGCAATCCGTTGGGCTTCAGCCAGCTTTTTGGAGGTGAGGTCGCGCGCAAAAATTGTGGTGATGGAGCCCTGCATGCCCGGCTGTCCGCGCATGGCAATGGCGTTGGGGTCATCTGAGCGAAAGGGCGTGCGGGTACGCAAGCGGCGCTCCAGCGACACACTGATTTCTACATAGATTTGCTTGCCGCCCAATGTGGTGGCGGTGAACTCGCCCAGCATGGCCTGCGCAGGCACATTGCCTTCACTCAGGGCTCTTTCCACATCGGGCAAGAACTGCCCCACGCGGGCGCCGAAAGCCTGCTCCGCCGGGCATTCAAACAAGGCGGTAGCGGCCGGGTTGAAGACGGTAATGAGTTGCTTGTCGTCGATACACAAAATGGCATCCAGCGACGAATTGATGATGGCCGCCATGCGGTTCTCGCTCAGCAGCAGGTCCTCGTTGCGCTGGCGTAGAACGGCCGCACTTTCCAACAGAGCATGGCGCTGGGTGAGTAGCGGCCCTTGGTCAATCACGGCGCAAATGAAGTGCGCCAGATCGTCGCTGGGGTTCTCGATGCGGGCAATGTGCAGATCGCCGGTGAACGTGCCTTGCGTTCCCGACAGGAACTGCACCTCATTGACTTCGCTGGTACCTTCTTGGCGCGCGCTGGAGAAGGCCACTGCCACTTCATCTGTGTGTTCGGGACCTACAAATGGCAGCAGGAAATTCAGCGGGGGATCATTTTCCAGCGGCTGAAACAGGCGCAGTGCCATGGCATTGCTCGCCAGCACCAGGCCACCCTCGTCTACCACCATCAGGGCCAGCGGCACATTGGAGAACAGGGTGGCAAATCGTTCCGAGGCGCCTTCGGCTTCCTGTTGCGAATAGCGAAGCGCCTTGTTCTGGATTTCAAGTTCGGCCTGGTATTTGCGCAGGTCCTCAATCATCTGAGACGGCGCATAGCCGTCGATGATCATGTGTTGGCCTGCACGACCTTCCGCCCAGGGCGCGGGCACCGTCCGCAGGTTGAATTGCGGCCTGCGATTACGGGGGAACGAAGGCATCAGCGGCGAACCACTTGGTCACCCGGCTGGAAATCAGCAGCTTTCAGCGGACTGTGTGCAGCAATAAAGCCACGAAGCACGTCCGCATCCACAAAGCCGGTGTCCACGTAGCTGGGGTGCCCCACCACTTTGGGGTAACCGTCTCCGCCCGAGGCCACAAAATTATTGATGGCCATGCGGTACTTGCCAGCAGGGTCAATGGCTTTACCCGCTACGGTGGCTTGCACCACCGCACCTTTGTCGATGACAAGGCGTATTCCTGCAAATTGCGGGAAGGCACCGGAGCCCGGTGTCATTTTCGCAATGACACCCAAGTAATCCATGACTTCCTTGCCCGTGAAATCCACCACAGCAATGGTGTTACCGAAGGGGTGTACGGTGACTACGTCTTTGTACGTGATCTTGCCTGCCGGGAGCGAATCGCGCACGCCACCCGCGTTGACCACGGCAAAGTCCGCCTTGGTTTTCTCCATCATGGAGCGGCCGATCATCACGCCCAAAGCGGCGGGCTGGCTGCGAACCACACTGCGGTCGCCTTCGAGCTTGCCATCGCTGCTACCCACTTCCATCATCAGCTTTTGTTGCCCAAATTCCTGAAAAGGCTTGAGCATTTGCAGCATCTCTGGGGACTCTGCGATCTCCGGGGTGTAGGTCACAAGGCTGGTTTTGCCGTCCGCCGTTTTGACCGGCTTTTTGAGGTTGATGGGGATCAGCGCGTATTTCACCAGCTTGAACTCACCGTTCTTGTACGTGAAGTCGGCACGGCCCACGTACTTGCCCCATTCGTGCGCTTGCACGACCCAAGTGCCGTTCTGGCGATCAGGCTTGCAGTCGCCGCCGGGAACGTACGCGCGGTCAAGTACGTTTTCAGCCTTCATGCAGGCGGGGTTTTGGGTGTGGCCGCCCACGATCATGTCAATGCCTTTGACCGCGCGCGCGAGTTCCACATCGCCGGGTGCCTGGGTGCCATGGGTGCCGTTCTCGTAGTGCCCCATGTGCGTGGCAGCGATCACGACGTCGGCTTTGCCGCGCAACTCGGGAACCAACTTCGCAGCTTCAGTCTGCGCATTGCGGAATTCGATGTTGCGGATGTTGTCGGGGTGCACCATCTTCTGGGTGTCTTCGGTGGTCAATCCCATCACCGCCACGCGCACGCCCCCTAGGTTGAACAGCTTGTAGGGCTCAAACATGCGCTTGCCATCACGGTAGATGTTGGCGGACAGCATCGGGAAGGTCGCCAGGTCACGCTGCATCTGCAGCACCACGGGGGGCTTGTCGAACTCGTGGTTTCCCACCGCCATCGCGTCATAACCCAGCAGGTTCATCCCGCGGAAGTCCGGAACGGCGTCTTGCAGGTCAGACTCGGGCACGCCGGTGTTCACGTCGCCACCATCGAGCAGCAGGCTGTAGCCGCCTGCGGCCGCCACTTCCTTGCGGATTTGATCCACCACGGTTTTGCGCGCGGCCATGCCGTATTCGCCATCACGGTTTTTCCAGAAACGGCCATGGTGGTCGTTGGTGTGGAGGATGGTGATGGCGTACTCCTTGTCCGGCTGAGGGCCTTTTGAAGGGAGGCCTGCACAGCCCGCCAAAACGAGCGCGGAACAAAGGGAAATCAGTCGGAAAGAGGGGTGCATGGTGGGCCTATCGGTCAGGGGCATTGCGAATCTTGTTTATATCAAACTCAGTCACCGGCAGCGCGTGATTGCCCCAGCTATTGCGAATGAAACTGAGCACGTTGGCCATCTCCACATCATTGAGTGCAAACTGGTACGGCGGCATGCCGAAGGGTTGCGGTTTGCCGGTGGTGGATGGCCCATAGGCCCCTTTGAGCAAGATCAGGACCAGGTTGTTGGTGCTGTCCATCAGCACAGCGCGGTTGCCTGCCAGGGCAGGGTAGGCGTTCTCCACCCCTTCTCCGTTTTTGCCGTGGCATTGGGCGCAGTGTTTTTCGTACAGCTTTGCGCCCAAGGCGTTCTCGCGACCTGAGGCAGCCGCTGGCTTAGGGGCGGCCGTTCCCTTGTTCAATGTTTGCAGGTACAGCGCCATGGACAGGGCATCCCCGGGTTCCAGGTACTGGGTGCTGTTGCGCACGACTTCTGCCATCGGGCCCGCCACGTAGGCTTGCTGGTGCTGCCCTCGCGTCAGCAGGGTGACAATGTCAGCAGCTTCCCAGTTACTGAGTCCTGCTTCCGATGGGTCATTCAAGGCGGGCGCGTACCAGCGGCCATCGGGCAAAGTGGCACCATTCCAAGCGGCGGATGTGCGCAGACCGCCCAGCCGGTTCCGCGGGGTGTGGCATTCGGCACAGTGCCCCAGGCCTTGCACTAGTTCAGAGCCTCGGCGTGCCGAAGGGGGCGCATCTACCTGGGCGATGGTTGATGTTTCCGCTTCGCTGAAATGCAGGATGCGCCATGCAGTGAGTGCGGTTTGGGTGCCGAGTGGCCAAGGTAACTCGTGCGACTTGTTCTTCGTGTCAGATGCAGGCAGGGTGCGCAGGTACGCAAACAAGGCGTCGCTGTCGGCGCGGCTCACCCGGGTGAAGCTGGTGTACGGAAAGGCGGGGTTCAGCACGCGCCCGTCAGGTCCCACGCCCTGGTGCATGGCACGCCAGAAGTCGCCCTCGCTCCACTGCCCAATGCCGGCGGTGGGGTGGGGAGTGAGGTTGCCGGGATTCACACGCCCGAAGGGCGTTTGCAAGCCATCCCCTCCCGCGTATGCCTGTCCGCCACGCGCGGTGTGGCATTGGGCGCAATTGCCTAGGCGTGCCAGGTAAGCGCCGCGCTGCACCCGAGTGGCGTCTTGGATCGCGGGTAGAGCTTGCGGCGATGGCGTTGACTTGCGCACCGCCGGGGCCACCCATTCCGCTACCACTACAAACAACAAAGCCGCAGCGCAGAGTCCGGCAAAAATCTTTTTCATGGCGCACTCCCGCATTCAGGCAGGGGGCTCAGCTGCGCGGATCGCGCTGGTCGCGCCGATACCGCCGTGCTATTGGCAGGCACGGGTTGGGACGACAACCACTGGGAGATGGCATTCACGTCTGCATCGCTCAGGCGCTTGGCGATGGTTGCCATGCAGTCGGGCGCGTGGGCTCTGCGCTGGCCGGTTTGCCAGCCGCCCAGTTGGGCGTTCAGGTAGTCACGCGGCAAGCCGAGCAAGCCGGGAACACCGGGTTGTAGTCCAGTTAGGGCCTGGCCGTGGCAGGCGATACAGGCGGGTAAGCGCCGGCTTTCATCGCCCTGCAGCACCAGCGCCTTGCCGCGCGCGAGGACATCAGGGGCTACCGTGGCAGTTGCTGGCGCAGGGTAGGGCACATGCAGGCTGGCAAAGTAGTCCGCCATGGCCCGCAGGTAATCGTCGCTCAGGGGGGCAATCAGGTGCTGCATGGGGCTGTACTGGCGGCGCCCTTCCTGAAAGTTTTGCAGCTGGTTGTACAAGTAGCCGGCAGGTTTCCCTGCAATTCGGGGGTAGTAGCCATCGGGCCCGGCCTTGCCTTGCTCGCCATGGCAGGCTGTGCAGGCGCGTGTCCGTTCTGCCATGCCGCCGGGCTGTGCATGCCCAGCTAGAGGCCACGCGAGTAGTACGCAACAGAAACAAAAAAGCGCAGTGATGGCACTGCGCTGGAGGAAGGTCAGGCTTGCTCGCATGGGGTGAGCTTACCCCAGCTGCCTTATGCGGTGCTGTCAGCCCAGACTACCCCTTTTTTCATGTGGGACCAGCGCTCAAACGATGGGCCGTAGGCGGTTTCTATGCAAGGGCGTTTGACCTTCAAAGTAGGGGTCACCATGCCGTTTTCTGCGGTCCACGTGGTGGTGACGGCAGCCAGAAAATCCAGCTTCTCGTGCGGTTCCAGCTGCTGGTTCACGTCGTGCAAATGCACCTCCAGCGCCTTCTCCAAGGTGTTTCGTCCTTCCGAAGTTTTGCTCAGATCGATAGCGTCGGGTGACAGCATGACCAAAGCAAACGGCTGGGCAAAGTTGGCGCCCGTCACCGCACAAGCTTCTATGGAACTGTGTGTGACCAGCTTGTCCTCAATCGGCGCGGGTGCGATGTATTTGCCCTTGCTGGTCTTGAACATGTCCTTGACCCGCCCGGTAATGCTGAGGTAACCCTCGCGGTCCATGTGACCTTTGTCCCCGGTGCGCAGCCAGCCGTCCGGCGTCAAGGTTTCGGCGGTGAGCTCAGGTTCGCGGTAGTAGGCTTTCATCAGGCCCGGACTGCGCATCTGTATCTCGCCGCTGTCGGTGTCTATCCTGCTTTCCACACCGTCATAGGGTTTGCCGACCGAGCCGGTCTGGCGCGAGCCGGGCAAAGTGGAGTGCGACACGCCGCTGTTTTCGGTCATGCCATAGACCTCCACCAGGTCCAGACCCAGGTTGCGGTACCACTGCAGCACATCGGCGGGCATCGGCGCTGCCCCCCCTGCAGCAATGCGGCATTGGTCTAAGCCAAGGCCCTTGAGAATCTTGCGTCGTACCAATGTGCTGATGACAGGCAGGCTCAACAAGGTGCGCAGCTTCTTGGCCGGTACCTTGCCCAGCACACCCTGCTGGAACTTGACCCAGAGGCGCGGCACCGAGAAAAAGATGGTGGGCCGGGCGCGCTGCAGGTCCTGCAAAAAAGTGTCCAAAGACTCGGCAAAGAATATGTGCCCGCCATAGCGCAGGGATGCCTGCTCAATCAACATGCGTTCTGCCACATGCGCCAGAGGCAGGTACGAGATATAGCGGTCCGCGCTGCTCATGGGGAAGCGCTGCGTGGCGCAGCTCACGCCCCAGGCCATGCTGTTGAAGGTGTGCACCACGCCCTTGGGCTTGCCGGTAGTGCCCGAGGTGTAAATGATGGTGCTGGTGTTCTCTCCTGCGGGCTCAGGGCTCGCAGCCATGGGGCTGGTGGCGCTGACCAGTTCCAACCATTGGTGGGCATGCATATTGGGTGCCAAGGGCAGGGCAATCAGTGGCAGCTCAGGGGGGACACCGGTGCGCAGGTTGGCAATGTCATCCATCTTGCCCACAAACAAGGCCTTGCTCTCGCTGTGCAGCAGGATGTAGCTCAAGGCCTCACCGTTGAAAGTGGGATAAATGGGCACCGACACGTATCCCGCCATGGCAATGGCCATGTCAGCCAGAATCCAATGCGCGCTGTTTTTGCCGATGATGGCAACCCGGCTGCCGGCAGGCCAGCCTTGGGACTGCAGCCACTGGGCCATGCAGCGCACCTGACCGGCGGCCTGGGCCCAAGTGATCTCCAGCACCTGCCCGCCACTCATGGGCTGCGACAGGTAAATTTCGTTGGGGCGCTCCTTCTCCCAGCGGTACAGGCAGGCCAGAGGCAGGTCGGCAGGTTGTACGGTGATGGGTGTCATGGTGGTCCCTGTGTGGTTTCAGGGCATTGTTCTTTTGGCATACGGACGGGGCAATGGTGATGACCCTAGGTGCCGCATGCCTGCGACCCCCGTGTTTGTACCGATTCAGCGCGCTTGCGCGAAGGGCTGTTCGATTTGCAAATCCGACTGCGCCAAGGCCACGCAGGGCAGAAACCAGCCCTCGGCCTTTTCGTCAGCACTGAGGCCCGGCCAGTCAATGCGATAGCGTACGTTGCCCGATACCAGCCGGCACATGCATTCGCGGCAGGTGCCGTTGCGGCAAGAGCTCGGCAGTTCCACACCCCCTAGCAGGCCGGATTCCAGCACGCTGGCCACCCCATTGGTCACGAAGTTCAACCCGTCGGGCAGCACCGAAACTTGGTGGCTTGCTGTAGGTGTTACTTGGCTTTTGGGGGTGGTCATCCGGTGGGTGGTCGGGCTGTCAAAGTCCTGAAAAATGGCAGCGTAAGAGGCCTTTGTCGAATACTGCGACAATCACGCTCTTTTTTTCAATTTTGCTTGAGTTTGCGTTAGACATGTCCAGTACGACTACTTTCAAGGTTCGCCCCGCCACACTACGTGATGCCAAAGCCATCGCTGAGCTCCACAATTCTTCTGTTCGCGAAGCCTTCAAAAGCATGCTGGCCGATACACCGGTTCCCGTGACCCCCTTGGACAAGCGCCAGGCTTACTGGCGCGAAGCGATTGAGTACGCCGAACCCCAGGTTCAGGTGGCTATGGATGACGACAAGATTGTCGGTTTCGTTGGTTTTGACCGTTCCCGCGACAAGGGCACCCCACCCACCATGGGCGAGATTTGGGCCATTTACGTCGCCTCCAGCCACTGGGACAAAGGCGTGGGCCTGGCCCTGTGGGATGCTGCCCGCGAAGGCCTGCTCGAAGAAGGTTGTGCCAACGTGAGCATCTGGCTGCCGATCGCCAACGAACGCGCCATGCGTTTCCATGAGCTCGCCGGTTTCAAGCGTGAGATGAATACCGCTAAGACTGTCCAGATCGGTGCGGTCAAGATTGAGGAAATGCGCCTCAAGCGACCTCTGAACTAAGGACGTTCCCCCGAAGCGCCTGGCCTTACAGGCGCTTCACCACTACGCTACCGATCGAGTAGCCTGCTCCGAATGAGCAGATCACTCCCACCTCACCCGCTGCAATGTCAGCGTGGTGGCGGTGGAAAGAGATGATGGAGCCTGCCGACGCCGTGTTGGCGAATTCGTCCAGAATCACCGGCGCATCGTCCACCGTAGCGTCCCGCCCCAAGAGTTTTTTGGCAATCAGCTGGTTCATGCCCAGGTTGGCCTGGTGCAACCAGAAACGTCGCACCTGCTGCGGCGTGAGGTCCAGAGATTTCAGGTGCTGCTCGATGTGCTCGGCCGCCATGGGACACACCTCTTTGAACACTTTGCGGCCCTCCTGGCGGAAGAGCTGATCACGGTCGTCCGGGTCACGGTCCTCCGAGCGCGACATGAAGCCGTTGTTGTTGCGGATGTTGTTGCTGAAAGTGCTTAGCAGCTTCGTGCCCAGCACCTCAAAGCTGCCGGCGGGTGCCAGGTCCAGGCGCTCCACCAGAATGGCCGTGCACACATCGCCGAAGATGAAGTGGCAGTCGCGGTCTATCCAGGCCTGGTGGGCGGATGTGATCTCGGGGTTCACCACCAGCACCGCACGGGCACTGCCGCAGCGCACGGCGTTCACCGCTTGCTCCAGCGCAAAGGTGGCGGAAGAGCAGGCCACGTTCATGTCAAAACCGTAGCCCTGCACACCCAATGCCGTCTGAATCTCGATGGCCATGGCCGGGTAGGGGCGCTGCATGTTGGCGCTGGCGCAAATCACACCGTCCACATCGGCTGCGGTTTTGCCGGCAGCTTTGAGTGCGTCCTGGCAGGCTTTGACCGCAATTTCGGCCATCAGCGAAATCTCGGTGTCAGGCCGGGGTGTGAAGTGCGGGCGCATGCGCTCAGGGTCCAGCACACCGGTTTTTTCCATGACATAGCGGCGCTGGATGCCGGAGGCCTTTTCAATGAACTCCACGCTGGAGTCCGTGAGCGCTACCCGGGTGCCCGCAGCAATCTCGTCGGCATAGCGGGCGTTCTGCAGGGCCGCATAGGCGTTGTACGAGGCCACCAATTCCGCATTGGTAATGACCTCGGGCGGGGTGAAGATTCCGGTGCTGCTGATGGCGACGCGATGCATAAATGTCTTCTCGGGCTGGGTTGGTCTGGGCCGGGCTAACGGGCCGTGCCGGTGGATTATCTGTCCAAGCGGCGGCAGTCGCGGGGGTTACAAGGCCGACATTTGGCGCCACCTCTTCGCGGTACGCTGCGCCATGGCGCGCGTGCCACGACCTATGCAGGAGACCCCTATGACTACATTTCGCGGCTGGGCAGCCCCCGGCAAAAGTGCTGATCTGCAACGGCTGGACTACGACCCCGGCACCATGGGCGCTGAAGAGGTGGAAATCGCGGTGGAGTACTGCGGCATCTGCCACTCCGACCTCGCCATGGTCGACAGCGAGTGGTTTCCGGTGAGCTACCCGGTCGTGCCCGGGCATGAGGTGGTGGGCACCATCGTAGCGGTGGGGCCGCAGGTCAAGGGGCGCAGTGTGGGGCAGCGTGTGGGCCTGGGCTGGCACAGCAACAGTTGCCAGCACTGCCGCTTCTGCCAGGGGGGCGAGCAAAACCTGTGCGCCACGCGTCAGCCCACCATCATCGGCCGCCATGGTGGTTTTGCCGACAAGGTGCGTTCGCACTGGAGCTGGGCCTTGCCCATTCCCGAGGGGCTGGACCCCGCGGCTGCCGGCCCGCTGATGTGCGGTGGTGGCACAGCGTTTTTGCCCTTTGTGATCAACGACATCAAACCCACCGACCGCGTGGGTGTGGTGGGCATAGGCGGGCTGGGTCATCTGGCCGTCAAGTTCGCCAAAGCCTGGGGTTGTGATGTGACCGCGTTCACCTCCAGCCCCTCCAAGCGGGAAGAGGCGCTCGCGCTGGGTGCGCACCGCACGGTGTCGAGTGTGGATGTGAAAGAACTCAAGGCCTTTGCAGGCCAACTGGACTTTTTGCTGGTCACCGTGGGTGCCAGCCTGGAGTGGGATGCACTTCTCGGCACGCTGGCACCCAAAGGGCGCATGCACATGGTGGGCGTGGTCACAGAAGCCATGAAGCTGCGCACCGGCAGCCTGCTGTCCTGGCAGCGCAGCATTTCGGCATCGCCCACGCCATCTCCGGTCACGCTCATGAAGATGATGGACTTTTGCGCCCGCCACGGCATTGCGCCGCAGGTGGAACACTTCCCCATGTCCCGCGTGAATGACGCAGTGGCCCACTTGCGCAGTGGTAACGCCCGCTACCGGGTCGTGCTGGATGCGGACTTTGCCTAGCCAACTGCACAGGTATGCTCTGCCCCCATGCAACGTCCCCGCTTTCTCCCTGACGACTTCACCCTGGTCCTGATCGGCGTAGTCACGCTGGCCAGCCTGTTCCCCGCCCAAGGTGCGGTGGCCCAGGCGTTTGAATGGATCACCACCGCCGCCATTGCCCTGCTTTTTTTCATGCATGGCGCCAAACTCTCCCGCGCCAACGTGGTGGCGGGCCTGAGCCATTGGCGGTTGCACTTGCTGGTGCTGGGCTTTACCTTCGGGCTGTTTCCGCTGCTGGGGCTGCTGCTCAAGCCAGTGTTCGCCTGGACGCTGAGCCCCGAGTTGGCAGTGGGCATGCTGTTTTTGTGCACCTTGCCTGCCACGGTGCAGTCGGCCATCGCGTTCACTGCTATGGCGCGAGGCAATGTGGCGGCGGCGGTGTGCAGCGCGTCTGCTTCCAGCCTGATTGGTGTGTTTGTCACGCCCCTGCTGGTGAGCTGGTTCGTGGTGCCCGGTGGCTTGTCAGGTGGCAGCGCGCTGGATGCGGTGATCCACATCATGGAGCAACTGCTGCTGCCCTTTGCGCTGGGCCAGTTGTTGCAGCCGCTGGTGGGCGGCTTTGTAAAGCGCCATGCCGCCACGCTCAAGATGGTGGACCAAAGCTCCATCCTGCTGGTGGTCTACACCGCCTTCAGCGCGGCGGTGATCGAGGGCTTGTGGAGCCACGTGCCCTTGCCCATGCTGTTGGCCCTTACTGTGGCGTGCTGCGTGCTGCTTGCACTGGTGTTGGCCGCCACCACCTGGGGAAGCCGCAAGCTGGGCTTCATCAAAGAAGACGAAATCACCATCGTCTTTTGCGGCTCCAAAAAGAGCCTTGCCAGCGGCGTCCCCATGGCCAAGGTGCTGTTCGCAGCCCCGCAAGTGGGCATGATGCTTCTGCCCCTCATGATCTTCCACCAGATCCAGCTCATGGTCTGCGCAGTGCTGGCGCAGCGCTACGGAAAGCGTGTGAACTGACGCAATTTGCTATTGATTTGGTAGCTGCTTGCGCATATCCGGTGAGCGTTAGCGGCGGTTTTGACTATAAACTGCGCGGTCCGCTGGCGCTGCGGATGGCTCTCCACGCTACTCCGAGCATGACGGTCAACATGGAGAGTGCCAATGCAGGCCAGATCAACAAGCCGCCCTGTTCCTGGTAAACGACCAGGGTTTGCGCATCGAAATAGCGACCCGTTTCGTCGAAGAGGTTCCGGTACGGCCAATACACCGTGAAATAGATATACCAACAAGCGAGTGAGACGCCCAGACACAACAGGGCTGCTGCAAGGACCAAGGTAGCCGCGATGTGCGATGGGCCTTTGGTAGGCAAAACGGTACCCCTGTCCTGATCTTCGGCTAAAGAAGCAAGTGCTTGGCGGCCTGATCTTTCGGCCCTTACGCTTCCCCGCCGAAGTGTTTGGTGAGGTTGTCGATGTACTGCTCCACCATTTTTTCAAATTCGGCTTCGGCAACGGGTGCGGCCACCATCTTCATCAGGCCGGGCAGGGGCAAAGTGAGTTCGCCCTGGATCTCCAGCACGATGTTGGTGGACTTTTTGTTGTCGGTGATCTTCCAGCTGCCGGCCACCAGGGCGTTACCTTCGCCCTTCACCGGGGTCCAGCTCACAGTGCCTTTGGCCTTGTTAGAGGTGTATTTGGAGGCGTACACCGTTTGCAGCGTGATGGAGGCAATACCGATTTTTTCCATCTCCCAGCGGTAAGCGCCGCCGCCCAGATCGACCAACTGATCGACTTTGGGGAAATGGCTGGCTGAGGTGGGCACATCCGACAGCACAGCGAAGACTTCGCTGGCCTTGGCCTTCACATCAAATTCGTAACCCAGGTTGATTTCTACGGTAATTGCCATGGCTCTTGTCTCCTTTGTAGGTGGTGCTTTACCGCCGCATGTTACTGCCTAAGCAGCGGCTGCCCGTGGAGGAGGGGCCCCAAAAAGGCTGGGGATTAACCCGCCCTGATGCGTTGCAGGGTGAGCTGGATCAAGCGCGCGTCCGAACTCGCCCGGTGCCGCTGGGTGCCGCGCTCGCTGGCGATCTGGGCTTTGACGACATGCCATTGGTCGGCCTCTTCGTCGCTGAGCAGGCTGCGCAGGTTTTCCAGCTTGAAGCGGGGGGACATGCCGGCTGCTTCATACAACACATTGAGCCAGGTGAAGTCGTTGGCCCAGCCGTCGGAGTACACGGTTTGCCCGGCCAGCTGGGTGTTGAGCAGGGTGGCTACTTCGCGGGCGCGCAGGCCACGCTCATGCAACAGCTCGCGGGTAATGCGGTGCAGGGCGGCAGCACTGTCGTCCCAGTGCGTCCAGTCTTGCTCGGGCTGCACCAAGGTGCAGTAAGCGTGCCCGTCCGGCAACACATAGCCCACCTCAATGGGGTAGCTGCTGCGGCCTAGGCCGGAGGCCTCGATGTCGAGCACCGTGGGGGCGAGGTGGGTGATGGGTCGGTCCAAGGTGACAGTGGGGGGCATGGTGTTCGCGTTGCCGCTTTGTTTTTTCATTCTCCAGCAAGCTTTGCGCCAGCCCGTATGGGGTATGCCCTGATGGGTGTACGCCAAACGGGTGACAATCCAGCTTTTCTTGCTTTACAGGACCCGCATGGCCAGCAGCCTTCTCGCTCTTATTGATGACATTGCCACGGTGTTGGACGATGTCGCGGTGCTCAGCAAAGTCGCCGCCAAGAAAACAGCCGGTGTGCTGGGGGATGACCTCGCGCTCAATGCGCAACAGGTCACTGGCGTTTCCGCAGAACGCGAGATTCCGGTGGTATGGGCGGTGTGCAAGGGTTCGCTGTTGAACAAAGTGATCCTGGTGCCCGCGGCCTTGGCCATCAGTATCGTGGCGCCCTGGCTGGTGACGCCGCTGCTCATGGTGGGCGGCGCTTTTTTGTGTTTTGAAGGTTTCGAGAAGCTGGCCCACAAGTTTCTGCATCGCGCGGAAGACGATCAGGCCCATGAAGCCGAGCTTTTGCAGGCGCTGCAAAACCCCGCAGTGGATCTGGTGGCGCTGGAGAAAGACAAGATCAAGGGGGCCATCCGCACCGACTTCATTCTCTCGGCCGAAATCATCGCCATCACCTTGGGCACGGTGCAAACCAGCGCCTGGACGACGCAGCTTATGGTGCTGGCCGGTGTGGCCTTCATCATGACGGTGGGCGTGTACGGCCTGGTGGCGGGCATTGTGAAGATTGACGACCTGGGCCTCTACCTCACCCGTCGGCCCTCCGCCACGCCCGAAGGCGGCTTCACCCAGGCGCTGGGGCGCGGCTTGCTGCGCGCAGCACCGGTGCTGATGAAGGTGCTGTCGGTGGCCGGCACCGCGGCCATGTTTCTGGTGGGCGGCGGCATTCTGGTGCACGGCTTGCCGTTTTTGCACCACCTGCTGGATGGTCTGCCGCTGGGCTTTGTGTGGGACGGTTTGGTCGGCATCGTGGCCGGCGCCCTGGTGCTGGCAGGTGTAACGCTGGTGCAGCGCCTGCGTCAGGGTTCGAAGGGAAATTAGCCATTGGCGCCCGTGCAATCTGCGCAAGCAGCTCCTAAATCCATAGCAACCGGTCTGGCGCTGGCCATTGCCGGTGCCATTGCCTTCAGTGGCAAAGCCATCATCGTCAAGCTGGCCTACCGCTACCCCGGGGTGGATGCAGTCAGCCTCATCATGCTGCGCATGTTGATGGCATTGCCGTTTTTCCTGGCCATCGTGTGGTGGACCGGGCCGCGCGCACGCCGGCGGGGCCAGGACGTGGTGGCGCTGACCACCCGAGACAAGCTGGGCATTCTGGGCCTGGGCATTACCGGTTACTACCTCGCCAGCTTTCTGGACTTTGCGGGGCTGGCCTACATCTCGGCTTCGCTGGAGCGGCTGATTTTGTACCTCAACCCCACGCTCGTCGTGTTGCTGGGTATGGCCTTGTATGGCAAAAAGGTGACGCTGCCGCAGGGCGTGGGCATGGCCATCAGTTACGGCGGCGTGCTGCTGGTGTTCGGCCACGAAGTGACCTTGGCCGGCGGCCATGTGGCGCTGGGCGCGGCCCTGGTGCTGGGCAGCGCCATCAGCTATGCGCTGTATTTGAGCTATAGCGGCGAGCTGGTGCAGCGCCTGGGCTCGCTGCGGTTGGTGGGGCTGGCCACCAGTGTGGCCTGCGTGCTGTGCATTGCGCAGTTTGTGCTGTTGCGGCCGCTGGACACTGCGTTTGCCGTGGCGCCAGAGGTGCTGTGGCTCTCGCTGCTTAACGCCACAGCCTGCACGGTGGTTCCGGTGCTGATGGTGATGATGGCGATCGAGCGCATCGGCTCGGGCCTGGCCGCGCAGGTGGGCATGGTGGGCCCCATGTCCACCATCCTCATGGGCGTGTTGCTGCTGGACGAGCCCATGAACCTGTGGGTGGTGGCGGGCACCGTTTTGGTGTTACTGGGTGTGTATGTGGTGAGCAGCCGGCGCTGACGCTGCGCGTACCAACAATAGAGAAGGACTCGACATGGATTTAGGAATCAAAGGCAAATGGGCATTGGTGTGCGGCGCCAGCAAAGGGCTGGGCCTGGGCTGTGCGCAAGCGCTGGCCGCCGAGGGTGTGAACCTGCTGATCGTGGCACGGGGCGCGCAGGCCCTGGAACAATCTGCTATGAATTTAAGAGCTGCTTACGCAGACAAGACGGGCGCTGAGGTGCTTTTTTGTGCCCAGGACATCACCACGGTGGCCGGCCGTGAGGCCGTATTTTCAATGCGCGCGGACTTTGACATTGTGGTCACCAACGCGGGCGGCCCGCCGCCCGGCGATTTCCGCGACTGGGACCGCGAGGCTTGGATCAAGGCGGTAGACGCCAACATGCTAACCCCCATCGAGCTCATCAAGGCCACGGTGGACGGCATGGCCGCACGGGGTTTCGGGCGCATTGTGAACATCACCTCCAGCGCGGTGAAGTCGCCCATCGACATTCTGGGCCTGTCCAATGGCGCGCGTAGCGGACTGACCGGCTTTGTGGCCGGCGTGGCCCGCAGCAGCCTGGCCGCCAAGGGCGTGACCATCAACAACCTGCTGCCCGGCAAGTTCGACACCGACCGCATTGCCGCCACCGTGAAGGCCACTTCGGCCAAAACCGGCCAGAGCGTGGAAGACATCCGCCGCCTGCAGCAGGCGCAGATTCCCGTGGGCCGCTACGGCACGCCCGCCGAGTTCGGCCAGGTCTGCGCTTTCCTGTGCAGCCAGCAAGCCGGCTATATGACGGGCCAAAACGTGTTGGTGGACGGCGGGGCATTTGGCGGCACTTTTTAATCGTTTGTAACTTGTGGCATCCGACTTGCTTGATGGAGGTCAAGCGGCCTCGCCAGGCCCCGAACACAGGGAGTTGGAACCATGACCGAAGCAGTCAGGCTGGATATCGACACCTTCTTGCCTTACATGCGGGATGTGATCCGGTGTGAAGGCGCCCTGCACGAACTCAACCTGATGTGGCGGCTGATCGAGTCGTCCGCCAAGATGAATTGCCCGGACGAGGCGCAGGCCATCCTCCCCACCATGGCCGCCACCCGCGAGGGCTTTACCCGGCTGGAGCATGAGCTGGTGGCCAGCCTGGTCAGTGAGAAAGTGGGCACGGTGCTTGATGAAATCGGCACCCAGGCGCAGTACGTCATCGACATCGTGGTGCGCAATCTGTACGAGCGCACTGCCGACGTCGGCTTTCTGGCTACCGACAACGAGCTGTGCAACTTTGTGGCCGGTATCACCGAAGACCAGGCCGCTGCACGTGCGCGCTTGCGGGCCTATGCCACCAAATACACCGTGTATGACGAAATCATGTTGCTCGACACCGCGGGCAACGTGCTGGTCCAGATCGACGAGACCACGCCCATGGAGGGCAGCGATGACCCGCTGATCGCGCAAACGCTGGCCAGCGACGGCTTTGTGGAGACATTCCGCTTCAGCCGGCTGCGCCCCAACAAGCGCCTGGCCCTGATTTACTCCAAACGCATGCTGCACCCCCAGACGCAGCGGGTGGTCGGCGTGCTGTGCCTGTGCTTTCATTTCGAGCAGGAGATGGCGGGCATCTTCCGCTCGCACCGCGATGCGGCCAAACGCTCCAACATGCTGCTGCTGGATGGCGATAACCGTGTGATCGAGTCCGCAGACCCGACCTGGATTCCGCTGGGCTCGGTGGTGCCGGTGAATCACAGCGCATCACCACGTTTGTGGGTGTTCATGGGACGGCAATATTTGGTCCGCACCTTCCGCTCAGGCGGCTATCAGGGCTACCCCGGCCCGCCGGGCTGGCAAGGGCAGGTCATGATTCCGGTGGACATTGCCTTCACCGGGCGCGACACCCAAGCCCTGGCCGCGCTGGATACGGGCATGCGCAGCGGTTTGCTGTCGCACGCGCAGGCGCTCTCGGGGCCTTTGTTTGAAATCATGGCTGCGGCCGAGACCATACGCTGCGTGGTGTGGAACGGGCAGGTCATGTCGGCCGGTCAGCAGGGCGACCTGAGCAAGCTCAAGGCCATCCTCGCGCAGATCAGCGAAACCGGTGCCCGCAGCAACGCGCTGTTTGCCAAGTCGATCGGCGATTTGTATGAAACCGTACTCAACACCAGCCTGCAAAAGGCTGAGTTTGTGGCGCGCTTGCTGGTGGATTTGTTGGACCGCAACTTGTACGAGCGCTCTGACGACTGCCGCTGGTGGGCCCTGACACCGGAGCTGCGCCAGGCACTGAGTGCGCCGGTGTGGACCGATGCACTGGCCGAGGAGGTGACCGGCATCCTCCGTTACATCAATTCGCTCTACACCGTGTACACCCGCTTGTTTGTGTACGACGCAGAGGGGCGCATTGTGGTCAGTACCGAGCTCGATGAAACCCATGGTCCCGGTATCGCTGGTGAGCAACTCGATGCGCTCACGCTGTCCCGGGTCAAGGCGCTGCGCACCGAGCAAGACTATTACGTCACGCCTTTCGGTCCGGACCCTTTCTACGGCGGCCAGTCCACCTACACCTACCACGCAGCCGTGCGCGACCCGCTGCGCCCGGACCGGGTAGTGGGCGGTGTGGGCATTGTGTTCAATTCGGCACCGGAATTCACTGCCATGCTGCGCAGTGGTGTGGGCGAGCGCCCGGGCATGCAGGCCTTGTTTGTAGACCGCGCGGGCAAAGTCATTGCAAGCTCCGACCCGGGCATGCCGGTAGGCGCTCAACTGGGTCTGCAGACGGAAGTGCAGCAACTGGCGTCCGGACGCAGCCTGTCCAAGGTAGTGGAGCGCGGCGGCAACTACACCATCATGGGCAGCGCCGCATCCCAGGGCTATCGGGAATTCAAAACCAGCGATGGCTACCGCGATGACGTGATTGCCGTGGTGTACGACGCTTTGGGTGCAGTGCGCGAGGGCCAGGGCCGTAGCGCTGACCTTGAGCTACCCTTGGTGGGCCTGCAAGGTGGCGAGCGCGCGGAGTACGCCACCTACTGGGGTGTTGGCAAATTGTTTGCCCTCTCTGCAGAGCATGTGCAGGAGGCCGTGTCGGCGGCCAAGCTCACCTCGGTACCGGTCGACGATGGCCGCGGGCGGGTAGGCCTGATGGCCTGGACGCAAAACGGCCGCGAGCAGGCTTCGGTGTGGGTGTTTGACCTGTGCCTGTTGCTGACTGGCCGTCGCGCAGTGGTGCAAAAGAGCAGCCAGATCATTGTGCTGCGCCATCAGGATCGCTTGCTCGGCCTGCTGGTGGATGCCCTGCATGGTGTCACCGAGTTCCGCACCGACCAGATCATTCCAACGCCCTTCGGCGGCAACGCTGGCCGGCCCGCGCTGGTGAGGGCCTTCATCAAGGCCAATGGTGGTGATGTGCTGGTGCAGGTGGTGGATGTGAAAGCTTGCTTCGAGCGCGTGTACGACTAGGCTGCAGCCACTCGGCGCGTACGGTAGGCCTTGGGCGTGAGCCCGAAATGCTGGCGGAAGCAGCGGATGAAGTAGCTGGCGCTGGCAAAGCCGCAGCACCATGCCACCTCTTTGATAGCAGCATCGCCCTCTGTCAACAAGCGGGCGGCGCGAGCCAGGCGCTGCTGCAGGATGACCTGCCACAGGTGATCGCCCGTGTGGCTGCTGTACAGGTGCGACAGGTAGTCCGCCGTGCAGCCCAACTCCTGGGCCAATGAAGCGACTGTCAGGTCTACCTCGCCCATGCGGTTTTGCACCAAACGGCGCAGCTGGTTCAACAGGGCTGGCTCTTGCGACAGGGTCTTTTGCGGGGCATCGAGCAAACGGGCCACGCTGCTGAGCGCAGCGGCGAGCAAGGCCCGTTGTTGCAGTGGCCACAGCCCGGGTGAATCCTGCGCAGGCGGCCGGGCTGCATCGCACAACCAGCCTTCAATGCGCATGGCCTCCAGGTGGCTGCAAGTCTCCAGGTACAAGCTGGCGGGGTGGCCGGGCCGGTCTTCATGGGCCAGGTGGCAGGACATGCGCTGGCTGTCCGCAGAGATCACCATGTTGGAAAAAGCCTGTCCCTCACACCCGCTCACCCGCTCGTCGTGCAGCAGCTTTGGCGGTACCACCAGTACCTCGCCCGGCATGAGAGTGAGCTGCGCGTGCGGGAAGGTAAAGGTCGTTTGCCCCTGCAACTGCAAAAACACCTCCGCGTGCAAATGCATGTGCCCCGCGCCGCGCAGGCTGTCCTCTGGCAAAGGCGGCGGGTTACGCAATTGCAGGGTCCCGGACGCCGCTTCTTGGATAAACCCTGCCAGCGCGCTGCGCATGTGATTGGCGTGCACAGGCGCATCCGGGTGATCGCAGGCAATGGCGGCAATGCAGGGACCATCGCCTTCGATGCTATCGAGGATATTTACTACTTTTGACATGGGAGTGGTATCGAATTCCTAACGAGAGTATCAGTCTAATGATTACGCTATGGGGATGGAAAACCTGTTTTCGCGAGCCTTAGTCATTTTGAACTCTGCGCAATTTTCTAAGAATTTCGCTATTTTCGTGTCGGAGGCAGCCCATGCACGCAGCTGAACATCACGGCACGCCCGCGCAGTTACGCCGCGCCATTTGGGCGACGCGGGGCCTGTTTACCGTGCTGGGCGTCTTCAGCGCGGTATGGGGCGTGCACATTCCGTCCGTCAAGCGTCAGTACGACCTGGGCGAGGCAGCGCTCTCGCTGGTGCTGGTCGCAGCCGCGCTGGGGGCAATTGCAGCATTGTTCTTCGCGGGCCGGGTGATCGGCCGGCTGGGCGCGCGCAATGCTGCAGCGGCTTGTGCGGCGGTGATGGCTGCCATGTTGAGCATGGTGTTGCATTGGCCGGGGCTGCCGTGGGTGTTGGCGTCCATGCTGGTGTTCGGTGCTTCGCTCAGCGTGTACGACGTGGCCATCAATACCGAAGGCTCGGTGCTGGAGACCGCAGGGGGGCGGCCCATCATGGGCAGCTTGCATGGCATGTTCAGCGTGGGGGCCATGGCGGGTGCGGCGCTGGCGTCCGGCCTCTTGCGTGCCGGGGTTCCTGCCACCTGGCAGTTGTCGGTGGTGGCCGTGTTGGTGGCGCTGTGCATTCTGGTGGGCTCGCGCTGGATGCTGCCCACGCCGGCGCCCAGCACCCAGCCCAAAGCGCACTTCACTTGGCCGCGTGGCGCCTTGCTCATCATGGGCTTGCTCACCTTTGCTGGCATGAGTGCCGAGGGTGTGATGTTTGACTGGTGTGTGCTCTACCTGCAGCAGGAAGTACGCATGCCGCACGAGCTGGCGGCCTTGGGCTACTCCGCCTGTGCCGGGGCCATGGCGGTGATGCGATTTGCCGCCGACCGGCTGCGGGCCCGCCATAGCGAGCAGCGTTTGCTGCAGGTGAGTGGCTCCATCACCGCGGTGTCCATGGCGGTGGTGCTCATCGTCGGGCAGCCGTGGGTGGCCATCGTGGGCTGCGGGCTGGTGGGTGCGGGGCTGGCGATGATTGTTCCCATCCTCTACGGCGCAGCGAGCCGCGTGCCGGGCACCACGCCGGCTGCGGCGATTGCTGCAGTCTCGTCCATCGGCTATGCCGGTTTTATGGTCGGTCCGCCGCTGATTGGTGTGATCGCGCAGCACGCATCGCTGACCGCTGCCATGGCGGTGGTGGTAGTGGCTGCCACCATTCTCGCCCTCAGTGCCCGTTTTGTGCCGGAGAAGGCGGCTTGATCAGTGTGGGCGCAGCTTGACCAGTAGTGCCTCAAAGGGGCGCAGGGTCGGACTCTGCAGCCGCTGCGCCAGTTCGGCGTTATCTGTCTGGTAGTTGCCCAGCAGCAGCTCTGCGGTTTCGAACTTCAACGCACCATCCCACAGCACAGTTTGTGGTTCGGCGCTGAAGTTGCACAGCACCAGCAGGCGGGCACTGTCGCTCTCTGCAGTCCGCATGTAGGCCACTACATGGGGGTGCTCCGGCAGCAACATCTCCGTGCGGCCGTGCACCAGCAGAGGCTCCTGCTTTCGCAGGGCTATCAGCTGGTGGTAGTGGTGGAACACCGAGTCCGCATCGGCTACCGCTTGGGCTGCATTGATCTCCGGGTAGCGCGGGTTCAGCGCCAGCCACGGGGTACCGGTGGTGAAACCTGCGTTGGGGCTATCGCTCCACTGCATGGGGGTACGCGCGTTGTCCCGGCCCTTGGCCCAAATGGATTGCATCACCTGCTGCGGGTCCTGGCCGCGCTCGTGCACTGCCACGCGGTACATATTGCGGATCTCGATGTCTTGGTAGTCCTCGATGCTTGGAAACTGCACATTCGTCATGCCCAGCTCTTCGCCCTGGTACACATAGGGCGTGCCCTGAAAGCCGTGCAAAAAGGTGGCCAGCATTTTGGCGCTTGGCACCCGGTAAACACCGTCGTCCCCGAAGCGGGATACCGGGCGGGGCTGGTCGTGGTTGCACAAGTACAGGCTGTTCCAGCCATGTTCGGCCAGTGCATCCTGCCAGCGCATCATGCTGGCTTTGAGGTCGGGCAGGTGCAGGCGCTTGAGGGCCCACTTGCCGTTGGGGTGGCCGCTGATGCAATCCAGGTCCATGTGCTCGAATTGGAACAGCATGTTGAGCGCACCTTCCTGCGCGTGGGTCAGCTCCACGCCCTGGCGGATGGTGGCCAGCGGTGCCTCGCCCACGGTGATGGTGTCGTAGTGGTCCAGCACCTGCTCGCGCATTTCGCGCAGGAATTCACCCAGCTTCGGGCCGTTGCAGCTCAGGGCGAAACCCGGCTGCAAAAAGCCTTCGCGTACCACCGGCGCTTGCGGCAGGCTGCCATCGGCATTCCAGGGCTTGGAGATCATGTTGATGACGTCCATGCGGAAACCGTCCACCCCCCGGTCCAGCCAGAAGCGCATAAGGGCATACACCTCCTGGCGCAGAGCCGGGTTCTCCCAGTTCAGGTCCGGCTGTTTTTTGCTGAACATGTGCATGTAGTACTCGCTGGTGGGCTCGTTCCATTCCCACACGGAACCGGTGAACGCGGCTTCCCAGTTGGTGGGAGGTGATCCGTCCGCCTGCGGCTCGCGCCAGATGTAGTAGTCGTGGTACGGGTTGTCGCGGCTTTTGCGCGCCTCGGTAAACCAGTGGTGCTCGTCCGAGCTGTGGTTGACCACCAGGTCCATCATGAGCTTGATGCCGCGTGCATGCATGGCCGCCAACATGGCGTCGAAGTCGGCCAGCGTGCCGAACTCGGCCATGATGTTGCGGTAGTTCGAGATGTCGTAGCCGTTGTCGTCGTTGGGCGAGCTGTAGATGGGCGAGAGCCACACCACATCGACACCAAGCTGTTGCAGATGGTCCAAGCGGGAGGTGATGCCCGGCAGGTCGCCGATGCCGTCGCCATTGCTGTCAGCGAACGAGCGGGGGTAGATCTGGTAGACGGTGCTGTGTTTCCACCAGGGGGTACCGGTGCGTGTGAGGGCGTTCATGGATGCTTACTTGCGGGAAGAGAGAACAATGCCGGAGACGATGAGCACAAAGGCCAGCGCGTGGTAAAGCTTGGGTGCTTCACCCAGGAAGATGGACGACAGCACTGCGGTGAACAAGGGTGTGAGGTTGATGAAGAACCCCGCTACCGCAGGGCCCGCACGAGAGACGCCGGCCCCCCAGGTGCCATAGGCAATGACCGCGGGCCCCAATGCAATAAAGGCCAGTGCGGCGGCAAGCCCGAGGCTCCAGTCGATGTGTGCGGGAGTGAGCAGCCATTCACCGCTGGTAAACGCCAGAGACCAGCCCAGCCCGAACACAATCTGCCCCATCAAGAAGGTGGACCAGTCGGAGCGGATTTCTTCGGACTCGGGGGTGGGGTGGGCCAACAACCAGCTGTAGGCGGCCCACCCGATGGACGCCAGCAGCACATACAAATCGCCGGGCACAAGACGCAAATGGGTGATGACCTGCCAGTCCCCACGGCCCAGGACCAGCAGCACGCCTCCTATGGACAGCACCGCGCCCAACAGTTGTTTGCGCGACACCGGTGCCTTGAACAGCAGGCGGCCGATGAGCAACATCCACACCGGTGTGCTGGCACCCACCAGCGTGACGTTGATGGCGGTGGAGGTGTTCAGCGCCAGATACAAGAGTGCGTTGTATCCACCGATGCTGAACAGGCTGAGCAGGGCAAATCGTTTCCATTGCGGCCACAAACCGCTGTTAGCGCGCAGCACGCGGCTGGCCAGGGGCAGCAAAATCAGGAAAGCAATGGCCCAGCGCAGCAGGTTGAGAGTCATGGGCGAAATCAGCGGCGCCACCATACGGCCTACCACTGCATTGCCTGACCACATCAAGGGAGGAATCACAAGCAGGAGGGCGGCAGTCGGGGTCAGGCGTTGAGTCATGGCCTGCACTGTAGCAAGGAGTGCAAAGCTGTCGCCGGCCTGCGGTTGTTGCCGATTTCTGGCACCATGTTGTGCGTTCATAACAACCACCATCGATGGAGACAAAACCATGAGTTCAGTGACATCCCGCGCCATTCACATCGCCCAGCATGGCGGCCCCGAACAGCTGCAGTTGGTGCAGGTCACCGTGGGCGAACCCGGCCCCGGCGAGGTGCGCATCCGCCACCATGCGGTGGGGCTGAACTTCATCGACGTGTACCAGCGCTCCGGCCTGTACCCCATGAATCTGCCAGTGCAGTTGGGTATGGAAGCAGCGGGCGTGATTGAAGCAGTGGGCGAGGGCGTGAGTCATCTCAAAGTGGGCGACCGCGCCGCCTACGCCAGCCAGCCGCCGGGCAGTTACTGCGAAGTACGGGTGATGCCCGCCAAGTGCGTGTGCAAGCTGCCTGACGGCATCAGCTTCGAGACCGGTGCCGCCATGATGCTCAAGGGCCTGACCGCCCAGTACCTGCTCAAGCGCACGCTGCCTCAAGGCGGCTTGCAGGCCGGCGACTTTGTGCTCTTTCATGCTGCCGCAGGTGGGGTGGGGCTGATTGCCTGTCAGTGGGCCAAGGCGTTGGGCTTGCGCCTGATTGCGACTGCCGGTTCAGAAGAAAAATGTGCTCTGGCGCTCGCCAATGGTGCGGAGCATGCTATCAATTACAGAGCAGAGGACTTTGCGGCCCGTGTCAAGGAAATCACAGGCGGCCAGGGGGTGAAGGTGGTGTACGACTCGGTGGGCAAAGACACCTGGGACAAGTCGCTGGACTGTCTGGCCCCCTTCGGCTTGATGGCCAGCTTCGGCAATGCCTCCGGCCCCGTGGCCCCGTTCTCGCCCGGCATCCTCGGGCCCAAGGGTTCCATCTATGTGACACGCCAAACCTTGTTCACCCACATTGCTACCCGTGAAAGCACGCAGGCCATGGCGGACGACCTGTTTGACGTTGTGCTCAGTGGAAAAGTCAAGATCCACATCGCCCAGCGCTATGCCCTGGAGGATGTGCAACAGGCCCACAAAGACCTGGAAGCCCGCCTGACGACGGGCTGCACTATTCTGACCCTGTAAAGCCAGATGAATAAAAAAAGGGCACACCGTGTGGTGTGCCCTTTTTTGTTAGGGTGTTGAACCGTCAGAACAAGAAGCCGGCGGAAAGCACCTGCTCGTTCATCCAGAGTTCCTGATCGGCAGTGCCTTTGTAGACCGGCACACCACGCAGCACACCATAGGCAATCTTGTTGGTCAGTTCGACGTACATGGATTTGTACACGCGGTAACGCAGGCCGACCTCCACACCTGCAGTCCAGCCGTTGATTTGCCACCAATCGTTCTTTTTGAAGCAGCAGACGTTTTCGTTCTTGGGGCCCACTTCATTGGCGTTGCCGAAGATCACGTTATCGGCATGGGGCAGCAAGATGCCGGCGCCCACACGGCTGATCAGCTGCAAGTCACCCGGCTTTTGCTCCGGGCCCCGCAGGCGATGCAGCCAGACCGCGTTAATCATGATGTGGTTCAGGCCGTTGTGCAGTGCGTAGTTGAAGTTCTGCGGTGTGACCACCATCGACGTGATCCCGTTCGGAGCTGTGCCATCGACCGCTACGGTCTGGCCGTAGTCCACGTTGTATTTGCTGTGGTCGATGTTGAGTTCAACCGCAAATGTTTTTTCGGGGTTAAGGAACTTGCCGATCCGGATGTTTTCTTGCGGATTGGTGAAGTCCAGGTTGAACAGCGAGCTGATGGTGTCGCCGACGCTGGAAGGGAAGTCGCTGCCTTTGGCTTTGCGAATGGTGAAGTCATTGCCCAGCTCAGGTTGGGACACCCGGATGTCCGATGGTGCGTACTGCTGGCGGCTGTAGCCCCATGAGAAGTACCAGTTCTCATCATTGTTGATGGCTTTGTCGAACTTGGTGGTCACCGCGTTTGCAGCTGGTGTTGCCTCCGGGGCAGGCTGGGCATTCTGGGCTATGACCACACTTTGGGCCCAAGAGGCCGTACAAGGAGCCAGCGCCAACAGGGCGGCCAGGATCAGGGTTTTTCTAGTTGTGGTGGTCATAGGGGACTCGGGTGCGAGAGGTGCGCAACACCGGAAGAGCCGGTCACGCCAATAGGCATCGATTTTAAGTCATCCCCCTGTCAATCGCGGATTCTTGTCTTTGATCCGCCTCAAACCGGGCGGCTATTTCAGCGACCCGAAGTTTCCTGTGGCAAGCGCAAACGGTTGGGGGCCAGCTCACCTGCTGAATCCAGAATCGGGTAAGCGATAGAGCAGATATGCGAGTTGATGCGCTTGAGATCGCTGATCAAATCCAGATGCAGCGAGCTGGTTTCGATGCTCGGCAGGGTGTTGTCGGCCAGACGGGCGATGTGGGTAGCAGCGTACTGGCGCTCCAGATCACGGAATTTGGTTTTTTCTTCCAGCAGACGGCGTGCGTCACGCACATTGCCGTTCAGGAACACGCTCATGCCCAGGCGCAGGTTGTCCAGCAGACGGGCATGCAGTTCGCAAATCTCGGCCAGACCAGCTTCCGAGAACTGGCGGCCTTTGTTGATTTTTTTGTCCTCAATGTCCTGGATCACCCGCTCAATGATGTCGCCGATCTGCTCCATATTGATCGTGAAGCTGATGATGTCGGTCCAGCGTTTGGCTTCGTTCTCGCCCAGCGCCTCGCGGGAGATTTTGGTCAGGTAGTACTTGATGTCGCTGTAGAGCTCATCCACCGTGTCGTCCATCTTGCGCAGTTCCTGCGCCAGATTCACATCGCTTTCCTTCATGACCTTGATGCTGCCCATCAGCATGGTTTCCACCACATCGGCCTGGTGCATGGCCTCACGCACTGCGCATGAAATTGCCAGGCTGGGGGTGGCCAGTGCCGTGGGGTCGAGGTGGCGCTGGCGGCCGGCCACGGTGGTTTTGTCGGGCTTGGGCAACCAGTGCTCGACCCACCCGGCCACAACCTGGGTGAAACCGATAAACGCAATGCCCACCCCGATGTTGAACGCGAGGTGAAAGCCCACCACCAAGGTGGCCGCATCACTGATGTAGGGGCCGGCCACACGCATCCACATTCCGGGGAATAGCGACACCGCCAGCACGCCCAGCACCTTGAACACCAGGTTGCCTAGCGGCACCTGCCGGGTTTCGATGTTCGCGTTCAGCGTGGTCAGAACGGCCAGCAGGCCGCTGCCCAAGTTGGCGCCCAGCACGAGCCCGAGGGCCACATCCACCGGTATCACAGCGGTACTGGCCAGCGTCGCAGTCAGCAGCACGATGGCCAGGCTGGAGTACGACACCACGGCCAAGGTGGCGCCTACCAGTAGCTCCAGTAGCAGGTCACTGCTCAGGCTTCCCAGCAGTGCCTTGACGGCAGGTGCCTGAGTGAGGACGGCGGTGGATTGGGTGACCAGCTTGAGTGCCAGCAACATCAGGCCCAGCCCGATCAATACGCGGCCCACTCGACCGGGTGTGGTGGACTGTTTGGAAATGAACAGCACCACTCCCACAAAAATGAACAGGGGCGAAAGCCAGGACAGGTCGCGCGAAAAGACGACGGCCATCAGGCTGGTGCCGATGTCGGCGCCCAGCATCACGGCGAGTGCCGCGGGCAACTTGATAAGCCCCTGTCCTACAAACGAAGAGACGATCAGCGCCGTGGCAGTGCTGGACTGCACCACGGCAGTGACCCCGATGCCGGAGATGGCAGCGGCAAACCGGTTGCTGACGCTGCGGGACAGGATGGTGCGCAGATTGGCACCGAACACCCGGAGAATTCCCGTCCTTACCTGCTGAGTCCCCCACACCAACAACGCTATCGCGGCAAACAGATTCAGCAGGTGGGTCACGCAGGGTCCTTAAAGCAATTCGCGGTGAATTCGGATCAGGTTTTTCTGACCCGCAGCAGTTCGTCCAGTATCAGGCACATGGCCCCCACTGAAATTGCACAGTCAGCCACATTGAAGGCCGGAAAGTGCATGCCATTCCAGTGAAAGTCCAGAAAGTCCACCACATAGCCGTGCATCAGGCGGTCTACAACGTTCCCGATTGCACCGCCCAGAATGCAGGCCATCGCAAAGCTGAACAGCTTCTGACCCGCGTGCGAGCGCAGCAGCCAGACGATGACCGCTGCTGCCACAAAGCCCAGTCCCGTGAAGAACCAGCGTTGCCAGCCGCCCGCATCCGCCAGAAACGAAAACGCAGCGCCGGTGTTGTGCACCCGGACCACATTGAAGAAGCTGGTGACATAGGTGCTGTCACCCAAGTGGTAATAGCCGAGGATCAGCGTTTTGGTGAACTGATCTGCCAGCAGCAAGATAAAGGCCAAACCCAGCCACAGCAGCATGCCGCTGCTTTTGCCGGAGTCCATGCTGAAGGTCTTGCCGAAACCTTTGTTGTTGCGGGCCATTACGCGAACTTCCGGGCTTCACCTGAGCCATACAAATTGCTGGTGCAACGGCCGCACAAGGTGGGGTGCGCGGCATCTGCCCCAACGTCGGCGCGGTAGTGCCAGCAGCGCTCGCATTTCACATTGTTGGAGGCTGTAACGCTTATGGATTGTGCGCCACCAGCTACCAAAGTGATAGCGCTGGTAATGAACACAAACTTCAAGTCCTCACCCAAGCTGCTCAGCAAGGCGAACTCTTCTGCCGGTACCGTGAGCGTCACCTCGGCTTGCAGGGAGGCGCCCACTTGGCCGGCCGCGCGCAGGGTCTCGATGTCTTTGTTGACCGCCTCACGTACCGCACGGATGCGGGTCCACTTGGCCAGCAAGGCTTCGTCCGGCTCAGCAAAGGCGGAGTAGCCGTCCAGGAAGATGGAGAGCTTGGTCGCTTCGGGCGTTTTGCCTTCAGCGCCCAATACCGCCCAGGCTTCTTCAGCGGTGAAGCTGAGGAAGGGCGCCATCCAGCGCAGCATGGCCTGGGTTATCTGCCACAGCGCGGTTTGCGCGGAGCGGCGGGCCAGGCTGTTGGCGGCGGTGGTGTACAAGCGGTCCTTGAGTACGTCCAGGTAGAACGCGCCCAGGTCTTCACTGCAATACACCTGCAGCTTGCTCACCACGGGGTGGAATTCGTAGACCTTGAAATGCGCCAGGATGTCGGCTTGCAATTGGGCAGCGCGGGCCAGCGCATAGCGGTCGATTTCCAGCAACTGGTCGACGGGCACCGCGTCTTTGACCGGGTCAAAGTCAGAAACGTTGGCCAGCAAGAACTTCAGCGTGTTGCGCACACGTCGGTAGGTGTCCACCACCCGGGCCAGGATCTTGTCGTCAATGTTCAGGTCACCGGAGTAGTCGGTGCTGGCCACCCACAGGCGCACAATTTCCGCGCCCATCTTGCTCGTGATAGTTTGCGGCTCGACGGTGTTGCCAAGGCTCTTGCTCATCTTGCGGCCCTGGCCGTCGGTGGCAAAGCCGTGGGTCAGCAGGCCGCGATACGGTGCGCGGTCGTAGAGTGCGCAGCCCAGCAGCAGCGAGCTATGGAACCAGCCGCGGTGCTGGTCATGGCCTTCGAGGTACAGGTCGGCCTCGGGGCCTTCTGCGTGGAAGGGGGGCACCGCGTAGGCATCCTTGTGGCTGCCGCGCAGCACGTGCTGGAAGGTGGAGCCGGAGTCGAACCAGACTTCCAAAATGTCGGTGCTCTTGGTGTAGCTCGGTGCGTCGGCCGCGCCCAGGATGTCTTCCACCGACACGCGGCTCCAGGCTTCGATGCCGCCTTGCTCCACGATGTCAGCCGCTTGGTCCAGGATTTCCATGGTGCGTGGGTGCAGCTCGCCGCTGTCCTTGTGCAGGAAGAAGGGCACGGGCACACCCCAGCTGCGCTGGCGGCTGATACACCAGTCCGGGCGGTTGGCAATCATGTCGCGCAAACGGCTGCGGCCGTTTTCGGGGTAGAAGCTGGTCTGCTCGATGGCGTCCAGCGCCAGCTGGCGCAGGGTCTTGGGCGCTTTGTCTTGGGTGAATACGCCCTCACCGGCATCCATGCGGATGAACCACTGGGCGGCTGCGCGGTAGATCACCGGTGTCTTGTGGCGCCAGCAGTGCGGGTAGCTGTGGGTGATGCCTACCGTGGCCATCAGGCGGCCGTGCTCACGCAAAGTGTCGATGACGTTGGCGCAGGCCTTCCAGATGTGCTGGCCGCCGAACAAGGGCAGCTCGGCGTCATACACACCATTGCCCAGCACGGGATTCAAGATCTGGTCGTATTTCAGGCCATTGGCGATGCAGCTGTTGAAGTCATCCACACCGTAGGCGGGCGAGGAGTGCACGATGCCGGTGCCGTCGCCGTCGCTCACGTAGTCGGCCAGGTAAAGTGGCGAGAGACGCTTGTAGCTGTATTCGTTGCCTTCTACGTTGACATCGGCAGGCAGGTCGTACAGCGGGTGGCGGAACACCTGGCCGCGCAGGGCTTCACCCTTGGCGGTCGCCAGCACGGTGCCGGTCAGGCCGAAGCGCTCCAGGCACTTCTCTACCAGGCTGGCGCCCAGCAGCAGCACGCCCTTGGGCGTGTCCACGAGCGCGTATTCCAATTCGGGGTGGGCGTTGAGCGCCTGGTTGGCAGGGATGGTCCAAGCGGTGGTGGTCCAGATGACGGCGAAGGCTTGCTTGCCCGCAGGCAGGGCGCTCAGGCCGAAAGCTTGGGCCAAGCCGGCCGCGTCGTTGGACTCGAAGGCCACGTCCAGCGTGTCGCTCTTCTTGTCGGCGTATTCGATCTCGAACTCGGCCAAGCTGGAGCCGCAGTCAAAGCACCAGTACACGGGCTTCAGGCCACGGTATACAAAGCCACGCTCGATCACGCGCTTGAAGGCGCGGATCTGCCCGGCCTCGTTAGCGGGGTTCATAGTCTTGTAGGGGCGCTCCCAGTCGCCCAGCACGCCCAGGCGCTTGAAGTCTTCGCGCTGCTGGTTGATCTGCTCGGTGGCAAACGCACGGCTCTTGGCCTGCATGTCGTCGCGGCTCAGGTTGCGGCCATGCAGTTTTTCGATGGCGTTTTCGATCGGCAGGCCATGGCAGTCCCAGCCGGGGATGTATTGCGCGTCAAAGCCTGCGAGCTGCTTGCTCTTGACGATCATGTCCTTGAGGATCTTGTTCAGCGCATGGCCGATGTGCAGCTTGCCGTTGGCGTAGGGCGGGCCGTCGTGCAGCACAAAGAGCGGCTGGCCGGCGCGGGCGTCGCGGAGCTTTTTGTAGAGGCCCTCTTCGTTCCATTCTTTGACCCAGGCCGGCTCGCGCTTGGGCAGGTCGCCGCGCATGGGGAAGGCGCTATCGGGCAGATTCAGGGTGCTACGGTAATCAACGGGTTCAGTCATGGCCAACTCTCGGTTTGGAGGCTTTGTGCAAGCAATTCGGGGAGGCGGCTACCGTCACACGGGCGAAGGCAGCCTGGAGGGGCAGGTGACGCGGGGCAAAGTGCGTCGGGTGGCCGCGAGGGCCGGCCCCGTCAAATTCGGGTGCCGCCGGGAAGGCTGATGTGCGCTGCGAGCCAGGCGCGCGCGTCATCGCGGTCCTTTTGGATACCCTGCGTCAGGGCGTCCAGACCGTCGTATTTCAATTCGTCGTGCAGTTTGTGCAGCAGTTCCACGCGGATGATTTTACCGTAGGCCCCCTCAGGCCCCAGTTCCTCCGGCCAGTCCAGGCAATGGGTCTCCAGGAGCACGCGGCCGCGGTTCACATCGTTGGGGTCCAGCGAGGGGCGCACACCCAGGTTGGCAACTCCTTGCAAGGGTTTGGCGGCCAGACCGTGCACCAGCACCACAAAAATGCCGCTGGCGGCGGGCTTCCAGTGGGCAAAGCGCAAATTCAGGGTCTTGAAACCCAGGGTGCGACCCAGCTTGCGCCCGTGCACCACATGGCCACTGATGCAATACGGCCGGCCCAGCAGGCGGGCGGCATCTTGCATCCGCCCCTGGCCCAGTGCGTCGCGCACCGCAGAACTGGAGACGCGCAGGCCGTGGACCTCGTAACTGTTCATGCGGGCCACGTCAAAACCATGGGCCTCGCCTGTCGCGTCGAGCAGGGCGTAATCGCCGGCGCGGGCCTTGCCGAAGCGGAAATCGTCGCCCACCAGCACGTAGCGGGCGCCCAAGCCGACTTGCAGCACTTGCTGGATGAAGTCTTGCGGACTCTGGTTGGCCAGCCGGGCGTCGAAAGGCAGCACGATAGTCTGGTCCACACCGGCCTTGGCCAGGTCGTCCAGCTTGTCGCGCAGAGTGCCTACGCGGGCGGGGGCCAGCTCGGGTTTTTGGTGCAGTTTGGCGAAATAGTCGCGCGGGTGGGGCTCGAAGGTCAGCACACAGCTGGGCACGCCGCGTTGCTGCGCCTCGCTCTTGAGCAGGGCCAGCATGGCCTGGTGGCCCCGGTGCACACCATCGAAGTTGCCAATCGTCACCGCGCACGCCTCGGACACGCCGGGGTGCTTGAAACCGCGAAAAACCTTCATGGAGTTGTTATCTTTTTGATAGCAGGCCGCGCACATCGCATCAGCGCCTGAAGCCAATTTGTCATGGAAACACGGTATATTGTGACCTAGCAGGGCCCGGACGGCTTGTCCGGTGCGCACTTGCAGACCTTTGCAGACTTGTGTTGGTGGTTGTTTGAACCGTTGATGGAGGCGTTGCGTGAAAGTCTTGAAGTTGTCGGCCCAAGGGCTGCCCCAGTCCTGGATATCGCTGGAACAGGCGGTGATTCATTACGCCGCGGACGAAGTGCGCTGGGAAGCCGGCGGTGAGGTGGCGGTGTTTCACGGCGGCCATAACGCGGTCACCGGGCAGCAGTCTGTCATCCGGGTCAACAGCATCATCGGCACCCGTGGTGTGCCCCGCATCAATCCCTTCAACCTGCGCCCCGGCCTGACCAATGCCAAATTGTTCATCCGCGATCGCAATGCTATGTGGAATTCCCCGGATGCAAGGCAACAGTAGCGTTTCAAGAGTTCGTTTTCTTTAAATACAAAGAAATGTTGTGTGTTGTAAAAATGTTCATGTTATGTGTATAACCTTTTATCTGTGGGTAAAAACGGATTGAGTGTGTAAAATTATGTTCATGCGTATGACGTGGGCCAATAAAGACCATGAACAACTTTCTTAGCTCGGAACTGCGTCTAGTTAAGTCCCGTGAGCCAATGGGCTTAGTCGTGCAGGATCAGCCCTCGATATTCCAATACTGGCGGGATGATGTCGCTCCGTTTGAAGAGCCAATAATTTTCCTTGCTGAAAAATATGTAGGTTTAGGGGGGACGCCAAGCAAGCACACATGGGAGGCTGCTGGATACGACCTGTTGAGTTGGTTCCAATGGTGTCAGTTGAAACAGGCAGACTGGCGCAGTGCGACTGAGTCAGACAGAAAAGAGTTTGGAGACGACTATTTGGTTGCGGATCGCGATGAGAAAACGATCAACCGTAAATTGACAATAGTGAGGCGGTTCTATGAATTTGCGAGAGCAGAGGGCTGGTATCACAGGGACATGGGCTCATCAACTGAGCAACGAGAGGTTGAGAATCGGCCAATCGATGATGATCCACTTGCTCACACGCGTCCCACGGGGAGGCGCGTAAAAGAAAAGGACTTGCTGCTCAAAAAGGTCGGGCGAAAGGATCTGATCAGGCCGATGCAGGTAAAACAACTGCGAAAGCTACTACAGCACCTGGGTCCCACGGTTCAAGACACACAAGATAAGCGTCAAGTACGAGATCGCCTCATCTGTGACCTAGCGTGGAGCTCAGGTACCCGGCTGGGTGATGTGACAAAACTCACGACACTTCAATTTCTGAATATCATCGTGGAGCCACATCAACAATTGATGGAGTTCCCGCTGATCGTAGAAGGCAAGATGAAGGTCACGCGCAAGGTGGCAGCGCCAGGCTGGCTGATCCTTGCAATTCAAGCGTACATCAACTCCGAGCGTGCAAAAAGTGAACGCGAGGGCAAGAAACGGGGTGTCAAGCCTAACACTGCGCTGTTTCTTGGTCATGCCAATAGCAAGAGTGCCGGCAAGAAGATTACGGGCTCTGCAATCCAGAAGATGTTTGCGCTGGCGTGCATGAAATGCGGCATCACTGAGCAGATTGAGGTGGTCGACGTTGAGACTGGTGCGAAGCTTCTCAAGACGGTCCCTGTTCACTCCTTTCATGACCTTAGGCACAACTGCGCGGTGCTGACCTACCACGCTGAAAAGGCTCAAGGAAACAAAGAGCCTTGGAAGGTCGTGCAGATAAAGCTTGGCCACAAGAGCCTAAGTGTGACCATCAATACCTATTTGGCCCATGTCGAGATCTTTGGAGAGAAAGAGGGCGTGATTGACATTCGCAGGTTGATTGGTCTTAGGTGATTGATCTGCCCACACTTAACAGAACGTCCGAAATGTAATGGGATAGCAAATGGGTGATCAGCAACGACTGACCATGGGTAACTCTGACCATAAGGAAGAAAGCCGAGTGCATACGCCTAGCAAGAAGAAGCGAGCCAGTAATGCGCAGCAGGTGGTTGAAAATGCTAAACGACGTAACGCTGAGCAAGGTAATGTCGAAAACCTCCCCTGCACAAGGCTTGAACATGGCACCGACGACGGAAATACGACGTTAACGGCCATCTTCCCCAGAAAAGGAGGCGGCGAGCCACAGCGGTTGGATCTAAGCTTCATGCTGGAGTTTCCAGGACTGTCGGATTTTTTTGCTGATGGTTTACTCAAGGGCATCAAGAACATCTCGGCCCGTAGCCGAGTCGAGATAGTCAAAAACTTGCGCTGTAGTTGGTTTGCCTATCTTCGTGAACGCGGGTATGCCAAGCTAAGCCCGGAGGATTTGGACGAACAAATACTCACTGGGTATAGCATTTGGTTGAATGAATGTAGGAAGGAAGATGGGAAGGCGATTCATCCGGCAACAGTCTCGCAGAGAATCGGTGCGCTTCGCATACTTATCCGTGGATCGAACAACAAGCATTTACTTGACCTGATTCCTAGTGGACCACGTGGAATAGGCCGCAAGAAGACACCTACAAAGGTGCTTCAGTTCGATCAATTAATAGCGGTCGTAGCTGCAGTGGAAAAAGAGGTTATTGCCCTACAAGACAATTGGAAAAAGGGGCAATCTCTACTGATGGAGGGGCGACAGCTGCTCCGCAACGGTGCCGTTCTTGGAAGAGATTTGAGCGGGAAAACGGTAAAAAGAAATTCGGAATTCAATATCGCGTTAGCTCTGGCAATGATTGATGAACGCTACCCCGGCGTGATTCCAAACCGCGATGAGATCAGTGCACACGATAAGCAGCTCGGATGGGCGATACACGAATTCGGATCTGTAAAGATGAGTAGCTTTTTCTATGCAAGCGGTCGGGACCTAGTGCCACTGGTTCTGAGTATCGCCATAGCGACCGTATTCAACCCAGAAACGGTCCTAAAGCTGAATTGGAAGGACATCGACCGCAATGTGGACCCTTTAAGCAATGGGCGGCGGGCGGTGCAGTTCGACGTCACAGAAGAGGACGACAAGGTGGAGGAGCCAATGGATACGAATGCGTCTAGTGCAGCCGTATCCCCATTGGTAAAAATTACCGGCGACAAGCCACGAGCCAATCGCAAGCTCGTGCGTCTGTTGGACCCGGAAGATGGTGGGGCCAATCAGGTTAGCCTGAATATGGTCCTCAATCTAATCAAGGTTTTGACTGAGCGAATCCGCCCATTTGTGATCTATCCAGAAAGGTACGCCGACCGTATTTTTTTGTTTGTGCCGAAAATTCGGGCGAAGCGGGCAAAGAGCTTCGGAGGCAAAGCTGATGATTGGTCGCCCGATATTGTGTGGACAAGTGGCTTAGCCAAATTTATCAAAGACAACAATCTCCCTGACTTCACACTAAAGACAATCAGAGCCACGATGCTCGACTACGTACAACTCTTCAATCACGGTGATCTGGAGGCTGCGCGCAAGGTGGGAAACCACTTGAACCGCATCACTACCTGGACGCATTACACCAGCGATCTGGTTAAGCGAATGCTGCAGGAAGCCACAGGCGAGACCATACTTGTGAGAGAGCGATGGCTGGACTCAGAAGGCAAGATCGATCCGCGCAAGCACCGTGAGTTGGGGGGCAAAGGGTGCGCGACGCCAGGCTGGATTTGCTTGGACCCGTTCGATTCTCCGCGTCCAAATCAAAGGAAGGGTCGTCTATGCAGAGCCTACGGGGAGTGCCCTGACTGCCCGTTGGCAGCCGCACGTCCGGACAATCCCCGCAACGTCATGCTCTATGAAGCCTTGCGTCGTGCTATTTACCGCAGCATTGCACGAGTGACCCCACCAGTGTGGGACGAGCGCTGGGCACCCGTGGTCGTCGCCTTGGACAATTTACTGGTGAGTGTTCCTGCTCAGGTTCTTCAGGAGTCACGCAAACTCACCGTTGAACTACCCGACATCGGCTAATGAGAAACAAATATGAAAGCTACTCCAACCGCTGTCACTAATCTCCCAAAGGAAGAGTCGTACCGCCATCGACCACTATGGGAAATGACGCAGAGCGAGTTCGACGAGTTCCAAGTTACGTCGTTGAGTAAAGGCAAGGATAACGTTTGGAGATGGGAAAACACGACCCCAGGACAATCTAAAACATTGGCGAGATTGAACTGGAGTCAGGAACTAAGCGACGGCAGCCTACTCACAGACAAGCGTCATACACGTCGGCTGGCGTGGGCAAAAAAACTTGTGGCGCTAATCTGGCACGCTCCAGCGGACGGTATCGTGCCAGCAGCGGGTTCAATGGGGAGCTACCAACAGGGATTGAAGTGGCTCATATCATGGATGGCAATGCGCGGCATACACACTCCAGATGAGCTAGATGTGGAGGAGTATATTGAAGACCTGCCGCGATACGTTGCAGAGCGTGCAAAGGAAGAAGAAATAACAAGAGCTCAAATCCAGCTCGCCCTCAAGATTCTTCCCAAACTTTGGTCCGAGCGACGCTTGCTGGCCAAGTGGGGGGTCACTAGCCTCAATCAAGACCCGTTCCGCGAACGTAGCCTGGGGCAAATTGCCAATTCATTGTCGACGAAAGCACTTGGATGGATTCCACCTATGCCGGATGAGGTGGCGATACCTGTCTTCAATAAGGTGGCCTGGTGGTTAGGGCAGCCGGCAGAGGACGTGATCAACCTGCTTGCATATGTGGAGGACCCGCTCGCTGTCACGGAAGTTGAAGTAGCTGTGGGTAGATACAGGAGTATCCGCAGAAAAGTCTTAGTTGGGGTCGAAGCAAGGAGGAGTCGGAACAGCCAATTCGTCGCTGACTTCGTATTCAGTACATTGCCAGGTGAATCAGAGCCTTGGCATGAGACATTTGAAGAGAACTATCAGGGAGACAAAGCCGATGGCCCACATCCGCGAATACGCCGCCTGTTCGAAGCAGTGCGCGAAGCTTGTGCCATGTGCATCCAAGGAATGTCGGGCATGCGCATCAGTGAGCTACTGGGCATAGAAGCGGGGCTCGATCCGGTGAGCGGACTGCCTAAGGGTGTACGGTTGGAGTTATCAGCATCAGGCCTTTATGACTTGTTCGTAATTCGCACAGTCTTGTCAAAAACGGAAACGGGCTTGCCAAGGGAGATGGACTGGGTACTAGGTATGAGGCCGAAGGGTTCAATTGAGGAACCGTTGCCCGTGCGCGCCTTGCGCCTACTTAACAGACTGCATGAGCCGTGGCGGGAGCACGCCACGACGACGCGTTTGATTATGGCAGGAGCAGTGGGAATGAACCTGCCTGTTCAAACGACGGCGTTAGGTGAGATGAGGGTCGACATAATGCGCGATGCCATGAAGCGCTTCATTAGCAGGTGGGTAGATCTGTCGGGCTTGCCAGATGAGTCGCGACACAAGATGAAGGACAACGACCTAATCGAGTGGCGAGAGTCGCAAGGAACAATCTTTATGAGCCACATGCTGCGTAAGTCGTGGGCACAGTTCATGTTCGCGGTCGACCCAGGTCTGATGCCCGCCATCCAGTTGCAGTTCCATCACCTGTCAATGGCTATGACAGATAGCGGGTACATCGGGAACAATATGAGTCTACTCAATGACATGGAGTCGGTGGCGACCCAGGCCCGCAACCTGATTATTCTCGAAAGCGTACTGGGCCGTAACCCGCTGGCTGGCAGGATGGGTGAGGAACTGGAGCAGGCTACCCAGAAACTGGCTGCGCAGGTGAAGATACTGCCGACGAGCGATGCGTACAAGATAGTGGCGAAGTTCTGCGAGCACGTGCAGCTGCCGATATTCTTCTCGCCTCACGGTGCCTGCATACCGATGAAGACCCATGAAATGCGTTGCCATGACGAGGCTGGCACGTCGTTGCTCCTGCGTAAGCAACCCAATGCAAGGACGCGCCAACCGTCGCTATGCGCTGGCTGCGGCTGCTTTGTACTCGATGCCCGGCACGCGGAGTTCTGGGCAGCGCGGTACTTGGACAACTGGCTGGCGTACAAACGGGCGGAGCGCAGCGGTGATGTCATTGGTTTCAAGGTCATCAAGGAGCGCGCCCAGCAGGCAGGGAAGCTGCTCAAAAAGATAGGCGTAAAGGTGGAGCAACTCGACCGACAGATTGAAAAGACATTGGAAGCCGAGCATGTCCCTGCCTGACCCTATTGAGCAGGACTTCCTCGAAGCCCTTCAGCGGTTGGCGGAGGGTAAACCGAAGAACAAAACACTCAAAGCGAGTGCCAAGGCGGGCAAGCTGAAGATCAATGTCGTCAGTGTGGCCCTTGAGGCCGGGCGCAGCAGGACACTGATCGCCTTGGAGAATTGCCGCTACCCCAAGGTGCGCGAGGCGGTCAAGCTCGCGCAAGGGGGTAAGAAGTCGCTGCCCACCACTTACACGCAGCTCATCGAAAACCTGCGTGCGGACCTAGCTACCGTCAAGGCCGAAAAGCGCCTTCTGGAATCCAAGATGGCGGATCATGTGCTCGCCCGCCGAAAGGCCGAAGTGAATTCGCGGCGAGATGCGGCGGAAGCTTCTCGGTTGCGTAAGGTTGTGGTCGAACTTGAAAAAGTGGTTCACCTGTCACAAAAGGAAACCGAATTGCCGCGCTTAGTGCTGATTCGCGGGCTGCCTGGCAGCGGAAAGAGCACTAAGGCCAACGGCTACAGCGAAGACGGATATCAGCACTTCGAATCGGATCAGTTCTTCCAGTCGGAAGACGGTTATGCCTTTGACGAAACCAAACTGCCTCAGGCTCACGCTTGGTGCCTGGAGCAGACACGCAAGGCGCTCGCCGATGGTGAGTATGTGGTAGTCGCCAATGTCTTTGCGACGGAGCAGGACGTGCAGCCCTACGTCGATCTTGGATTCGGCTACCAGATCATCGACGCTACCCACAATGGTAAGTCGATCCACCAGGTTCCCGCAGATATCGTGAAGCGCACGAAAGCCATCTGGGTGCCGACTGAGGAACTACTGACGAGAATTCGAACCAAGCCGGAGAAGACCGTCAGAGCTAAAGTGACGAGCATTCATTCCGCCCGGAAGGACAAGAAGTAATGGCCCGTCCCTCCATTGTCCCTGAAATTCTCGAAAAGCTGGAGCCATGGCTTGAGGCTCGCTTGGCTTTACTTGGAAACCGATGATTGGGCTGCTGCCGGTTTCAAAGACACTTTGTTAAGGTTGTCGATGAAACAGGAGATTGCAAATGGCAACGAGAAGGCAATTCAGTCGGGAGTTCAAGGTCGAAGCTGTAAAGCTGGTAACTCAACGCGGGGTTGGCGTCAGCCAAGCAGCACGGGATTTGGATGTGGGGGAGACGGTTCTGCGCCGTTGGATGCGAGAGCTGACGCAAGACCCGCAACAAGCCTTTCCTGGCAAGGGCGTCATGAAGCCCGAGCAAGCCGAGATTGACAGGCTGCGCAAGGAAGTCGCCAAGCTCAAGATGGAGCGCGACATACTAAAAAAAGCCGCGGCCTACTTCGCCAGGGAATCAATGTGAGATTCGACTTTGTGGCGAAGCACCGAGTGGCCTGGCCGGTGGGATTGATATGCGAGACGCTCGGTGTTGTTGGCGCCAATGGAATCTTGACAGTGCGTGCCGGCCCAATTTTGATAGGGGGCTTGTAGCCAGTATTTAGGAGTCTGGCTGTGGATAACTATAGCCCCTTACATACTGGCCACCTCCTTACTGGCAATGGATTTCCGATTCATTTCTCTTGATTTGATCTTTCCCTTGGCCTCTGTGGAACTGTGCAGGGAAGCGATAGGACTCGTTACCGGTCTCGACGATGTGGCAGTGATGGGTGAGCCGGTCCAACAGGGCCGTCGTCATCTTGGCATCCCCGAAAACGGCAGACCATTCTGCAAACGTCAGGTTCGTAGTGATCAGCACACAGGTGTGCTCATAGAGCTTGGACAGCAGATGAAACAGTAGTGCCCCTCCCGCCTGGCTGAATGGCAAGTAGCCCAGCTCATCTAGAACGACCAAGTCCATGCGCATCAAACTCATGGCAATCCGTCCCGGATTTCCCTTGACCTTCTCCAGCTCCAGGGCATTGACCAGATCCACAGTCGAGTAAAACCGCACGCGCTTTGAATGGTGTGTCAGGCCATTGATTCCCAATGCCGTTGCCAGGTGAGTTTTACCGGTACCAGGACCACCAATCAGGACAACGTTCTGTGCATCCTCAGTGAAGCTCAGGTCAGCCAATTTCTTGATTAGCGCCTTGTCCACTTGCGAGACCTCAAAATCAAAGCCTGCAAGGTCCCGGTGGATCGGGAAGCGTGCCGCCTTCATTTGATGCGCAATGGAGCGCATGTGCCTGTCTACATCTTCGGCCTGGAGCAAGTGTTCAATCAGCCAGCGTGAACTCTGGATTGTTGCTCCGCCATCTTGCTCCATGAGGTCAGCCCAGGCGCTGGCCATCCCGCCCAAGCGCAGGGCTTTGAGCTCACTTTGTACGTCACGTTTTGACTCAGACATGGATTACTCCTTGATCATCGTTATGGGTCGGGCGCAGACGGTCGTACCGCGCGGTATCGGCTGTAGGCAGGTGGGTGAGTTGCAGTGAGGTCTGAGCGTATTCAGGCAAGGGCGGCGCATTGAGTCGCGCCAGTACATTGCGCACATGTTCGACGCTGACACTGCCATTGGGCGTGGCTCCTTCCAGCACCAGATCTACCGCTACCAACACAGCATCCAAGCCAGCTTGCGGGACAGTAGCTAACACCTGAGCCATCGTTCGATCTCCTCCGGGGTGACGTAGGAGGGATTTACGTAAGCGCTGCAAAGGCTCTGGCAAATCCAGGAACGGAGCGCCATTGCGTAGTGCGCCGGGCTTGCGTTGCACCAATTCAATGTAGTGCTGCCAGTCGTAGGTCGTCTGTGTCGCGCGCAGTATGAAAATGACACGCGAACGCGGTGAGGAACTGATACACCTCGACTAACGTGCCAAGCCATCCGAACCATGGATGGGACTGGCAATGATTACGAACGAGGAGTACATGGAACTCAAGGTTTTAAGGAAGCACAGGCTAAGCCTGCGCGAGATATCGGCGCAAACTGGAATGGCAGTCAACACGGTGCGTAAGTATTTGGAAGGCGGACCGCCGGCCAAGCAGAAACTGCCGGCACGTAAAAGCAAACTTGACCCATTCAAGGACTATCTTGCTGGACGTATTCAGGCGGCCAAGCCTGATTGGATTCCAGCAACGGTGCTGCAGCGTGAGATTGCCGCACAGGGGTACACGGGTTCCGTGCGCATCCTGCAGGAGTACCTCAAGGAGTTGCGTCCACAGGCGCGCCCGGATCCGGTTGTGCGGTTCGAGACCCAGCCCGGTGAGCAAATGCAGATGGACTGGATCGAGTTCCGCAAGGCTGGGCATAAAGACGGCATGTTGGCGGCGTTTGTGGCAACGCTGGGCCACAGCCGGGCGACCTTCGCGGAGTTTGTCACAGACATGAAGCTGGAGACACTACTGGCGTGCCATGTCAGGGCGTTCGAGAGCTTTGGTGGAGTCACCCGTGAAGTGCTGTACGACAACATGAAGACCGTCATCCTCAAGCGTGACGCCTACGGCAAGAACCTGCACCAGTTCCAGGGTGCCTTTGCTGACTTTGCGCACCACCATGGCTTTGTGCCACGGGTGTGCAAGCCCTATCGGGCCAAGACCAAGGGCAAAGTCGAACGCATGAATGGCTACATCCGGCGCAGCTTCTGGGTGCCATTGGTGGCGAGTATGAAGCAGCAAGGCTTGGTGGTGGACGCGGACACAGCCAATCGGGAAATGCGCACCTGGCTGCGTGACGTTGCCAATGTGCGGATCCACGGAACCACTGGGTGTGTGCCGGCACAGGCTTTGCAACAGGAGCGCACACATCTGCTGGCCATCCCCAGCGCCTACAGTGGGCGAACAGTGCGTCAAATGCAAAAGGTCACCGGTAGTACCGGCGCAGCGGTGCGGCCAATTCCAGCTGCGGCATGGCGAGGACTTCAGCATCCTCTGGCGATGTATGACACGCTGGTACACAACCAAGCCGCTACAGGAGGACGACCGTGAGCCTGCAAATGGAGAGACTACGTGAACTGTGTGATCAGTTGCGCCTACTCAACTTACCCGATCAGCTTGCCCACCTGGGGCAAATGGCGGCCAAGAAAGAGCTGGGGTACCTGGAGTTCCTGGAACAAGCCTTGCGTGGCGAGGCTCTGGCCAGGGTGGAGAGAACACGCGCCATGCTCACGCGCATAGCGGGCTTCCCGGCCATCAAGACGCTCGATGAGTTTGACTTCCAGTTTACCAGCGGTGTGCCAAAGCCCGTAGTGCAGGAGCTTGGCAGCCTGGCCTTCGTGGAGCGCAGCGAGAACGTGGTCCTGCTGGGCGCCAGTGGGGTGGGCAAAACCCACTTGGCCATCGCCTTGGGCTACAGGGCAACCCAGGCTGGAATCAAGACGTGTTTCATCACGGCGGCAGATCTGCTGATGACACTGAGCACGGCACTATGGCAGAACACCCTGGAAGATGCCATCAAACGCATCGTACGTCCCTACCGGCTGTTGATCATTGACGAGGTCGGGTACCTTCCCATGAATCGGGAACAGGCCAATCTTCTGTTCCAAGTCATTGCCAAACGCTATGAAGTTGGAAGTCTCATCCTGACCTCCAATCTGCCGTTTGGGCAATGGGACCAGACGTTTGCAGACGATGCAACGCAGACAGCGTCGCTACTTGACCGACTGCTCCACCACGCCCATGTGGTCCCGATCTCAGGAGACTCCTATCGCCTGAAAGATAAGCGGCGTGCCGGTGTGAATGCCGCCAGCAGCAATGCGCTACTCAAACGAAAACGCAGTCACCTTGATACACAGGAGGAGCAAGCAGCCTGAAGTCGCCAAGCATTCAGTGGCTCGCCACTGAATGCTTGAAACAAGACAGACAAAGACAAAACAGCAAATCGCCCCACACAACGGTGTATCAAATCCACGCCGCGTTTGCGTTCAACAACCGTATCAAATCGAGACTGCGTTTGACATCTGCCCACTGCCTGGATTACGGATGTGACTGGCAACAACGGTTTGTGCACAGGCAATGTCAACTCGATTGGGGTATAGCCTTGTACTGACCAAGTGCCCCGCCCATTCACAGGGCACAGAGTAGCGGTTGCGAGCCACTGCCACCAAACATGTACTGCTGACCCGTGCGGGCTTCTCCACATAGCCGTCAAACAGCACAGGCACTGACATGAGATGAGGACGCTCCAACTCTAGCATCTCGGCTACCGTGAACTGCTTGTGGATCGGATGCACTGTGTCCGCCCGTATTGAACGGCAGCGCTCTCCAAGCCAAGCATTGAGTTCAGCGAACGATCCGAAGCGGCGGGTACCTGCCTCGATCCAGATGCGTCTACGGCTGTCCTGAACGTTCTTCTCAACAACACCTTTCTCCCAACCCGATGCCACGTTGCAGAAGTCCGGGTCAAACAGATAGTGGCTGCACATGGCTGAGAAGCGTGCGTTGACGATGCGGCCCTTGCCCTTCTTGACCTTGTCCACCGCGGTCTTCATGTTGTCGTAGATGCCCCGCCTGGCAACGCCGCCTAAGGCCTGGAACGAGCGGGTGTGTGCATCGAACAGCATCTCGTGGCCTTGCCCAGGATAGGCCACCAACCAGAAGGCCCGGCTGGCACACAGTTTGAGGTGGGCTATCTGCATCTTGTAAAACACGCCACCCACCAGGAGACCTTCCTCACTCCAGTCAAACTGGAAGGCTTCACCCAGCTCGAAGTTCAGGGGTACGAAGGCCCGAGCAGGGTCTTTGGCACTCTCCACACGCCAAGCGCGAATGAAGTCCGTCACAGCGCTATAGCCGCCCCGATACCCTTGGGCCTGGATCTGGGCAAACAGTGCCTTGCCGGTGCGCCGGGCGTGCTTGGGCCTGTGGGTATCAGTGCGCAATGCCTGTTCCAGCACCGGCTCAAATGCAGTGAGCTTGCCCTCAAGCTTCTTGCGTTGGTACTTCGGGGTAATGTCGCCGGGGGCCTTGAGCCACTTCTTGACAGTGTTTCGAGACAACCCGGTTCGTCTGCATATCTCTCCGTCAGAGAGTTGGTCGCGCATCTTCATGCGCCGCACCTTGCCAATCATGTCCATGGTGATCACCTGTAAAATCCCTGCTGAAAGTTTCAGCAGGACAGTGGAACACCCCTGTCAATTTTGGATCGGCACTTCCGGTTTTAGACTGTCAAATTTCGGTCGGCGGCAACATTCTGCACACTAAAAGTGGTGGGATTGAATGCAAATCGCTGGTGAGTTTGAGATACGAATCGGTGGAGGTTTTGTCGTGCAAACGCCTAGTGAATTTGCTGCGAATACTCACCACATTTGTGGTGGGTTAAATGCTTGATTTGTGGCAAGATTTTCTCCCCATTTTTACGGAGATGGACTGCGTTACTAAACCTCGTAGCAGCGATCAGCTCCGAACAGCAGACGCATGCGCTCGGCCTTGGGTGCAGAAGCACTGGTGAGATCAATCACGGCCAAGCGATATCTAGCCCTTGAACAGCACACGTAGAAAACATTGCGAGAGCGCTTCGCGCGTCCCGGATTCGCCGCCTCATCCGCGCCGGACAGGTACTTGTCGAAAGAGTAAAAGTTCCAGGCGGCGCCGGCATCGTCCAGCACCACTAGCACGGTATCGAATTCGTCACCCTTGACACCATGTTTCGTTGAAAACGGTGTGTTGGTCATGTAGAACCGAGCGAAAGCAGCTACCTGCTGATACGGGAGTCCAAATAAGGCTGCGTACAGAGTCGCGTCCTTTTGCTCGCGCTCTTTCGTAGCATCGTCCATGTCTGCAGTGAAGATGGGTTGCGTGTTCGAAAGTCTGAGGGCCAGTTCATCAGTCAGCGGGAAGAGCTGACTGTCACGGATCGACTCAAGCACTTCACGAACGGTTCCAGCAGCGCACTTGGTCATCAGGGTGTTGAGTGCCTCGCGCACCTCCGACTTCGCTGCCCGACTAGGCAGTCGGTGACCGGCTCCATGGAGCCGGCCTAGCGTCTCGCCAATCAGCCCTTTCTCCCAAGCTAGGGCCAGAGGTTCAACCTTGTCCAAGAAAAAAGCAATCCGCCTGTCAGAGCCATCGGTGAGGGCGTCCTTGGCAAAAGCCCCTCTATCCGTGAAGGCCTGAAGCAGGGCGGCAAAACCGGCCTTGCGAGCGATCAAGCGATGGGTCAGGTAAAGCTCGCGTGTTCCAGGGCTTGCTAGATCCCAGTTCAGAGTGGCCGCCAGCAGATCCCGTGCGCGCTGGAGACCGGCTTCATCAGCACCAGCCGCCACGCGGATGTAGGCAACGTCACCTTGCGCATTGTTGTTTCCGGGAATTTGCGTAATGTCCGTCCGGATTTTGTTTAAGACATCCATGACGCGCAGAGAGCAGCGACGGTTCTCCCGCTTAACGATGACCTCCAGCGGAGCTGCCAGCTCAGCCGGCAGCTCGCCGATCCCTTTGTGCTCGCCGTGGTGATAGATGTTCTGCATCTTGTCGCCGAAGAAGCCGAGCACGAGCGAGTTGCCGGCCAGTGGCAACATTCGGCGTAGCAAGACGTCGATGACGGCTTCGCTGGTGTCCTGATACTCGTCAATGAAAATGAACGGATAGCGGCTCGCCACGATGCGTGACAGCTTGTCGTAACGGTCATAGGCGATGCGCGCGATCGACAGTAGGTCGTCGTGGTAGATCCGTCCTTCGAGGAACTTGGAGCCTCGATCCGAGTATTTCACCTCGAATTGTGCCGCGACCCTTGCTTCTAACTCAGCCTGATCAACCCGCCGCGAGCTCTCGACGGGGAGCGCTGCATTGAACTCGAGCAGGGCCTGTCGAAGGGCTTGCTGATGGGGCTGCAAGGTGCTCCAGAGAAAGTCGTGGATGGTCGACACACGAACCAGAGAGTTGCCTTGAATGCGTTCGATCACCTGATCCTTTGCGACGTTGGTATAGGTGATGCAGGCGATCTGCTGCCCATCACGCCTTAGCCGGCCGGCGACTGGCGGAGCGCAGAGCTTCTTGATGCCTTCTACGAGGGAGTATGTCTTGCCGGCGCCAGCACCGGCGTCGAGAACGAAACTTCGCCCCTCGGCGAGACATTGAGTGATGCGCTCATCCGCTGTTTTTACCAGCGCGGCCGCAGCTACTGCTTCGCCAGCCATTCAAGCCCCTCGCGGATGTAAGTAGGTGTGGTCCATCCCTCGTTGGCCAGTAAATCGAGCGCAAAGTCGACCTTCGGTAGGCTTACGTTGTAAGCGTCGGCGGTCAGTGCTGCAGCATCGGTATGAGCGAAGTTTCCACCTGTACCCAAGAGCTTAGTCTTGTTGGCAATCAACCAAGCCGCGTTTGCGTAAATAAATGCCTCCTCGAAGCTCCGGGCGCACGGCTGGCCAGCCGCTTCGGAAACTTGATAGGCCACCTGAACCCTTCCCGACGTCTTCTGCGCTTCGCCAGCGGCCATTAGCGTGGGCAAATCAGAGCTTCCCGGCAGCCACTGCGACAAAGTCGCGTTGCTGCTTGCATGGCCTTTCGCGACGGCGACCTTCTTCTTGGACGTGCCGTCGATCGAGTCCAAGTCCGTGATTAAGAGCGCTGGCAACTGCAGAAACTCGATCAACTTTCGGAAGAGGTGCGCATACGCTCCCCCTACCTCGACCGTGCATACGTAGGTTGATGTCAGCTTATCGCGCAGTGCGACGTCCAGAGCCGCGATCATTCGCGGCAACAGCATGCGTTCGACTTGCCCTTCGATGAACACGAGCTTGTCGGCGAAGAACATGTCGCACCGCGTCATTGTCAGGTACTTCCGCAGGAACTCCATCGCGGCTCTCTCTGAGTCAGTCGTCGCGGAGGACTCGAAGGACAGCAGATCCTTGATCTCGACCGATCCCTTGTTTCGCCGGAAGTAGCGGATCGGCGCGAAACCGCAGTTGGCCGCCATGTGCGATGAATGCGTCGTCAGCAGCAGTTGCACCTCAGTTTCGCCAGCGGCGGGTGTGAGGAACTCGCTGACTTTCTGAACGAAGACCGCCTGCATCTGAGGATGCATATGCACCTCAGGCTCCTCGACGATCACCAGATGGACGCGTGGACGGTGCTCCGGGTCGGACTCGACGTCCTCACGGAAGGACTTTAGGCACAGAACAATGTAGATGAGGTTCTTGAACCCGAGGCCGCTATAGCGCTCTGGAAGCTCGATGGCGTGATCAAGCCCCTCGACGCCCCCCACGGCCAGTGCCGGGGTCGGGCCGACAGCGGCGTAATAGACCCGCGTGGTGTCCTTGAACAGGCCATCGGCGCTGAGCTCAGCGCGGATCGTCAGCTTGGGGGACTCGGGATGGCCAAATTTGGCCAACCCTGTCATGAGGCCATCGAACGCCTTGACGTACTGAGGCCCAAGGGCTGTGGACTGATCTCTCAGCATCTTCTCGAGCGCCTTGAAATCTTTGGGCGCGTCGACCTTGTAGCGGCGCTCGTAGTGAGCATGCAATAGCGTTGACAGTCGCGTGGCCTTGCTGCCTTCTTCGCGGTCGTCGATATGGCGCTGCGCGCTGACGACGTCGATATGGATCAGTCTCTGTAGGATTCCGCGGTCTGGCAGGCGCTCCGCCTGCTTACCATCAGGGCTCAGCTTGAACTGATCCAGCTTGTAGTGGTCATGAAGGGTAGCCGCGAGATAGTCAATAAGTGCCTGGTCATCGTCTCGATCCTTTAGGTAGGCCTGTGCCAACTGCTTGGGATCCAAAGGTGCGAACCGAATTTCGACTGTCACCGAGTTAGATGCATCTTCCAGGTCCATCAGCAATTCGCCGGCGATGGCCAGATCTGAGCCCGTGTCGTCGTAGTCGAACTTTAGGCGCAATGACAAGACCGGCAAGGCGGGGAGAGCCAAAGCGTCTGGCTCGGCAACAGCTTCGCCACCAGCTAGCGCGGCAACAGCGGGTGGCATCAAGATGTGCTGCTGAAACCCATTGAAGGTCCCCCTGCATCCCAGAGAGAAATCGTTAATCGATAACTGCTTTATCGGCCTTTGGAGGAAGGTCAGCATCGCCTCGATGGTTGACGTCTTCCCACTGTTGTTGGGACCGACGAGGATCGTAGTGATACCCGTCGTATCCAGGCGCATGTGAGTGTCCTGCAGCAGTCGAAAATTCTTGATGGCTATTTCGGACAGCTTCATGTCCGGTCTCCCTTCCCTTGCCTAGGTTACTAAGTCTTGATGCCATTGCCTAGGGGCCCGTAAGGCGAGCCTGCGAGAATTGTACGATCGACTCATCGCTTGGCAAGTTTCAGTATCGACGGTGAATTCGGCGGTGTCCGAACCCAAAACGGCCAACGACCTACCAATTACATTCTGGCAATCGATACTAAGGCTCGCCATACACGGACCTGCAGTCAACATTGATATAGGTGCAATTCCCGTTCGGTAAATGATGCGCACATTGACTGTTTGGAAGTATCTGTATGGATCAACCTGAATTGCGATGTGGGTTTGAAGAAGTCTATGTGGGACTGCATTGGCTTGCATCCGATCGACACTGTTCGCAAATTCGTCGAGGTATCGCCACGGTTCCAACCCGTAGCGAATTGCGTTGCTGAGTGCGCTTTGGATGTGCCTCAGTTGCTGCACTTTCAACCAAGACTCATTCCAAGCGTTTAGTGGTCGACGATCACGATTCAGAAGTGGAAATAGCGACTCTTCCGTAAGTCTGTTGAAAACTCTTACGTGTCAAGAGCCGGAATCGCCGCCTTTTAGATTTCGCGCCCTCAACTCCAAACGACACTAATCACCTAAGCAGCTTCACCAGCGCCATAGCCGGGCGAATTCAAGCGCTCTTCAACGTCATATGTGAAATCCATGTCTTGCTGGATCGGATCCTCTTCAGGATGTTTGCTATTCCAGATCATCTCGTCGATCTTTAGGTGTACAGCATCTCCAACCATCTGCTGACGACGATCGGAAAGGGACCACAGCATTTGCGGGCGTGTAGCATCTTCCATGTCCACCCAAAGAACCATCTGTCGGCCATCCCGATTTCTTTTTCGAATGGCATGATTCGCGCGGTAAGACAGGCCAGTTTTTGGATCAACTCGATACTCAGCTCGAGCGGCGTCTGCCAGTTGCGCCGCGAAAAGCTCACGCGCCGTCTTGGGCTTTGGCATTGTGGCGCCTTGGCGAATAGCCCAATCAGCGATTTTTTCCATGTCAACGGCTTTCTCACCAGTCTCTTGCTTATACCGATGGATCAGCGCTTGCAACTGCTCGTTCTTAGTCATGTCGCTTCCCTACTTTATGCCCACAGGGGCAACATCACCCCAACCATCCACGACCGCACTGGGCAAAACACGATCACGAACCTTCGCCATATGGGACCTGAACAGGTCGTACCTTCCAGTTTTGAATTGAATTTGCCCAGCAACCAGTGCAGGGTGTACGCCGAGCACCTTAGCAAGTCCTAAGAAGTCCCGCTCTGGAAATATGGGTGCCTTGCGGTTGATAAAGCTATCGATGCGGGCCTTAGGAGCGCAGAACTCAGAAGCCGCCGCGTTAGCGATCCGCTCCTCCTCGTCAACGACATCACCATTGAGGTCCACATCGAGCGAAGGCTCAATTCTTCCGTGACCTTGGAGCACGTGTTCCAACTCATGGCGCAACACAAACCAAAAATTGTCCATACGGTCAAACCGCATCGTCAAACCGATCACTGGTGAGTGTTCATCAAGCCAGAGGCAAACACCATCAATCTTGGATGATTTGAGTGCCTCGACGATTACGAGTCGGATACCACACTCTAGGAGAATACGAGACGCATGCCGGGCTTCCTCGGGAGCGCTCAAGAGTGTCTTGAGCTTCGGAATTGCTGCTCGTGCAGACGCCTCTTGGTACTTTGGCGCCAACATTTCTTTGGCTATTTGTCGGACTCTGAATAACCATGCCAGTTGAGCCGGTGTTGCTTGCTCACCCTCAGACGTCTTCTTGGCGGCATGTGGAGTGTGCGCAATCTGGGTCGGATTCTGCCCATCGAAAAATTCGTAGAGCGCCTTGTCGACTGCACTCAAGTCGCGAATGTCTTCAACTTTTATCCACTGACGTTTGATCAACTCGGCTACGGGCAAATCAGCGAAAAGCTGTGCGCGTTCTGCACGCACTGGATTGGGAATAGTGACAATTCGCGCCTTAGCCAGATCAAAGTTGCGCTGAAGCTCAAGGAAGCTCTCTGCAGGAACTCCGAAAACCTCTTCAAGCGAGATGGCAACCTCAGGGGTGACCGCCTTTTTGCTAGAAATAAGCTTACTGATGCCCGTTTCTTCGACTTCCAAAACTGCAGCGAGAATGCGGTTATTCCATCCGCGCGCGACTAACAACGCCTCGATAAGCTGCCCTGGGGTACGGAATTGCAGGTGGTCCATTTGTTTGCGATTCTATGCCAACTTGCACCAAATCGCAAACTTTCTTTCAATCAACGTCGCCGGATGCTATACCGTCTCGGTAAGCACACTCGTGTATTTGAGCTACATCTGGGACAGGTTTTCAAGGGGGCTACATGAGGCTATCCCCGCCTTTGGGCTTGGGTCCTGCTCCGTTCCTTTTCCCTCCCCAGGACGGGCGGGCGGACGACGCCCTCAACCAAGCCTCAGCCCGAATCGTAATGGGCGTCAAAAGCTGGGGGGTACATCGAATCAACTCTGAATCGCCCCGGATTTCCTAGACACTTCCGAGCCGTTGGAAAAAGCGTTTCTCGAACTCTACGGGAGACACGCCGCCAGCCGTATTGTGGCGGCGCTTGGGGTTGTAAAACATTTCGATGTAATTGAACACGTCAGCACGCGCATCTTGCCAGGTTGCATAGGTTTTGCGGCGAATACGCTCACGCTTGAGTAGTTGGAAGAAACTCTCCACCACAGCGTTGTCATGGCAGTTGCCACGCCGGCTCATGCTGCTGACCAGGTTGTGCTCGCGCAGGAAGGTCTGCCAGTCATGGCCCGTAAATTGACTCCCTTGGTCGGAATGAACCAATACGGGCTCCTTGGGCTGACGACGCCATAGCGCCATCAGCAAAGCGTTGAGCACCAGTTCCGTGTCAATGCGACTGCCCATGGACCATCCAATGACCTGTCGCGAGAAGAGGTCGATCACCACCGCCAAGTACAGCCAGCCCTCATGGGTTCGGATGTAGGTGATGTCAGTAACCCATGACTGGTTGGGCTTGTCAGGTGTGAACTGCCGATCCAGGTGATTGGGGGGCTACGGCCGCAGGCGCTCCACCACGCTTGCCCGGGCGTCGGTGGTAGCCCGTTTGCGAACGCAGGCCTTCTTGCCGTAGCAACCGAGCCACCCGGTGCTTGCCGCAGGTTTCTCCCAGATCGCGCATGTCGGTGGTGAGCTTGCGATAACCATAGGTCCCACCGCTCTCCTGCCAATCTTGCTTGAGCAGACCCAGCAGTCGTTGGTCATCCTTGGCGCGTTCGCTGTGGGGCTGTTGCTTCCAGGCGTAGTAGCCGCTGGGGTGCACGGCCATGACCTTGCACAACAACCGCACACGGTGCACTGGCACGTGCCGCTGAATGAATGCGTACCTCACCCGGACAACTTGGCAAAGTACGCTGCGGCCTTTTTAGGATGTCACGCTCCTCGGTGACGCGTTTGGGCTCGGCCTTCAGGCGGCGCAGTTCTTCGGTCTGCGACAACTGCTCCCGGCGTTGACCTGCTGGGGTTTGTTGTTCCTTGATCCACTTGTACAAACTGTGCTGGCTGACCCCCAGTCGGGATACGACTTCGGTTACCGGGTAGCCCTTGTCAACGATCTGCCTGACGGCTTCGATCTTGAACTCTTGCAGATATCTCTTGTTGCTCATGGCACCTCCTATTGGGCCTCAGGTTTGAGGCTCGAAGGTGTCTACGATTTCCGGGGCGATTCAAGCCCGTAAAGCGCTCTATGCAATGAGTCACGGTTTTGGGGAGTTTGACCATCTGGGCGAGTTGGTGTTAGCGGCACACACCGGAGCTGTCTTTGCGGAGCAAGGTTGTGGACAGGACTTTCTTACAGACTTTCACGTTGCATTGAGCCATCTTGCTGACTGCAGATTGCGAGCACTTGCGGACAGAAGATACACACTCCTTGAACAGGAAATCCCGGCGATCAATCAACAACATGATTGCTTTGTATGAGCAGCAAGTATCATTGGTCACGCAAGACGACTTGACTAACGCTATCGTCGAGGGATACCGGCGTTCTTCTCTTCCCATCCAAGGTACTACGCCCCTGGCGTAGATTGCAATTTGTCCATGGCGCGTTCAGTCAAAGTCGCTCTCTGTGCCTGTCTCAACCTAGGCACAACCCTTGGATAAGCATCCAATCGTTGAAATCTGTCTTGCAGTACACAATTGCAGCGAACCCTCTCGAAGCCCACCGATATAAACGCCTCAGTTCGCAGTGTTGGGACGAACTGAGAAGTTAGAAATATACGAGTGGCTATAGCCACCGCATGTGCTGAGGGGCATTCATGGCTTCTGGGGAGGCGGCTTTCCGTAGGGGCGCCTATTTGTCGGCGTTGAGGCGTTGGGTACCAACGCATTCCCTGAAAATTTTCTTTAGGTACGTTGTGGACAGACTCCTGTTGAAGGACGGTCTGCGATACATCTTTTCCGACGTCAGCATTCCAAGTCGCAAGCAAATGCTGAACGGACTGGTCGAGATTTTTATACTGATCTCACTTTACGTCATCGCATTGCAAGCTGTTGCGCAACCGATGCTGTCGGAAAAAGCAGAGACAGCCAAGTTTCCGGTCAATGTGGGCTGGTATCCGGAAACTGTGAACTTCGCTCCAGATGAGAGCAACTTCATCGTGACCGCGTGTCCTGACCCCTACGTCAAGCGCGACAGATTGCAATGCAAGATCTTGCGCTATGACATCCTAGGAGATCGATGGGAAAACCTTCCCGATCTCAATGCGGATGCGAGCTATGGAGATGTTGCATACACCTGGAATGGGGATGCCATCTTTGCTCAGGAATACGCACCTTGCACCTCGCCCCCTCCATCGGAACCCACGCGCCAGTCATGCAACAAGCTTGTTCTGCTCAATCTGAATGGAAAAAAGATAAAGGAGCTCACCAGTGATCCATTCAACACCTATCTATATCCCAGCCTGACCCAAGACGGCACACGCATTTTGTATTGGGGCGTGAGCAATCAACTCCAAGGCGGCATGGGTGGCGGTGCTTGGGATGTCAAAGAACTCGATGTAGCCACCCAACGCACAGTGCAAAAGACCGACTACCAAGCGGCCTTTCCAAAGGTTACGCCGAGGTATATGCCTGATGGCAAGCGTTTGATGTTGGCGGCAGAGGATTATCCAAAACGACCCAACGACGCTGATTTCTTTGTAACGCACGAAAGAACCGGGAGGTCATTTCGAACCGACTACACGGGAAAGTTCGGCAGAAACATGACGGTTGTCATTGAAGGTCTCCGAGACCCCGTACGGCCGTACTTTCCTACGCTCAAGAAGGTGGAGAAAGACGGCCAAGTCCTTTGGGAGCCGGTGGACGATCACATGTGGTTGATCGTACGGGATGTCTCCAGAGACGGGAAGCTTGCTGTCTATGACGACAGAGGTATCGGAATGTGTTTCCGTTATTTAGATCAGCCGCTTCGTCATGAAGAGTGCTTTTCCAGAGCATCCTTTGGTTTGTATTGCTGTTGTCGGGCCGCACCCCGCACCCCGCACCCCGCCGGTCGCGGGTGGACGGGGCTGTGCTCTCGTGATGGTTCACGGGCTTGGAGCGCGGTATGAAAAGTTGGCAAGAAGATTTACTTGACCTTGCGTCTGGCAAGGCAACGTGTGAACGTGAGATTTTTAGACGAGTTGAAGAGGCTGCTTTAGCGCTTGGGTTCGAACATGTGGCCTACGGTTTTCAGTCGCCCACGCCGTTCAGTAGACCGAAAATTACACTGCTGAACAGCTACCCTCTGTCGTGGCAAGAGCGCTATGCCCAAGCGGGATACCTTCAAGTCGATCCAACCGTCGCTCGCGGACGTCGTTCTCAAGAGCCGATTGTCTGGACAGACCAAGTTTTTGCGAATGCACAGAGTCTTTGGGATGAAGCCAGAGAGCACGGACTGAGGGTCGGCTGGGCACAGTCCAGTCTGGATGTCTTGGGTTCGGGAGGCATGCTTACGCTGTCAAGGTCTTGCGAGTTTTTAAATCCCCAGGAGCTTGAAGCCAAACAACAAAAAATGCGGTGGCTCGTTCAGGTGGCTCACCTAGCGTTTTCGCGCTTGCTTCGGTGTAATCAAACAAATGGATCGCACAGGCTCTCAGCCCGGGAGTTGGAGGTCTTGAAGTGGTCTGCCGACGGGAAGTCGGCGCAGGATATAGCGGACATTCTGAACGTATCAAAGAACACGGTGGACTTTCACATCAAGAACTCCGTGGCTAAAATGCAGGTAGCCAATAAGACAGCGGCAGTGGTACGCGCTGCATTGCTCGGGTTACTCTATTGACGCACCGTGTTTGCGTTCTCCGGGTAGTAATGCTTATCTCTGAGTGCAGCAGTGTATGTAGACCGCAGGAAAAGTGGGCACGCGAAAATGCATGTTTCCGAATCGGGCCAAGTTCGAGCGACAGTCGACGATCTCTTGAGTGTCTATTTTTTTCACCATTTTTCCGGCTTAGATATTGAAGTTGGCGATCCTTCAAAAGGCTGCGGTCGTCCAACCGCTATCTCTGGATTTACAGAATGGGTTGGTCACTCTTTGTTTCAGATCTCCATCGGTTGGGATTGGCATTTGGAAGTGGAAGGAGACATCGTTCGCTTGATGCGAGCCGATTGCCCTCGAACTAATGTTCAGCTTATCAATTCAGATGGGCGGGATTTCGCCTGGGAACAAAATCTTCAGATTCTCGGGACGATTGTTGACGCGTTACCTTGGGCGATCTCGGTAGAGACCCATTTTCTTCCATCAGACGACGGGCTCGTATCGATGTGACGAGTTTTCTCCCCCGAGCATTCCCCCGTTCCGCCCGAGGGGCGACCTCTTCTAGAGTGCGGCGCGTCCGACCATCTGACGCGCACTCAGTGCACCTCATCTCTTGGTCGTGCCTGCGGATTGTTTCGCCGCCGTGAACATGAACCTACTTTTTTTAGTAGGTTACACCACCCCAAACCTTGAACACAATAACCCCAATTGTAAAGGGGTGGGTATATGCATTGCGTTGCTGGTAGGCGAGAGGAATTGCCGCCGCACCTGATGGAAGCGGTGGGGCGCTATCGTCACAAGGTTTTTGTCAGTCACCTTGGTTGGTCATTGCGATCCTCGGGAGAGGTTGAGGCAGACGAGTTCGATGGGCCTGACGCTGTATACGTCTCCTCGCAAGACAAGCATGGTCACGTTAACGGCGTAGCGCGCCTATTGCCGACAACGGTTCCTTACTTGTTAGAGAAAGTATTTCCATCGCTTTGGGGTGGACTTGAGTTGCCGCGCAGCGCTGAAGTATGGGAGTTGTCGAGATTTGCTGCTGTCGATTTTGATACTTGCGCATCCCTGGCAAATCAGGCTTCAGCAAGTCACGCGGCAAGTCTATTTCAACAGGTGGTTCGGATTGCAGCAGAGCATGGAGCCCGCACTCTGATTACCGTATCGCCGGTCGGAATGGAGCGTCTACTCCGAGTCAACGGATTTCGAGCTATACGAGCAGGGGTTCCTGCACAACAGGGCGGGTGCTCTGTTGTTGCGCTCAGTATTCCCCTCAGTGAATACATGGAGGTGTGGCAATGAACCGTTCAAAACTAACTCGCTGGTCACGCGTCGTGAACCCTCAGACCAATCGCGGACTGCTCATCCCGATTGATCATGGCCTTACGTCGGGTGAGATGGACGGTCTCCTCCACTCGTCGATGCCGGCACGCTGGTTGAGTCACCCAGCGATCACGGCGGTGGTGGCGCATAAGGGTATGGTCGCCCGGCTGAATGAAACAGGTTGCCTTCTGGGGAAAGGTGTCATCTTGCAGCTGAACGGGATGATCTCGAGTGCTGCTCAGCCTCACCGCAAGGAGTTGCTGACCTCTATCGATGCGGCGCTGCGCATCGGAGCTGATGCGGTGAGTCTTGACCTCGTCTTCGATGGTGAGCAGGACGGCCATAACTTGAAGCTTCTCGGATGCGTGGCGGACGAAGCAGTCGACTATGGATTGCCGATCCTCGTGATGGTCAAGTGCCTCGGTGCGCAGGCCTCTGGCGATTCGGCAATTCCTCGTCTGCGCCGGGTTGTGAGGTCCATCTGGGAGCTAGGCGCAGACGCCGTCAAGCTACAAAAGCCTGATTCGATGAGCGACATCCCTGAGTTGCTTGATGGGCTCACAAAGGACATCGACGTCTTCTTTGCTGGTGGTCCACGAAGTAGCGACGAGGAGATAGCTCGTCTTCTGACGCTGGGACTGAACTCGGGTGCCAGGGGCTTGTGTGTTGGACGTAATGTGTTCCAGAACGCCCATCCGGAGAAGTTCCTGACTGCGCTGGGCTTGCGAGCGGCAAGGCAGTCTGACCAGAGCCTATCCCTAGTCAGAGCACTTTGATGTACGGACGAGAGGACCGAACGCAATGAGCCAGCACAGCGACGATCAGCATACCTCCGTCCTCAGCGTTGCGCAGCGCTATTGGCTAAAACTGAATCCAGCCCTGGGTGCTGGCAACTTCCTGCATGTTGCGCACGGTCTCAACACCGCATCGGACGTGCCGCTGGTGTGGACCGACGAGCCGTTCAACTTGGGCGGGCAGGCGGTCGAAGGGCCGCTATCGCTGAGCCAGCTGAAGGCGGGCGCCGATGCCCTGGCCCGCTGGTACGTGAGCCACGGCGTGCGTGCGAAGGACCCAGTGGGCGTCTACGGCAGCAAAGGGCTGCACTACCTGCTGCACTACGTGGGGCTGACCGCGCTGGGGGCGATCCCGGTCCTCGTGAACGGGGCGATGCCGCGGGCCATGGCGCTGGCGCACATGCGCCGCGTCGGTGCGGTGGGCGCGGTGGCCGACCAGGCGCAGCACGCGGCGCTGGCCGAGATCGCAACCGCGGGCGAGTTCAGGTTCCTGGCCCGCATGGACCAGATCGTGCCGCCGGGCGACGAGCAGCCGCTGCCGCAGCCGTACCCGTTCGTCCATGACGACCTCGACCCGGTGATGATCACCCACAGCTCTGGGACGACCGGGGTGCCCAAGCCGGTCCTGCTGCAGCACGGCAAGTGGTTCCATGGCCTGCGCCACCTGCTCGGCCTGCCCGCGGCGCAGGGCGCCGAGCGCTACCTGTCGTGCCTGCCGGTGTCGCACAACGCGGCGATCGCCTATGCGATGCATGCCATCCTGTGCGGCGCTGCACTGATGGTCGTGTCCCAGCAGCGCGCGGACGTGTTGCTCGACAGCATTGAGCGCTTCAAGCCTTCGACGGTGGTCTCGTTCCCGGCGAACTATGTGGCGATGGTGGCCAGCGGCCTCGAGGGCCGCGCCCTGGAGTCGGTCAACAACTGGATCAACAGCGGTGATGCCGCGCACGAGGCCCACATCCGCCAGCTGGTGCGCCACGGCCACCATTACCGGGGCGCGCAGCGGGTGAAGGGCTCGCAATTCATCGACGGCCTCGGCTCGTCAGAGATGGGCCACTCGAGCTTCCGGGTGGTCTACACCTCGGCCGACCAGAACTTCGATCGCTGCGTCGGCCTGCCGCAGGAATGGGTCGATGCCCGTGTGCTGGGCGAGGACGGCCGCGAGCTGCCGGTCGGCCAGGTCGGCCGGCTGGGCATCAAGTCGCCCAGCGTGACCAGCGGCTACTGGAACGACTCGCTGCTCACCCACCGCAGCCAACTGGCCGGCTACTGGCTCACCGGTGACCTGGTCTACAAGGACCGGATGGGCTGCTTCTTCCACGTCGACCGGACGACCGACCCGATCCGCACCGAGCAAGGCACGCTGTACAGCCTGCAGACCGAGGAGCTGATCCTGAAGATCTGCCCGGAACTGCTCGACTGCACGGTGCTGGGCCACCCGGTCGGCGAGCACTTCGAGCCGGTCGTCTACGGCTACCCGTACCCCGGCGGCTCGGTTGACGAGGCGGCGCTGCTGGAGCGCATGAACGCCGAGCAGCAGCGGCTGGGCCGCCCCGCGCTGGTGAGGCTGAAGCAGGTCGATGCGGCCGACATCCTGGTGGGTGTCACCGGCAAGGTCACCAAGCAGGCGATGCGCCAGTGCATGGCCGAGACCGCCTGATCCCGATCAGGCGACAACGAAGGATTCACGATGATGGCAAAGCAACACGTTTTCGAATGCGAAGGTCAATGGAACGGCGCGCTGATGCGCGGCAACGGCCAATTCCGGGCCGGTACGCTCCATGGTGAGTATTCGGTCCCGCGAGAGATGACGGGCCCGGGCGTGGGGACCAACCCCGAAGAGCTGCTCGTCGCCGCGGCCCACACCTGCTACCTGATGACCTTGTCGGCATTGCTGGGCGCCGAGGGCGTCAGCTACACCGAGCTGTCCAACCGCACCAGCGCCGTCTTCGATAGCACGCCGCAAGGCCCGGTGCTGGTCGCCGTGCGGCACGCGCCCGTCGTGCGGATGGCGCCCGATGCCCGCATGCTCTTCGGCGGCACGGTGCAAAGCTGCATGCTGCAGGCCGAGACGGCCTGCATGGTGGCCAAGACGATGGCGGGCAACGTCACGGTGAAGGTGCAAGGGCGCGTCGAAGCCGCGCTTGAGATCGCCTAGGACCTGGCCATGACCAGACTTACAGACTGGCTTCAGACCGCAGCTTCTCGGCTGCGCGCGCCTGAGGCGTCGATCGCCGCACACGGCGCCTCGAACGCGACGCCCCGGCCGCCGCTGACCCAGGTGCCCACAGTCGCTTCGTGCGTGCGCGGCCCCGTGCGGCCCTATCCGTTCGACCAACGTCTGGAGCGGCTCTATTTCGCCGATAGCGCGGCGTGGCTGGACCGGGTGGCGCTGATCGACTCACCGGCACCCGGTGTTCGCCGTGAACTCAGTCACCGTGAGATCGGTCACCGGGTGGTGGTGCTGGCCCATCGGTTGCACGCCGCGGGCGTGCAACCGCAGCAGACCGTGGCGGCTAATGTCGAGCGCACGAGCGAGCTGGTGGTCGTCATCCTCGCGACCTGGCTGGTCGGGGCGGTCTACCTGCCGCTGGACCGGGCGTTCCCGCCAGCCTACCTGGCCTCGCTGTGCGAGATCGCCAAGCCGAGCATGGTGGTGACACGTGGCGGCGACGCCGCCGAGCTGGGCGCCACCGGAGTCCCGTGCCTGGACCTGGCGTCGATCAATTTCGCCGCGGTGTCCGGTGCGGGCGGCGCCGGCCTCGAGCCTTTCGCGCAGGTCTCGCCTGATGCGCCGTCGCTTCTCATGTTCACCTCCGGCTCGACGGGCCAGCCCAAGGGGGTCATGCACAGCCAGCGCCAGCTGATCAACCGGCTGCACTGGATGTGGGAGGACTACCCCTACGAGCCCGGCGACGTGCAGGGGCAGCGGTCCCCGATGAACGTGATGCCGTCGATGTGGGAGCTGCTCGGCGGCGTGCTCGCCGGCGTGCCGACGGCGCTGGCGCCCGACCGGGTACTGCGCGAGCCCAGCGCCTTATTCGGCTGGTTCGCTGAACAGGGCGTGACCCAGCTGACGCTGACGCCGCCGCTGATCAAGCTGCTGCTCGACCTGAAGCGACGCGGCGCGCAGCACCCGTCGCGCTTGCGCCGGGTGATCAACGGCGGGCCGATTAGCGCGGCCTTGCAGGACCGCTTTCACGCCGAGTTGTCCGGCGTCAAGCTGCTGCACGACTTCGGCTGCACCGAAACCAACACCTACCTGCACGACGCGAGGCCGATCGTGCCCGGTGCGGCCGACAGCATGGGCGGCTACCGCCCGATCGCCAACACCACCATCCATCTGCTCGACGAGCAGGGCGCGCCGGTCGCGCCCGGCGTCGAGGGCGAGGTCTACATCCACGGCCCGAGCCTGGCGCTGGGATATCTGGGGCGGCCCGAGCTGAGCGCCGAGCGCTTCATCGCCGGTGGGCCGGCGGGTTGCCGGGTCGAAGGGCATCTGTTTCGCACCGGCGAAATGGCGGTGCTGCAGCCCAACGGTACGCTGCGCATGACCGGCCGCTTCGACCACCAGGCCAAGGTCAACGGGTTGCGGGTCGAACTGGAGCATGTCGAGCTGGTTCTGGGCGACCACCCCGGCGTGTCCGAATGCGCCGTGATGGCTCATGCAACGTCCGAGCTGCACACGCGGCTGACCGCCTTCTGGGTCGCGCGTGAGGGCCAGCCTGCGACCGCCGAGGCGCTGCAGCAGTTCCTGGCCGAGCGGCTGCCCACCCACATGGTGCCCGGCCACTTCCAGCTGCAATCGGCGCTGCCGCGTCGCCCCAACGGCAAGGTCGACCGGGTGCTGCTCAAGCAGCAGGCGACGGACACGGCACCTCAGGTCACGGTCGTGGCCGCACCGATCATCGGCGTGTCCTTGCTGCGCGAGGTGGCGGCTGGCGTGCTGGGTGTTGCGGTGGACCGCATCGACCCGCAGGTCGAGTTTGCCAACCAGGGCTTCGACTCGGCCTTGCTGATGAGCTTCGCCGAGGCCGTCTCGGCGCGCACCGGCATCGAGTTGCAGGTGGCGAGCTGCTTCGACCACCCGAGCATCGAAGCGCTCGCGCGCCACCTCGGCCCGGGCCAGCTGGCCGGCGGCCACCGCTTGCAGGCGGCGCCCGTGCTGCCGGCGGCGCAAGTCGGCATCGCCATCATCGGCATCAGCCTGCGCGTGCCAGGTGCTGCCGACCGGGATGCGTTCTGGCGCAACCTCGAACACGGGGTCGAGAGCGTCGGCGAGATCCCCGCCGAACGCTGGAACGCCGACGCCTACTACGACCCCGACATCTCCGCCATCGGCAAGTCCAACAGCAAGTGGGGCGGCTTTCTGCACGATGTCGACCAGTTCGAGCCACTGTTCTTCCACCTGTCGCCGAAGGACGCGGCGGCGATGGACCCGCAGCAGCGCCTTTGCCTGATGGAATCATGGCGCGCGCTGGAAGATGCGGGATATGCGCCCGACAGCCTGGCCGGCCGGCCGGTCGGTGTCTACATCGGCGCCCGCGAGCCCGAATACCCGGTGCTGGCCGCGCGCCAGGGGCAGCCCGCGAACGCCGGCCTGATGCTGGGCGGCGACATGTCGCTGATCGCGGCGCGGCTGTCCTACTTCCTCAACATCGAGGGCCCGAGCGTCGTGGTCGACACCGCCTGTTCGTCGTCGATGACAGCCTTGCACCTGGCCTGCGCCGGCCTGCGGCAGGGCGACGCCGAGATCGCACTGGCCGGTGGTGTCTGCCTGACGCTGGACCCGTCGTTTTACGTGGCCAGCAGCAAGCTCGGCATCTTCTCGCCGACTGGCCATTGCCGCGCGTTCGACGCTGCGGCCGACGGTTTCGTCCACGGCGAAGGTGTAGCCTTCGTGGTGCTCAAGCCGCTAGCCGCCGCGCTGCGCGATGGCGACTCGGTGTATGCCGTGATCCGCGGCACCGCGATGAACCAGGACGGCCGCTCCAACGGCATCACCGCGCCCAACGGGCTGGCGCAGACGCGGCTTCAGACAGGGCTATACCGCAAGCTCGGCGTCGAGCCCGCGAGCATCGGCTATGTCGAGGCCCACGGCACCGGCACTGCATTGGGCGACGTGGTCGAGCTGCAGGCCTTGGTGCGCAGCTTCGAATCGGCTCCGCTCGAGCCCCGCTCGGTGGCCATCGGGTCGGTCAAGCCGAACGTCGGTCATCTGACGGCCGCCTCCGGCCTCGTAGGCGTGATCAAGGCCGCGCTGTGTGTCCACCGTGGTCGGTTCGTGCCGTCGATCAACTACCGCGAGCCCAATCCGAAGATCGACTTCGACCGCACCCCGTTCTACGTCAACACCGTGGCTCGTCCGTGGCCGACGCCGGTGGGCGATGTGCGCCGGGCGGCGATCAACTCGTTCGGCATCGGCGGCACCAACGGCCACTGCGTGATCGAGGGCCTTGCTCAGCGGGAGGCCGCGCCGCCGGAGCGGACGCGTTGGCTGCTCGCTCCGGTCAGCGCGCGCACCGAGCGCGCGCTGACCGCCCGGTTGCGGCAACTGCGCGACTGGATCGACGAGAACCCCGACGTGGCGCTGCACACGGTGGCCTTCACGCTGGCCTGCGGCCGCAGCCGCTTCGCCCACGGCCATGTCTTCGCCTTCCACGATCGGCAGCAGTTCCGCGCCCAGCTGTATGCGGCGATCGCCGGCCGATCCCATGACGGTGTATGGCCGTTGGCGCCAAATGAACAGCGCCGCGCGATCGACCCGTCGGCGCTGGCCGAAGGCGCGCGGCGCTGGCGGCTCGCGCTCGACGCCGAGCCCGATCAGCCGGCCGTCGAACAACTCGGCCGTCTGATCGCCGCCGGCTTCGAGCCGCGGTGGGAGGAGTGGTTCGCCCGCAACGAGCGCCGCCGCACCGCGCTGCCCGCCTACCCGTTCGACACCGAAAGCTGCTGGCTGTTGCGCCGCGACGTGGCCGTACCGACCCAGGCCGCGCCGGCACCGACCGCGGTCGCACCGCAGCCGGATCGGGCATCGGCCGCAGCGATCGCAGCCGTCCTCGCGACGGTGCGCACGGGGCTGGCGCAGGAGCTGGGAATGGACCCGGCTGCGATCGACCCGGATGCCGCGCTGTCCAACTACGGCATGGAGTCGGTCAAGGCGATCAACCTGCGCTTCGTGTTCGAGGCGCGGCTCGGCGTGGACCTCTCGGTGCAGGACATCGTCAGCGCCGAAACCGCGCGCGATCTGGCGGTGCTGGCATACGCCCAGTCAGCCAGGTCAGTGGCCCCGCCGGCCGGCGACGCTGCCCGACCCGCCGACCTTGAGCACGCCACCGACGCCGAACTGATCACGCTGTTTCGGCAGCTGTCGACATCAACCGAACCCGACCTGAGCCATGCAAGTTGACGACTTCAAGAACCTGTCGTTGCCGGAAAAACGTCGTGTGCTGGCGATGATGCAGGCGCGGGCGGCAAGCACCAACGTGGCCGTCGATCACCCGGCCGTACCGGCCCCGGCGCGCCAGAACCATCCGCGCCTGGTGCGGGACGCCGCACCGGCCGACTCGCCGTTTGCGCTCACCGATCTGCAGACCGCCTATCTGGTGGCCAAGGTCAACCCGGTGCGGGTGGACCGGGCCGGCTGTCACGTCTACCTCGAGCTCGACGTGGACGGAATCGATCCGCAGCGCCTGGAGCGGGCTTGGGCGCAGGTGGCCAAGGCGCACCCGATGCTTCGCGCGCAGGTGCTGCCCAACGGCATGCAACGCATCGTCAGCGACCGCTCTCTGCCGACGTTCGGCGTGGCCGACCACCGCGACAACGCGGTCGCTGCGCAGCGCTGTATCGAGCGCGTGCGAGACGAGCTCTCGCATCGCCTGTACATGCCCGGCGACTGGCCACTGTACGAGATTTGCGTGACGCAACTGCCCGAGGGCGCGTCGCGCATCCACGTGAGCATGGACTCGTGGATTGTCGACGCCCACAGCGCCGAGCAGATCTACGCCCAGTGGCAGGCCTGCTACGAACAGCCGGACCAGGCCCCGGCCGCGCCCGACGTCCGCTTCAGGGACTTCATCCACAGCATGAAGGCGTTCCGCACGTCCGACGGGCATGCGCGCAGCCTGGCCTACTGGAAGCGGCGCTTGGCCGACATCCCCGATGGCCCCGCGTTTTCGTGGTCGGACGTGATCGACAAGGCCCCCGTGAATCCACGAAACCGCCGGCGGTACGTGGCCACCGTGCCGCAGGCGCAGTGGGCGAAGCTGCAGGCGCTGTTCGCGCAGCGCAAGCTGTCGGCCACCGCGGGCGTGCTGGTCGTGTTCTGCGACGTGCTGCGCGGCTGGACGACCAGCGACCGCTTCGGCCTGGTGCTGACGCTGCAGAACCGGCCGCCGATGCATGCCGACATCCAGCGTGTCGTGGGCCCGTTCACGTCCAGCGCGATGTTCGCTGCCGACCGCGTCGATGGCGAAACCCTGGGCGAGCGGGCACGCCGCTATGGCGAGCAGTTGCTCGAGGCGCTGGACCACGGGCACGTCGGCGCGATCGAGGCCTGGCGCAGCCTGGGCCCGGACCGACCGCAGCGCAACGACCGCGTGGTCTTCACCAGCCTGTTGGCCGCCGGTGGCGCGGCGGGCGAGCAAGCCGGCTGGATGCAGCGCAAGGTCTTCGGCTCGGCGCAAACGCCGGGCACGGCACTGCATTGCCAGCTGCGCGCGGTGCACGGAGCGCTGGAAATCACCTTCGATGCGGTGCCCTCGTGGTTCAAGGATGGCGTGGTCGAGCGCATGCTTGAAGCTTTCCAGTCGACGCTGCAGGCGCTGGCCGACGAGCCCGCGTCGTGGGACCGCACGTCGCTGGCTCGCGGCCGCGCTGCGGCGGCGAATGCACCGGCCACGGCCACCAGCGTGCCGATGACGCTGCTGCAGCAAGGCTATCTCGCCGAGCGCATCCGGCACCCACGCCAGGCCAGCGGCTACATCTTCCGCTCGTTCCGGTGCGAAGCCTTCGAGCCCGCGCGTTGGCAGCAGGCGTTGGATGCATTGCTGGCCGATCACCCGATGCTGAAGGCCTATGCGAGCCCGCGCGGCACGCTGGAATGCCCCGCCGCGGTGGCGGCGTACGCGATCCCGGTCGCCGACGCGTCGGACGTCCAGGCCCAGACCCGCGCGATGCTGCAGGACTTCGTCGCCGACCGCGGCTGGCCCGCCTTCCGCCTGCGCCTGCTGCGCCAGGCGGACGGTTCGGCCCTGCTGCTCAGCCTGCTCGACATGGCAGCGTTCGACGCCCATTCGGCGTGGAGCTTCTACCGCGAACTGATCGGCCGCGCGCAAGGTGCGGCGGGCACGGGTGAATCGAGCGGCTGGAAGCCCTTCTTGCTGCAACGCGGTGCCGCGCGGGGCAGTGAGGCCCACCGGCGCCACTGGGCCGCACGCTGGGCCGATCTGCCGGCAGGCCCGCGCCTGGCCGCCCCGCGAGCTTCGTCGGCCAGCGCGACCGATACCCACGCCACGACGCGCTGGACGCACACCTGCGCCGACACCGGGCCGCTGGACGCGTGGGCATCGGCGCACGGCGTCAGCCTCGAAGCCGTGCTGCTCGCCGCCTATGCCCGCGCGCTGCCGAACGACCTGCAGCCATTCGCGCTGGGTGTCGTCGACTACGGCCTGCGCCAGGCGGGCGGCTCACCGTTGATCGGCTTTGGCGATGCCACGCGCTTCGCCTGGGCGACGGCGTCGGCCGATCGTTTGTCCATCGCGCTGCTGGCCCTCGCCACCGCGTTCGATCGCGAACTGGCGGCGGATCGCCAGCATGCCGATGCCGAGCCGTTCCACGCGTTGCGCGCCCATCTCGCATCAGGCCACCCCGCCGTCGTGCGCTCGGCCGTGATGACGAACTGCCTCGACGTGCCGGCCCCAGCGTTCCGCGGCGTCACCGAAGTGGATGTCGCGTCGGACACGCCGGGCGTGGCGATCGACAACATGGTGCAACGCAGCGCCGGCGGCCTGGCCGTCAGCTGGATCGTGCGCCGCGGCCAGGTCGACTTGGCAGAAGCCCAGCGCTGCTTCGACCGCTATGTCCAGGCGATCGAGTCGCTGGTCGAGACCCCGTCACTGGCCGAAGCGGCCGGCGAGAGGATCAGAGCTAACGAGCGCGCGAAGCGTCTCGCGCAACTGGCCCGTTGGAACGCCACCGACGTGCCCTACGACCGTACGGTGTGCCTGCACACGCTGTTCGAGCGCCGCGCGCGGGCCGAGCCGTTTGCCATCGCCGTGCTGAGCGACGACGAGGTGCTGACCTACGGCGAGCTCGACGCACGCGCCAACCGGCTGGCCAACCACCTGCAGGATCTGGGTGTCGGCCGCGGCACGCTGGTGGCGATGATGCTGCCGCGCACCAACCACCTGGTCATCACCGCGCTGGCGATCATCAAGTGCGGCGGCGCGTTCATCCCGTTGAACATCGACGACCCGCAAGACCGGCTGACGCGCGTGTTGGCGCAGGCCCAGGCGACCATCGTCGTCTCGATGCGCGACCACTACGGCCGCTTCGACGACCCGGCGCGCCGTGTGGTGCTGCTCGACGCCGAAGCCGAGCAGATCGCCCGCCGGGCTGGCCAGTTCCAGCCGCGTGAGGCCGTCTCGTCGGAGGACCGCGCCTACATCATCTTCACCAGTGGCAGCACCGGCACGCCCAAGGGCGTGATCGTCCGCCATCGGCCGGTGGTCAACCTGATCGAGTGGGCCGAGCGCACTTTCCACTTCAACGCGACCGATCGGGTGCTGTTCGTCAACCCGCTCAGCTTTGACCTGTCGATCTTCGACCTGTTCGGCATGCTGGCCTATGGCGCCAGCATCCGCATCGTCAGCGATGCGGACCGCACCAATGCGCTGGCGGTGGCCGGCTTCCTTAAGGATGAGCCGATCACCTTCTGGAACTCGGCACCAGCCTACCTGCAGATGGTGTTGCCGTTTCTCGAGGGTGGCGTCAACCGGGCGCGCGCGCGGCTGGAGCGCATGCGCGTGGTCTTCCTCAGCGGCGACTGGATTCCGCTGGCGATGCCCGACGCGATGAAGGCGGTGGCGCCCGCGGCCCAGGTCATCAGCCTGGGTGGTGCGACCGAAGCGGCGGTGTGGTCGAACCACTTTCCGGTCGGGGCCATCGACCCGGCATGGCGCAGCATCCCGTACGGGCGCCCGATCCAGAACGCGCGCTACTACATCCTCGACGAGCAGCGCGAGCCGGTGGCGGTGGGTGAGGCGGGTGACCTGTTCATCGGCGGCGAGTGCCTGAGCGACGGCTACATCAACGAGCTGGCGCTGACCGCGCAGAGCTTCGTCAGCGACCCGTTCCATGAGCGTGCCGGCGCGATCATGTACCGCACCGGCGACCGGGCGCGCTTCTTCGCCGACGGCAGCATCGAGTTCCTCGGCCGCATCGACCATCAGGTCAAGCTGCGTGGCTACCGCATCGAGCTCGGCGAGGTCGAGGCCGCGCTGGAGGCCGCCGGCCTTCCGCGCGCGGTGGCGGTGGTGCGCGACGATGAAGCCGGCCGGCGCCTCGTCGGCTTCGCTGCGGCATCGGCCGCGGTGCCGCCGGGCGAGCTGGTCGACGAAGCCTGCCTGGCGTCGATCCACGGCCGGTTGCCGGCCTACATGGTGCCTGCGCAGGTGATCGTGCTGCCGGCCTTGCCGATCACGCCGAACGGCAAGGTCGATCGCAAGCGTTTGACGCAGGAGCGCATCGCGACGCTCGCCGCGTCCGCGGTGATGGTCGACGCACCGGCGCCGGCGATGACGGCGGCGCACGCCGGCCCGATCGACACGCGACTGGCCGACTGGCTGACGCGCGCGGTGACCGAGATCCTCGGGCCGGACCAGGCCGCTGTCGGCCTGGACGACAACCTCGGTCAACTGGGCTTCAGCTCGCTGCACTACACGATGCTCGGCGCCAAGCTGGTCAACGAGCTGGGCGTGGCGATGAACCCGGCGTTGTTCTTCCGCTATGTCAGCGTGGCCGAGATCCGCGACCACCTGCTGCGTGAGCAGGCGGCGGCGTTGACAGCGGCGCTGGTGGCCGCCCCCGCTGCGGCGGCAGCGGTCGCTGCGACACCTGTCCACGCCGAGGGCGATATGCCCGGCGCATTGGAACGCTGGCTGCACGTCGCGGTGAATGCCGTGCTCGGTGCGACCGAGACGCCCGTCCGGCTGGACGACAACCTCGGCCAGCTGGGCTTCAACTCGCTGCACTACACCTCGCTCGCGGCGCGCCTGGCCGACGAGCTCGGCATGGCGCTGAACCCGGCGCTGTTCTTCCGCTACGTGTCGATCGCCGAGATCCGCGACTACCTGCTGCGCGAGCATGCGGGCGCGCTGGCTTCGGCGTTGCTCCCGGCGGCCCCGCGTGTGGCGCTGGCGTCCGGCCCCGTGGCGCCGGCCGTCGAGCCGGCAGCCGTGGTGCCCGAGGTGCCCGAGGTGCCCGAGGTGCCGATGGCCCACCCTGGCGCCATCGCGATCATCGGCATGAGTGGCGTGATGCCGCAGGCGGCCGATCTCGACGCCTTCTGGCGCAACCTGCTGGCCGGCGCCGACAACAGCAGCCTCATCCCGGCCGACCGCTGGGATTGGCGCACGGTCGATGGCGACCCGCACGGCCCGGGCAACTTCACCAACGTGCACCGCGCGGCGTTCATGAACGACGTCGCCGGCTTCGACGCGGCGTTCTTCTCGATCTCGCCGCGCGAAGCCGAGCTGATGGACCCGCGGCAGCGTCTGCTGCTGGAGGGCGTCTGGTCGTGCCTCGAAGACGCCGCACTGCGGCCAGGCGATCTGCGCGGCGAATCCGTCGGGCTGTTCGTCGGCGCGACCGGTGACGAATACGCGACGCTGTCGCTGCAGCCCGGGCGCGAGATCGACCGCTTCACGCTGTCGGGCGTGTCGCGCACGATCCTGGCCAACCGGGTCAGCTACCTGTTTGATTGGCATGGCCCGAGCGAAGTGGTCGACACCGCATGCTCCAGCTCGCTGGTTGCCGTGCACAACGCGGTCCGGGCGCTGCAACACGGTGAGTGCAAGCTGGCGATCGCTGGCGGCATCAACGTGATGATCGACCCGGTGCCGCATGTCTGCCTGAACAAGATCGGCATGCTCGCGGCCGACGGCCGGTGCAAGACCTTCGATGCGCGGGCGGATGGTTATGCCCGCGGCGAGGGCATCGGGCTGATCCTGCTGAAGCCGCTGGCCGATGCGCTGCGCGACGGCGACCCGATCCACGCGGTGATCCGCGGCAGCGCGGTCAACCACGGCGGTCGCGCCACGGCGCTGAGCGCGCCGAACCCGGCGGCGCAGGTGCAGGTCATCCAGGCGGCGATCCGCGCGGCGGGTGTCGACAGCGGCCGCATCGGCTACATCGAAGCCCACGGCACCGGTACGGCGCTGGGTGACCCGATTGAGATCGAAGCGCTGAAAGAGGTTTTCACAGACCTGCAGGGCGAGCGCGGTCACACGCGCGCCGAACCGGAATCGGTCGCGCTGTCGTCGGTCAAGCCGAACGTCGGCCACCTCGAATCGGCGGCGGGCATCGCCGGCTTGCTGAAGGCGATCCTGTGCGTGAAGCATGGCCAGTTGCCGGCGACGCTGCACCTGGAGCAGCTCAACCCGAACATCCACCTGGAAGGCAGCCCCTTCTTCATCGTGCGCGAACGGCAGGCTTGGCCGATGCCGCGCGATGGGCGGGGCGGGCTCGGCCCCCGGCTGGCCGGTGTCAGCTCGTTCGGCTTCGGCGGCGTGAACGCGCACGTCGTGGTTGAGCAGCATGTCGCACCGGCATCGAACCCGGCGGCGCGTGGTGGCGATGCGTGGTGGATTCCGCTGTCGGCCCAGGGTGCCGCTGAACTACGTGCACTGTGCACTCGTCTGTCTGATTACCTCAGCGGATTCAGGCGCGAAGTCGCACTGGCCGATGTCGCGCAGACGCTTCAGTCCGGCCGTACCAGCCTGCAGAAGCGGGCACTGCTTCGCGTCGGCTCGCTGGATGAACTGATCGATGCATTGACGGCGCTGGCCGAGGATCGGCCAACGCCGGCCCTGCACTGGCGCGGCAGCGTCAAGGCCGCGCCGATGCGCGGGGTGACGCGGCGTGCGGCCGGCGAGCTGCTGCCCGGCGGTGACGACGTGGCCGAGCGCTGGCGGCAGCACAGTGACGCAGCGTGGCCACGCAGCACCGCGAACGCGTCGAGGCGCCGCATCCACCTGCCGACCTACCCGTTTGCGCACACGCCGTACTGGTTGCCAGCCCTGGCGACGGAGGCCGCCTCGGCGCCGTCCGGCCTGTTGCCGGCCAGCGTGGCCGACGGCATCGCGTTGTCGCCGACGAACACCGTGCTGTCGGCCCACGCCGTGGCCGGCCGGCCGGTGCTGCCGGCAGCCGCCTACCTGGCGTTGGTGCGGCGTGCGGTCGACGTGACGGACCAGCGCGTCATCACGCTGGCCGACGCGGTGTGGATGCAGCCGTTCTCGGCCACCGAGCCGCAGGTGCTTCGGCTGACGCCAGGAACCAGCCGGCAGGGGCTGAAGCGCTTCACCTTCGCCAGCGGCGTGGGCGATGCGCCAGTCGAGCACTGCACGGTCGACGTGCTGGCGGCCGGGCACTCGGTGATCGACGGCGAGCCGGTGCAGGTGTCGGCTTTGCTGCCGCACCGGGCGACCCTTGACGCCTGCTATGCCGCCTTCGAGCGTGGCGGTGTGCAGTTGGCCCATCCCTATCGCAGCGTGCAGAGCTTGAGCTTCGACCAGGGGAGCGCAGTTGCGAGCCTGCGCATCGAAGCGGGCGACGCCGAGTCGTGCTGGCTGCTGGCATTGGACGGGGCGCTGCAGGCGATTGCGCTGCACCACCAGCTGTCGCGGCCCGATGGCGCGCCGAGCCTGCCGTTTCACGTCAAGCGGGTGCACCTGCAAGGGCATGTCGGCGGCGCCGGCGTCACCGAGCTGACCGTGAGGCTGGCGGCGCAGCAGGCGGTGGCCGGCGGCCCGGCCCGCGTGGCGCAGTACGACGCCGATCTGCTGGATGCCGCCGGGCGCCGCATCGGGCGCATCGAGTCGTGCGCAGGCAAGAGCCTCGGCAGAACGGCGCCACCGGCACGGACACCGAAGGCCGTTACCACCGAAGCGCAGGCGGCGCACCTTTACGTGCCCCGCTGGGAGCCGGTGAATGCCGCACGGGCCTCGTCGCCGGTGCGCGGCATGCTGGTCAGCACCGGTTCGTCGTGGGCCACTCCGGCGAGTTGGCTGCGGGCGGAACGTTTAGGCAGCGAACAGGCCGCCGCGGCGCGCTTGCTGCGCATCGATGCCGGTGCCGAGGCCGATTGGTCGGCCGTGCTGGCCGACGATGCTGCGCCCGAGCTGATCGTGCTGGACTACACGACGTGGCCGATCGCCGGCGGTGACGCGGCACCCGAGGCGGTCTACGCGCCTTTCAACGAGGCGTTCGCGCTGGCCCGCGCCGCGATGAAGCTGCGCACGCGCCGTCCCTTGTCGGTGGTTGCCGTCTACAGCGACCAGGCCGGTTCGCTGCTGATGCCGGCGGTGCAGGCGCTCGGTGCGTTCGGCCGCGCGGTGCGCAATGAGTCGCCAGCGCTGCGTTTCAGCGCGCTCGCGCTGGCCGCCGATCCGCGGCGGATCGATATGGCGGCGATCGGCGCCACCATCGCCGCGTTGCCGGGCGAAGCGAAGCGGGCGGTCAACTACCGCTGCACCGCGGACGGCCGGCTGCTGGCCGAACGACTGACAAAGGCGGCGGCCGACCCGGCACCATCGGCGCGGCCGCTGGCGGCCGGCAGCGTCGTCGTGGTCAGTGGTGGTGCGGGGGGCATCGGTCGCCTGATGGCCGGCTTCCTGACCGAGCGAGGCTGTCGCGTGGCGCTGCTCGGTCGCTCCGACCCGGCCGCCGTCGCGACCGAGCTGACAACGGCCGGCCTGGCCGACCCGCAGCGGTGCCGCTACCTGCAGGCCGACGTCACGCAACGCGACCAGGTCCACCACGCGCTCGGCCAGGTGCGGCGCGACTGGGGCCCGATCCAGGCGGTGTTCCACGCTGCCGGGGGCCGCGCTGACGGCATGCTGTTGCGCAAGGACAGCCTGACGGCGCGCACGGTGCTCGCGGCCAAGGTGCTCGGCGCCATCGCGCTCGACGAGGCCACACGCGGCGACCCGCTCGAACACTTCATCGCGTTCTCGTCGCTGGCGTCGTACCTGGGGCCGGTCGGCCAGGCCGACTATGCCTATGCGAACGCCTTCCTTAACGGGTTGGTGACGGCGCGCAACGAGCTGGTCCGCCAGGGGCTGCGCCGCGGCGCGAGCTGTTCGGTGGGCTGGCCGCTGTGGCGCGAGGGCGGTATGCGCATGAGCGATGCCGAGCGCGACTACATCGCGCAGCTGCACGGCATGAACGACATGGCCACCGACACGGCAATGAAGTGCCTGCTCGCCATTCTGGGCGGGGCGCACGAGACCGTCGCGCTCGCAGTGGGCGACAGCGAAAAGATCGACCGCTCGATGCTGGGCCGCGCTGCCGGCGACCTCATCGACGCGACATGAACCACAGCCATTGACGAACAAGGAGAAGGCATGTCCAACACTGAAACGAACGGTCGTGATGCGTGGCCGAAACGCGTGGAAGAGATCGTTCGCCACGCGATCATGCAGGAGACCAAGCTGCCGGCCCATCAGCTGGCCAGCGACACCACCTTCGAGGAATACGGCATCGAGTCGGTGATGGTGGTGGCGATTACCCGGCGCCTGGAAGAGACTTTCGGTGAGCTCGCGAAGACACTGTTCTTCGAGTTCCAGACCATTCGCGAGCTGGCGGGCTTCCTGGCCCGCGAATACCCGCAGCCGGCCACCGAGCCGACACCTGTGCCGGCATCGGCCGTGGTGAAGCCCGAGCCGATCGTGGCGGTGGCAGCGCCTGCCCCCGCCGCCGCGCCGTCGGCCCCGGTGCCGGTGCAAGCCGCAGTGTCCGCGCCGGCCGTCGCCGCCCAGGAGCCGGGCGCCGCCATGCCTTGCGCGTTCTTGCTGGCCGACGAGCCGGCGGCGGCACCGAACCCGCAGGACGAACCGATCGCGATCATCGGCATGAGTGGTCGCTTCCCGATGGCCGACAACCTGGACGAGTTCTGGGCCAACCTCGTGGCCGGCAAGAACTGCATCTCCGAAGTGCCGGCCGAGCTGTGGGACTGGCGCGAGATCTGGACCACCGAGAAGGGCGTCGAAGGCAAGTCGTACACCCGCTGGGGCGGGTTCATGAACGACGTCGACAAGTTCGACCCGCTGTTCTTCAACATCTCGAACCTCGAAGCCCAGTCGCTGGACCCGCAGGAGCGGCTGTTCCTCGAGACGGTCTATCACACGATCGAGGATGCGGGCTACGCCAGGGAGCAGTTGGCTGGGCGCAAGGTGGGCGTCTATGCCGGTGCGATGTGGAGCCAGTACCAGCTCTACGGTGTTGACTCGGCGAACGCCGGCTCGTCGTACGCGTCGATCGCCAACCGGGTGTCGTACTGGTTCAACTTCACCGGCCCGAGCATCGGGCTGGACACTATGTGCTCGTCGTCGTTGACCACGGTGCACCTGGCGTGCGAAAGCCTGCGCCGCGGCGAGACCGAGCTGGCGATCGCCGGGGGCGTGAACGTCACCGTGCATCCGAACAAGTACATGTTCCTCAGCAAGACCGGCTTCGCGTCGACCGAAGGCCTGTGCCGTGCCTACGGCGAAGGCGGTGATGGCTATGTGCCGGGCGATGGTGTCGGCGCGCTGCTGCTCAAGCCCTTGAGCGCCGCCCAGCGCGACGGCGATCGCATCCTGGCGCTGATCCGAGGCTCGGCGATCAACCATGGCGGCAAGTCGAACGCCTACACGGTGCCGAACCCGAAGCTGCAGGCCTCGCTGATCAAGGAGGCGCTCGACGCGGCCCGTGTCGACCCGCGCACGATCAGCTACATCGAAGGCCATGGCACCGGCACCGCGCTGGGCGACCCGATCGAGGTGCGTGCACTGACGCAGGTATTTGGTGAATCGTCCGACGAGGTCGGCTACTGCGCGCTCGGCTCGGTCAAGTCAAACGTTGGGCACCTCGAGTCGGCTGCCGGCTTTGCCGGCATCGCGAAAGTGGTGCTGCAGATGCGGCATCGGCAGCTGGTGCCGTCGATCCACACCGAGGTGCTGAACAAGAACATCGACTTCGACAAGACGCCGTTCGTCGTGCAACGTACGCTGGCACCGTGGCGCCAGCCGGTGCTGAAGGACGAGCAGGGGCTCGACGTTCGCGTGCCGCGGCGTGCGGGGGTCAGCTCGTTTGGCGCCGGTGGCGCGAACGGCCACGTGGTGCTCGAAGAGTTCGTCGAGGCACCACAGGCGGCCGCGGCAGTGCCCGCCTCGTCGCAGCTGTTCGTCTTCTCGGCGAAGAACAACGAGCGCCTGCAGGCGGTGGTGCAGCGCTTCGTGGCCAGCGCGCTGTCCGATGCACCGGCGCGCGTGGCCGCCGGGCCTGCGGCCGAAGAGGTGATGGCTGTCGTGGCCGGCGCGCTGGGCGTGTCGGTCGGCCTGCTGGATGCGGGCGATGCGTGGACCGATCTGTCGGTGGACTTCTGGGCTGCCGAGCGAATGGCGCGGCGCATCAACCAGGCTTTTGAAACCGCATTGACGGCCGAAGACGTGCTGCGCGCCGGCACGGTGGGCCAGCTCTGCGCGCTGGCCGGCGGGGCCGGTGTGGCGACGAGCGCGAACGAACCGGAGCGCTTTGCCAACCTGGCCTACACGCTGCAAGTGGGCCGCGAGGCTCAGGCCAAACGGCTGGCGGTCGAAGCCGACAGCCTCGGCCAGCTGCGCGAGCGGCTCGAGCGTTTCCTGGCCGGTGCGCAGGAGGCCGAAGGCGTGGCGAACAGCCCCGCGTCGAACCGCGACCGCGTGCAGGCCGATGGCGAGCAGGACCAGGAGTTCCTGCGCTCACTAGCCCGCGGCCGCAAGTGGGCCAAGCTGGCGCGCCTGTGGTGCCACGGCGCCAGCGTGCCGTGGGCCGAATGCCACCGGGGTTGGCCGGTGCGCCATGTCGACCTGCCCTTGTACCCGTTCGCCAAGGAACGCTGCTGGGTGAACAACGCCGCGACGACGGTGAAGCCGGCGGCCGCCGTCAGCGGCCTGGCGGCCCAGTTGAACGCGCTGCAGAGCCTGGACGGCACGCTGCGATTCGATCTGCGTTGGGACGACGTCGCCGCCGATGGCGCTGCCGAGGCCCGCATCATGGGCTGGATCGGCGAGGCGGCGGACTTCGTCGGCGAGCGCGGCAGCGCGAACGATGTGCGCTGGCAGCGCGGCGCGACGCTCGACGCCGGCGCCGCCTTGACGCTGGAGATCGCGCAGGGCCCGGCCGGCGCCGAAGCGCCTGCGGTTCGCCTGCTGGATGAGGCGGCCCAACCGCTGGCCGGCGCAGTGCTGCGCCAGCGCGACGAGACCGGTAGCGAGGTGGTCGCCGCGACGACGGACCTGGCCGCGATCAAGGCCCGCTGCCCGCAGGCGCTGCCGGCGTTCCGCGCTGCGGGCGTGAGCATGGACGATGCGGCTACCGGTGAGCAGACCGCGGTGGCGCGGTATCAGCTTGCACAGCGCACGCTGCCTGCCTGGCAGGCGGCATTGGCGCTGGTCGATGCGGCGGCTGGCCTGGTGGCTCGCGCCTGGCCCGGCGCCGCCGGCAGCGATGCGTCGGCCTGGCGAGTCGACCATGTCCGGCTGGTGGGCGTGTCGGCGCCGGCGGGCTCGATCTTCCTGCGGATGCTGCCCGAAGGTGGCTATGCCGTCGACGCGCTCGACGCGGAAGGGCGCATCTGGATGACCGCGCGCGGGCTGAGTGCGAACCAGGGCGACCCGTTGCTGGAGCGCATGTTCTACCGCCCCGAGTGGGTCGAGCACGCGCTGCCGATGGCCGAGCCGACTGCTGGCGAGGCGAAGGGGGCCGTGGTGCTCGTCTACCCGAGCGCCGCCGCGTTCGTCGCCAAAGGGTTGAAGAAGCGGCTGAACCAGCCGGTACACGAGATCGTGCTGGGCGGCAAGACGGCGGTGCTGTCGGCGCGCTCATGGAGCGTGGCACTGACCGACGAAGCGGCCCTGCCTGCCTGCGTGCAGCACATCGGCGCGATCGACTCGGTCTATTTCCTCGGCGGTGTCAACATCGAGCACTGGCATCCGCGCAGCACCAAGGAGCTGAGCGACGTGCAGACGGCCAGCACGGCGATGCTGCTGCGCCTGGTCAAGGCGATCGAGGCACAGAACGCGTCGCGCCAGCGCTGGTCGCTGCGGATCGTCAGCAACGCCGTCGCGAAGATCGCTGACGACGATGTGATTCAACCGTTCACCGCCGGCCTGCTCGGCTTCGCGAAGGCGCTGACCAATGAGCTGCTGCACGTCGCGACCCAGTGGGTCGACCTGGCGCTCGGCGAAGGCGTCGTGGCGCTGACGCCCGAACTGGGCCAGGACCTCGACCGCGTGATCGCCGGCGTCGGCGACGGGCAGCAGCTGGCGCTGCGCGGCGGCAAGGCCTATCGCCGCACGCTGCGGCCGGCCAGCCTGGCGCAGCCGCAGGCGAGCGCGTGGCGTGACGACGGTGTCTACGTGATCGTCGGCGGCGCCGGCAATGTCGGCGTGCGCATCAGCCAATACCTGGCCGAGCGCTGCGGCGCCAACATCGCGTGGATTGGCCGCCGCGCGGCGGACGACGCGATGCTGGCCCAGTGCGCCAAAGTGGACGCTGGCCGCGTCCGCTACTACCAGGCCGACATTGGCGACGACAAGAAGCTGGCCAAGGCACTGCAGAAGATCGAAGCCGAGATGGGGACGCTGCGCGGGGTGTTCCATTCGGCGATGGCGTTCTCGGGCGGCCGTCTGGCGACGCTGACCGAAGCCGAGTTCATCGACGCGCTGCATGCCAAGACGATCGGCTCGCACGCGTTGTACCGCGCGCTGAAGGGTCGCGACCTCGACTTCCTGATGTTCTTCTCGTCGGGCGAGGCGTTTGTCGGCAACAAGGGCTGGGGCGCCTACACGGTGGCCTGCAACTTCCAGGACGCCTTCAGCCTGCACCTGCGCGAAGAGACCGGCTGGCCGGTCCACGTCATCAACTGGGGCTTCTGGGAAGGCAACGACCGCGGCGACCCCGAGCTGCTGCGCGCCAAGGGCATCTACCCGCTCAACGGCGAACAAGGCGGCCAGGCGATCGAGCGCCTGCTGGCCAGTGGGCTGGGCCAGGTGATGGCACTGAACGTCTCGGATGCCGTGCTCGAACGCATGGGTGTCGAGCTGCCGAAGTCGGCCCAGCCGGCACCGGCGAAGCCCACGGCGCGCCCGGTCGTCGAGTCGAAGGTCGCCGAGGCGGGCCGCGAGGTCGGCAAGGTGATCGAGCAGATCTCGCAGCAGGCCAAAGTGGCGCATGTCGAGGCGGCGTTGACCGTCGACGCGGTGGCGGAAAGCGTGCGGGCGATCGTGGCCGACACGCTGATGATCGAGCGCGAGAAGATCGACCTTGATGCCGACTTGGCCGACTTCGGTGTCGACTCGCTGATCGTCGTCAACTTGCACCGCGCACTCGAAGAGCTGGCTGGCACGCTGCCCGCGACGCTGTTCCTCAACTACCAGTCGGTGCGCGAGGTCGCCGAGTTCCTGATCAACAACCATGTCGAACAGGCGCGCCAGTTGTTGGGCGGGTCGGCTCCGGCCGCGGTTGCGGTTGCGGTACCAACCGAGACGCAGGCGCCTACGCCCGTCGCGGTGGACGAGACGCCGGTACAGGTCCTGACGACGTCGACCGGGCCGACGGCGGCCGAGCTGTCCGACCGGGCCCGCGTGCTGCGCCGCATCCCAGCCGACCAGATCGAGTCGTTCCTGTTCTCGTACGGTGACCTCTTCCGCGAAGGCCAGCTGGCAAATGCGCAAGCGAGCGGCACGGCCGAGGTCGGTGCGGACGAGCTGCTGCACCTGTTGGTCGAAGTGCCTTCGTGCCCGCAGGTCGAGGTGTTCGTCACCGGGGAGGGCTCGTCGCTGGTGCTGATGCCGGCGGTCGCGCTGACCGCGCCGGTCTGGCTGCGACAACTGGAGTCGCTGCGCACGCAGTACCGCCTGATAGTGATCCACGCGCCGGGCTACGGGCTCAGCAAGGCGATCCGCGAGTCGACCGCCGCCGGCGTGTCGCGCGTGTTCTCCGAGGTGCTGCAGCGTCTGATCGGCGCGCAGCCGGCGCACCTGGTGTCGTCGTGCTTCGGCTCGATCGCGGCGGCGCACCTGGCCCGCTTCCATCCGGAACAGGTTGCGTCGCTGAGCATGGTCGGCGGCTTCTACGACGGGGCCGACCTGCCACCGGTGACGGCCGACAACCTCTCGATCGAAGAGGTGATGCAGATGATCCAGACCGTCTCCGGGTCGCTGAAGCTGGACTTCGACACCGTCGCGGCGCAGTGGTCGGCCGACGATCCGCGCCGGCTCGAGACCGAGCGCATGGGCGGCCTGTTGATCGGCAGCCAATGCGCCAACCCGCTGGTCGCGATGCGCTACCTGAACGAGATGATCACGCTGTCGACGCTGGACTGGATGCGCGAGATCCGCCTGCCGGTGAACTTCCTGTTCGGCGATCTGGACACCGTGATCCGCCCGGTGCACTCGCAGAAGATGCACGAGGCCACGGTCGGCTCCGGCCTGGTCGAGATCAAGGGCTCGGGCCACTACCCGTTCCTGACCCACTCGGGCGAGTTCGACGACGTGCTGACCCGCTTCGTGACTCAGGTCGATGCGACGCTCACGTCGGAGGCCGCGGCCGATTCCTCTGTCCTTTCCTGAAGGTCCTGACAACCATGCGCAATTCACTTTCCTACCAGCTCGAGATGCGGCTGGACCAAGCCACGGGCTGCCTGACCGGTGTGGGTTACATCCAGAGCCTGCGCGATTCACGCGACCTGTGGCTCGATGGCCGCCGCGTCAGCGTCACCGAGCACCCGGCGTTCGCCGGGTTGCGCAACGAGATGGCGCGCCTGTACGACCTGCAGCACCGCTCCGACCTGCGCGAGGCGATGTCCGAGCCGCTCGAAGGCGCGCCGTATCGCGTCAGCCACTCGTATGCGCTGCCCTACACCGAAGAGCAGCTGCAGGCCAAGTGGGCCAACTCGCACCTGTGGATGGAGCACAGCTGGGGCCAGCTGCCCCGGGTGCCCGACTTCATGGCTAACGTGGTGGTCGGCCTGTACGACTACCGCGAGGCCTTGGCCAAAGTCGACCCGCAGTTCGGCGACAATGCGGCGCACTACCACGCCTACTGCAGCCGCCACGACCTGAGCATCACCCATGCGATCGGTGACCCGCAGATCGACCGCTCGGCCGGCCCGAGCGACAACCCCGACCTGGCGCTGCGCGTGGTGCGCGAGACGCCCGATGGCGTGGTGATACGCGGCGCGAAGCAGGTGGCGACGCTGGCGCCGTTCGCGCACGAGGTGCTGATCTACATGTCGCCGACGTTCGCGATGCGCGACAAGCCGGAGTTCGTGATTTGGTGCGCCCTGCCGATGCAGACGCCGGGCCTGCGCGTGATGTGCCGCGAGGCACTGCCGCGCACCGAGGGTAGCTTTGCCCACCCGTTCGCCGGCCGCTATGACGAACAGGACGCGATGCTGTTCTTCGAAGACGTCTTCGTGCCGCGCAACCGCATCTTCCTGCTACGCGACGCCAAGACCGCTTTCGACGGCTTCCGGCGCCTGAACGTCTGGTCTCTCTATGTCGGCCAAATCCGCTTCTATCACCGGATGATGACCCACCTGGCGGTCGCCGCGATGGTCAGCGATTCGATCGGCGTCAGCGGCTTCCGCGAGATCCAGGGCAAGCTCGGCGAGCTTGCCACCTATGTCGAGATGACCAAGCTGGCGCTGCTGGGCATGGAAAAGCAGACGGCTCGCACACCGGGTGGGCTGCTGGCGCCGGGCTCGACGCTCGGTCCCGATGCCTTCGCGGCGCAGATAGGCACGCGGGCCAGCGAGATCCTGCGCGAGCTCGGTGCCTCGGGCCTGCTGATGCAGCCCAGCGAAGCGGACCTGGTATCGCCCGAGCTGCGCCCGCTGCTCGAGCGCTACATGTGCGGCAAGGACATCGATGTCGACCGCAAGGCCCGGCTGTTCCGCATGGCCTGGGACCTGACTTGCGACAGCTACGGCATGCGCCAGGAGCTCTACGAAAAGTGGAACCGCGGCGACCTGGCGCGCAACCGCATCGCGCTGTTCAACACCCTGGACCGCTCGGCGATTACCCAGCGAATCCAGGAGGCGATCGCATCGCCGTCGTTCGGCCTGCAGGACCGCCCGGTGCCCGAGTGCGCCACCAAGGCGCCCGCTGCCGCGCCGGCCGTCCACGCGCTGCCCGAATCCTCTCTCCAATGACAAAAAGGACGACCCTGCCATGAGCCAACAACAAACTGCCCCTGGGGGCCCGCAACAACTGCCCCCAGTGTGGGCCATCGTGATCCCGGTGTTTATCGAGTTGGTGCTGACTTTCTCGGTGTTCTTCTCGGATTCTTTCTTCCTCAGCCGGATCTCCGACGCTGTCGCGGCGAGTGTCGGCACGACGATCCCGATCTTCATGGTCTGCGTGCTGGTTGCAATGATGATGGCGCAGGGCGCCAGCAACGCCGCCGGCCAGTTCAACGGTGCCGGCCAGGCCAAGGAGGCGGGCCGGATCTATTGTGCCGCGCTGGTGGTCAACGCCGGCTTGGGCCTGCTGGCCGCGCTGGTGATGGGCCAGGGCGCGTCGGCGATCGCCGCGGGCCTGGGGCTGGCCAGCGACGAGCATCGTCACGCAACCGAATTCATGTCGGCCATCGCGCCGGCGCTGGTCTTTATCGGGCTGAAGTACGCGATCGGCACGGTGTTCGTGTCGCGCGGCCAGACTGTCTGGACGATGTTCGGCGGCGTCGTCGCGATCGTCGTCAACATCGTGCTGAACATCGTCTTCCAGCGGGCAGGCATGGGCATCGAAGGCGTCGCGTTGGCCACCATTCTGGCGCAGGTAGTGGTGATCGTGTTCTATGTCGTCGTGATGCTGACCAAGGTAAGGTCGCCGCACGAGTGGCGGGCCTTCTTCGCCGCGCCGGCCGAGCCAATCCGCAACGTGCTTCGCATCGGCGTGCCGTCTGTCGTGCAACCGGTGTCGGCCGAGCTGGCGATGCTGGTGATCGCCGCGGCGGCCGTTCACCTCGGCACCGAGGCGATGGCGGCACGCGTCTACGTGATGAACTTGGCCACGGTGGCAATCTGCTGGGCCGCGGCGGTCTCGATCGGCAACCAGGTGCTGGTGGCGATCCTGGTCGGATCTGGGCAGCCGCAGGCGGCCAACGCGGTGCTGACATCGAACCTGCGCATCGCGGTGGTGGGCAGCCTGCTGATCGCGCTCGCGCTTTGGGCATCGGGGGGCACTCTGGTGGGCATCTTCACCAAGGACCCGAAGATCATCGCGATCAGCATGGACCTGCTGGTGCTGGCGATCCTTCTCGAGCCGGCGCGCTCGTTCGGTACGCTGTCCAGCTTCGCGCTTAAGGCGGCGGGCGATGCCAACTACCCGGCGGCCGTCGGGCTGGGGGTGACCTGGCTGGTGGCCGTGCCGCTGGCCGTCTACCTGTGCCTCTACAGTGGCCTGGGCATGGCTGGCCTGTGGGTTGGGCTGGTGGTTGACGAAACGCTGCGCGGCATGATCAATTTCCGGCGCTGGCAGTCTGGTAGGTGGCAGAGTAAGGCGTTAACGATGTCTGTTTCTGTAGCCAAGGAAGCGCTATGAGTACTCTATCTTTGATTGATGCTGACTGGCGGCAAAGACCTACCTGCACGAAAAATTCCGCACAAGTAAGCAGCCCCGATAAGTTTCGCTCCACGACCTTTGCGCCGTCTGCTTTAAAAACAATGACTTAGCTAAGTTTTTCGGAGCGAAACTTGTGCTACGGCGCTTACTTTTCGATTTAACTGAATTTGGAGAATTTAATGGAATATGAAATTGTTGATTATGGCGGCGTGACAATTGTTGGCATCTCTTCCAGAGTGGACAACAGCGATGCTGGTTTCAAGAAAATAGAACTTCTATGGAAGGAATTTTTTGAACGAAGTATCAAGCGTAAGCTTGGTCTTGAAGGCGATTCTGAAATTTGCGAGGCATATTTTGATTATGAAAGCGATGCCAACGGCCCCTACACAATTGTCCTGGGCGCACTGCTGCATCCGTATGTTCCTCCAATGAACGAGGAGTTGGTGATGCACCATGTTGAAAAAGGGCGTTATGCGAAGTTTCACACTGCCAACCCAAATGGTATCCGTGATGTTTGGAAACACGTTTGGGGTCGTACTGATTTGAATCGTCGCTACGCTTGCGACTTCGAGCTAATTAGCTCACAGGGTGCCGACGTGTATGTGTCTGTGAAATGACAGGGAGTGAGGCTGTTGCGCAAGTCATCGAAGTTGAAAACCACCATGCTGAAGGTACATCCCGATCGTCCGTCGCTGGAACCTAACATGGCACCGGAGGCGCTCGACGCGTTCTACTGGTACATGCAGGAGTTGGTGACTTATTGCCGCGAGCAGGGTCTGTCGACCCAGGGGCACAAGCACGAAGTGTTAGAAAGGATTCGCGATCACCTCTGCGGTAGGCTGGTCATGACGCCACGGGAGTCTGCTCGTACCAGAGCGACTCGTGCAGCTACCGGCGATCACACGATCACGTTCGAAACACGGATCGGTCCCGACTACAAGTGCGATGCCAACACCCGAGCCTTATTCGAGTCAGTCATTGGCCCGCACTTTCACTTCACCGCGCACCTGCAGAGATTTCGCCGTGCCAACACGCACCGACAACTAACCTATGGCGACTTGGCGACCGAATGGATCGCCGAACACGAGCGGCGCAAGGACAAGAACTACAAGTCCACGCTGATGCACACCTGGGAATACAACCGCTTCGTCCGGGACTACATGCGCGACAAGGAGCGCAACCAGGGCAAGACCCTGAAGGACGCGGCAGCCGCCTGGAACGCCCTGCGCCAGTCGTGCGGGCCACGTGACTACGCCAGCAGCATCGCCGCACGGGACGCCGAGGACAGCCGAGCCGCGCACCCCTACCGAGACCCACAAGCATGATCGATTCCGCCGGCCGCTGCATGGCCTGTCCAGCCCCAAACGACGGCCTGCACGTGTGGCAGGTCGACCTGGACGACCCGCACGCCCGCGCCGACGACTGCGCGCAAGTGCTGGACGCCGGCGAGCGCGCGCGTGCGGACCGGTTTGCCTTTGCGCCGCTGCGCCAGCGTTACCTGGCGGCGCATGCAGCGCTGCGCGGGGTCCTCGGCCTGTCGCTGGGCCGCGCGCCGGACGCGATCGCGCTGCGTACCGATGCCAACGGCAAGCCCTGCCTGGCCGACGCGCCGCGCCCGCTGCACTTCAACTTGTCCCACTCAGCGGGCATGGCGCTGGTGGCGGTGTCGTGGCGGCACGAGGTCGGCGTCGACCTGGAGCGCTGGTCCGAGCCGGCGCACCTGATGGCGATGGTCGGGCGCTATTTCAGCGTCAGCGAGAAGGAAGCGTTCTGGACGTTGTCCGACGACCAACGCATGCACGTTTTTCATCGCTGGTGGACGCTGAAGGAGGCCTGCCTGAAGGCCACCGGCGTCGGCCTGCGGTTTCCGCTGGATGCCTTCAGTGTCGAGTTCCGACCGCAGTTCCGACCGCGGCTGCTGGACGGCCCTTCGACGATGCAAGGGCTACAACTGTGGTCGCTGGACATGCCCGGCGCCGGCTGGTCTGCGGCGTTGGCCTGGGCGCAGCCCCAAGCCAACGGCGTGCGGCCGTCGCCCACCGTTCGACAGTGGTCATGGCAAGGATGGAGGATTTGAGATGTCGTACCTGGACGCTTTGACAAGACCGGCGCCCACTCCGGCCCTGGCACCGTCGCCCGCTCCGATCGTGAGCGCGCGGCCCGTTCGCTCGCCGTGGGTCGGGCTTCAGACCGGCGCGCCCGGCGCGCGGCTGCGGCTCATCGCTTTCCACCACGCGGGGGGCAACGCGAGCTTCTTCCAGCCCTGGCTGAAAGAGTTCCAGTCGCTCGAATGGCTCGAGTTCACCGCCGTGCAGTTGCCGGGCCGCGGTCGGCGCTTGTCTGAACCGCCATTCACCGAGCTGCCGCTACTGCTCGACGCCATGGATGAAGAGCTGCACGAGCTGACCGACCAACCGTACGTGCTGTTCGGCTTCAGCATGGGCGCGATCCTGGCCTTCGAGCTCGCGCTGCGCCGGCAGCGGCAAGGGCGGCGCATGCCGCTGGCCCTGGTGTTGGCCGGGCGAGGTGCGCCGAGCGCCGTCCGCCCCACCGTCAGCCGCGCTGCGTTCTCGCGCGAAAAGATCGTTCGCGAGTTGACCCGGCTTGGCGGAACGGACCCGGTGCTGCTGCAGGACGGCCCGTTCCTGGATGTCTTCATGCGCACCTTCCAGGCGGACTTCGCGATTGCCGACGCGCACCACTGCGCGACGCCCGAACCGCTGCGCTGCGCGATACATGTGTGGGGCGGCGCCGACGACCCCGAGGTGTCGATCGAACGCATCTTCCGTTGGGACGACTTCGCCGGCGACGCCTTCGTCAGGCACCTGTTTCCCGGTGGTCACTTTTTCTTAAGAAGCGCGCATGCACCCGTGATGGAGAACTTGATGAGAGTACTAGACACAGCCAGGAGGACTTCATGCTGACCTTCATGTTTCCGGGTCAGGGTGCCCAGCACCGCGGCATGGGGGCTGCCTTATTCGAGCAGTTCCCGCGCCAGGTCGAGCAGGCCAACGCGATCCTCGGCTACGATCTGCCGGCGTTGTGCCAGCAGAGCGGGCCGAAGCTGAACGACACCGCCTTCACGCAGCCGGCCCTGTTCGCCGTCAACGCGCTGGCCGAGATGTCGGTGCGCCGCACCGGCGTCGAGCCGGACTTCGTGATCGGCCACAGCCTAGGCGAATACAACGCGCTGCTGAGTGCGGGCGTGATCGATTTCGAGACCGGCCTGCAGCTGGTGAAGATGCGTGGCGAGCTGATGGCGCGGCAGAACGGCAAGGGCACGATGATCGCGGTGCTCGACCCCGACCTGGCGCAGCTGCAGGCGGTGGCCGACGATCTGTCGCCGGATTTCTGCATCGCCAACGACAACTCGCCCAAGCAGCTCGTCTGCGCCGGCTCGGTGGCCGCGGTCGAGGAGGCCTCGCGGCGCATCAGCGCCGGCAACATCGGCAAGGTCGTGCCGCTGAAGGTCAGCGGCGCGTTCCACACACGCTTCATGGCCGATGCTGCGGCCGAGTTCCGCCAGTTCTGCGCGCGCTACAGCTTCAAGCCCGGCCGACTGCCGGTGGTCTCGAACCTGAGCGCCCGGCCGCACGACGGGCGCGACTGGCCCGAGCGCCTGTCCGAGCACCTGACCCGGCCGGTGCAGTGGCGCCAGAGCCTGGCCTACCTGCGCCAGCAAGGGCCGATGCTGTTCCAAGAAGTCGGCCCCGGCACGGTGCTGACCACGCTGGCTAAAGCCAACCTCACACTTCACTGAACGGGAGTCCAGATCAAATGTTCGAGACCATCACCCAGTCCCATGTCGAACGCCTGCGCGAGCATCCGTTCATCCAGCGCTGCCGCGAGGGCACCATCACGCGGCATGAGCTTAACGTCTTCCTGGCTCAGCAAGCCAAGTACAGCGGTTACTTCACCCGCTACCTGTGCGCGCTGATCTCCAACCTGCGCGACAACGAAGACGTGATGCGCCTGGCCGAGAACCTGGCCGAGGAGCTGGGCTTCGGCGAAGACGACAGCGAACCGCACGCCAAACTGTTCGCGCGCATGCTGTCCGAGCTGGGCGTGCACCAACACGAGGTGCCGACCTTCCCCGAGACCGAACACCTGATCGACACCGCGCTGCACTACTGCAAGCAGCGCAACCCGGCCTACGGGTTGGGCGCGCTGTGCCTGGGTGCCGAGGCCATCGTTGCGCCGCTGTACAGCGACATCATCGAAGGCTTCCTTGCCAACGGCGTCAAGCGCGAGCAGCTGAAGTTCTTCGAGATCCACGTCGAGTGCGATGACGACCATGCCGAAACGATGCGGCAGATCCTGCTGCGCATTCAGTCCGAGCGGCCGCAGGACGCGGCGCTGATCCTGGAGGGTGCGCAGGCCATGATCGATGCGCGCCTGGAGTTCTTCAACGGCGTCCTGGATGGAGCACAGCAAGCATGTCATTGACCACCACCCATTCGTCGGGCGATTTCGCCAAGGTCCCCGCCGCCCTCGACGCGACGCTGCCGGACCGGCTGCTGCACGCCAACGTTGTCGGCAATACCCACGTCGGTGACCGCGACTTCTCGCAAGAGCGCCGGCACCAGGTCAACGTGGTCGACCTGCCCTCGAAGGTCATCAGCATGACCGTCGGCGGCCTGGAGCCGGGGCAGAGCACGCGCAAGCACCGGCACAACTACGAGACGCTGATCTATGTGCTCGAAGGCGAGGGCAAGTCAGTCATCGGCGAGCGCGAGGTGGCGTGGAAGCGCGGCGACGCGTTCTACATCCCGGTCTGGGCCTGGCACCAGCATATCAACCTCAGCGCCGAAAAACCTGCCTCCTACCTGGCTTGCGAGAACGCACCGCACCTGCAGAACCTGGGCGTCGCCCTGCGCGAAGAGGCCTGAGAGCACTGACTACCCATTCATACTGAGAAACGAGGATCCATCATGTCAAAATTGACAGCGTGCGCCACTGCGCTCCAGACCGCCATTCCCGATGCGAATGTGGCACTACCCGCCGCCGCGACTCTCAAGGCGCTCGACTTGGTCGCGCAAGGGCCGACCGACCAGAGCCCCACGCCACTCAAGGCAAGCGGCGTCGTGCAGTGGTGGTTCGATGCGCGCAAGCTGCCAAGCAAGCGCATCCTGCCGATGGTCGAGCAGAGCAACTGCACCCACATCGTGGTCGAACACGCCCAGCATCGCACGTTCACCACCGCGAAGCAGAAGGTCGTCGTCGTCGATGCGTCGGCGCAGCTGAAAGACCTCGAGCCCGGTGCCTGGGTGATGACGCGCGAAGAGCCGCTTCGCCGCCAGGCCGCTGCACTGGGCCACAAGGCCGGCCTGTTCATCGACGTGATGGACCTGGAGCGCGAGTTCCCGCACTGCATCGAGGTCTGCGAGCGCGGCGACGATTTCGTCGTGATCGACATAGAGCATGCCACCTACATTCCGTACGAGCTGCTGTTGGCTAAGGCCGAAGGCAAGCCAACCAAGATTTTCCGCAACGTGCCGATCAAGGGCCTGCAAGGGGTGGTCGACGACATAAATCAGTCGCTGAACGCCTTCGCGACGATGGAGCACGGCATCGGTGTCGTGCTGCGCACCGAGCATGCCGAGGTGGTCGAGAACCTGTCGCAGCGCATCGATCAACGCCGGGACACACGCATCCAACTGGTCAAGGCGCTCGTCGAAGAGGTGCAGCACACGGGGCTGGGCCACCGGGTCTGCGTCGACTGCACGTCGATGATGTCGGTCGAAGAGGGGATGATCGTTGGCTCGACCGGCTGGGGCGGGCTGTTCGTCTGTTCCGAGACGCACTACCTGCCGCACATGAACCTGCGCGAGTTCCGCGTCAATGCCGGCGCCGTGCACTCGTACATCTGGGGTCCGGACGACAACGTCAAGTACCTCAACGAGATGCGGGCCGGTGCCGAGGTGCTGTGCGTCGATCTGCACGGCAATTCGCGTGTCGTGACGGTGGGCCGGGCCAAGATCGAGCGTCGGCCGATGCTGAAGATCCGTTGCAGTGTCTCGCTCGACAGCGTGAGCCCGGAGATGCGGGAGGCCATCTTGTCAACGAACGCGGCCAAGCGGGCGGTGACGCCAAGTCAGGAAACGCTTGCACACGAGGATCCGGACCGTGTTTACCTAAACGCATTCCTGCAGAATGACTGGCATGTCCGCCTGATGGGTGCAGATAGGAAGGTGCGACATGCGACCTTGGTGGAACCAGGTGACGAACTGCTGGCTCATGTTGAGCTTCCAGGGCGGCATACAGGATTGCGAATTTCGGAAAGCATATTTGAACAGTAACGGCAAATGAAGACTTTTGATGCTCCAGCGAACCCGAGCATGAAGTCACTCCGAAGGCAACTTTGAATCGCCCAAGGTTTCCGCAGTGTAAGGACAGCGACCATCAATTGGAGGGCATTTGTTGGAAGAGCAGGTTTGGGTTCAAGTCCGTATTTCACCACCATAAAACTTGCAAAGACACTCTCTTTGCATGTCGATTAACCCCGTCAGGCCCCGCGTCTGCTGGGGTTTTTCACTTCTGTTTGCGGACTTGGCTACCCGCCGCGATGCCTGATTTTGGTGTGAACAATTAAAAGTAAATGGGAAAAAGCACAAGTTAGTGAGAAGAATTATTTTGAAATCTCATATTGGAAATCAACATGACTATTAGCAAACGTAAACCCTCCGCAAAAGTGCTTGCTAAAAGCCTATTTCGACTTGTTCTGGAGGCTGAGAGGCTTGCCGCAAAGCTAAATCAATTTGGTAATGGTCAGTACGTCACATCCGTTGAATCCGCAGCTCGTCAAATTTCAAGCGCAGCAATGCGCCTTGAACAGTCAGCATTCGGGAATTAGCAAAAAGTAGTCTCACTAACTTCTGCACTTTGTCTCATAAACTTCTATATGAAATCAGTAAAAACTGGCTTAATTTTCTCAACAACTTCTGATTATTCACATGCCTTGTAGCTCAGTCAGCCGTATTTCGATTGGGAGACGCGCAGAAATAGAAAAGGGCCGACTTTGCTGAATGAACTGTCTCCGCACCGCTCAACCATTCGGCTCATACCGAATTGGAGTACGACCGCCACACAGAGGCGGCCACAAGCAAGCTTACGTCTTGACCCCACTCTCGCAGAGCGACCTGGACATTGTGCGCACTTGATCTTTCGCCGGGATCTTCGGGTTCACACTGAGCAGAGGCTGCAATTCGCGCGACAACGACTAGCTCCGCAAGCCGGAGCCAAAATTCCAGCGCATCTTGTTGCGCCAGTCGCTCGTAGTCAGGACTTCCGAATTCGCGTCCGACGGGAGCCATGGTTTCCCAAGCCTTGTCTTCATCAGATTGCAGCCTGTTGCGCCGTCTATTTTCCATTCTGAGCCTTGGCGGTTTTGCCCTTGACCTCGTGCCAGCAACAAGACTGACGTAAACCGAATCCTTCGTCAACACCTATTTTTAGCGGAGCAACACGAAAGCGGAAACGCCATAAAAAAACCGCCAAGGTTGCGCGTGCTGGCAGCAGAAGCGTGGCGATTATATTGATTCTATTTTACCGAATCTTCGTATCGAATTCAGAGCTACGTTTACATCAAGCCAATTCAGGATAGAAGCCCTTGAGATCGGGCTATCGTGATCATTCACAAAACCATTCAAGCCAGCAACAGGCTGCTAGAACTACTCCCCATTTCAGTGCCAGGGAGGAAGCCTTACCGAGCGCAGCTTCGTGTCAACACTTTAATTGAACGGCTCGTGTCGGGGTAGGGCTTGCCCTCCAGCGTTACCTTGCGAAAAACCGCTTGCAGCACCTTGTACGCCAGCACTGACGGGTGGCCATAGCGGGGTGAAACCTCGATCACCAGGCCGCGATTGCCGTCACGGTACTGGAGCACCCCTTGGCGGTTTTTGGCCTCATGCCGGTCGAAACAGAAATAGCGCCCCTCCAGCCGGACAACCTGAAGCTCCTCAAGCAGCGGGTCAGGCTTGCTGAGGGCTTTGATAGCAGTCGCTTCGCTTTCTGCTTCCGGGTTGTGGGGGAGGGTAGGGGTCATAAAAGTGATGGGTGGATTACGCGATGCACTCGCCAGCGAGTGCATCCACGTCTTCCGAAACAGACCGCACGGTTACAAACTCGGGGCCTTGCTCGACAAGCTCGGCTAGGCGAGTCATGTCCGCATCGCTGAGAGGTTGTGCAGCATGGGGGAGGGGAGGGCGGTCTGTGCTCATGGTGTGGCTATGTCGGACGTCCGACATTTTTGGTGTGTGGCTCATTCAGTCGATGGCCAGGTACTCCCGAAGTTGCTCGGCCACCAGCTTCCTATCGGCGGTGGGAAGCGTTCCGACGCGCTTGTGAACGTCAGCGTCTTCAATCACCGCCACCTTGCTGGTTCGAACCACGGATGCAATGGGCAACCCGGCAGCACTCAATTCACTGATGGAAACATCACCATACTGAGCGGCGTTCGTGGCGTTGGTAATCATGGCCACGATGTATTTGCCGTTGCGCTGTCGCAGGGCATCCGTCGAAACGATGACGGCAGGGCGGACTTTGTTGGTCTTTTGGTCAGTGAAAGGGAAGGGGACTACCACGATGTCCCAACTGCGGTAATAGGACATGGAGCGTTTAGCGGAGGGAGTCATAGGCGGCATCGGCTTCCGAGTTCCACTCGGCGAAAAGGCGGAAAGGGTTGTCCTTACGCTCTTCTTCGTTGGTTGGCATGACAAATTGGGGCGGCTGTGGTGCGCGACCGGCGTTCATGTAGAAGCGAACCGCTTCACGGAAAAACTCCGAGCGGTTGCGGCCTTCGACCTTACAGACCTCTTCAATTTGTGTTGCCATCGGCGCAGGGATGCTGATAGCAAAGCGCTGATAGTGTGGGGTTGGCATGTTTTCTTTCCTCATAGTATGCGTACAGTATTACGCAGTATTCACAAAAAGTCAAATGGATGCTATGATACAACCATGCAAGCAACAATTATCTCCGTCGCCAACCAGAAGGGAGGCGTCGGCAAAACCACCAGCACCGTGAACCTGGCTCGCGCCTTAGTCGAGGCGGGCAAGCGTGTGCTTGTTATCGACAGTGACCCGCAAAGCTCGCTGTCTATCGTGCATGGACTTGACCCACGCCGCCTGCGTGAGCTGGATGCCACGGGCAAGACTTTTTATTTCGGCCTGGTCAAAGATGCGCCGCTCGATGCGCTCATCATTGATGGTGCGCCGTCGCTCATTCCGGCCAGCATTCGCTTGGCCAACGCTGAGACTGAATTGGTATCGCCCTTTGGTGTGGCCACAGTGCTCAAGGAAAAATCGCGTCACTGCGTGACCGCTTTGACTTCATCCTGATTGACTGCCCGCCCACGCTGTCACTGCTGCCGGTGAACGCACTCACAGCCTCGAATGCCGTGGTGATTCCGTGCAAGACGGATTACCTCTCCATCATGGGCATTCCGCTGCTCATGGAGACGATTGAAAACGTGCGCCGCCTTGCCAACACGGGCCTCAAAATCATCGGCATCCTGCCCACACTGTTCAATGCCCGTGCCGCCCACGATGCCGAAGCCCTGCAAGAACTCCGCGCATCGGTCGCATCGAGGCGCGTCGAAGTCTTTGAGCCGGTCAACCGTTCGACGGTGTTTGACAGGGCCAATGTTGAATCCAAGGCCGCGCTCGAACTCTTCCCTGATTCGCCAGGAATTGAGCAATACAAGGTCGTAGCCCAAAAATTTATTGAACTCCATGCCTCCCAAAAATAAGACGCCAATGAGTGCCAAGATTCGCGCCGATATGTTCGGGGCGAGTGCAGATTTGCCGCGCATCATTGAGCTGGACATTCAGCAGGTAGAGGCGAACCCTGACCAGCCGCGCAAATTCTTTGACGAATCCGCCTTGATGGAGCTGGCACAGTCCATCGAAGCCAAAGGCTTGCTCCAGCCCGTGCTTGTGAAAGTCTTGGAAGGTGAGCGCTACATGATCGTGGCCGGGGAGCGCCGCCTCCGCGCCCACCAGTTGCTTTCACGCCCAACAATTGCCGCCGTTATCACGGAGGGTGACACTGACGAAGTGGCCATCATCGAAAACGTGCAGCGCGAAAATCTGCGCCCGATGGAGCTGGCCGAATCGCTCGGCAGGCTCATGGAAACCCACGGCTACACCCAGGAAGATGCTGCTAAAGTTATCGGTAAGGCACGTAACACCGTCACGGAATTGCTTTCACTGCTTAAGCTGCCGGAAGCTATAGAAGTCCAATGTCGGACGTCCGACATAGCTTCAAAATCGTTCCTAGTGGAGCTTGCCCGGATGGATGCCGAAGCCATGCAAGAGGCGTGGCATACTTTAAAAACAACCGGCCAGGCATCTGTACGCGCAGCACGTGCGCGTAAAGCAGGAGAGCCATTGAAAGAAGACAAGCGGTCTGATACGCCTTTTCAGAAAGCAGAGAGGGCGCTTTGGATTGCTGTGAAAACACTAGAGTCTAGTGTTGAAAGTTTCGATAAATCAGAAAAGCAGAAACTTTCCGAGATCAAAAAATTAATCGACAATTTAATTTAACGTCACATAAGGGGTCTGAGGTGAAGTATCTGCGAAGTGGCTTGTTACTTTCTATTGCCTGTCTTGTCACTGGTTGCGGCGGCGGAAGTAGTGGTGGTGGTGAGCAAATATCTGGGAAAGTGATTGACGGATATATCTCTGGAGCCGATGTTTATTGGGATTGCAACAATAATCATCAACTAGACAGTGGTGAATTGTCCGTGAAGACAACTATTGGAGGTTTATTTAATATAGCCCCAGCCCCAAATAGTAATTGTGCGTTAGCTGCTTATGTTGGCATTGGAGCAATTGACTCTGACAATCCAAATCAAGCAATCATTAGTCCATATACACTGCTTGCAGCCCCTGGAAAGCCAGAAATTATTACGCCACTGACATCAATGGTGTATGGGCTTTTAAAGTCATCGCCAGAAATGACAGTGGATGATGCAGATAAAAAAATCGTTGCAGAGCTAGGGCTAGGCTCCTCAGTTTTTAAAAATTACATGCCAGATTCCGATGCATATGACGAAAAAAACAAACTAGCAGCAAAGTATATCGCTCAGAATCTTCAGGTGCAGGTTGCATCAAGTAATGACGTGCTCGCCACAACATATCAAAGTGTTAAGAGCGCATCACAGGATTCATCATTTTATTCTTCCTTAAAAAACGGATACACTCCGTTCAATTACGATAAAAATTATTTACTTAATTATTTCAAGATTAATATTCCTGCGCCAAACAGTAATTTTATTGCTGTTCTGAGTGACCACAAGGAGTCTGCCGAAAATAATTCTTATATGGAGCAGATTGCAAATAAACTTACTTCAGATGGAAATGTGGGATATGGCGCCCCATATTTTAATGGTTACGATTCTGTAGCTTTGCGCGACTGGATGTTTGGAATTAAAAATAGAAATATTGGACAAAATAATCCAGACGTAGGAACTGTTATTTCTAAGTTTAGGTCAGATAGGGATTCTAAACTCAATGAATTAAGGCAAAATATTTCTTATATTAGTGAGGAAACGGGGTTCTTTACTGCTTATGCTGGTTTGTTTACAACAGACGGTAGAGCGACATTTGACTATATGCTAGGAAGTGCTTCTGCAATCTTGTCAATGGAGATTGATGCAGTTGATATTTACGTATCACAGGGGATGGCAAACAGGCTGAAATCAACTGCCATTGGAGTCAAACACTTAGATAGATTGGAAAAACTAAAAAAATCTATCGAGGCTATTGGGCTAGCTCCAGATACTGTTGCATGCTATCTTGATTCTAGTGACTACATCAAAGGCAAAACTGACTCGCCTAGGAATCTAATTAAATCATGCAAAGATTTTGTTACTGGATTAAATGGAGTTTTTGGGAAAATCAAAACGATTGACGTATTGTCTAACATTGGCTCTACTGCCGTAGATGGAACAATCTTAGCAACTGCCAATTTTTCAAAATTAGATACAAGAGAGAAAACCGTAGCGTATTGGAAGCATTTTCTCGATGCTTTCGATTCTGTTAAAGACTTGTATTCTATTGTGGCGCAACCTGGCAGTGTGAGTAGGGCCGTTGCGAGTGTTGATATGGCACGGCAGCTTGTTGGTATGTATATCAATGCTGTTGAGCTGACGGATAACGTAATGGCTTCTAAAGCGGCAGCAATTGAAGCATTTGATAAGCAAACAAAAGATGTTTTCGCATCTTACTATGCGAACTACGTCGGTGCTTATTCTTGGTATTTTACCGTTGTCGACTCTACAAAGGATGTGTATTTGAAAAATGCTTCACCACGGAGTGTAACGGCAGGCAGCGGTGTCAAGTTTACTATTTCTGGCGGTAATTTTCCTCTTTCCAGTGGCCTCACTGCCTCTATTGGTGGGGCCAACTGCTCTATTTTGGGGGATAGTAGCGTTTCAGTATTGAATGTGACTTGCGATATAACATCTGATTCAACATCTAAAATGCTGAGTATTAAATATAATGGCTCCGATATCGTTGGCTCGCCATTTGCCGTATCAATAAGCCCTGCGAAAGTGGAAACGCCACTTTGTGAGGCGGGAATTGATATTATAAAAGTTGCCACTCTAAGTATTGAGTCAGATTTTCTTGAAAATTCTGACGCAACTTGCTATTTTACAAATAAATACGCTTACAAAGGCTATTTAGTAGCTCGTCACACTGATAGCCACTTGTATTTGCTTGTAGATATACCTCCCGGTGGAATTGACCATGGAGTTTTACCAAAGTACTGGCATTCTTACTCTAAAACAGCAGGGTATTGGCAATCAGTAGACTACTCAGGAACGTTCGTTGGATTGTATTTTAATCCATCTGGTTCAAAAATAAGATCTGATGGCGATATTTCCATTTCTGTCAATGGGCCATTCCTAAATACTCAGCCAGTCGGCATAGTATATTATCCAAGTGAATTTGTGAGCATTACGCCTCCATCTAATCCTAATGATGGAGATATATGGTATTCATATCTTTCACTTGGAAAGTCGTCGGTTTATAAGAATTACTCTTCAGGCTGGACTACAAATTCCAATTTCGGACTGCTTTATAAAAATGGGATGACATCCTCAGTTGCTTTTGCTTCTCATGTATATGCCAAATTGGCAGTTCCGAAATCCGATATTGGCATATCTCTGCCTGGCAAGACCTCAACATATATGTCAGTCAAACTGACAAATAATTATGGCAGAGGTTATTATTTGATAACAAAAGATGGACAAGCTGCTAATGTTTACAAAATTCAATTTTTAGACTAGATTTTCAGAAAAGCGTTCGTTATGTTTTATGCTAACCATCCAGGGGGAGGTCACGTGGGTGTGGGGAGGCGGCGAAAAGCGCCGTGACCCCGGTTTCCCAAGGTCACGCGCTTCGCCGCTCGCGCTATCAGAAATACCGCGTTTCAGCCCTTTGCTGGATGACCTGAAGCGGTGTGTCTTGGAAGTACAAGTCACGCTCAATTGCGCACCCAACCATGCCACGCGCTTCCATGAGCGCACTCAGGCAAAAGGAACCCAGCTCGGGAAAGTCCCCGTTCACAAAACCATAGAACGTGTCGATGCCGTCGAACTCGATGGCGTACCGCGTCTAGTGAAAGTCGGGGTAAAAGAACTTTGCTAAAACGAGCGGGTTTTCTTGCCCTGCTGTGGCTCCTATTTGCGGGAACCGTGCGCGTAGCTCCTGGGGGAGCAGTTGATGAATCTCCATAGTGATTTGTAATGATTATTTTTCGATGCGCGAGCTGACGAAGCTCGCACGTCGAGGCGGGCAGCCCGCGGGTGCCCTGAAGCAGTCAAGGAAAGCGTAGCGGCTTGACGGCGATAGGGCGTGGGCTAGACTGGCCGACTGCGAGAGAGGAAGCCTGGCTGGAGGGTTGCTGTATCTGTGACAGAAAAAAACCCGCGTGAGCAAACAAGGTTTTTGTTGTCTCCATTGCAGCACTAGCCATAAAATACGTTATGCGCATAACGTGTTTAGGAGTGTCCCATGCACAAAAGAATGACCATCACACTGGACGAAGTGGTGTATGACGGCCTGTACCGCACCATCGGCAAACGCCGCATGAGCCAGTTCATTGAGGACTTGCTGCGCCCGCACGTCCTGGACACATCGCTGGATGATGGCTACCGTGCCATGGCTGCGGATGCCGCTCGTGAGACTGAAGCGCAAGAGTGGTGCAACGCACTGGCCAAGGACATGCACAGCGAAGCGCGGTAAGTCTCTGACGCTTCAGAAAGGAAAACTTGAATGAAAACAACCATTAAACAATGGCTATTGGCTATGACGTGTGCGCTGGGTGCGTGTTTGCCGCTTTCTAGCCAAGCCGAGCCGTATTTCACCAATAGGGAAGGCAACCTGATTTGGGACAAAGCCACTAATTTGGTGTGGCAGCGCTGCAGCGTAGGGCAGACGTGGGATGGTAAAACCTGTGCTAGTGAAGCTAAGATGTTCACGTTGGATGAAGCGCAAAAGCAGGCCGGGAATGGCTGGCGTGTGCCTACTATTCGTGAACTGGCGAGTTTGATTTATTGCAGTAGCGGACAGACCAGAGAAAAAAATGACCCAAAAGACGGTGGCCCAGCCATTGCCAAGGGGTGCGATGATGACTATTCCAGTCCAACCATCAACACTAAAGCATTTCTTGCTGTGTCAGATAGTGATTTTTGGGCGTCCTCGCCGTATGTGGGCGATTCATACTTTGGCTGGGTCGTCGATTTTCTCAATGGCCGGGTCGACAACCGCAACCGCGACATCGACAAGCGCGTTCGGTTGGTTCGTGCCAGTCAGTTATCGGGCAGCGAAGCTGCTTCGGCGTTTTCCATCAAGATCCCTGATGCCCGAGAAGGGGTTATTGCGGAGATGAAAAACCTGCTTGCCAGAGGTCCGCAGGCTTTGTACATGCTCGCGGGCCAAGCCCAGCGCGGCAAGAATGCTGAGATCAACGGCAAAACTTACAGCGCAGCCAAGTTGTATGAGCTGATCATTCAGTACTTCCCGCAAAGCGAATTTGCTGTCAAGGCCTCCGACCAGCTCACCGCCGTGGACAGAACCGAACGGCAAACCAATGCGGTGCGGGACGCCGCTGCTGCGCAGCGGGACGCCGCTGCTGCGCAGCGCGATGCCGACCGCAATGCCAGCAACCGCTCGCTTTGTTTTTCGGAGGTGCGCAGATGCGAAGCAAGATGCCGAGAATGGGGTGGCATTAGCGAGAACTCTTGCATTCGAGAATGCCAGCGCAGCTGCGACTGATGGATGATGCTCCCTCTTCAATGACCTCTGACGATCTAGCCTTCCTCACCGCCACCGACCTCGAAGCCCTGCCGCTATCAGAGCTGAAAGCGTGCTGGGCGGCCATGCGCAATGCCTGTTTTGACCGCGACCGTGAGCGCACCCGCTGGGGCGGCAGCGGGCGCGACGAGCGCGATGGCACTTATTTTCACCTGTGCATGAAGCGTGCGGTGGCCATGCTCTTGCTGCTGGGCAAGCACGGCTGGCGTGATCGGCCCAATGCCATCAGCGATGTGCGTGTGCCGGTGCTGGAATATTTTGAGCGGGCGAATACCTGTGCCTTGAATGGCCAAGAACCGCGCGAATTGCTGGAGTATCTGCTGGCCTTCAAAAAGCAGTACCATGCGTTTGAATACGACATTGACCAGTTGCTGCTGAAAATTGTGGACGACTACCCCCACATTGGGCAGCACAACTTCACCGACTGCCCGGATTGGTGGGCGTATTTCAGGCGCTTTGCCAAAGGGCTGCGCCACCGCAGCCGGGTGTTTGTGCGCGGTGAGTCGGTGGAGCACTACCTGCTGGCCGACAGTATGAAAGACTTGTATTACGACGAGCTGGCCGAGTTGCTGCACTGCCTTGCCCAAGGCGTTGAGCGCGATGCAGAGAAAGACCAAGCGCGGGGCCGCAGTCAGTTGGCTTCGGCCTTGTTGGAAGCACAACAGCATTTGCAGCAGGCACAGAAATCATTGCAAACCGCGTGGAAACTTTGCGCCCCGCATGTGGACATGGCACGCAAGCATGGGCAACTAGAACATGTGTTTGACGAAGAGGAAGTCAAAGCGGCCCGCGTGGGGCAGTTTGTTTACAGCTATCAATTGACGCTGCGCATGCATAGAGAAGGCAGCGACATCGAGGTGCAGCGCTGGTCGCTGTTGGAGGGTTCCAACTATCACAGAGAACTAGTCAAAGACCCGGACTTTGAAACGAAGATTTACGGCTTGATTGCTTTCTTTGCCGACTTTGAGGGCGAAGATGCCGCAGTGCTGGAGCAAGAGATCAATCCATTGATTGAGCGCGACGTATGGACGTTTCAACATCGCGTACCTTCCAACACATTCGAATCAAAGAAAGTGTGACCATGCAAGGCATACCCCCCGTGCAAAACCCAGTAAGCTTGAGTGGCACTGATGCGTGGCTGTCCGCTTGGATTTTTGCCGCTGAAACGCACGCCAAGCAAACCATGCCGGGGAGCGAACGTCCTTATTTGCAGCATCTGGGGCATGTGGCTATGGAAATTTTGGTGGCGCATCAGCACCAAGCCCTGCCAGACTTGAATCTGGCCATGATGTGCGCGGTTTTGCATGACTCTATAGAAGACCAGGGTGTGAGTCACGACTTGCTGGCACGAAAATTTGGCCAAGCTGTTGCCAATGGTGTTTTGGCTTTAAGCAAACGTGATGATTTGCCAAAAGCCGAGGCCATGGCCGACAGTTTGGCGCGTATTCGCTTGCAGCCGCCTTCGGTGTGGTGCGTCAAGCTGGCCGACCGCATCAGCAACCTCTCCAGCCCACCGCCCCCACACTGGTCAGGCGAAAAAGCGGGCCTGTATGCCCGTGAAGGTGAAACCATACTGTTGGCACTTGGGGATGCCCACGCCTACTTGGCCGAGCGGCTCAGACAGAAAAGCGATCGCTATCCCCTTACTCTTCCCCTCTGAAAGGACATTTTCATGTTTTCAAGGACTTCAAGCTCAACATTGAGTCGTCTTGGTTTGAGCCTGATGGCCGTCTGGGTGTTGTCGGCTTGCTCAAAACCTGGGCCAACGGTGGTGATGGATGGCAATGAATGGATGCGTTGCGCCTTGGGGCAAACATGGGAAGAAAACACCTGCACAGGCAAAGCTCAGACCTTCACTTTTGATGAAGCCCTGGCTACGGCGAAGAGGTTAAATGCCGAGGGCGGCGTCTACGGCAAAACCGATTGGCGTGTGCCTACTGTCCGCCAGTTGGCCAGCTTGCTGGTGTGCAGCACCGGGTTTGAAAAAACAAAGACAGAAATTGAAGATGGCGCTCCAGCGGTTGCGAGTGGCTGCAACGGCGGCTCCGACAGCCCAACGATAGATGCCAAGAAATTTCCGAATGCGCATGCCGTTTTTTGGTCATCATCGCCTTATGTGCGAGATTCGCGTGCTGCTTGGGCTGTCAGTTTCGGCTATGGCGGCGTCGATTACAGCGGCCTAAGCTTCGATTACCAGGTTCGTTTGGTGCGTGCCAGCCAGTGATTGGCAGCGGTGCAAGCCGCTTTGGGCTTGTTGATTGACGGCCTGGCCAAGCAAAAGATAAGCCATAACAAGTACACCGATGCTCCGAACATGAAATCGCCCAAGCTCCTTCAAACCATCCGGGCCAGTGCTCTGCAACTGGCCCGCCGAGACCGTGTGGCCGCGCCCAGCGGCTGGAACTTGTTGGCATTTGGGGCTTGCAGTTGCGTGTCGCTGCTGTGTGCGTGTGCCGTGGGGTATTACGCATGGGGTGTTTGGGCCGGGCATTCCTTCTTTTACAAAGGGCATGAATACGTCGGTGCACAAGCACCTTTGCAGGCGAGCTTGATGATGCTGGGCGGATTGGGGCTGGTGCCCTTTTCAATCTGGACCTCGGTGCAATACGCGCTGGAATGGGTTTGGCGTGTGCGCCGCTGGCGTGGGCGGGCGGCGTGGCCCGATGGGGCTGATGCACCGGCTGCGGCGCGGGTGGGGCCACACGTTGAAAAGCATGGTGAGCTATGACGCTGCTCGACATCCTTCAAGGCTTGGGCAGCGTGCTTGTCTTTTCCGTTGGCGTGACCGTGTTGTACATGTTCGCCAAAGGATGTTGGTTGCTGCTCGTGCGCAGTCTGCAAGCCACCGCGCGGTTTGCGCGGGACGGGATTCGCAATCCGCGCCAAGCCGTGGTCGATGCACCGTTTTTGATTCAGCTTCTGATCCTTCCTTTTTTGCTGGCGTGGGAGCGGGTGGACAAGTGGCGGCACCCCGAAGAAGCGCGGCGCAGACAAGCACTGTTCAAGCGCAACCAGGCTGCCGCGCAGGTGTTTCAAAGTCGTTTAGACCAGGTGGCCCTGTACCGCGAAGGGCGCACCATCACCTTGTGCAAGATCGTTCGCTTTGAGGTCAGCGAGCACTTTGTGAACTTTAACGCAGAGCCTGTGCCGCACGCGGGTTTCACTCCAATCACCGAGCCTTGGAGCTTTGGCACCAACTGGAATGACTTTTTCTACGACGCAAAAGTTTTAGCGTTGGATAGTCAGTTCATGCGTTGGCGCGTCAATTTTGATGATGAGCGCATTAGCAAACTCGGTCTTTATGCTGCCACGTTACCGCCCGAGCTTGACCCTATCGACCGCTCTGACAGGCTCGAACATTTTTGGACGTACGGCATGGATGCCGACGCGCGGGCGCATAAGCGTCTAGCCGTGGAGCAGGCGCAATTTGGTTTGAAAGCGTATATCCAAAATGCTCAAGCGGCGGGCGATGGCGGCGCATGGCTCAAAGAACTGCCCGAGGCGTTGGAGGCAGTGGTGAACATCATGAGCGCCCATGCCTTTCCAGGCGGCCCCGATGACCTCTCGGAGATTCGCTTTGAAGAACGCTGTGGCGATGTGGTCATGTGGGTGCCCATCATGCCCAACCCTTGGCGCATTCAATTTTCTGAAGACAATTTGCTGCGCTGGTGGAAGGAACAAAATGCATAGTAAATCGGTGTTGAACGGCACGTATTGGGCGGAAGAAGTTCCAATGGCGGGTATAGAGAAGCGCACCGGCCAAGGACAGGCAAAGTGAAGCGCGGTGAAGTGTGGTGGGTTGAGTTTGACCCGGCTGTCGGCTCTGAAATTCGCAAGACCCGCCCTGCCGTCATTGTGAGCAACGATGCGGCCAATAGAAACCTGTCCCGTGTGGTGGTCGTGCCTTTGACCAGCAACACGGGCCGTCAGTACCCCGGTGAAGCGGTCGTGTCGGTCGATGGCCAAAGCAGCAAGGCGATGGCAGACCAAATCATGGCTGCGGACAAAGCTCGCCTCAAAAGCCAATTCGGCACGGTCAACAAAGCCGATATTCAGGCGGTGGAGGACGCCATTCGCGTCCACCTGGGCTTGGCCAAATAGTGCCGGTGTAAGTACGAAACCTTGAAGGTAGGCGAATCCTCTGGCCGCATTCGTCTGCGGTCATAGATGCGGGTGGTGGCGATGTTGGCATGGCCTAGCCACTCCTGCACCTTGGCGATGTCGGCCTCATGGTCGAGTGCATTGGTTGCAGCGGTGGCGCGAAGGCTGTGCGGCCCTAGCCCCTCGATGTCGATCTTGGCCAGGGCTGCATATTCGCGCAGCAGCTTATAAACCCCGTCCGGGGTGACCAGTGTGGTGGAGTCACACGGCAAGGTCTGATCAAAGTACGCCCAGCCACCAAAGTATTGCCATACCGGAGTTTCCGACCAGCGTTGCACCACGCTCTCGTCGCTTTCATTGAAGGCGTGCTTCAAGTACAGCAGCGCAATCATTGTGCGCAGCGGTACGCGCGGGCGTCCGGCGTTGGACTTCACCGCCGCTATCTGAATCTACTCACCGAACAGATCAATGCCGGGCAGCTTCTTGCCTGCGCGAACCTTGCCACTGAAAACGTGGGACACCGAGGCTTCAATTTGCTGCCACGGCATACGCGAGGCCAGCACCGCCAGCGCGTGGCGCAGGTCAATCATGTGGTCCAGGCGCAAGCGGAAAAAGTCTTCGGTGGCAGCATCCATCGGCATTCAAAAACTCCCAGAAATTCAAACCCATTGGATACGAATATGGGTGTTATTGACATCGGCAATCACCCTCGAAACTAAGCATTCATGCGGGTTCAGGGGGATTTTCAGGGCCGACTATGTCATCAGACAAAATCGTGCACACTCTCTCGTAAAATTAAACAATGACTCAAACCAAAAAATCTGAGATTACAGGTGATGGTCTACGCTACAAGCACAAAGCAAAAAACGGCTCACCGTTTACTGCTGCGCAGTCCTTCAGTGACGCTAGCAGGACTTGCTTTTTATGTGGCAAAAGAAGCGCTCAATCCGATATGACAACGCGCAAAATTCTAGGGCGTGCTCACCTGGTGTGTTCACCCAGTTGCAAATAACACAAGGTTTCGAAAGGTAGCATGACATAAGCTGAATCTGAATGCATTGAACAAATAGTCGTGTCTGATTCAACTGCACATCACCAAGAGAGACACCACCCTGATTACATCAATAGTTTGGCCTGCTCTGTATTTACTACCGACCGTTACCCAATTCATTAGCGATGCTTTGATTGTTTACGATCCGATCTACAGCTTTCGGGCTTTGGTCAAGTGCGAAGTACGTTCTTTTTCCATAGCGGAGAAGACGAAAATTTTTGTCAATCAGTGTTGCCCTATCAAGCATGAAAAAGTCTAAATAGAAGGCCGGCGTTCCTTGGTATCGCGCTGAGCAGTATGACAAAATCCGCAGGATCTTCTTGGATGGACAGCAATTTCCCGCTCAATATGCGGACTGGCTCGCGTCCACACATAGAGTATGTGAGCAAATCATTGAAGACGGCCGAGAGGTCATCCGCGTTGAGATCGATCCTGATAATTTTGTAGATTGGTGCCGCACCAACCATTTCAGGACCGACAGTCGTGGCCGCGACTGTTATGTGAAACTAATGACCTTCCGTATAGCAACAGGCCAGGCATTACAATTTTCTGATTGAATCTGATTGGCTTTTCCCGCTGCAATCCCACAAAAAATTATCGAAAACTGACCTTTGCTTTAATGATTTTCAACAACTGGAAAAATTCCATCTGTGGAAATTAAAAGTGGCATTGACAAACTAGCAAACTCACGGTGTCGGGGAACGTCGTTCTGTAACTCTTCCATGTCCGGGTCCGTCAATTCAAACCATTGTTACATGAAGTGGATGCACAACAAGTTGAGTACTGCAAAAGGGGGGCGACTGGTTTCACCCAGGGGTGGGCATTGGACAATCAGTGATTCCAACTCCACCCAAGGAAGCACGTGCTCCATCTCGTCGGGTAAATCCCGCTTGTGCACTCTCTCGGTCTTGAGTTCAAAGCAGACCATTGCCGCAGCTAGGCTGACTTGCTTCATGCAAAAAGTCTCATCGGTTCAGGCGAGGCTCCTTAGACGAAACAGGCATACATTTAGCTCGTCGAGTAATTCATCGATCGTGGGATCGTAATTGATAAAGTGCAAAGACCTCTTTGAGGCTGCAAATGAATGCCAAGCGGGTAGATTCAAAATCTCAATCGTTCCGTACTCCAAACGCAGCCAACCTTTGTTTTCTAAAGAGTGTAGGACGCTCGAAAACCGACTTCGAGACACCCCGCAAAGTGAGGCCAAAACAGATTGATTGATGGATATGGATACTTTGGAGCCTATTTCCATGGCGGATGGTCTGTCAGAGTCGTAGGCCAGAGCTTCGGCAAATTGGCTGATACCAATGACAGAACGTAATGCCGGATTTCCCATCCGGAATAGCATCAGCATTTCTGAGGTGCGTTGCATCCGCCACGCCAGCACTTTTGCGAGTTTGGTTGCAAATGCAAGTTCTGTACTCAGCATCTCACGTATGCAGCCGGCCTCAATCTGCAGCGTATCTACAGAAACCAGGCAGCGATAATTCGCAAAACTCGGCTTTTCAGACAATATCGCGTGCTCGCCAAACCATGCGTTTTCATTGAAAAGCGCGACGTGGATATCTCTTTTTTCTTCATCAATGAGAGAGCAAGATACAAGTCCATTAATGATCGTGCACCAATGCGATATTGTCTGCCCCTTCCTCCAAATTATTTCCCCCGACTCAAATGACTTAATGGATGTCTTGGTTGCATAGGATGCGGCCGTAGCTTCAGTACATCCCAGTGACCGTAATTTTTGGTAGGCATATCCGCCTACAAACGTTCCTGTGTCTTGCATTTAGGTCATCATCGCATAAACAAGTGAGACCATTAACGAACACGCAGATATGGACAGTCGTAAATTGCATTCACGACGTTCCCTGCTTTTAGTGGTATCGGCATTCGCAGTGCACTCATTGATTTATTTCAACTGCGCCTTGGATTTCTTCATTACATGCTACTTTTTTGGGCAGCGCGGGGGCTGAAACCGATTTCCACAAACTCCCGCAATTGCCGTAAATCGGTTTTTGCATAGGCAGCCGTCGTTTGCACCGTGGCGTGGCCAAGCAAAGCCTGCGCCGCCGGCAGTGGCACCCGTTTGTCGACCACCAATGTTCTGGCATAGGCGTGGCGCAGCCAGTGGGGTGAGACCTCCCGCAAAAGGGTAGCCCCGGCGGGGTCTGTCTCCTGTATTGCGCGGGCTACGGATTGCAACACCATGCGGATTTCGTCATACAGCCCGCGGGCCCCCAGCGCACCACCCTTGTCGCCATGGATCAGTGGCACTTGCTCCAGGTGAGCAGGTGATGCCGACAGTCCGCGTGCTTGTCGATACCCCGCCAATACGGCATTGCCCATGGCCGGTAAAGGGATGCAACGTTCCTTCCCACCTTTACCTATCACCGTCAGGACGGCATCACCATGGCTATCCATGTCCAGTCGCGGCAGTTTCGCCTCGGCATTCCAGGCCAACTCGGCCAAACGCGCTCCGCTATAGCGGAACAAAATCCAAATGGCCGCCCGCCGCCAACGTTGCACGTCCGGACTGACCGCCACACTTTGCACCACCCAGGTATCACACTGCTGCAAAAGGTTTGTTGGTACAAACCGCGTGGGGGTAAAGCCAGCCTGGGCACGCGCACCTGTCGTCAATCCGGCTGCCGGGTTACCTAACAAGTACCCAGTGCTGTGCCAATAGCGAAACAAACTGGCTACCACGGCCAATGCACGCGCTTGCGACGTGTCCCCCTTTCCAATCCCCCCGTCTTTGGGGCCACGCAAATGGACCTGATAACGCAGCAAGTCTGCGCGAGTCAAGTCGGATAGAGGCCCAAGGCCATGCGTGGTGCACCAGCGCACCAACCCTTCCAGTTCCGACAAGTAAGCACGCCAAGTGTGTTTAGAGCGTGCTGCGCGCTCGCGCAAAAACAGGGAGAGCGCCGCGTAATCGTCCTCCACCCCCAGCGTGTTGGTCTGAGGATGGGGGTTGTACAGGCCTCCCGTGCGCTGCAGCCAAGGGACCAAACCGGGTGCCACGTTAGGCCCGAAAGACGCTGACGCTTCTGCATCCACAACCTTGCTCTGCCCGGTCGGTACTTGCCGGAACCGTTTCTTCTGGCTTTTGAGCAGCGAGAGAACAACCTGCGCCACATCAGGGGCCTGCTCCGACGTCAGCGTCTGCAATTTGCCTTGATGCCAGACCTCGGTGACCTGCGCGACCTCGATCAGCAGGCTGCACACCTTGGGCTTGCTTCGTTTGGCGTCGGGCAAAGCTCCAAAGACCTGTACCAGGCGCTGCCAGGTCCAAGTCTCAAATACGGGATGGCCCAAAGTTTCGGTCAGGTACAAGGCCGCGGCGGAAGGATCTTGTGGCAACCACTGGGGCGGCGATACGCCGTAATCCACCCAGCGGGGGACTACATGGGAGGTGGACATGGACGGCGCCTGCGTCACAACAAGGACTCGGGCTTAGTGCGTTTGGTAGACGCAACGTTTTGGCCGGACTTGGTCACACGCTTTCGAGCTTTGGCCAGATTGGCGACTGGGGGTGCCCCGTTGGCTTGGGATTTGGGCAATGCGCTCAGAAAACCATCCACTTGGGCACGTAATGCCGTGTTGACGTACTTCAAAGCTGATATTTCGCCCACCGCTTGGTCTTTCTGGGCCCGGACTTCCTGGAGTTCATTCTCCACATGGGCGATCCGAGCCAATTGAGTGGCCTCGCGTTTTTCGGCAAATTTGAGCTGACCGGCCAAGCGGCCATTTTCAAGCTGGGTAGCCTGACGCTGCTGCTCGGTTTCCAGCATCAACTGCCTGGCCAAACCATCGTAGCGGTCACGCGCGGATGCAATGGCTGCGGAGGCCGATGCCTCCTTGGCCGCCAACTCTGCACCAAGGTTTTCCGCGCGTGCGCGGGATACTTCCAACTCCGCTGTGAGCGCAGTGATCTGTGTTTCATGTGTTGCCTGCTTGGCCAGCGCTTGAGCGAGCCGTGCATCCCGCTCTGAAATACCGGCGCGCAACTCCACCAGCTCCTGCATCAGGACTTCGCACCGCAGTTGCGCTTCTGTTAGGGCGGAGCGGGCTGCATCAGCCACACCCTGAGCCTGCGTCTTGAGCGCGAGCACTTCATCCAGCTGGACGCCAACGGCGGCTTGCCACAGTTGTGTCATCAGGACCGCGATGTCGGCAGGAAGCTCTGCAAGAGCAGGCAATGGCGCGCCATCCCGCACCAGTTCGGCCTCTGCAGCATTGATTTCGCGTCCGATCGTGGATGGATTACCGCCGCCCAGGTAGGCGCGCACCTTACGTACGGAAACCACACGGCGAAAGGTTTGCCCGGAAGGGGATTCGCTTGCCCCCGCATCGCGCAGAAGGGCCAGGACTGCGGCGCGCACATCAGTGCTGGTAGCAATAGTGGGGCGGGCCATGGTGACTCCAAGAGAAAACCAGTTAACTAACAAACATAAATAACGTTATGTAACTATAAATCACTTCCAAAAAAACAACATGTAATCAGATAAATATTATTATCAGAGATAGAGAAGTGGCTTTTAAGGCTGGACTGCTGCCGTCAGGATGCTTTGAGAGGACAGTCGAGGTAAAAAACGAAGTTCAAGGGGGTCAGAAAATCCAGTATCCATGCGGGTTCTGGAATGTCATGGTCCTGAAACCCGCATGGATACTAGGTTCTGAAACGTCCTAAAACGCAAGATGGTTCAAAGGACCCCAGTTGGCGTTTCCTGCCGGCGGGTCACCATAGACCCAGCGCGGGTCGCCCGTCAGACTACCGTGCCACCAGTCGCTGATGTTGAACGGCGGGTTGGCCAGAATGAAGTCGGCGCGCAGGTCCGGATGCTGGTTGCGCGTGAAGGTGTCGCCCGGTTCGCGGCCCAGGTTGAAGTCGATGCCACGGATGGCCAGGTTCATGGCAGCCAGCCGCCAGGTGGTGGGGTTGGCCTCTTGGCCGTAGATGCTTACATCACCCAGTTTGCCGCCGTGGGCCTCGATGAACTTCTCGGACTGAACGAACATGCCCCCGGAGCCACAGCACGGGTCGTATACCTTGCCCGTGTGCGGTGCGAGAACAGCAACCAGGGTCTTCACGATAGATGCTGGGGTGTAGAACTGCCCGCCCCGCTTACCTTCAGCGCTGGCAAACATACCCAGGAAATATTCGTAGACCTGGCCCAGCACGTCCCGTGCGGTGCTGGGGTTGTCACCGAACCCGATGGTCGAGACCAGGTCAACCAGTTCACCGAGTTTCCCGTCCGGCAGCTGTGCACGGGCGTAACGTTTGTCCAGAATGCCCTTGAGCTTCGGATTCTCCTGCTCAATCAAGGTCAGGGCCTCGTCGATGCGCCGGCCGATGTCCGGCTGCTTTGCCGCGGAACGCAGGCTTTCCCAACGTGCTGCCTCGGGCACCCAGAAGGCATTGACTTCTTTGTAGTAATCCCGGTCCTCCAGTTCGGCCTCTAGGTCTGCGGCACTGGCACCTTCATAGTAATACTCATCGCCGGGATTGGTGAGCCTTGCCACCAGGTCAACCCGGCGCGCGGCAAAGGTATCGGAGATGTACTTTACAAAAATCAGACCTAGCACCAGGTGCTTGTACTCGGCCGCGTCCATGTTGGCACGCAGCTTGAATGCCGTGGCCCAAAGTGTCTTTTTAATATCGTCGAGCATGTGGTGTCGAGTTCCCTGCGTTCACATCAATCACTGTTGACTGATGCCTCCCCATCGTTGCCGTCAATTTAACCACGGCCCCCGCTTTCCATGGCCTGAATGCGCACTGTGTGGCTTAACCCCTGAACATGTACTCCCCAAGTGAAAACGATTAATTGATTGTGGGACTTTGGGATTTACGAACGGCTGCTTCCAGCCTATCAGAGACATTCAAGGGCGTGATCGAGCTAACCCGATTCAATCGACCAATGAGCGGGCCAATTCAGCAGCATTGACTGATTGCTGGGCAGGTAGATATGAACTGGAATGACTGGTAAGGTTTGGATTGGAATGGGTGGCGGTATTCACTGGAATACGCAATTGACTCCTGGCTCCACTGATTCAATACGGTCAAAGCACTACAGAAGTCGTGAGCCTTTAGGCAATCGGGCGGCAAGAAATGAGTGAACGTCGGCACGGATATTCCTGCTGGACAAGATCAGATCCTCATAAATAGACGGGGTATACGGCAGATACAAGAGAGACAATCCAAGCTCCGAACAAAGCGAATTTCCTTTGGCGCCATTGCATCTCTTGCATGCTGCAGCGACATTGTTCCATTCGTCCTTGCCTCCCCGTGACTTTGGTTTGATGTGCTCCCTGGTGAGTTGGTCGTAATGAAACTTGTTTCCGCAAATTACGCACGTGTGGCGGTCTCTTAGAAAAAGCTTCCTGTTTGTCAGTGTGGGTATGCAGTCAAACATACTGACCTTTGATGCGCCGCGCGTAGCGAGAATGGGGTGGATGTCAATCTGGGACAGTTTCCCAGTCATCGCGTTCGTACCGCCTCTCATTGAAATGAAGGTATCACCTATTGTCCAGGCGACAGCGTCCCGGGCATAGTAGGTGCAAGCCTCTTCCATAGTTATCCACTCTTGAGGATGTCCGTAAGTGTCCAAACGTAAAACATCGTGTCGCATATTCACCTGAATCGAGGAAATGATTGGGAACGTTACTGCGCCAAGCTGACGAAAGTGTTCATAAACACCATACTAAAGGCCCCCTCCATATTTGCCAACAGTAAATACATACACATGAACAGTACAAATCTACATAAGGCACATGTGCGCCTACTGCGGCGGGCACTTCCATGAAAACGACCTGACGCGCGAGCACATCATTCCTTTTGCCCAGAACGGTATCGATAACTGGATGAACGTGGTCACCGCTTGTCGCCCGTGCAACCACCGCAAGAGCCACCGCACCCCCGAGCAGGCCAACATGCCGCTGCTGTACACGCCCTATGTGCCCAGCTTGTGGGAAGACTTCATCCTGCGCAACCGTCGCATCCTGGCGGACCAGATGGAGTTTTTGATGGCGCATGTGCCGGCGTCGTCCCGTTTGCTGGTTTAGCATGCGGGCATGAGTACCAGCCCTGCCCAAAGACCCGCTACCCGCACCCCGTCTGAGCGCCCGCGCATCGCCCTGATTGCGCACGACCGCAAAAAAGACACCATGGTGGCGCTCGCCCGCGAGTTCGCCCCTTACCTGAAAACTTGCACCCTGATGGCCACAGGCACCACGGGCGGCCGCTTGGTCGATGAGGTGGGCCTGCATGTGGAGCGCATGCTCAGCGGCCCCTGGGGCGGCGACTTGCAGATTGGCGCGCGCCTGGCGGTGGGCGAGGTGGACGCGGTGATCTTCCTGCGCGACCCCATGACGCCCCAGCCGCACGAGCCCGACATCAACGCCCTGGTGCGCGCCTGCGATGTGCACGATGTGCCCTGTGCCACCAACCTGTCCAGCGCACGCCTGGTGCTCGCGCAGTTGCTCCTGAAAGCATAGCTGCTCGCGCACATGGGGCGGGCGCTGGAGGCCGATTTCGTGCTAAATGGGTGTTTACCCCACGGTCACGGGCACAAACAATCGGTCCTCACCTCGTAGCACCAGCAACGCCATTTTCTTGCGCCCTTGGCCCAATTGGCTCTTGAGTGTGTCGGGTGAGCTGGCCAGCTCGCCATTGACCGACAGGATCACATCGCCGCTGCGCAGGCCTGCGCGCTTGGCAGGGCCGTCGGCTACGTCTTCCACTACCAAACCGCCGGCGACTTGCGCTTCGGCGCGTTCCTGACGGTTCAGGGGGCGCACGGACAGGCCCAGTTGCTTGTCTTGCGGAGCGGCGGATTCAGCGGCGACCTTGCCCGATTCCATCTGGCCGAGCGTGATGCTCAGCTCCTTTGGCTTGCCCTGGCGCCACACGCTCAAGGCCGCTTTGCTGCCCGGTGCGGTGTCAGACACCAGCGGTGGTAGCTCGCTGGATTGGCTGATGTCGGTGCCGTTGAATTTCAAAATCACATCGCCCGCCTGCAAGCCAGCCTTGTCGGCAGCGCTGCCTGTGTCCACCGAGTTCACCAGGGCGCCGGCGGGCTTGTCCAGTCCGAAGGACTCTGCCAGCTCGGGGCTGACTTCCTGGATGGTCACACCCAAGCGGCCGCGGCTGACCTTGCCGTGCGCGAGCAACTGGCCTTCGACCTTCATTGCTACGTCAATCGGAATGGCAAACGACAAGCCCTGGTAGCCCCCGCTGCGGCTGTAGATCTGCGAGTTGATGCCAATGACTTCACCCGCAAGATTGAACAAGGGGCCGCCGGAGTTGCCGGGGTTGATGGCCACATCCGTTTGCAGGAAGGGCACATAGCCCTCGTCGGGCAAGCTGCGCGATTTGGCGGACACGATGCCGGCTGTCACCGTGTTCTCAAAACCGAAGGGCGAGCCGATGGCGACCACCCATTCCCCCACGCGGCTGTTTTTCGGGTCACCGATTTTGACGGTGGGCAGGTCCTTGGCCTCAATTTTGAGCACCGCTACATCCGACAGTTTGTCGATGCCCAGCACCTTGGCCTTGAACTCGCGCTTGTCCTTGAGCTTGACGGTGACCTCGCTGGCATCGGCCACCACGTGCGCGTTGGTGAGTACCACGCCATCGGCCTTGACGATGAAGCCGGAACCGGTGCCACGGGTGGGCGCGTTGTCAGACTCGGCAGGGGGCTGGAAGCGGCGGAAGAATTCATAAAACGGGTCACGTGGGTCCAGCTGCGGCCCGCCGCTGCGGGCGCTGGTCTTGACCGCACCTTGCACGCTGATGTTGACCACGGCTGGTCCCTGCTGCTCGGCAATGTCGGCAAAGCTCGCTGGTGTGCCGCCGCGTGCATCCATGGCGCGGCTGATGGCTGTGGGTGTGGCGTCGGCGGGTACGGCGGCCGGGTTACGTTGCGAAAGCGCATAGCCGCCCAGAAAGCAGCTGGACGCCAGCACGCCGATGAATGTCGCTTTGAGGTAGAGAGAACGCTCTGTGTGTTGCATGGTGTCATCCTTCAAGAAACAGACTAGACCTGCTTCAGATAAGGACGCGCCAGCCCGAGTTCCAGCGCGGAAATGCAAAGAAATGTGAAGCGTCCGGGCGCGGATGCTGCGCCCGAAGCAGGCGTTACAGCGGGTGGCTTACCAGCTTGAAATCGGCGTCTTCTTCAAAGGTTTTGACGGTGAAGCCCAGGCTGCGCATCAGCTTGAGCATGCCGGGGTTGTGGGTGAGTACTAGGCCTTCGATTTCGCTCAGGCCTTTGTCGCGTGCCACGTCCATGATGGACATCATCAGCCGCGAGCCCAGGCCTTTGCCGGCAAAGTCGTCCGCCACCACCAAAGAGAACTCACAGCTCGACTTGTCAGGGTTGGTCACATAGCGGGATACGCCGATGATGCGTTCGGTTTCCAGCATCTCACCGTCTTCGCCCGCGGTGCGGGTCTTGTGGATGGCCACCAATGCCATTTCCCGGTCGTAATCAATCAGTGTGAATCGGGCGAGCATGGCGGGGGGGAGCTCATGCATGCTGGAGACAAAGCGGAAGTAGCGACTCTCCTTGGAAAGGCCTTGCACCAGGTCCTGCAGCATCTGCGCGTCGTCCGGCTGCACCGGGCGCACGGTGTACTCGCCGCCGCCGCGCATGGGCCAGAGCTGCTCGTACTGGGCGGGGTAGGGCAGGATGGAGAGGTGGTTGTAGTTGTGAACCCTGCTGCTGACGCCTTGTGGTGCGTTGTCGATGACGATGCGCGCGTCCACCGCGAGTGCGCCATGTTCATCCACGATGATGGGGTTGATGTCCATCTCGCGCAACTGGGGCAGCTCGCACACCATCTCGGAAATGCGCAGCAATATCTGCTCCAGCAGGTCGATGTTGGCAGGTGCGTTACCGCGCCACTCGCCCAGGGTCTCCGCCACGCGCGAGCGCTCGATCAGGCGGCGTGCCAGGAACTGGTTGAGCGGTGGCAGTTCCATGGCGCGGTCGTTGATCAACTCGATCATGGTGCCGCCGGCGCCGAAGGCAATAACCGGTCCGAACGGGTCATCTGTGACCAATCCGATATAGATCTCACGGCCATGGCGGGAGCGCACCATGCTCTGCACCGTGACGCCGTTGATGCGCGCATCAGGGCGCAGGCGCTTCACGGTTTGCATCATGTCGTTGTAGGTGTCGCGTACGCCGGTGGCGTTCATGATGTTCAGCGCCACGCCGCCCACATCCGATTTGTGGCTGATGTCAGGCGAATCGATTTTGAGCACTGCCGGGAAGCCCAGCTGTGTGGCAATCATCATGGCCTCGTTGGCGCTACGGGCCAGGATGGTGCGGGTAACCGGAATATGGAAGGCCGAGAGCAGGGTCTTGGACTCCATCTCGGTGAGCACCTTGCGCCGCTCGGCCAGCACGCTTTCGATCACCAAGCGCGCGCCTTCAATGTCCGGCTTCGCCAGCGTGGAGAGCGGTGGTGGCGTTTGCTGCAAGAGCAGCTGGTTTTGATAAAACGATGCGATATTCCCGAAGGCGCCTACGGCAGCTTCTGGTGTACGGAAGCTGGGTATCTCGGCGGCTTTCAGGATGCCACGTGCCGCGTTGACCGTGCTGTCGCCCATCCAACAAGATAGCAAGGGTTTGCCAATGGTTTTTTTGACCTCGGCCAAAGCGATAGCTACTGCTGATGCGTCGTGGCCGGCTTTGGGCGAATAGATGGCCAAGACGCCGTCTACGCCCCGGTCCTTGCCGGCAGCGTCCAGCGCTGCCTTGAAGTGTTCTGCATCCGCTTCCTCCGACAGATCAATGAGGTCCGTCAATGAGGCCAAAGGAGGAAGCAGGGGCTTGAGGGTCTCTGCGGTCGTGGCAGAAAGCCTGCCGAGTTCCAGCTGCAGTTCGTTGATCCAGTCGGCGGCCAGCACACCGGGGCCTCCCCCGTTGGTGACCAGTGCCAAGCGCTTGCCGACGGGGCGGTAGCGCGATGCCAGGCACTTGGCTGCCGAAAACAGCTCTACGAAAGAGCGCACCCGCACGGCGCCTGCGCGGCGCAAGGCGGCGTCGAACACATCGTCACTGCCCACAATGGCGCCGCTGTGGGTTTGGGCGGCCTCATTGCCGGCGGGGCGCCGGCCGGCCTTTAGCACTACCACCGGTTTGGCGTTGGCTGCCATACGCAGGGCACTCATGAAGCGGCGGGCATCCGAGATGCCCTCCATGTAGACCACGATGCTTTGGGTCTGCGCATCATTGGCCAGAAAGTCGAGCACGTGCGCCAAATCCACGGAGGTGTGGGGGCCCAATGACACGACGGTGGAGAAGCCCACCGCATTGTTGGCAGCCCAGTCCAGCATGGAGGAGGCCAGGGCGCCCGACTGCGACACCAGCGCCAGCGGCCCGCGTTGGGCCAAGGGTCCGGCCAAGCTGGCATTGAGTTGTAGCTGCGGGCGCTGCAAGCCCAAAGAATTGGGGCCCAGCAGTTGCACGCCTTCCCGTTTGGCGATTTTGGCCAAGGAAGCTGCCAGCTCCGCACTGATGCCACTGGACACAATGACTGCAGCTTTGCAGGCAATGCGTCCTGCAATTTCCAGCGCTGCTGTCAGATCCTCAGGGGGGAGGGCGATGACCGCCAAGTCTGCGCGCGATTGCGCCAGGTCTGCCAAGGTGCCGGTGCTGTGGATGTCCAGAAAACGCAGCAGGCCGGTAAATGTCTGTGCCTGCAGGGCGGCCACCAGCATGCGCGCCTGAGGCGGCAGTTGCTCAGGTGCATCCACCTGCCCGGCAAACACGATGATCGATTGCGGGGTGAAAAGAGGGGACAGGTAATGCTTTTCCATGGGGTGTGACTCCAGATTCAATCGGCGCCGATGAGGACTTTGACGTGCTCGGCCACGCTGCGGGCCAGCGGATTCAGCACATAGCCGCCCTCCAGACAAGAGATGATGCGCCCCTGGCAATGCCGTTGGGCCACTGCCATCAGCTGTCGCGTGACCCAAGCATAGTCGGCATCGACTAGACCGAGGTTGCCCATATCGTCTTCTCGGTGTGCGTCAAAGCCGGCCGAGATGTAGATGAGCTGAGGGGCAAAGGCGTCCAGCGCAGGCACCCATTGGGTGGCCACCGCCTCGCGGAATTTGTCGCTGCCCGAGCGTGCGGGCAGGCCCACGTTCATCATGTTGGGGCCCACGGCTTTTTCCCCGTTGTAGGGATAGAGTCCCTGCTCGAAGATGGAGCACATGAGCACCCGGTCGTCGCCGCGGAAAATGTCTTCACTGCCGTTGCCGTGGTGCACATCGAAGTCAATCAATGCTACGCGTTCCAAACCGTGCACGTCCAGCGCATGGCGTATGCCGACGGCTACATTGTTGAAAAAGCAAAACCCCATGGCTGCCGAGCGTTCTGCATGGTGACCCGGCGGGCGCACGCTGCAAAAAGCGGTGGGTACCTGCCCGCTGACCACCAGATCTGTCGCCTGCACGGCAGCCCCCGCCGCACGCAAGGCAGCGCGAACGGTGAAGGGGTTCATGTCAGTGTCAGGGTCCACCTTGTGGTAACCCTCTTTGGGAGACGCCTCCATCAGCTCATGCACATAGTTGATGGCGTGGGCCCGACCCAGCTGCGCTTCGGTGGCCAAAGGCGCGTCATAGGTGTTCATGTAGTCCAGCAGGCCCCGCAGCAAGAGCATGTCCTGAATGGCACCCAGGCGTTCGGGGCATTCGGGGTGGTCTGGCCCCATTTCGTGGCGGGCGCAGTCGGGGTGAGAAATAAAGGCGGGCAGCATTGCGTCTCCTGCATCTGGTTTTTTACCAGTCTAGGCAGTCAAGCTGACACGAGTCTTGATATGGGGCAATAAGGAGGAAATCCCGCCTTTACAGGCCGTTCACGCAACAGCGACTTGATTTGCATAGGCGCGCCGCAAACTGGAGTTGCAGCCGAATGTGCTGATACACCCGCAAGGAGTTGGTAGCGATGAACAAAAGCATATGGAAATGGGCGCTGGTATTTGGCATGGTGGCCGGCAGCGCCTCTTGGGCTCAGCAGGAGCCCTCGTTGAACGAAATTTACGCCACCGCGCAGGGGGGCAAACTGGAGCAGGCCCAGGTGATGGTGCAGCAGGTGCTGATCTCCCACCCCAACAGCGCCAAGGCGCATTACGTGCGCAGTGAGCTGTATGCCCGCCAGGGCCAGCTTGCCAATGCACGCGAATCCTTGGCCACGGCGGAAAAACTGGCCCCCGGCTTGCCGTTTGCCAAGGCAGAGGCGGTGCAAGCCTTGCGCAGCCAACTCTCGGGCAGCCAGGGTAGTGCTGTGGTGGCCCAGGCCAACGCGGCGCCGGTGACTTACAGCAGTCCCGCACCGTCCTCGCCGGGCGGCTGGGCCCTGCCTGTGCTGCTGGCCGGTGGCGTGATTGCTATTGCGTTTTTTGTCTTTCGCCGCCGTACACCGGACGCGCAGGTACTTCAGCCTGGCTATGGTGCCTCCATGGGTGGAGGCCTGAATGGCCCGCAGACCTTTGGCAACCCCGCACCCAATCTCTATGGCCCGCAGTCTTATGGCTCGGCCTATGGCGCAGGATATGTCCAAGCACCGGGCAGTGGTCTGGGTGGCAAGATCATGGGCGGAGTTGCCACCGGACTGGCGATGGGCGCGGGCGTGATGGCCGCAGAAGCCATTGGCCGCAACCTGATAGGTGGGCACGGCCCGGTGCATGACAGTAGCAACTTCAACAACCCGGTGTCAGATAACAGCGTCTTGGGCAACGACATTAACCAGGACATGGGCGGAGCGGATTTCGGGATCAACGACAGCACCACCTGGGACGACCCCGGACTTTCCGGGGATTCGTCCTCGGATTGGGATACCTGAGTTGATACCATCGCGTCACTCATGACGCCCAAAGCCACCCCTCACTCCTCCCCCCGCTTTTCGCCCCGAATGGTCACCACCAGCGCCTATGTGCTGGCGGGTGGTGTATGCCTCGCGGTTTTGGTGTACGGCCTCCTGCCCGGTCTTCTGGCCGTTTGCCTGGGCTATATGGCTACTCAGGCTTTAAGCACCAGCCGGCGTTTGGGCCGCTGGCGGCCCAGTGGGTTCACGGCGGCGGCGTGGGTCATTGTGGTTCCGCTGGTGCTCTTGGCTTTGGTGTTGTCCAACGCCAAAGGCATGGTGTTCAGCGCGGGTGCGCAGTACGAGGCCTTGCTCCACCATCTGGCTGGCACGGTGCTGGAAATCCGCCAAAAGTTGCCCCCCAACTTGGCCGCCCATCTTCCTGATGAGCTGGTTGCTGCACAAGCCTGGCTTGCGGCGTACCTGCAAAGCCAGGCCCACGCGTTGACCGGTTTCGGCTCTGCCGGCCTGCAGGGCGGGCTCTTGGCCTATGTGGGGCTGGTCATTGGCGCGCTGATTGTGGGCTCGCCGGGGGTGGAGCACCCAGCGCCTCTGCGCGCTGCTGCCCGTGCCCGTGCCCGGTATTTCATCAGTGCGTTCCGGCAGATTGTGGTGGCCCAGTTCTGGATCGCTAGTTTCAATGCTGTTTGTACGGCGCTCTTTTTGTTCGGCGCCTTGCCCTTGTTTGACGTTCACATCCCTTACTCGGGCATGCTGGTGGCACTGACGTTTTTCGCCGGACTGATCCCGATCGTCGGGAACCTGTTGTGCAACGGTGTGCTGACGCTGGCTGGCGTGTCCGTGGCCCCTATGGTGGGCCTGGCCTGCCTGATGTTCTTGATAGCCATCCACAAGTTCGAATACGTTATCAACGCCAAAGTCGTGGGCAAGCGCACTGGCACCTCCGCCTGGGAGTTGCTGACGGTGATGTTTGTGGGCGAAGCGATCTTCGGTGTCGCTGGCCTGGTAGCCGCGCCCCTTTACTACGCTTACATCAAGCGCGAGCTGCTGGAAGTCGGCTTGGTCTGAAGGGGGACTGATGTTCTCGCACATTTTCATCGGCGTTACTGATTTCGATCGGGCCATGTGCTTCTACCGGCCGCTGATGGACGTATTGCAGTTGGACTTGCGCTTCTGTGAACCAGAGCGGCCTTGGGCCGGTTGGCAGCAGGCAGGGGTGAGTCGCCCCCTGTTTTTGGTGGGTACGCCTTTTGAAGGTACGCACCACGCGGGAAACGGACAGATGACGGCATTCCTGGCTGCGACACGCGCCACGGTGGATGCTGCCTACCAAGCTGCGCTTGCGCATGGTGGTTCGTCTGAAGGGGCTCCGGGTCTGCGTCCCGAGTACCACGCCCACTACTACGGCGCTTACTTCCGGGACCCGGAAGGCAACAAATTGTGTGTGGCTTGCCATACCGTACCGCTGCCGCACAGCGCGGTGTAGTTATCGCAATCCGGTGGGCTTGGTTTTGTCCCAGTTCTCGCGGAAGACCACGAACTCCTGCAGAGGCATGGGTTTGGCGACGATATAGCCCTGTACCTCATCACAACCGGCACGCTGTATGGCCTCGAGCTGTTGTGGTGTTTCCACCCCTTCGCATACCGTGCGCATGCCCAATGTCTGGGCAAGGCCGGTGATCATTTGGACGACGGCTTCTGCATCCTTTTTCTCGACCAGTTCAATCACAAAGGTCCGGTCTATCTTGAGCGTGTCAAACGGGAAGCTGCGCAGGTAAGACAACGATGAGTAGCCCGTACCGAAGTCGTCCATCGCCAACTTGACGCCGGTTTTCTTGATGGCATGCAGCATCCCCAAGGCGTGGTCGGCGCTCTCCAAGAATACGGATTCGGTGAGTTCCAACTCCAGCTGGCCGGGGTTGATCTGGAACTCGTCCATGGCGTCTTGCAACACCGACAAAAAGCTTTCATCGCGCAACTGCATCGATGACACATTGACGGATACCTTCAGCCCTGCCAAAGCGCTCGAGTGCATGCGGCAGGCCTCCAGCAGGGCCCAGCTTCCCAGCGCTGCAATCATCCCATTTTGCTCCGCGATGGGGATGAATTCACCGGGACTGATCCAACCCAGCACCGGGTGCCGCCAACGCATCAGAGTCTCAGCACCCACAATTTTCCAGGTTGTGAGGTCGACCTTGGGTTGCCAATAGAGCTGCAGCTCCTGCTTGTGCAGGGCTTGCCGGAGTCCGTGCTCCAAGGTAGCCCGCCGCTGGTTGACGGCGCCCAGTTCCGGGGTGTAAGCCACGCATTGCCCGCGCCCGGCGTCTTTGGCCGCATAGAGGGCAATGTCGGCCTGAACCATCAATTCATCCAGCGTAACGGCTTCACCATGGCTGATGGTCAAGCCCACACTGCCGCCCACTGTCAGGCGGCGCACGCTCAGGTCCAAGGGTTCTTGAAGCAGGTGCACCACCCGGCGACCCAGTGTGGGTGCTTGCTGGATATCGCCAGGTTCTACCAAAACAACCGCAAATTCATCTCCACCCAAGCGAGCAATCATGGTCTGTGGGCCGAGTTGTTGCCTCAGTCGTTGAGCGATCAAACGCAACACATCGTCCCCCACGCTGTGGCCATGGCGATCGTTGATGGCTTTGAAGCGGTCCAGATCGATGGACAGCAGAGCCAAGGGGTGTTTCCCGGCTACCTTTTCCGTCAAAAATTCCCGGAGCTTGAAGCGGTTGGTCAGTCCGGTCAAAGAGTCCGTGTGGGCCAGCTGACGCAAAAGGTTGGTGCTTTGCACTTTTTCCGTGACATCGGAGACCACACCACGCCAACCGGAGAAGATGCCGTCGTCGTCTTGCAGCGCCTTGCCATTGAGCTGGATGTGTCGGTTTCCAGTGGCGCCTTTGAAGGAAATCTGCAATTCTTTGAACGGCTTGCCACTCGCCAAAGCCTCTGACAGGCTGACTGCACCGGTTGCATCGATGGGCACCAAGATGCTCATCCATGTGTTGCCTGCGACTTTTTCCTCACTGACTTGGAGCAGCTCGCAAAACTTGGGCGAGATGTGCACCAGGCGACCGGCGGCGTCGGTTTCCCAGAGTGCGTCTCCGGCGTTTTGTTCAAAGTCCGAGAGAAGCACAGAGATCGTCTGTTCCTGCTGTTGCGATTGGCTCTCCGCATTGATCAAGGCCATGGACTTGCGCCAGGCGGTCAGGGCGGCGAGCGTCACCAAAGGGGCATAGACACTGACCAACGCCGCAACGCCTGAATACGCAGGGTTACCGCTACGCCACAGAGCTGCGAGGGCCGAGGCACTGAACACCGTGACATAGGCCACGCTGGCCAGTGGTAGCGGGTTCAGTACAAAACCGCCGGCACCGATCATCCCGGTCAGCAGGGTGGCGATGGTCAACTGTTGGCTGTCAGAGGCGCCCGGAAACCAGAAGACCGGAATAAAGGCCCATACGCTACCGAGCACGATGGCGTGCCACGTGGCTTTGTGGATGGTGCCAGGTGAAGCTTGGGTGAATTGCCGACCCAAACTCCGGCGCCAGCTGCGCAACGCAAACAATCACACGGTCAGGATGCCGGCAAACCAAAGCAACAGTTCCCAGCTGATGTCTGGAGAAAATGTCCACAAAATCAGCCCGGCGCTGGCGATGTTGGCCAGCATGGTTTCGGGTGTCAGCCGGACGACGGCAGACAGATGCACAGCACGCAGCCTGCCCGCTTGCGGAGTTGCGGCGCTGTACATGTCTACCAAGCCGGCCCGGAAACCGGTAGCAGGGCGGGAGGCGTTACCTTTCATGGTGCTGGGCTGGGGATTACACGGGTTCCGCAGAAATGTTGATGTACATCCTACACCGTGACTCAGCCGTCAAAGGCGAAAAAAAGCCCGGTGCTTCGCAGCAACCGGGCCTATCGGACACCGCCGCAGATCAGGCGAAAACGCCAGCCGTGTCCTGCATGCGGGCTGACACTTCACCCAGGTGGTGCAGGGTGTCGCCAAAGCTCATTTCCAGTTCTGTGAGCTTTCGGAAGTAGTGGCTCACGATGTACTCGTCCGTCACGCCAATGCCCCCATGCAGCTGCACCGACTGCTGACTGATGAAGCGCATGCTGGTGCCCAGCTGGTATTTGGCGCGGGCCATGGCCGCGCGGCGTTCCGGTGCGGGTGCATTGAGCTTGAGGCTGGCGTAGTAGCTCATGGAGCGGGCCAGCTCCAGCTGCATCTTCATGTCGGCCATGCGATGGCGCAGCGCCTGGAAGCTGCTGATCGCCACACCGAACTGCTTGCGGGTGTTCATGTACTCGGCGGTGATGTCCAGTGTCTTGTCCATCACGCCCACGGCCTCTGCGCAGGTGGCGGCAATGCCGATGTCCACCGCGTGTTCCAGCGCAGCCTGGCCTTGGGTGGTGATCAGGGTCGCAGGAGCATTTTTGAAGGCGACTTCTGCCGCGCGGCCACCGCCCTGGGTGTTGTAGCCCCGGGTGCTGACGCCCGCAGATTCGCGCTCCACCAAATACAGGCCCATGACGCTATTGACCTTGGCGGAGACGATGTAGGCATCGGCCTTGTCGCCGGCAGCTACTATGCTTTTTGTAGCGTTCAGCACATAGCCACCGGGCGCCTGGTGCGCTTTTCCTGCAATGGCATCCAGAGCGTAGCGGCTGCCGCGCTCCTGGTAGGCCAGGGTCACCAGCTTTTCGCCACTGGCCACACCGGGCAGCCAAGCGGCACGGGTGGCGGCATCCGCATAGCCTGCCAACACCGCACCGGCGATCAGGCTCTGCGCCAGAGGCTCCATCACCATGCCGCGGCCCAGCTCCTCCATCACCACCATGCCTTCGATGGGGCCCAACCCCATGCCGCCATCGTCTTCGGGCACATAGAGGCCGGTAAGTCCCAGCTCTGCCAGCTCGGCATAAGCGGCGGCATCAAAGCCACCGGCTTTTTCGGCCGCGCGGCGGCGATCGAAGGTGTAGCCCTTGTCAACGTACTTGCGCACCGCGTCGCGCAGTTGTTCCTGGTCGTCAGAAAAATCAAAGTCCATGTTCTTCTCCCGTTAGCCCAGGACGACCTGAGCCACAATGTTTCGTTGCACCTCGTTGCTGCCGCCATAGATGGTGGTCTTGCGCAGGTTGAAGTAAGCGGAGGCCAAGGGCGCATTGCCCACTTCACCGCCGGGGAAGCCACCCAGGGCTCCGGCAGTGGCGTCGCCTTGCCAGCCGGCTTCCATGGCTTCGCGGATGAGCGGCAGGGCAAATGGGCCGGCAGCCAGCATCATCAGCTCGCTGTAGCGCTGCTGGATCTCGCTGCCACGAATCTTTAGCAAGCCTGCAATGTCCAGAGAGTTCTTGCCGCTCTTCTCAGCGGACAGTACGCGCAACACCATCATCTCGAGCGCAACGACGTCCACTTCCAACTTGGCGATTTCGTCGCGGAAGCGGCTGTCTTCCCACACGCCCTCGCGCTTGGCAATTCGCTTGAGGCGCTCCAGCTCGCGCTTGGAGCGGTTGATGTCGGCAATGTTGGTGCGCTCGTGGCTGAGCAGGTGTTTGGCGTAGGTCCAGCCCTTGTTTTCTTCACCGATGAGGTTCTCCACCGGGACTTCCACGTTATCAAAAAAGACTTCGTTCACCTCGTGGCCGCCGTCGAGCATGATGATGGGGCGCACCGTCACGCCGGGGCTCCTCATGTCGATCAGCAGGAAGCTGATGCCGGTTTGTGGCTTGCCTTCATTGCTGGTGCGCACCAGACAGAAGATCCACTCGCCGTACTGGCCCAGCGTGGTCCAGGTCTTCTGGCCGTTCACGATGTATTGGTTGCCCTGGCGCTCTGCGCGGGTCTTGACCGAGGCCAGGTCCGAGCCGGAGCCCGGTTCGCTGTAGCCTTGGCTCCACCAGACTTCGCCGCTGGCAATGCCGGGCAAAAAGCGCTGTTGCTGTTCGGCGTTGCCAAAGGCCATGATGACCGGCGCCACCATCACCGGGCCGAAGGGGATGACCCTTGGCGCACCGGCGAGCGCGCATTCTTCTTCAAACAAATGCTTTTGGATGGCCGTCCAGCCGGGGCCGCCAAACTCCTTGGGCCAGCCGAAACCCAGCCAGCCTTTGGCGCCCAAAATTTTGGCCCATCGCTGGTGGTCTTCGCGGGTCAGCTCCAGGGCGTTGTGCACTTTGTGGGCGATGTCGGCGGGCAGGTGGGAAGTCACCCAAGTGCGCACCTCCTCGCGGAAAGCCTGTTCCTCAGGCGTGAATGCCAGATCCATTGCAGTCTCCTCGGTCTCGTTATCAGGTTCAACAGAACTTTACGCCGTGTTTTAGCACGGTCGTTCTTTTATTCTTGTCCGGGTTGTGACATTCCGAGTTCGGCGCACAGTTTTTGTACGGTGGCGCGCAGGTCGGCAACCTCCGCTTCCAGTTGCGTGACACGGGCCTGAAGCTCCACGCTTGCCGGGCCCATTGCAGCGCCGGACCGGCAGCCCACCGCCGCGCTGGCATCCACCGGCCCGCACATCAGGTGGGCCCAGCGTTGTTCGCGGGCCCCGGGTGCGCGGTCCAGCTTGATGACCAAGGGGCCGCCTTTTTCTTCACTGCGTTCCTGCAGCTCGTCCAGAAACGCTTCGACCGACGAGGTGTCGGCAAAACGGTACCAGCGCTCGGCATTCAGACGCAGCTCGGCGGCCGTCTGCGGGCCGCGCAACATCAAGAGGCCCAGCAACACAGCACTTTGTTCAGGCACACCGATACCCCGTTGGGCGTTGTGGGTGAACTTGACGGCGCGTCCGCCGCTGGTCTCGTGCACCAGTCCGGCCTCACGCAGGCTGTCGACGGCATTGCTGACTTCGGACTCGCTCAGCTCCATCAGCGGCTCCCGGCTGGTTTTTTGGTTGCAGCCCAGCAGCAGGCTGTTCAGGGTCAGGGGGTAGCTGTCGGGCACGGTGCGGGCTTTTTCCATCAGGGTGGCCAGCACGCGGGCTTCGACAGGGGTGAGCAGGAGGGGGGTGGTCATAATTCAGCCAGTTATGAAAAACATCGTGATTTTGATCTCTGGCGGTGGCTCCAACATGGCTGCCATCGTGCGCGCATCCCAAAAAGAAGACTGGGCGAGCCGTTATGGCGCCCGTGTGGCGGCGGTTATCAGCAACAAAGGCACCGCGAGCGGCTTGGTGTTCGGCAAAGAGCAGGGTCTGGATACCCATGTGCTGGACCACAAAACCTATGCTGACCGCGAAGCGTTTGATGCCGCCTTGGCTGAGGTGATCGACCGCTACGACACGCCGCAGGCACCCGTCCTGGTGGTGCTGGCCGGGTTCATGCGCATCCTCACCGCGGGCTTTGTGGGGAAGTATGCCGGGCGTCTGGTGAACATTCACCCCTCGCTGTTGCCGGCTTTTGGCGGCTTGAACACGCACCAACGGGCGCTGGATGCCGGTTGCAAATTTGCCGGTGCCACCGTGCACCTGGTGACGCCTGAGCTGGACCATGGACCGATCTTGGAGCAGGCCGTGGTGCCCGTGTTGTCTGGCGATACAGCAGACGCACTGGCCGCCCGGGTACTCACGCAGGAGCACCGCATTTACCCCCAGGCGGTTGCGACGCTGCTATCAAAAAAGTAGCTGCCAGCGCACATTCCGTTTGCGCTAGCAGCACTTTTTATGCTGAAGCGCTGAGCAGGCTGCTTGTGCTTCCGCCCAGACCCTGCGCGACTTGGGCATAGATCTGCTTGGCAAGGTTGGCAATCACAGCGCTGGTTTTGCTGTCATCCGTGTCAGTCGCAGATGCAGACGACGTGCTGTCTGTCCCGGAATCGCTGTCACTTCCCGACAGCGAAGCCACCGCGTTCTTGATTTCTCCCACCAAGCGCTCAATCTCTGACACCGTGCCGTCCTGGTTGGTGTCCAAGGGGTCGTAGGTCGCACTGTTGCTGGACTCTGTTTTCTCGGCACCGCCATGCCCGCCACCGGGGGGCGGTCCGCCCGGTCCACCGGGGCCATGCGCACCTTGTGTGCCACTGCTGCCTTGGGAACCCTCAGGTGGCTGGGGCCGGCCGGCATCGAACTCGGTTTGCGACAAGGAGCCACTGCCGTCGGTGTCGAGCTGGCTGAAGTCCTGGCTGACATCCTGGCCGGTATCAGCCTTGATTTTGTCGGTCAACACTTGCAGCTCGTCCTTGCTGACGGAGCCGTCGCCATCGGTATCGACCTTGGCGAACAAGTCGTCCTGGCTGCCATTGCTGCCACCCATGCCACGGGACTGGGCGAAGTCCATGGTCGAGGGCGGAGGCGGCATCAGGTCTTTCATGCCCTTGTCCAGCTCATCGCTGGAGAGGCTGCCGTCGGAGTTGCTGTCCATTTTCGTGAACAGTTCTTTGCTGTCGCCCAGGCTGGTGCCAGTTTTGCTGGCGATATCGCTCAACATGCTGCTGAGTTCGGTCTGGTCGACGCTGCCACTGCTGTCGGTGTCGACCTTGGCGAACATCTTCGCCTGGTGCTGGGCCCGTTGTGCACTGACTGCCGCCCAGGCATTGCTGGAACCGCTGACCCCGCTGATGGTGCTCATGGTCATTTCCTTTCTCGGTAGGTGGGTGAAGTGCCACCCGGAACCGATGGAGCCGAGCGACAGCTTGATTCTTGAAAGCGGAGGTATCGCCGGTTTGTCGGCTTTGTACCGGGCTTGATACAAAAGGCGGTTTCAAGCGTTGAGAAGCGGGCCGCACACCTGCCAATTCAGGGCTTTGCGAGGCGGGTGGTTTTCTACACTGAGCGGGCCGAAGGGACTGTCCATGCATACCAAGATATCCATCCTCATCGTTGACGACGACGCCGAAATCACCGAGCTGTTGGGCGAGTACCTCAGTCGATTCAACTTCGAGGTGCACACGGCTTGCGACGCAGACAGCATGCGCGCCCAGTTGGCCCGCCATGCGGTGAATCTGGTGGTGCTGGATGTGATGCTGCCCGGCACGGACGGGCTCACCTTGTCCCGCGAAATCCGTGAACGCTCCCAGATCCCGGTGATCATGCTCACCGCCCGGACCACCACGTTTGACCGCATCATGGGGCTGGAAAACGGGGCGGACGACTACATGGGCAAACCCTTTGAGCCGCGTGAGCTGGTCGCCCGTATCCACACCGTGCTGCGCCGCTCGCAAGGCGCCAAAGAGGTCGCCCCGAATGTGGCACGCAGTGATGTGGTCTGCTTTGACGGCTGGGAGCTGCACCGCGAGGAACGTACGCTGGTGTCGCCAACCGGCTTGGTAGTGGCCTTGTCAAACGCCGAGTTCAGGCTCCTGAATACCTTTTTGCAGACACCACGCCGTTTGTTCAGTCGTGACCAGCTGATGGAGCAGGCACGCGGCCGGGCCATGGACGCGTTTGAACGCAGCATCGACTTGCTGGTGTCCCGCCTGAGGCAGAAGCTGGCGGATGACCCCGACGAGCCTTCCATGATCAAAACCGTGCGCGGAGCGGGCTACATGTTCAATGTGCAGTCGGTGCAAGGGCGGATGGCTTGGCGGGTATGAGGGCCTCGACGGCATGGCTTACACGATGGAAGGGGATGGCCGCGCGTTGCGTGCCGGATACCTTGTTCGGACGTCTCGCGTTGCTATTGGCTGTGGCGGTGCTCAGTAGCCATGTGCTGGCATTGACCCTGCTGTTTGAAATGCGGCCCGACTTCAAGCCGGGTTTTCCTCCGCATGGCGCACCCGGTGAGCAGATGGCATTTGCCACACCTATTGCGGATGCTGGCACGGGATTGCAGGGTCAAGCACTGCCGGAGCCTCCTCCTCATCCCGGACCGGGGCCCCACGGTGGTCCGCCGCCTGCCGGAATTCTGCTGGACATCGGGGTGCGTTTGGGGGCCTTGCTTTTGGCGGCTTGGGTGGGGGCGCGCTGGCTCTCCGACCCGGTGCGCCGGCTTGCCGGTGCTGCCCGTGAGTTGGGCCATAACATCCACCGAGCGCCCTTGCCTGAGACAGGCACCCTGGAGTGCCGTGAGGCCACGCAGGTGTTCAACCAGATGCAGCAGCACATCCGAGCGCAGCTCGAGCAGCGCGACCAGTTTGTAGCTGCGGTTTCGCACGATCTGCGCACGCCGCTCACCCGCTTGGCGCTGAGGGCAGAGTCATTGAAAGACGAGGCGGAACGTCAACGCTTTGCCAAAGACATTACCGAGATGGACGCGATGATCCGCGCGACCTTGGATTATCTGCGCGGGGCAGCGGATGCGGAACCCTGGAAGCCCATGGACATGGCTTCTCTGGTCAGCAGTCTCGCGCATGACCAGCAGGACTGTGGTCACGACGTGTCCGTGGAGGCCACTACTTTGCAGGGGTTTCCCCCCGTGCGCACCCAGGCCAGCGCACTGCGGCGATGCCTCAATAACCTGCTGGACAACGCCGTGCGCTACGGCGGTGGGGCCAAGGTGCAATTGGAACTAGCAGACAAAACTCTGCGGGTGCTGGTGCGGGACCGGGGCCCCGGCATTCCCGAAGGCGAACTCACCAAGGTCTTGCAGCCTTTCTACCGGGTGGAAAGCTCGCGCAATAGGCATACCGGCGGGGTTGGCTTGGGCCTGGCCGCAGCCCATGACATTGCCCGGCAGCACGGTGGTAGCCTGCTACTGCGAAACATCCCGCATGGTGGCTTGGAGGCCGAGTTGGCCTTGCCGGTCATCTGAAAACGCTATCAAATCAGGAGCTGCTTGCGCATATCCCGCGGGCGCTAGAGATCAGTTTAGCCATCAATCTTGGTGAAGCGGGGCTGCGCTACCCCCTCAATCACCACCGTTTCCAGAAACATCGCTGCGGGTCGGACCCAGAGGCCTTGTTCGCCATACAGAGCGCGATACAGCGTCATGGGTTCACAGGTTTCGCTGTGGCGCACCGTGTCCAGCACCTGGTACTCCATGCCCTTGTAATGGCGATAGCGGCCGGGCGGGGTGATCACGAGAGGGGGTAGTTTTTCATCGAACATGGGACAATACTAGGTTATGCATCCAAAAGCCCTGCTTGAAGCCTGTACCGAACTGGTCCGGCTCACCCTCAAATTCGACCACCCTGCAGACGCTATCGTCTCCCGTTTCTTCCGTGACAACCGCGGCTTGGGACCGCGTGAGCGTGCCACATTGGCGGAAACGGTGTACACCGTCCTCCGCAAAAAACTGCTGTTTGACCACCTTGCTCCTTCCGGCAGCGGCCCCAAAGAGCGCCGTTTGGCCATTCTGGGCTTTTATGGCCCCGGCGATTTCCTGCGTAGCGCATTGACGGACCAGGAAAAGCGCTGGCTGGACCAGTGCGAAGCCGTCAAGCCTGACGACCTGATGGAGCGCCATCGCCACAACTTGCCGGAGTGGCTGGTGCAGCCCCTGAAAGATCAGCTGGGGGATGGTTTTTGGCCTCTGGTCGAAAACCTGAATCTGGGCGCTGGCTTGGATTTGCGCGTTAACGCCCTCAAGGCCAAGCGTGCAGATGTACAAAAAGAACTGCAGCAAGCCGGCATCAAGGCTGTGCCCACGCCGTTTTCCCCCTTGGGGCTGCGCATTGCCGGCAAGCCGGCCCTGAACAAGAACGAAGCCTTCCTGCGTGGTGACTTTGAAGTGCAGGACGAAGGCTCCCAGCTCTTGGCCATGCTGGTCGACGCCAAGCGAGGTGAAATGGTGGTGGACTTCTGCGCAGGCGCCGGTGGCAAGACATTGGCGCTGGGCGCCGCCATGCGGAGCACCGGGCGCCTGTACGCCTTCGACACATCCGCGCATCGCTTGGACGCGCTCAAGCCCCGTATGGCCCGCAGCGGCTTGTCCAACGTACATCCTGCAGCGATTGCCCATGAGCGCGACGACCGCGTGAAGCGCCTCTCCGGCAAGCTGGATCGCGTGTTGGTAGATGCGCCGTGCACCGGACTGGGAACTTTGCGCCGCAATCCGGACCTCAAATGGCGCCAGACCATGGCGGGCGTGGAAGAAATGGCGTTGAAGCAAGCTGCCATCTTGCAAAGCGCTGCCCGTATGGTGAAGTCCGGCGGGCGCTTGGTCTACGCGACTTGCAGCGTCTTGCCACAAGAGAACGAGGCGATTGCGGATGCGTTTTCTGCGGCTAACCCGGAATTTTTACCTCTCTCGGCTGGGGAAGTCCTTTCCAACCTCAAGGTTGAAAATGCACCAAGCCTGTGCAGCGGGGGCAATAACGGACAGTTGTATCTGCGTTTGTGGCCACATTTGCATCAAACCGACGGATTTTTCGCAGCGGTTTGGCAAAAGAAGTGAATCTTTTGACGAAAGTTAATGTTTTTTAACTTCACGTTGATTTATCTGGCTAAAACTGACTGCTGCATCTAAAATAGCGGCTTCACAAGGGGGTGTGCGTCGTCCCCTTGTCATACATAACCAAACCTCGTTGAGAGATTGAGCGAACTATGTTCTTACCTGACTGGGCTGTGCTGAACGCAGCAATTGATTGGCTGGCCCACGGTGCCTGGAATATCGCCTGGTGGCAGATGGTGCTGTTTACCCTGGCATTGACCCACGTGACCATGATCAGCGTGACCGTGTTTTTGCACCGCCACCAAGCGCACCGCTCGCTGGACCTGCACCCCATTGCCTCTCATTTTTTCCGTTTCTGGCTGTGGCTGACCACCGGTCAGGTCACCAAAGAGTGGGCTGCCATCCACCGCAAGCACCACGCCAAGTGCGAGCAGGCGGAAGATCCACACAGCCCTCACGTCCACGGCATCAAGACCGTGTTGTTCCAGGGTGCTGAGCTGTACCGTGCCGAGTCCAAAAACAAGGAAACCATGGCCCGTTTCGGCCACGGTACCCCGGATGACTGGATCGAGCGCAACTTGTACACCCGCTACTCTTGGCAGGGCGTGGGCTTGATGATGATCATTGACCTGTTCATGTTCGGCGTTGCAGGCTTGGCCGTCTGGGCGGTGCAAATGGCGTGGACGCCCATCACTGCGGCCGGCATCATCAACGGTGCGGCTCACTACTGGGGTTACCGCAACTTCGAAGCACCTGATGCTTCGACCAATATTTCCCCTTGGGGCATCATCATTGCCGGCGAAGAGTTGCACAACAACCACCACACCTATCCCACATCCGCCAAGTTGTCGGTGAAGCCTTACGAGTTCGACATCGGCTGGATGTACATCTCCATCATGAGTGCCTTGGGTCTTGCCAAGGTCAAAAAGACGCCTCCCAAAGCTGCCTACGGCGACGTCCGCCCTGTGGCTGACGAGAAGACTCTGGAAGCGCTCATTGCAAACCGCTACGAAATCATGGCGACCTACGCCAAGGGCGTTCGCCAGGCTGCTCGTGACGAGCTGGAAGCCATGAAGGCTCGCAGTGCGGATGCCGCCATGATCCAAGCCGCCAAGCGCTGGATGCACCGCGATGTGGAAAAGGTGCCTGCAGCTGCTGCCCCTCAGTTGGCCCAAGCCCGCGCCGCTTCTCCAGTGCTCGACAAGATGGTCACCATGCGTGAAGAGCTGCGTCAGATGTGGCTCAACACCAGCGTGTCCCGCGAACAGTTGACCAAGGACCTGCAAGGCTGGTGCCACCGCGCGGAAGAAAGTGGCATTGCCGCTTTGCGTGACTTTTCCATGAAGCTGCGCGCAGCACGCGTTTAAGCTTCGCCTCTCGGCATTGAAGCCCGCCTAGGCGGGCTTTTTTGCGCTTGTATTTTTCCCTATTGCGAGAGGTGCCGAGTGCGCCGGCTTTGCGTAGGTCAAGGAGGGGAGCCCGCAGGGCGGGAGGGACGAAGCAAAGCCGGCGCACTCACCACCTCGTTCGGAGCGAAAGAGCGCAAAAGCAATGGACGTAAAAAAGCCCGCTCAAGGCGGGCTTTTTATGAAGGCAAGCGTGAATTACTTCAGCTTGATTTCCTTGTAGTCGACGTGCTTGCGAGCAACGGGATCAAATTTCTTGATCAACATCTTCTCGGGCATGGTCTTCTTGTTCTTGTCGGTCGTGTAGAAGTGACCGGTGCCAGCTGTGGATTCCAGCTTGATTTTTTCGCGTCCGCCTTTGGTTGCCATGGTGCTTTACTCCTTAAGCTTGACCACGTGCGCGCAGATCGGCGAGCACAGAATCGATACCGTTTTTGTCGATCAGACGCAGGCCGGCGTTAGAAATACGCAGGCGAACCCAGCGGTTTTCAGACTCCACCCAGAAACGGCGGTATTGCAGGTTCGGCAGGAACCGGCGCTTGGTTTTGTTGTTGGCGTGGGAAACATTGTTTCCGACCATGGGGCCTTTGCCCGTTACTTCACATACGCGTGCCATGTGGACACTCCGATTGATACGGCCGGTACAAAAGTGCGCCGGCCTCACCTCGCCAAGAGAAAGGGTGGCGGTAACCCCCCGCTGAAAACTCAGCGGAACTTGCCAAACCCCTCGATGAAAGGGCGGCCCCTCACGGGGCGAATTCAGCAAAGCCTCAAATTATAGCGGGTCCTGCAGGACCGCGCCAATTTCCCTATTCCTGCTGCTCAAGATAGCGCTGAGCGTCCAGCGCGGCCATGCAGCCGGTTCCGGCACTGGTGATCGCCTGGCGGTAGACGTGATCCTGAACATCGCCGGCAGCAAAGACGCCCGGAATGCTGGTTTGGGTCGCAAACCCCTTGAGGCCGCCCTGGGTCACGATGTAGCCATTTTCCAGCTCCAGTTGCCCTTGGAAAATCTCTGTGTTCGGTGCATGGCCGATGGCAATGAAGCAACCCTTGAGCGTCACGTCTTCTGTGGATCCGTCATGCACATTTTTGAGGCGGATGCCGGTAACGCCGGACGCATCGCCCAATACTTCTTCCAGGGTCTTGAAGGTTTTCAGTTCGATCTTGCCTGCCGCAACTTTGTCCATCAGCTTGTCCACCAAGATAGGTTCGGCCTTGAACCTGTCGCGGCGGTGTACCAGGTACACCTTGCTGGCGATGTTGGAAAGGTAGAGTGCCTCTTCCACCGCAGTATTGCCACCACCCACCACGCAGCACACTTCATTGCGGTAGAAAAAACCATCGCAGGTGGCACAGCCGGAAACCCCACGGCCCATGAATGCGGATTCGGAAGGCAGGCCGAGGTACTTGGCAGAGGCACCGGTGGCGATGATCAAAGAGTCACAGGTGTAAGAGTCTGTGTCGCCTTTCAAGGTGAAAGGGCGCTTGGTGAGGTCTACCGCATTGATGTGATCAAATATGATCTCGGTTTTGAAACGCTCAGCGTGTTCCTGAAAGCGCTGCATCAGTTCGGGGCCTTGCACACCATTCACATCGGCCGGCCAGTTGTCCACCTCCGTGGTGGTCATGAGTTGGCCGCCTTGGGCATTGCCGGTGACCAAGACCGGATTCAAATTGGCACGCGCCGCGTAGACGGCAGCGGTGTATCCGGCAGGACCGGAGCCCAGGATCATTACCTTGGCGTGTTTGATGTTAGACATGATGTAACCTTCTTCTACGAAAATCGTGAACCGAGCCGTGTACAGTTCGGTGGGACAGCTTTCCATATGGATGCTGTTGCGGGATCTGCAAGGCTGCTAGCAGCCGGACCCTTGATTGTAAGAAGCAGCACATTAGCAAGCAGGAACCCCAATCAATGGCAATGTTGAGCAACCAGGATTTGATTCGACGGGTGCCCCTTTTCGCCAATTTGACTCAGGAGCAGATTGACGATCTGGCGGCAAATGTCACCAAACGCAAAATCAAAAAAGGGGAGGACGTCGTCCGGCAAGGGCATAACTCCAACGCGCTGTTTCTGATACTGTCCGGCCGGTCGCATGTGGTGATGACCGACAGCAAGGGCAAAGAAGTCATTCTGGCTACGCTGAAGGCAGGTGACTATATCGGTGAGATGAGCCTGATTGATAACGAAGCCCATTCGGCCACGGTTCAGGCCGAAACCCAGATGGATGTGCTGGTGCTGGGGCGAGATGATTTCACCCGCTGTGTCAGCAACAATGCGGCCATTGCCGGTGCTGTGATGCGCGGGTTGGTGCAACGCCTGCGCACGGCGGACCAGAAGATTGTGTCGCTTGCGTTGATGGGTGTTTATGGACGCGTGGCCAACGTGTTGTTGGACATGGCGGAGCCCATTGACAAAGGTGAAATGCTGATCCGTGAAAAAGTGTCCCGTTCGGACTTGTCCAAGATGGTCGGCGCCTCACGTGAAATGGTGAGTCGTGTGATGAAGGACTTCGAAGACCAGGGCTTCATCAAAACCAACAAAGATGGCGGTATACGGGTGTGGGAGCGACGCTCCAAGCCACGTTGATTCCGCTTGCGCAACGCTAAGCCGTTGCGCACCATGACATGACCTATTCACTCCACACTCTTCATTCACCGACCCGCAAGAAGGCGCCAGAACCTTCCGCCCCGGGCCTGAGCCGATTTGCGAACGAAATTGCTTTGGTGGTCGGCTTTGTTTTGCTGGCCTTGTGGCTGATCGCACTGTTGAGCCACTCCGTGCAGGATGCCGCTTGGTCGACATCCGGCTCCGGTGCGCCCACGCATAACCATGTGGGTCGTTTGGGTGCGCTGTGGTCGGATTTGAGCTATTTCCTGTTCGGATTTTCGGTGTGGTGGTGTGTGGCTGCTGCAGGTCGTGTCTGGTTGTCTTTGTTGGCAGACCGGCTTCGCGGAGACGAAGACGTGGAGGCTGCTTCTGTGGTCAATCATCGTCAGCGGCGCTGGATGTTCTGGGGTGGCTTGTTTTTGCTCATGTATGCCAGTACCTCCTTGGAGTGGGCGCGCCTCTATCGCCTGGAACTGATGCTGCCCGGAGCCAGCGGTGGAGCCATGGGGCAATTGTTGGGCCCGTGGAGCGTGCGTTGGATGGGTTTCGCCGGCTCCGGCTTGATTGCCATTGTTTTGGGCTTGGTCGGTGTATCTTGGGTGTTCAATTTCTCGTGGCCGCGTGTGGCTGAACGCATCGGCAGCTTTTTGTATTCTTTGGTCGAATCCCGGCGTGAGAAAAAAGAAGAAGCACAGGACCGCGAGCTCGGGCAGCTGGCGGTTCGGGAACGGGAAGAGGTTTTCCTCGAAGAGCGTGGTGAAGAACTGATCGTTCACCCGCCACCGGCGCCGGTGGTGATTGAGCCCGTTTTGGTAGAGCTGCCGCCCAGCGTGCGGGTCGCCAAAGAGCGGCAGAAACCCCTGTTCAGCGAAATGCCGGACAGCAAGTTGCCGCAAGTGGCTCTGCTGGATGATCCGCAAGTACGGCAGGAAACGGTGTCCCCCGAAACGCTGGAAATGACCAGCCGCATGATCGAGAAAAAGCTCAAGGACTTCGGCGTGGAAGTGCGTGTGGTGCTGGCCCAACCCGGCCCGGTTATTACCCGTTACGAGATCGAACCCGCCACGGGCGTGAAGGGCTCTCAGATTGTGGGCCTGGCCAAAGACTTGGCGCGGAGCCTGAGCCTAGTGTCCATCCGTGTGGTGGAGACCATCCCCGGCAAGAACTACATGGCGCTGGAGTTGCCAAACGCCAAGCGGCAGAGCATTCGTCTCTCTGAAATTCTGGGATCGCAGGTCTACAACGAAGCCAAATCTATGCTCACCATGGGTCTGGGCAAAGACATCATCGGTAACCCCATCGTGGCCGATCTGGCCAAGATGCCGCACGTGCTGGTGGCGGGTACTACCGGCTCCGGCAAGTCGGTGGGTATCAACGCCATGATTCTGTCCTTGTTGTACAAGGCGGAGGCGCGTGATGTGCGCCTGCTGATGATCGACCCCAAGATGCTGGAAATGTCCGTGTACGAAGGCATTCCGCACTTGTTGGCACCCGTGGTCACTGACATGAAGCAGGCGGCGCATGGCCTCAATTGGTGCGTGGCTGAGATGGAAAAACGCTACAAGCTCATGAGCAAAATGGGCGTGCGTAACCTGGCCGGCTTCAATACCAAGATCGACGAGGCCAAAGCCAAAGGCGAGTTCATTTACAACCCCTTCAGTCTTACCCCTGAAAGCCCAGAGCCCCTGCAGCGCCTGCCGCACATCGTGGTCATCATCGATGAGCTTGCGGACTTGATGATGGTGGTGGGCAAGAAGATTGAAGAGCTGATCGCGCGGCTGGCCCAGAAGGCGCGTGCGGCGGGTATCCACTTGATCCTCGCCACCCAGCGTCCCAGCGTAGACGTGATTACGGGTCTCATCAAGGCCAACATTCCGACCCGCATTGCCTTCTCGGTGGGGTCCAAGATCGACAGCCGCACGATTCTCGACCAAATGGGGGCTGAAGCCTTGCTGGGTATGGGGGACATGCTGTACATGGCCAGCGGCACTGGTTTCCCGGTCCGTGTGCACGGCGCGTTTGTGAGCGACGACGAGGTGCACCGCGTGGTGAGCTATCTCAAAAGCCAGGGTGAGCCGGATTACATCGAGGGCGTGCTGGAAGGTGGCACCGTCGAAGGTGAAGACGGTCCCGGCGGTGAAGAGGGCGGCGGCGAAAAAGACCCTATGTACGACCAGGCGGTTGAGGTGGTGCTCAAGAACCGCAAGGCCAGCATCTCATTGGTGCAGCGCCACCTGAAGATCGGCTACAACCGCGCCGCCCGTTTGGTTGAGGACATGGAGAAGGCCGGGCTGGTCAGTGCCATGAGCGGCAGTGGGCAGCGAGATATTCTGGTTCCGAGCCGCAACGAATAAGGTTTGCATGAAGCGATTTGCTACTTTTTTTATAGCTACTTGCGCACTATCTGCGGGCGCTACCGGTTTGAATGACTTGGAATCCTTTATCAAGGGCGTCAAGTCGGGGAAAGCGGAGTTCAGCCAAGTCGTCACAGCGCCTGCCAAGGAAGGGCAGGTCGCCCGAAGCAAAGTCTCCAGCGGCACCTTCGAGTTTTTGCGCCCCGGGCGTTTCAAGTTCACCTACAAGAAGCCTTTTGAGCAAACCATCGTCGCAGATGGGCAGACGCTGTGGCTCTATGACGTGGATCTGAACCAGGTCACTGCACGCAAACAAGCCCAAGCCCTAGGCTCCACGCCAGCAGCACTGATTGCATCGTCGGCAGACATCAAGGCTCTGCAGGCGGATTTCAATCTCGCTGATTCCCCAGACAAAGATGGTCTGCAATGGGTGCAGGGCGCACCCAAGGCCAAAGACAGCCAGTTGCAAAGTGTGCGGGTCGGATTCCGGCAAGGAAAGCTCGAAATACTTGAAATAGTTGACACTTTTGGCCAGAAATCAGTGCTGACGTTCAACGGATTCCAGAGCAACCCCGTTACGGACCCTGAACTATTCCAGTTCAAGCCGCCCGCTGGGGCGGATGTTGTCCGTCAATAGACGGTGTATCGGGGCCAGCCAGAAAATGTTGGCTTGGCCTCTATCTGAGGGAGATTGCGTATGAATACAGAAGTCATCTGGAATTTTTTGACGACCCAAGGGGCTGATTTCGGCCTGAAATTGTTGGGTGCTTTGGCTGCCTGGATCATCGGCCGCTGGCTGATCAGTATGGCTCTGCGGCTGCTCGGGGCGGGGTTGCAGCGTGGCGGCAAGGTGGACCTGACCCTGTCCAACTACCTGACCTCCATCATCTCGGTGTTGCTCAACATTGTGTTGATCCTCGCCATTCTGGATATCTTCGGCGTCAAGACCACGTCGTTCGCCGCTTTGCTGGCGGGTGCAGGTCTGGCCATCGGCACCGCCTGGGGCGGTTTGCTCACCCACTTTGCAGCAGGTGTGTTCATGCAGGTGCTGCGCCCCTACAAGGTGGGCGATTTTGTGACCGCAGGCGGTATCACCGGTACGGTGAAAGAGCTGGGCCTTTTCGGCACCACGCTGATCACGCCGGACAACGTGGTCACCATTGTGGGCAATAACACCGTGTTTTCTGGCTCTATCCAGAACTTCAGCGCCTTGCCCCATCGCCGTGTGGACTGCGTGGCCAAGGTCGCGCATAGCGTAGACGTCCAGGATGCGATCGCTCGCTTGCGTGTGGCCGTCACTGCGATTCCGAACGTGGCTACTTCGCCTGCGCCGGACATTGAGATTCTTCAGTTCACACCCGAAGGGCCATTGCTGTGCGTGCGCCCCTACACCCACACCGACCACTATTGGCAGGTGTATTTCGACACCCATAAAGCGGTGGTGCAGACCTTCGGTGCAGCCGGCTACCCCGTGCCTGAAACGCCGGTGGCACATCGCAATCTGTAACGCCTGAAGGCCTGACGCATCCCTGTGGCAACTTCCCCATCCAAACACCAGCCACTGGCCGAACTGCTGCGCCCCAAAACGCTGGGTGAAGTCATCGGCCAGCAGCATCTGCTGGGGGAGGGCATGGCCTTGCGTCTGGCTTTCGAGTCGGGCCAACCGCACAGCTGTATCCTGTGGGGGCCGCCCGGCGTGGGCAAGACTACGATCGCGCGCTTGATGGCCGACGCCTTTGACGCCCAATTCATCACCATCAGTGCGGTGTTGGGCGGAATCAAGGAAATCCGCGAGGCGGTGGATCAGGCCCTGAATGCGCGTGATGGCCTCGAGCAGCGTCGCACCATCGTCTTCGTGGACGAGGTGCACCGGTTCAACAAGAGCCAGCAGGACGCGTTTCTGCCGCATGTGGAGAGTGGCTTATTTACCTTCATCGGTGCGACCACCGAGAACCCGTCGTTTGAAGTGAATTCTGCTTTGCTGTCGCGTGCAGCGGTGTACGTGTTGCAGCCTCTGGATGCTGAGAGTTTGAAGCAAATTGTGCTGAAAGCGCAGACGGAATATGCGCTACCAGCTATTGAAAGCATAGCAATTGATCGATTGATTGCGTATGCAGATGGTGATGCACGCCGTCTTCTCAACACACTGGAAACGCTCGCCATTGCTGCCCGCCAGGAGCAAGTACCAGAGATTACGGATGCATGGCTGCTCAAGGTGCTGGGCGAACGCATGCGGCGCTATGACAAGGGCGGGGAGCAGTTCTATGACACGATTTCCGCCCTGCATAAAAGCGTGCGGGGTTCCGACCCGAACGCGTCACTCTATTGGTTCACCCGTATGTTGGATGGAGGGGCAGATCCGCGCTACATGGCCCGCCGCTTCATTCGAATGGCTGCTGAAGACATAGGATTGGCGGATCCCCGTGCCCTGCGTTTGGCATTGGATGCGGCGGATGTATACGAGCGCTTGGGCAGCCCGGAAGGTGAATTGGCCTTGGCCGAATGCGTGGTCTATCTGGCTGTAGCGCCCAAGAGCAACGCGGTTTACAAGGCCTTCAATGAGGCCAAAGCGTTCGTGAAAAAAGACGGTACACGCCCAGTGCCCATGCACCTGCGCAACGCGCCGACCAAGCTCATGAAGGAGCTGGACTACGGCAAGGGCTATCGCTATGCCCATGACGAGGAGGGCGGCTTTGCAGCGGGTGAACGCTATCTGCCGGATGGCATGCCAGACACCGACTTTTACCGCCCCGTGGAACGGGGGCTGGAAATCCGTATTGCTGAGAAGCTACGGGATTTGAAAGATCGCAATCAGAAGAAAAACTAATATTGCATGAAATGCGGGACGAATTGCTGAATCGGCATAAGACTCAAGGGTAAACCCACCCTGTACCCCCGAGACCCCCAAGCCTGACATCGCTAGAATCGCGGCACTGCTTTTGGCCTGCACCGCCAGTGAACCTGACGTGGCAGGCTTATTGCTTTCGATGGTCTGACGCCACCAGTGTTAACGGCCATGGCCGTTCGCACACAAGAACAACGGAGTTTTCTATGGATATTTTGATACAGCAGATCATCAACGGTCTGGTGTTGGGTAGCATGTATGCGCTCATCGCGCTGGGCTACACGATGGTGTACGGCATCATCAATTTGATTAACTTTGCCCACGGCGAAGTCGTGATGGTGGGGGCTCTCACCAGTTGGACCATCATCGGATTGATGCAAGAGTCCATGCCCGGCACTCCAGGCCCTGTCATTCTTTTGATCGCCTTGGTGATCGCATGCGTCGTTGCCGCTGCGTTGAACTTCGTGATCGAAAAGGTCGCATACCGTCCTTTGCGCAACAGCCCCAAACTGGCTCCGCTGATTACCGCTATCGGTATGTCCATTCTGTTGCAGACTTTGGCCATGATCATCTGGAAGCCCAACTACAAGTCCTACCCGACTCTGTTGCCCGGTAACCCGATCGATATCGCCGGCGCTGTGATCACTCCAACCCAAGTCATGATTCTGGGTGTGACAGCGGCGTCCCTCGCAGTCCTGATGTGGTTGGTGAATTACACCAAGCTGGGTCGTGCCATGCGTGCGACCGCTGAGAACCCACGCGTTGCCGCCCTGATGGGTGTGAAGCCCGACGTTGTGATTTCTGCCACCTTCATCATCGGTGCCGTCTTGGCGGCTATCGCAGGCGTGATGTACGCATCCAACTACGGTACTGCCCAGCACGCCATGGGCTTCCTGCCCGGTTTGAAGGCCTTTACGGCTGCGGTGTTCGGAGGTATCGGCAACTTGGCCGGTGCTGTGGTTGGTGCACTGTTGCTTGGCTTGATCGAAGCCATCGGTGCCGGCTACATCGGCGCCTTGACCGGCGGCGTTTTGGGCAGCCACTACTCAGACATTTTTGCCTTTATCGTGTTGATCATTGTGCTGACTCTGCGTCCTTCCGGTTTGCTGGGTGAGCGCGTTGCGGACCGTGCTTGAGGAGAACCCGCACATGAACCCCCAAAAACGTCTTTTCACCATGCTGCTGGCTGCTGCCGGCTTGCTGATTCTGCCGTTCGTTCTGCAAGGCTTCGGCAACGCCTGGGTGCGCATTGCCGACATGGCATTGCTTTTCGTATTGCTGGCGCTCGGCTTGAATATCGTTGTCGGTTATGCCGGCCTGCTGGACTTGGGCTACGTGGCGTTTTTCGCCATCGGCGCCTACATGTACGGCTTGATGTCCTCGCCACACCTGATTGAAACCTTCCCTGCCATCGCAGCCATGTTTCCGGATGGCATGCACACGCCTTTATGGTTGGTCATTCCTTTGGGGGCGGCGCTCGCGGGCATTTTCGGGGTGTTGCTGGGTGCTCCGACCCTGCGTCTGCGCGGTGACTACCTGGCCATCGTGACATTGGGCTTCGGTGAAATCATCCGTGTGTTCATGAACAACCTGGATCACCCGGTCAACATCACGAACGGACCCAAAGGTATCAATCAGATTGATTCACTGCACTTCTTTGGCCTGAACCTGGGCAAGAAGCTCATGATCGGCGACTTTGAGATTGCGTCGGTGACCTTGTACTATTACCTGTTCCTGACATTGGTAGTGGTCAGCGTGATCATTTGCCATCGCTTGGAGTTGTCCCGCGTGGGACGTGCGTGGATGGCCATCCGTGAAGACGAAATTGCTGCCAAAGCGATGGGCATCAACACCCGCAACATGAAGTTGTTGGCCTTCGGTATGGGCGCTACTTTCGGCGGCGTGTCCGGTGCCATGTTTGCCTCTTTCCAGGGCTTCATCTCTCCCGAGTCCTTCAGCCTGATGGAGTCCGTGATGATTGTGGCCATGGTGGTGCTGGGAGGTGTCGGTCACCTGCCGGGTGTCATTCTGGGCGCTGTCCTGTTGGCGGCCTTGCCGGAAGTGCTGCGCTATGTCGCTGGTCCTCTGCAAACCATGACCGATGGCCGCTTAGATGCCTCCATCCTCCGCCAGTTGCTGATTGCATTGGCCATGATCAGCGTGATGCTGCTGCGCCCCCGTGGTCTGTGGCCTTCGCCTGAGCACGGCAAATCCCTGCAAAACGCCAAGAGCTGAACTTTGCGAGCTTCCCGCTGCATTCGTGTGGCGGGGACCTTCAACTGATTGGAATACCTATGACAGATACAGTATTGAACGTCTCCGGCGTCTCCAAGCGCTTCGGTGGCTTGCAGGCCTTGAGCGATGTGGGCATCAAAATTGAACGTGGCCAGGTGTATGGCCTGATCGGTCCCAACGGTGCCGGCAAGACCACCTTCTTCAATGTGCTGACCGGCTTGTACACACCGGATAGCGGCAAATTTGAACTGGCCGGCAAACCATACCAACCGACAGCGGTTCACACCGTGGCCAAAGCCGGTATTGCCCGCACTTTCCAGAACATCCGCTTGTTCGCTGAAATGACAGCCTTGGAAAACGTGATGGTGGGCCGCCACATCCGTACGCATTCAGGCTTGTTGGGCGCCGTGTTCCGCACCAGCTCCTTCAAAGCGGAAGAAGCAGCGATTGCTCAACGCGCCCAAGAACTTTTGGACTATGTGGGCATCGGCAAGTTTGCCGACTACAAAGCCCGCACCTTGAGCTATGGCGACCAGCGCCGTCTTGAGATCGCCCGTGCGTTGGCAACCGACCCCCAGCTCATCGCTCTAGACGAGCCAGCCGCCGGCATGAACGCGACTGAGAAAGTAATGTTGCGTGAACTGATTGACCGCATCCGCAAAGACAACCGCACCATCTTGCTCATCGAACACGATGTCAAACTGGTCATGGGCCTGTGTGATCGCGTAACGGTGCTGGATTACGGCAAGCAAATCGCCGAGGGCACACCTGCGGACGTGCAGAAGAACGAAAAAGTGATTGAGGCCTACTTGGGCACGAGCGGCCACTAAGGATTGACAAATGACTACCCAGACTCTGCTCAAAGTAAAAGGCCTGAAAGTGGCATATGGCGGCATTCAGGCCGTCAAAGGTGTGGATTTCGAAGTGCACGAGGGTGAATTGGTCTCCCTGATCGGCTCCAACGGTGCCGGCAAGACCACCACCATGAAAGCCATCACGGGTACCTTGCCTATCAACGCAGGTGATATCGAATACCTCGGGAAAAGCATCAAGGGTCAAGGCCCTTGGGACTTGGTGAAACAAGGCCTGGCCATGGTGCCGGAAGGTCGCGGTGTGTTCACCCGCATGACCATCACCGAGAACCTGCAAATGGGTGCTTACATCCGCAACGACAAGGAAGGCATCTTGGGGGACATTGAAAAAATGTTCACCATCTTCCCCCGACTGCGCGAACGCAAGGACCAATTGGCGGGCACCATGTCCGGTGGTGAGCAGCAGATGCTGGCTATGGGCCGTGCACTGATGAGTCGCCCGAAGGTCCTGTTGCTCGATGAGCCTTCCATGGGTCTGTCTCCCATCATGGTGGACAAGATTTTTGAAGTGGTGAAAGACGTTTACGCCCAAGGCGTAACCGTATTGTTGGTGGAGCAAAACGCCAGCCGTGCCCTGTCTATCGCCAACCGTGGCTATGTGATGGAGTCCGGCGTGGTCACCATGACCGGCAATGCTGCCGACATGCTGACCGACCCCAAGGTGCGGGCAGCCTACTTGGGCGAATAAGCGACACCGCCGACGTCCGGATACAGGCTGTTACACAGCTTTGCATTCCGGATGTCGGAGTCTTTTGCTGGCTCTCCGTTGAAAGTGCATGGAAATGTTCCATGCCACTTTTAAAAGGAGCTTCGCATGAAATACCGTGCTTTGATTGCTACTGCCGTTTTGCTGTCGGCGGGTGTGACGTTTGCTCAAAACGCACCTGCACCTAAAGATCCATTTGCTACACCGGGCATCGACAAGCGTGAAGTGAATCAGGAAAAGCGTATTGCGCAAGGCACAACGTCCGGTGCCTTGACTGCCCGTGAAGCCCGCCGGCTCAACCGGGGCGAAGCCCGCATCGACAAAGCAGAGGATCACGCAGAAGCCGACGGCAAGGTGACGCGCCATGAGCGCAAGCACATCACCGCGATGCAGCGTGCCGAAAGCAAGGCCATCTATTTGCAAAAGCATGACCGTCAGGTTGACTTGAACCACGACGGCAAGCGGGATCGCAAGGGTTAACAAGCCCCTATCTTCAACAAGCCGCTGTAAATCACAGCGGCTTTTTGTTTTTAGGCTTGGGCTTTGTCAGCCTCAGAGGTAAAGGCGTCCGCGAAAAACTCTTCTTCAGGTAAACCGCCTAGCGAAACATAGTCGCGCCGAGCAGACTCCACCACCACGGGCGCGCCGCACGCATACACCTGATACCCGCTCAAATCGGTGTGGTCCGCCAACACTGCACGATGTACAAATCCTGTACGGCCGGCCCACGCGTCTTCCGGTAGGGCATCGGACAGGACCGGAACGTAGGCCAAGGTAGGCATCTGTATTTGGAAGTCTTTTACCCAAGCGTCCATGTAAAGGTCTTGTGGACGGCGGCCGCCCCAGTAGAGGGTGGTGTTGCGCGCAATGCCTTGCGCGAGCATGTGCTCCAGCAGCGCCTTGATGGGCGCAAAGCCCGTGCCGGAGGCCAGCAGGATCATGGGTTTGTCGGAGTCCTCCCGCAGGAAGAAAGACCCATGAGGCCCCTCCACCCGCAGAATTTCTTTTTCCTTCATGGCGCCGAATACGTGGTCGGTGAATTTGCCACCTGGCATATGGCGAATGTGCAGTTCCACACCGTTGCCCTGCGGCGCGTTGGCCATGGAGTAACTGCGGCGCGCGCCATCGCGGAGCAAGAATTCAATGTACTGACCGGCGCGATACAAAAACGTGTCGTTCGCTGGCAGTTGAAGTTGCAGCACCATGACGTCGTCAGACACCTTTTGGAGGGTCGTCACACGGGTAGGCATCTTTTTGATCGGCAAAGCACCTTCTGCTGACACCTGTCTGGATTCCAGCACCACATCGGAGGTAGCGGTCGCGCAGCAGGTCAACACCAGTCCTTGCGCTTCTTCCTCGGGGCTCAGTGCCTTGGCTTGATGGGCGCCGTGCACCACGCTTCCGGACAGCATCCTGCACTTGCAGGAGCCACATGCGCCGTCTTTGCAACCATAGGGCAGGCCTACCCCTTGGCGTATGCCTGCAGCCAGCAGCGTTTCGTCGCTGTGTGTGCTGAAGGTGCGTCCGCTGGGCTGCACGGCAACAGAAAAAGTCATGGTGGCGGATGCGGTCTCGCTCATCTTCGGTATCCTAGGTGGCTGCTTTGTCAACAACCCTCGATTTTGCCTTCAAACCAATCCCCCCTCGGTGCGCTCCCGGCGCGGTTCAGACGTCAGCGTGTGCTGGTGGTCGGTTGCGGCGATGTGGCGATGCGCGCCATTCGACAGTCCGGTTCGCACATTCGTTGGATGGCGCTCACGTCCAGCGAAGAACGCATTACTGAGCTCCGTAAAGCCGGTGTGATGCCTTTGCTGGGCAATCTGGATAAGGCGTCCAGCCTGAGAAGATTTGCAGGCTTGGGCAGCCGTTTGATGTACCTGGCACCGCCGCCCACGGAAGGATGGACCGATCCGCGCGCCGCAGCCTTGACGCGGGTACTTCGATTGCGCACTCCCTTGCACTCCGCGGTCTATGGTTCGACGACCGGGGTCTATGGTGATTGCTCCGGTGAATGGGTCACAGAGACGCGCGCTGTATCCCCGCAAACCCCTCGTGCGCAGCGCCGTGTGCATGCGGAAGCTGTGTTGCGGACATGGGGCAAGGCAACGGGTACACCCATTGCGGTGCTGCGTATTCCGGGCATCTACGCGCCGGACCGGGAAGGTGGGACGCCGCGTACCCGGCTGCAAAAAGGTACACCTGTGCTCCAGCCGAAGGATGACGTGTACACCAACCACATTCATGCGGATGATCTGGCCCGTGCTTGCATGCGGGCGCTATGGGCTGGCGCTCCCCAGCGAATCTACAACGTGAGCGACGACACCCAACTGAAGATGGGGGATTACTTCGACATGGTGGCAGACTTGTACGGTTTGCCACGCCCGCCCCGAGTGGCACGAGACAGTGCCCAAAAGCAGCTGCCTGTGATGTTGTTGAGCTTTATGAGTGAGTCACGCCGAATCGACAACCGGCGCATGAAGACTGAGCTTCGGTTGCGATTGCGTTACCCGGATGTGGCTGCTGGATTGGTGTCTGTGCCCTTCAGCCCGTAGAGCTTCAGTAGCAGCTGCCAGACAAGCCAGCTGCTCATCAGCGTGATCGGGTAGGCCCACAGCACATCGCTCAACCAATGGGCGACCGCTGACATGCGGGAGAAACCGATGGCAAGTCCGGAAACAGTTCCCACCACCAACCACACCTTGCGCCTGCGCGCATGGATCAACATCAGGCTGCTGAAGAAGAAGCCGCAGGCCACGTGCCCGCTGACAAAAGAGCAGTTGTTGTCGCACTGGTCTGTCATCACCGCGGCTCGGGTGAACTGCTGGGTGCCGCCAAAATTTTCGACCTGGTAGGGGCGTGCCCGTTGCCAGTGCTCTTTGAAACCCCAATTAACCACCGCACCCGGTCCGGCAATGCCGGCGCAAACCACAAAAGCCAGCGGCAAGCGCCACGCCTTCCATCGCTGCGCAAAGTGCGAGAAGAGCCATGCGATTGCGCAAATGGCTAACATGGTCCGGAATGCGGCAGGCATCCATGCGTTGATCCATTCCACCCACCACCAGTTGACTGAATCAATGCTGGGTGTGGCGCCGGCAAAAAGAGCCGCCGCGCGAAGATCCAGCGCCGGCCAGAGGGTGGGTATCAGTGCCACCAAAATCGAAGCCGCCACCAGTTTCCAGAACAGGGCAGGTGTGCGATCTTCTGTGGAGTGCATTGACATGGTGTGTGGGACGTACACAAAAAGCAGATTGTGATGCAAGCCATTTCGGGCATACGCCGGATCAGGACATTGCAAGTGGACCAGCCGACAAAGAAAAAGCCGAATGTTGCAAGAACATTCGGCTTTAATCTGGTGCCCAGGGCCGGACTCGAACCGGCACGCCTTGCGGCGGGGGATTTTGAGTCCCCTGAGTCTACCAATTTCACCACCTGGGCAGGTATTTCGTGAAGCTCGAATTATGGCACATTTATGGCATGAAATATCCAACTATTGAAGAAGCAATCGGAAAAACACCTTTGGTAGCCCTGCAACGCATTCAGGCTACCGACAACCTCGCCCGCAACAATGTGTTGCTGGGCAAGCTTGAAGGCAACAACCCTGCGGGTTCGGTGAAAGACCGCCCCGCACTCTCCATGATTCAGCGCGCTCAGGAACGCGGCGACATTCAGCCCGGTGACACGCTTATTGAGGCCACCTCAGGCAACACTGGCATTGCGCTGGCCATGGCTGCTGCGGTCAAGGGCTACCGCATGATTTTGATCATGCCCGAGGACCTGTCCATCGAGCGCGCGCAGACCATGAAGGCCTTCGGTGCTGAGCTCATTCTCACGCCCAAGAGCGGCGGCATGGAATACGCGCGTGACCTCGCAGAACAGATGCAACGTGAGGGCAAAGGTCGGGTGCTGGACCAATTCGCCAATGGCGACAACCCGCGCATCCATTACGAAACGACCGGCCCTGAGATCTGGGAACAAACCGGCGGGCGCATTACCCACTTCGTGAGCGCCATGGGCACCACAGGAACCATCACAGGTGTTTCCCGCTTCCTGAAAGAGAAGAACCCTGCCATTCGCATCATCGGCGCGCAGCCCTCCGAGGGCTCGCGCATTCCCGGCATTCGCAAGTGGCCACAGGAATACTTGCCCAAAATCTATGATCCGTCCAACGTTGACGAGCTGATTTATGTGAGCCAGGGCGACGCCGAAGACATGTGCCGCCGCATGGCCCGCGAAGAGGGCATTTTCGGTGGCATCTCTGCCGCCGGTGCATGCTGGGTGGCACAGGAAGTCGCCAAGCGCGAGCGTGATGCGGTGATCGTTTTCATCGTCTGCGACCGCGGCGACCGTTACTTGTCTACCGGCGTTTTTCCCGCCTGATACTGAAGGTAAATCAGTCATTGGCGCTCGTGGATATTGCGCGGGCAGCTCCTGAAATAATAGCAAAGGCTTCCATGTCAGCAGTTTTCAAGTTTTGCCCGCAATGCGCTACACCATTGGCTGAGATCACCCTGGCCGAAGACGGAGGTGACAAAACACGCCTGCGGTGCCCTTCATGCGACTTCACCCATTGGAACAACCCCACGCCCGTGCTGGCGGCCGTGATTGAGTACCGCGGGCAGGTGCTGCTGGCCCGCAATGCGGCTTGGCCCGGCAAAATGTACGCGTTGATCACCGGCTTCATGGAAGCCGGCGAAACGCCTGAGGAGGGCATTGCGCGGGAGATCGCGGAAGAGACCAACCTCCACACCAGTGCCCTCAAGCTCTTGGGGGTGTATGACTTCCAGCGCATGAACCAGGTCATCATTGCCTACCACGCAGTGTGCGACGGGGAGGTGAAGCTCAGCCCCGAACTGGTGGATTACCGTCTCTATGACCTGCAGGCCGTGAAATGCTGGCCTGCCGGCACCGGCTATGCACTTGCAGAATTTTTGCGGTCTCGCGGCCATGAGCCGGAGTTCATTGATCCGGTGTGGCGCAAAGACATCGAGCAACGGGCCGACTAAAATCAGTTCCAACGCCAGAAAGCAGCCTGCATGAACTTCGACAAAGAAATTGACACCAGCGGTTTGAATTGCCCGCTCCCTATCCTGAAAGCCAAGAAGGCGCTGGCCGAGTTGCACAGCGGACAGACCCTCAAGGTGGTGGCTACCGACCCCGGTTCATTGCGCGATTTCCAGGCTTTCACCAAGCAGACCGGGCATGAGCTCGTGGACCAGCAAACCGTAGGCACCATGTTCATCCACGTGCTGCGTCGACGCTGACATTGCGATCAGCGCGCTAACAAAAAAGCCGGCTTGAAGCCGGCTTTTTTGTTGTCCGCCGGCGTACCGGCAAACTTGCTATCACACCAAACGAGCCAATTGCTCTTGCACCTTGGTCAAGGTGGCGGCGAAGTCGGCCACGCGCTTACGTTCCTGCTCCAGCACGGCAGCAGGCGCCTTGGCGACAAAAGCCTCGTTGTTGAGCTTGGTGCTGGCTTTGGCAATCTGCTCTTCCAAGCGAGTCACCTCCTTGCCCAAGCGCAGCTTTTCGGCCGCCACGTCCACTTCCACAAACAGGCACACGCGGGCTTCGCCCACCACCGCTACAGGGGCAGACTGAGCCGCGGCTTGCCATGCAGCTTCGTTGTCGAACAGCTTGACTTCGCTCAGCTTGGCCAATGCCTGCAGCACGGCGGCAGACGATTGCAGGAAGGCACCCTCGGCCTCTGTCTGGGCCACCACATACAAAGGCAGGCGGGTCGCGGGCGATACGTTCATCTCGCCGCGCAGGTTGCGGCATGCGTCCACCAATTGCTTGAGCTTGGCGACGTGCGCAATCGCAGCTTCGTCAATGCGCTCGGGCTGGCTGACAGGGTAGGCCGCAATCGAGATCGAGGGACCGCTACGGCCCGCGACGGGCGCCACCTTCTGCCACAGCTCTTCGGTGATGAAGGGCGTGATGGGGTGTGCCAGGCGCAGGATGGTCTCCAGGGTGCGGATCAGGGTGCGGCGGGTGGCGCGTTTTTGCGCGTCAGTGCCGGTGTTGATCTGTACCTTGGCGATTTCCAGGTACCAGTCGCAGAACTCGTTCCACACAAAGTCGTAAATCGTGTTGGCGACGTTGTCCAGGCGGTAGTCGGCAAAGCCTTGGGCCACGTCAGCCTCGGTCTTTTGCAAAAGCGACACGATCCAGCGGTCGCTTTGGCTGAACTCCAGGTAGCCGTGGGCAACGCCTCCAGGTGCGCACTGTTCCTTGGTGTGCTCCATCAGGCCGCAGTCTTGGCCTTCGCAGTTCATCAGCACAAAGCGGGTGGCGTTCCACAGCTTGTTGCAGAAGTTGCGGTAGCCCTCGCAGCGCTTGCTGTCGAAGTTGATGCTGCGTCCCAGAGAAGCAAGTGCTGCAAAGGTGAAGCGCAGGGCGTCGGCACCGTAGGCGGGAATACCTTCGGGGAATTCTTTCTCGGTGTTTTTGCGCACCGCAGGCGCAGTCTCGGGTTTGCGCAGGCCGGTGGTGCGCTTGTCCAGCAGCGGAGCCAAGGCAATGCCGTCGATCAAGTCCACGGGGTCGAGCACGTTGCCTTCGGACTTGCTCATCTTCTTGCCCTGGGCGTCGCGGACCAAGCCGTGGATGTACACGTGCTTGAATGGCACGCGACCGGTGAAGTGCGTGGTCATCATGATCATCCGGGCAACCCAGAAGAAAATGATGTCGTAGCCGGTCACCAGTGTGCTACTGGGCAGGTAGAGGTTGTAGTCGTCGGTGGCACCGGTGCCGGCGCCTTCGTTGCCCCAGCCCATAGTGCTGAAGGGCACCAGGGCGCTGGAGTACCAGGTGTCGAGTACGTCTTCATCGCGGCGCAGTGTTTTGCCCGGTGCCTTGGCTTGCGCTTCTGCTTCGTTGCGGGCCACGATCACGTTGCCGTCCTCGTCATACCAAGCCGGAATCTGGTGGCCCCACCACAGTTGGCGGCTGATACACCAGTCCTGGATGTTGTTCATCCACTGGTTGTAGGTGTTGACCCAGTTCTCGGGCACAAACTTCACTTCGCCGCTCTGCACCGCGTCGATGGCTTTCTGGGCGATGGACTTGCCGGTGGCGTCGCCTTTGCCGACCTGGTTCATAGCGACAAACCATTGGTCGGTCAGCATGGGCTCAATCACCTGGCCGGTGCGGGCACAGCGCGGCACCATGAGCTTGTGTTTCTTGACTTCGACGAGGAAACCACCGGCTTCGAGGTCGGCAACGACCTTCTTGCGCGCCACAAAACGGTCCAGGCCTTGGTAGGCGGCGGGAGCGTTTTCATTGATCTTCGCGTCCAGGGTCAGCACGCAGATCATGGGCAGCTTGTGGCGTTGACCCACGGCATAGTCGTTCTGGTCGTGCGCGGGCGTGACCTTTACCACACCGGTACCAAAGGCCTTGTCCACGTAATCGTCCGCAATCACAGGGATGGTACGGCCGCACAGGGGTAAGGTGACCTGCTTGCCGATCAGCGCGGTGTAGCGCTCGTCTTCGGGGTGCACCATCACGGCCACGTCGCCCAGCATGGTCTCGGGGCGGGTGGTGGCAACAGTGATGTCACCGGAGCCATCGGCTAGCGGATAGCGGATGTGCCAGAGCGAGCCGTCTTCCTCTTCGCTTTCCACTTCCAGGTCCGACACGGCACTCATCAAAATCGGGTCCCAATTCACCAGGCGCTTGCCGCGGTAGATCAGGCCCTGTTCGTAGAGCTGCACAAAGGTCTCGGTGACCGTTTGCGACAGTTTGGGGTCCATGGTGAAGTACTCGCGGCTCCAGTCCACGCTGTCGCCCATGCGGCGCATCTGGGTGGTGATGGTGTTGCCGGACTTTTCTTTCCACTCCCAGACCTTTTTGGTGAAAGCCTCACGGCCCAGGTCGTGGCGGCTGACTTTTTGCTCTTGCAGCTGGCGCTCCACCACGATCTGGGTGGCAATGCCGGCGTGGTCGGTGCCCGGAATCCACGCGGTGTTGAAACCGGCCATGCGGTGGTAGCGGGTCAGGCTGTCCATGATGGTCTGGTTGAACGCGTGGCCCATGTGCAGCGTGCCCGTCACGTTGGGTGGTGGCAGCTGGATGGAGAAGTTTTTGCCCTGTGCAGCCGCAGCCGCATCCGGCGCGCTGGTGCCGCGGAAGCCGGCGATGCCGTAGCCGCGCTTTTCCCACTCAGGGCCCCAGTGCGCTTCCAGCGCAGCGGGTTCAAACGACTTGGAGAGGGATTGCAGACCCGGTTGTTCGGGGGCGGTGGGGGCGGCAATGGGGGTGTTGGCGTTGTCAGACATGGAGGTTCTTCTAAGAGCGAGCGGCGATTTTACCGGTGCAGGGCTATACCCCGGTATTTGCTATGATTTTGATAGCTATTGGCGCATATTCAACGAGCGCTAGGGGCATATTTCATTTGCAATCGTGCACGGGGTAGCCGGGGGCGGTATCTTCTACACTGTTGCGCAGCATTCCACAGGAGACAAACATGCCCAAGGGTTACTGGATAGGCCGTGTAGAGGTGTTCGACCCCGAGGCGTACAAGGCGTATCAGGCAGCGAATGCCGCACCGTTCAAAAAGTACGGCGCCCGCTTTCTGGTGCGCGCCGGGCGCTTTGAGAATCCCGAGGGTGAGAGCCGCAGCCGCAATGTGGTGATTGAATTCCCCAGCTACCAGGCGGCAGTGGACTGCTGGCATTCCCCCGAATACCAAGCCGCAATCGCCCTGCGCAAAGACGTGTCGGTGATCGACCTGATCCTGATTGAGGGCTACGAGGGCGCGCAGCCGGGGGACTAAGCGGCTGGCAGCGCGGTCAGACGGTGGGCGGGGCGAGGTAGGTGCCCGACTTGCCGCCGTGCTTTTCAAGCAGCTTCACGTCGGTCATGACCATGCCTTTGTCCACGGCCTTGCACATGTCGTAAATGGTCAGCAGGGTGACCTGTACGGCGGTCAGCGCTTCCATTTCCACGCCGGTGCCGCCGGTGGTCTCGGCAATGGCCAGGCACTGGATGGCGGGCGGGGTGGTGGCCGTGGCGTGAATCACTTCAAATTCGATAGCCACCCGAGTGAGCATGATGGGGTGGCACAGGGGGATGAGGTCGCTGGTTTTCTTGGCGGCCATGATGCCGGCCACCCGCGCAACGCCCAGCACATCTCCTTTGGCAGCCTGTGCGTTCTGGATCAGGTCCAGCGTGTGCTGCTGCATCTGGATGCGCCCGCCCGCTACAGCCTTGCGGTGCGTCAATGGTTTGCCGGCGATATTGACCATGTGGGCATCGCCTTTGTTGTCGAAATGGGTCAGGGCTGAGCCTGCATCTGCGGGGTTGCTCATGGTGGTTTCCTCGTTCGCAATCAGTGATGGGTGAGCCGGGCAGCTTCCGGGCCGGGTGCTGTGCGGGCTTACAGCCTGCGCAAGGCGCCTTCGATATGCGGCTCGCCCTGCGGCAGCACGTTCAGCACAAAGCGGGTGCATTCCGCCTCTTGGCGGGTATGTAAGGCCACTTCGCCAGGAATCAACAGGGGGCGCTTGAAGCGCAGGTCGATTTGCAGGGGCGCGCAAGCGGGCAGATCGCGGCAGAGCAAGTCTACGCAGCGGGCGGCGCTGAACATGCCGTGTGCAATGGCCCGTGGGTAGCCGAACAGGCGTGCCGTGAAAGCACTCACGTGGATCGGGTTCCAGTCACCGGACGGGCCCGCAAAGCGGCGCCCGGCGTTGCCCGCCACCGCCCAGCGAGCCACAGGGCTGCCCCAGTCGGGCCGATCGTCAGGTGGCTGACGTTTTCCGCTACGGGGCAGGGGGGCCAGAAAGGTGCTGGTCTCGGTCCATACCGTCTCGCCCGCAGTTTGCAGCCGGGTATGCAAGGTAAAGGTCTGGCCGCGTTCGGTCGCCTCTATGCCATGGAGCTGGCAGTCCATATCCAAGGTCTCAAAGTCGCCGATGGGGCGCAGGCACTGCATGCTGTTGGCCAGATGCACCAGGCCCAGCAGGCGCAGGGGAAACTGCAGGTGACTCATGACCGCCATGTGCAGGGGCATGGCCATGGCGTGCAGGTACAGCGGGGGCAAAAATCCGGCATCCGTGAGGCCACACACTTCACGGTACTGCTTCAGTCGCCTGGCATCTGCTTGAGCACCGTGCCAGTGGGCATGGATGGCGATGGAAAGTTGATCCGATGGGGCCTGCGCCGGCCGTCCCGCCAGCAGGCTGCGGAACAAAGCCCCGGCATTGCGGGGCCGGGAAGAAAACGCCAGAGAAACGGGGGGCGAAACAGTAAGAGGCATGGTGCCGCCATTGTGCATGGCGGCACCGGCCTGCAAACCCAATTACTTCGCGTCGATCAGCGCCTGGATGTTGAGCAGGGTCAGCTCGTTGTCATCCGGCTTGCCCAGAGTGCGGCCGCTGGAGTAGGGGAAGTTGTTGTCGTTCACCACCACGATGTGCTTGGCGTCCACCACGGTCAGGCCTTCAGGTCCGAGGTGGGGCAGCACAAAAGTTTCCTCGTTCGGGCCGCGCTTGGCCAGCCGGTTGGGGTTGGCGATTTTGGTGAGGTCAATAAATGCCACCTTTTTCACAAAACCATCGGCGTCGGTCTGGGCAAAATCGATCTTGTAGACACGCTTGAACTTGGCAGGGCGGGTGAAGCAGTCGGTGCGCGGCTCGTCCTTGCACACATTGCCGGAGCCTTCGGTCATGTCGTCGCGTTCGATGACCAGCCCCGTCGTGGCGCTCAGCATCTGGAAGTCGGCGGCAATGTTGCCGGCTTCTTCAAACGCGTACTTCCACTGGCGGGTGCTGTAGGCTTTGCTGGCGGCGTCCAATTCCAAGATGCGGGTGTAGGGCTTGCCCTTGTGCATTTCTTGGGCCTTGGTGGCAGCGTCCCACAGAGGCCACTCAAACATGGGGTACAGGGTCTTGCCGTCCAAAGACTTGGCCATGGGCTCAAAGCCGCCGCTACGGCGGACTTCAAAGCTGGCGTCGCCGGGGTAGTTGGGCAAGCGGCCGTTCATGTAGTGGTCGGGGCTGCGGTAAGCCTTGCCGCCCACCACGGTTTCGATCACACCCAGCACCTTGCCTTGGGGGGTCACGCGCAGCACATAGGGGCCGAACTCGTCACCGATCCACCATTCGTCACCCACGATCTGGATGGATTCAGGGTCGAAGTCGATACCGGTCAGGAAGCGCTCTGCGGTGGCTTCGTTCTGGATGGCAAAGGGCACTTTGCGGTCCGGGTCTTGGAGGAAAGTGGTCTTGAGGCGGGTGACTTCGCCCTTGGCCCAGTCAGCCTTGGCGTGGTGCACCATCAGCAGCGCGTCCTGCGAGTTGAGCTTGCTGCCGAAGCCGTTGTCGGTCAGCACCAGGAATTCGCTGTTGCCCAGCGACACGATGCCGGAGAACCCTTGAACGGATTGGCCCTTGATGGGCAAGCTGCCACCGGACTTGCGTGGGTACTTGGGGTCGCCCACAAAGCTGATGCCGTCAATGCTGCCCAGTGCCTCGGTGCGCTGGCGGTTGGCAGCGTTGAACTTGCCGGCTGTCTCAAAGAACGGGCCGGCGGACTTGGGGGCTTCGACCGTGGTGGAGGCGGGCAGGGCGGCGTGGCCGGCCAGCACGGCCGTGACTTCCGTTTGGGCGGAGGCGCTGAAGGCGGTCACAGCCAGTGCAAGCGCGGTTGCGAGGCGGGTGGGGGAGAAAGCGTTCATGGTGGTCAAGGTTCCCGGTTGAAGAAGGCGCCGAGACTAAGCCGCGCATATGAACAAACCGTGACGCTTGCGCGGGCCTTCACGCCTGCGATCTGTGCGACATAAGCCTTAGCGATAAACTGGCCGGCTCGCCTCGCGCAGCCCTAAATTGCCATGTTGTTTTTGCTTTCCCCCGCCAAATCGCTGGACTACGACACCCCTCTGAATGGTCAGGCCCACACTGCGCCCCTATTCGTCAAAAAGTCCAAGGAATTGATCAGCTTGCTGCGTGCGTATTCGCCGCAGGACATTGCCGGTCTCATGGACCTGTCCGACAAGCTCTCTGCTCTGAACGTAGCGCGTTACGCGGCCTGGTCGCCCAAAGCCACTGAGAAAAACGCCCGCCAGGCCGTGCTGGCCTTCAACGGCGATGTGTATGACGGTCTCGACGCCAAGACATTGGGCGCTGAGGACTTGGCCTGGGCGCAAGAGCACGTGTGCATCCTCAGCGGCCTCTACGGCGTACTGCGTCCGCTGGACCTGATGCAGCCCTACCGCTTGGAAATGGGCACCGGCCTGAAGGGCCCGCACGGCAGCAACCTCTACCAGTATTGGGGCAGCCAGCTTTCGGACTACCTGAACAAACGCTTGAAAGTCGACACCACACCCGTGGTGGTGAATCTGGCCTCGAACGAATACTTCAAGGCCGTGGACCTCAAGGCCCTGAAGGGTCGGGTGGTGGAGTGCGTGTTCCAGGAATACAAGGACGGGAACTACAAGATCATCAGCTTCTTTGCCAAAAAGGCGCGCGGCCTGATGGCCCGCTATGCCATTGAGCACCGCCTGAGTACGCCCGAGCAGCTCAGGGGCTTTGATGTGGACGGCTACGCCTTTGCTGCGCAAGAGTCCACGCCCGAGCGACTGGTATTTAGAAGAAAACAGGCCTGAGCGCCCGTTGATATTGCGCGAGATGCTATGAAAATAAGAGCAAACGGTATCGAGATTGAAGTCGAAGACAGCGCCACGCAGGACGCGTCGTTCGCGGCCAAGCCGGCGGTTCTGCTCATCATGGGGCTGGGTTTGCAACTGATCGCCTGGCCGCCCGACATGGTGCAGGGGCTGGAGGATGCGGGCTACCGCGTCATCCGTTTTGACAATCGAGATGTGGGCTTAAGCACTCGTATGGATGCTGCGGGAAAGCCCAACCTGATGTGGGCCAGCCTGCAGTACAAGCTGGGCTTTACGCCTGCAGCCCCTTACTCCTTGAGCGATATGGCTGCAGACGCTATCGGCGTGCTGGACGCTTTGGGTGTGCGCCAAGCGCATGTGGTGGGCGTGAGCATGGGCGGCATGATCGCGCAGCGCGTGGCACTGGCTGTACCGCAGCGGGTTCTGAGCCTGACCAGCATCATGAGCAGCAGTGGTGCCAAGGGTCTGCCGGGCCCCGCCCCCGAGGTGCTGCGCGCCATGCTGAGCCGGCCTACGGGCAGCAGCAAGGCTGCGGTGATCGAGCATTCGGTGGGCCTGTTCCGCGCCATCGGTAGCCCGGCCTTCCCATTGCCGGAATCTGATTTGCGAGCACGCATCACCCGTGGGGTGGAACGGGCTTTTTACCCGGTCGGTACCTTGCGCCAGATGGTGGCCGTGGTGTCCGACCATGCGCGCTCTTCACTGCTAGGGCGCATCACCGCGCCCACCCTGGTGGTGCACGGCACGGCCGACCCCTTGGTGCCCTTGGCCTGCGGCCAGGACACGGCCCGCCGCATACCCGGTGCTAAGCTGGTGACCCTTGAAGGCATGGGGCACGATCTGCCCCCGGAACCGGTACGTCGCATTCTGGCCGCGCTCTTGTCCCACATAGCGGCCCACCCCGCAGCTTGAGAACATCGCATGAACACCCCTGAACAATCCCAACTCGGCAAATCGTCGGCATATGTTGACCAGTACGACGCCTCGCTCTTGTTCCCCATTCCCCGCTCAGGCAAGCGTGCCGAGATCGGCATCACCGGTGCGGCCCCGTTTTTCGGCGCCGATATGTGGACCGCGTTTGAGCTGAGCTGGCTCAACACCCGCGGCAAGCCACAGGTGGCGTTGGTGCACTTCACCATTCCCGCCGAGTCGCCCAACATCATCGAGAGCAAGTCCTTCAAGCTTTACCTCAACAGCTTCAACAACACGCAGTTTGCTGATGCTTCCGACGTTCTGCAGCGGCTGCGCACCGACATTGCTGAAGCTGCTTGGCGTGGCGGGCCCGTGCAGTCCGTGGGGGTGCGCCTGATAGCGGCCGACCAGTTTGATCGCGAGCCGGTGTATGAGCTCGACGGCCTGAACCTGGACCGCTTGGATGTGGAGTGCACCCGCTACCAACCCGCGCCGGAACTGCTGAGTACCGCTCCGGCCGAGGAGGGTGTGGTGAGTGAAGTGCTGGTGAGCAACCTGCTCAAGAGCAATTGCCTGGTGACCGGCCAGCCGGACTGGGGCAGCGTGCAGATCAGCTACACCGGCGCGCAGATCAATCAGGAAGGCCTGCTGCAGTACCTGATCAGCTACCGCAACCACAATGAGTTCCATGAGCAGTGCGTAGAGCGCATCTTCATGGACATCTGGAGCCGCTGCCACCCCACCAAGCTCACCGTATATGCACGCTACACACGCCGCGGCGGGCTGGACATCAACCCTTTCCGCACCAGCCACCCACAGGCGCTGCCAGCCAACACCCGCACCGCGCGCCAGTGACCGTATTGCAGAGAGCCGGTGGCAAGCGATGCTATGGAATTAGTAGCTGCTCGCGCAAAATGGCTGAGCGCTAGGCAGCTATTTCTTCACTCATCAGCCCGCGATTGAAGGCATCTACCGGCTGGGGGCGCCCGAACAGGTAGCCCTGGCACAAGTGGCAGCCGTGCGCGGCCAGGAAGGCGCGTTGGGCTTCGGTTTCCACGCCCTCGGCCAGCACTTCCAATCCCAGGTTGTTCCCCATGCCGATGATGGTCTGGATGATCATCGAGTCGGTAGCCTGCAGTCCGATGTTGTGCACAAAGGATTGGTCGATCTTCAGTTGGTCCAGCGGCAGGCGCGTGAGGTAGGCCAGCGACGAATGGCCGGTGCCGAAATCGTCCATGGAGAAGCGAACACCCAGTGACTTGAGCGCGTGCATTTTTTCTACAGTGTCATCCACGTTATCCAGCACCAGACTCTCAGTCAGCTCCAGTTTGAGCAGGCTGGCCCGGGCACCGCTGGCGCGCAGCGTGCCACGTACATGCTCCACAAACTCGGCTTGCCGGAATTGGCGGGCACTCACATTCACCGACAGCTGCAAATCCGCTGTCTCCGGGGTAGATTGCCACTCGGCCAACTGTTTGCATGCCTGCTCCAGCACCCACTGGCCCATAGGCAGAATCAGGTTGGTCTCTTCCGCCAGACTGATGAACTCTGCCGGCATCACCATGCCGCGCAACGGGTGGTGCCAGCGGATCAAGGCCTCGGCGCCTACCGGTGTACCGTTGTCCGTGACCTGCAACTGGTAGTACAGCTCAAACTGGGATTCACTGATGCCGCGGCGCAGATCGTTTTCAAGGTTGGCGCGTGCCTCGATGATGGCCAGCATGCCAGGGTCAAAGAAGCACAGCGCATTGCGCCCGGTGTTTTTCACCTGGTACATCGCAATGTCCGCTTGTTTGAGCAGCTCAGCCGCATTCTGTTGGCTATCGCCGAACATGGCTGCACCCAGACTGCAAGAGCTGCGGTAGTGTTTGCCTTTGAGCGTGTAGGGCTCGTTGATGGATCGCAGCACGTTGTCGCCCACCAGTCGGGTCTGGCGCGCGGCCTCCGCGGCGTCCGGGCTCAGGTCCAAGAGCATGACCACAAATTCGTCACCGCCCAGCCGCGCCACCGTGTCTGCTTCGCGCACGCAGCCTTTCACGCGCTGCGCCACTTGCTGCAACAGCAGGTCCCCCACATCGTGCCCCAGGGTGTCGTTCAGCGTTTTGAAGTGGTCCAGGTCCATGAACAACAGGGCGCCATGCCGGCCACTGCGCACGGTGGCCACCAGCGCCTGTTGCAGCCGGTCGGTCAGCAGCCGACGGTTGGGCAAGCCGGTGAGGGGGTCAAAGAAAGCCAGTTGCTCGATCTCGGCGCTGGCACGGCGCAGGCGGGTCACGTCCTGGTAGACGATGACCACGCCGCCATCCGGCGTGCCACGCTCCGTGATTTCGATGATGCGGCCATTGGGAAACTCGCGCTCGTGGCTGTGCACCCCTTGCGACATGAGCGACATGCGGTTGGCCACCCACTGCACTCTGGCCTCCTCGGGTACATCGCCCAGGGTTTCCAGTGCCGTGACCATAAGCATCTTCTCGAAGGAAGCGCCCGCCTTGATCTCACCCGCCTGCCAGGGGTACATCTCCAGGTAGCGGCGGTTCCAGGTCACGACTTTGCGCTGGGCATCCAGCAGCAGAAAGCCGCTCTCCATGGATTCAAGGGCGCGGTCGGTCGTGGCCTTGGCGTCGCTGATGGAGCGCTGGGCGCGGCCCATGCTTTGCAGATAGCGCACCGCGGCAAAGCCTGCCCCGGCCAGGAACAGGCTGAAGGCCAGTCCCACCAGACCGATCAGTCGCACCTGGAAGCGCCAATCTGCCATTACGGTTTCCATGGGAATGCTGGCCGTGATCAGCAGATCGTTATAGAGCATGGGCCGTGAGGCCACCAGGGCAGGGCGCTGCTGGATGCGCGACTGCATTTCCCGGGCGTTCACACTGGCGTTGCTCCCCAAAGCCGGGTTGAGGATGACGCCGTTCAGCGCGTCCTGTGCCGGCATGCTGGCCAGAAGTTGCCCGTTCCCCCGTTCCAGGGTGGCTTCCAGCTGGCTGATGTCGGCCCCTTGCACGAGGATGGTGGTGATCAGGTTGACCGGTACCTCCGCCACTGCAAGTAGCTTGCTGCCATCGGCTAGTTTCAGGTGCCGCCCGAAAAACAAGACCTGCTCCGCACTGCGCGGGCTGATCACCGGCTGGCTGATGATGAGGGTGGACACCGGCACGTTGATGGCCTCACTCACAAAGCTCGGTGGTGTCTCAGGGTTGGTCTCCGCACCCTGGCTTTCGGAGCTGGCGACGACCGTGCCTTGTGCGTCCATGAGCCAGACATTGCGCACCAGCAGGTTTTGCCGGGTGGCACCCTGAATCAATTTGCCGGCCAGCGGACCCTCCAGCCAGTCGGCCTGCATGCTGTCCAGATTGAGCAGGCTACTCAGGCTGGCCAGCAGCACATCGACCCCCAGCAAGCTGCGGTTGACCGCAGCTTGTGCCCCCGTGACAAAGCGGTCTGCTTGCGATTTGCCATCCGTGATGGCACCGGTGTAAAGGTTTCTGGCCAGCAGCGTGGTGGCGGCGGCTACTGACAAAATCAAGGCCACCGTCACCACGACGGCGGACAAAGTGGCCTTGGAGTAGCGTTGTGGCATCAGCGAGCGGCGGTGCTGGGCGGCACGGCGGACCATACGCTGCCGATGGTGTTGTCCCACATATCTTTGCAGCGCTGGTTACACCGTTGCATCCAGCGTGGAATGACCACTGTGCGCAGGATTTCTTGCATTCTTTGGGCATCTTTTTTGGAAGGAGCGACTTCCTTCATGCTGCCTTTGCGTGTACCTGTGCAGGATGCATCGCCTCGGTTGCAGGCAAGTCCTTCGGCAGTCTCACGTTCGCTTTCGGCCCATATGTTGGCCTCCAGCTTGGGTATTTCGCGCCCCAGAACTGCGCGCAAGTCCGCAGGCAGTGCGTTCCAAGCATTCAGATTGGCGCCGAAAAGTGCCAAGCCCCAGCTGATGGGCATGGGGTGGTAATACTCGGTGACTTCATGCAGGCCGATGGTGTAGCCGGACATGGTGCCGGTGATAGCGCACTCGGTGTTGCCGGACTGCATATTCGCCACGATCTGGCTGAATCCCACCAGCACGGGCACTCCGCCCAACGCAGCGACCATGTCGGATTGGGTGGGTGAGGAAACACGGATGCGCCGCCCTTCCAGATCCAGCAGGCTGCTGAATTGGCGTTTGCAGAACAGCACTTGCGCCGGGTAGATATACACCGCCAGCAGTTCCACTCCATGTTTTTCACGCAACATTTTTTGCAAATAGGGGCGGTACGCGGCGAGATTGCGGCGCAGGCTGGCGATGTCGGGGTTCAGGCCTGCGAGGTCGATGGCACCCAGCATGGGATTTTGGGCGGAGGAAAGGTTCATGAGCGCAGTGCCGAAGGGCACGACGCCGAGTTCCATCAAGCGAAGCATTTCTTCACCAGGAACGCCGGACCGGTCAAAAGGAGCTATCTCTGCGCTGTATTTGCCTGCGGTCAGACGGGACAGCTCTTGGGTCCAGAAGGGCTCCTCATTGCGCACGTACTGGTGTATGCCCGCCAAGCCGCCCACGATGCGCAAGCGTTGTCCACCCGCGGGTGCTGGTGGCGCGGCCTGAGCCCAAGCCTGCGCAAGGCAAGTCCAGAGTACCAACATCCAAGCCAACAACGTGCGGGGGCTTAGTTTTTTCTCCACAGTACGCCTCCTGCTGATCTGCAGGTTTCATCCTAACGCCAAGGAGCAAAGTTTTATGTGAAAACCTTCACAGATTCAGATTTTGGGTCCCAGCGGACAAGATCAGTGCATCAGCGGGCGCCGGGCGCCCGAAGTAATAGCCTTGGAAGGCATCACATTGCATGGCGGCCAGGGCATCGCGTTGTTCGGCGGTTTCCACGCCTTCCGCAATCACCGTCAGTCCCAGGCTGTGGCCCAGTGCGACCACCGTGCGAGCGATCACCGCATCGCTAGGGTCAGTCAGTACGTCGCGCACAAAGGACTGGTCGATCTTGAGTTGCGACAGGGGCAGACGCTTGAGGTACGAAAGGGACGAATAGCCTGTGCCGAAGTCATCGAGCGAGAAGCTCACCCCCAGCTCCTTGATCGCCATCATCTTGACGATGATGTCTTCCACATCGTCCACCAACATGCTCTCTGTCAGTTCCAGCTTGAGCTGACCGGCCGGCGCACCGGAGCGTTGCAGCGCCTCGCGTACGCTGGCCACGAATTCGGGTTGCGCCAGCTGCGAGGCACTTACGTTGACAGCGAGGGTCCAGTGGGCGGTCATGGGGTTGCGGCTCCATTCCACCAATTGCTGGCAAGCGGACTCCATCACCCATTCGCCCAGCGGCAGGATCATGCCGGTCTCTTCGGCCAGCGGAATGAAGTGGGCAGGCGACACCAGCCCGCGCACCCGGTGGTTCCAACGCACCAGAGCCTCTGCGCCTGTACAGCGGCCCTGGCTATCGATTTGCACCTGGTAGTGCAGCACGAATTCGTGCCGCTGCAAGCCCAGCCGGATTTCCTTGGCCAGCTCGGCGTGGGTAGTAACGGCAGCCTGCATGACCGGGTCGAAGAAGCGCGCGGTGTTGCGGCCTGCTGCCTTGGCCTGGTACATGGCGACGTCCGCTTTTTTGAGCAGGTCGTCCATGGTTTCATGGTCTTCCATGAACACCACAATCCCGATACTGGGGGTGCTGTTGTAGCCGTGGCCACGCAGACTGTAGGGCAGGGCCAGTGCGTCCAGAATTTTGTGGGCCACCACCTCGGCCTGGTTGGCGGCGTCGGTGCGGTTGTCGCTCAAGCCTTCCAGCAGCACCACAAATTCATCGCCGCCCAGGCGCGCCACGCTGTCGCCTTCGCGAACGCAGTTGCGCAGGCGGTAGGCCACTTGCTGCAAAAGTTCGTCCCCCACATCGTGGCCCAGGGTGTCATTGAGCAGCTTGAAGTGGTCCAGGTCCAGAAACATCAGCGCGCCATGCTGACCTAGTCGTGCACTATTGACCATGGCCTGGCGCACTCGGTCCATCAACAGGCGCCGGTTGGGCAAGCCGGTGAGCGGGTCGTAGAAGGCGAGGCGGCGGATTTCTTCTTCGTCCTGGCGCTGCTGGGTAATGTCCCGCAGCGTCACCACAAAGGTATCGTGTTCGGTGTGCGGTATGCGTGAGGCCGACACGCTGATGGGCCGTATGGCCCCGTTGGCATGCCGTCCGTTGACCTCGGCGCTTGCGCCTTCAATGCCATCCACCGTGCTCAGCAACTCGAGGTGTCCTTGTGCATTGAGCGGTAGCTGCGTGCCCAAGAGTTCGCTGAGTGTCTGGGGGCGGGGCGCCTCGGGGTCGCGCCCCATCATTCGGCAGGCGGCATTGTTGAAAGTGTGGATACGACCATTCAAATCCAGTGTGACCAAGCCGTCAACCATGCTGTCGAGGATGGCCTGGCGATAGAGCCCCGCTTCTTCAATGGCCTGGCGGTCCTGCCGGATCTGCCGGTCATTCAAATCGTTTTCAATCGCCAGGCTGAGCAGGTAGGCGCTTCGGCGTGCCGACTGGAGTTCCGAGTCAGACGGAATGCGGGCTACGCCGTAATAGTTGGCAAAGGTACCGATCACCTTGCCCTTGGTGGACCGGATGGGCACCGACCAGCAGGCCCGCAGCCCATGGCTCAGGGCTAGTTCCTTGAAGGGTGCCCACAAGGGATCACTGGCAATATCCGAGACAAGGACTTCCTTGCCAGTGAATGCCGCGGTACCACAGGAGCCAACACTGGCACCGATGGCGATTCCGTCAATCGCCTGGCAGTACGCCGCGGGTAGGCTGGGCGCTGCGCCGTGTTTGAGGTGCTTGCCTTCTTCGTCCATCAACAGGACCGAGCCCATCACACCGGTGAATACGGCTTCGTAGCGCAGGATGAACTCCGACATGATGTCCAGCAAGGGCACATCAGAGGCCAGCATCTCCAACAAGCCGCGCTCTGCCGCATTCTGTTGCTGTAGTTGGCGTTGTTCGGTGATGTCGACCGTGGAGCCCACGATCAGGGAGGGTTGTCCCTCTGCATCAAAAAGGGGAACCAACGTGGTCAGGGTATGGCGTGCGCTTTGTTGCCCGTTGCCCTTCACCTCGTCTTCGTGGGTGACCGTAGTCCCGGCACTGAACGCCTCAAGATCCCGCTGGTGAAAAGATGCGAGCTGCTCCGCGCTCAGCACATCGCTCACTGCGGCTGCCGGTGAGCCGCCCAATGCGGGCGCCATGGACTGGCGCCAGGTCCGGTTCACATAGATGACATGGCCCTGGGTGTCTTTGACGAACAGCGGAACCGGCACCCCTTCCAGCAACTGGATCAGATCGTGTGATTGGAGTGAGCGCAGGTTCTTGTCAGGCATGTCCGGTGAAGCGTTCAGCGCGCGGTGTCATCAGGCTTCTATGGTAGCTGGAACACCTGAACCGCACGCGCAACCGATGAGGCACTGTTGTTCAAACCGTCCGAAGACGCGGCTGACTCTTCCACCAAGGCCGCGTTTTGTTGGGTCACCGTGTCCAGTTGGGTCACTGCTTCGTTCACCTGGGCGATGCCGATGGCTTGCTCCTTGGTGGCGCTGGTAATCATCTGGATCAGGTTGCCTACTTCCTGCACGTTGGCAACCACCGCATCGATGGTGCGTCCGGCATTCTTCATCTGCGTTGCACCTTCAGAAATCTGCTCTGAAGATTGGGCGATGAGTTCGCGGATTTCTTTGGCGGCGGTCGCACTGCGCTGGGCCAGAGCCCGCACCTCGGACGCCACCACGGCAAAACCACGGCCCTGTTCACCGGCGCGAGCAGCTTCCACTGCGGCATTGAGCGCCAGGATGTTGGTCTGGAACGCAATGCCTTCAATCACACTGATGATGTCGCGCATCTTGCTGGAGGACTGGTCAATCCGTTCCATCACTCCAATCACGTGGTGCACGGCCTCTCCGCCCTCCGTGGCCACCTTGGAGCTGCGGGCGCTCTGGTCCGCTACACGGGCTGCAGTGTCTGCCGTTTGTTTGACGGTGCTGGAGAGTTCCTCCATGGAGGCAGCGGTCTCCTCCAGGCTGCTGGCCTGGGACTCGGTGCGTGCAGACAAATCCATACTGCCGGAGGCAATCTCCGCAGCAGAGCGGCTGAACGAATCGATTTCCTCGCGCACATCGCCGACCACGGCCCGCAGGTTGATTTGAATCTGGCGCAAAGCCCGGATCATGTCGCCCAGCGGTGGCGGGTAGGCGCCCGAAACATTGGTGGTCAGGTTGCAGCCTGAGATGTCATTCGCAAAGTCTTCAGCTGCCTTGATCGCAGCACCGAAGCGGAGTTGGAACCAGGCCATCACCCCCAGCGCGCCCACAGAGAGCACACCCAATTGGGTCCAGAACAGGGCCGAACCCTCCAGACCCAAAAGGTCCGGAAGCATTCCCAGTAGCACCATGCCCGCCAATGCGATGCCCAGCCGTGCAGTCAACGATAAGCGCCCCAGCGCACCGGCCCAGCCTTTGATGCCGTGGTACCGGACCCGGCCGTTGCGCAGGTAAATGGTGGCTTTGCCGGATTTTTCTTCGGCACGCATCTGGGCATACAGCGCTTCTGCTTCCTGGATTTCTTGCCGGCTGGGCTTGATGCGGACAGACATGTAGCCCTTGGGCTTGCCGTTGTCCAGAATCGGGGTCACATTGGCCTGCACCCAATAGTGGTCGCCATCTTTGCGGCGGTTTTTGACCAGCGCTGTCCAAGGCAGGCCTCGGCCTATGGTGTTCCACATGTCGCGGTAGGCGGCAGGTGGCATGTCGGGGTGCCGCACCAGATTGTGGTTCTGGCCTATCAGCTCTTCGTAGCTGAAACCGCTGGTCTCTACAAATGCATGGTTGCAATGGGTAATGACGCCCTTGGTATCTGTCATCGACACCAACATCCGGTCGGATGGGTAGTCGTATTCCCGCTGGCTGATCGGTAGATTCACGCGCATATGGACTTTCCCCTTTTTTTGGATGGTGTAACTATCAAAGACCTCTGCACCAATGCATTTAGCAACAGGGATGTTGATGAAGTCAATGTGCAATAACCCAGAGAATGCGCGCTTGTTTTTTTGCCGGGTTGACCTTGATCAAGCGTTTGATCGATTCTTGACTGGAATCAATTAAGTCAGGCTTGGCGAGTTAGTCAAGCGAGCGGTGCTGAGTTAGCATGGCCCTCAGATGCTCTTTTGATGAGAGGCAGAACGCTATGCTGTCCCAGCTGATCTATACCAGCCAGGCCCATGAGGACCTCACCCCTGAGGCCCTGCAAGCTATTGCCTCGGCCGCAGCCCGCAACAACGCGCGGGTCGATGTTTCGGGCTTGCTGATTTATGACCAGGGCTGCTTCTTGCAGGTCATGGAAGGCGAAGATCCAGTCATCCTCGCACTCTTCCAAAGGCTCAAAAAAGACACCCGCCACAGCAATATGGTGAAGCTGATTCACGAGCCGATCGCGCAGCGCCGGTTTGCGAAATGGAGCATGGGCTTGGCGGCACCCAAGCTGGGTGTGCAATCCGAGGTGGGCATCGTGGGGCTCTCCACCTGGAGTGAGCTGCTGGCCAGCCATGCGCTGCAAAACCTGACTGAAGACCGAGTGCGCACCGTACTCGATGCGTTTACCCAAGGCCGTTGGCACCATCACGTGATGATGCCGGGCGCCGATTCTGTTCCGCATTCGCGCAGTGCCAAGGACCCGGAGTTGTTCATTGCGGGTCGCCATCTGAGCCCTGAGTACAGGGCATTGCTACCCGCCTCGGGCCCTTTGTTTGCGTACCAGCCTATCGTGGATTTCCAGACCCGGCGCGTGAGCTCTTACGAGGCACTGCTCCGCGGTCCGGCAGGTGAGTCGCCGCATTCCGTGCTGGGGGCTTTCTCCGGCGAGGCCTTGCACCGTTTTGACCTGATGAGCAAAGTGTCTGCGCTTTCCATCGCCCAGCAGCTGGGTACTGATGCCCGCCTTTCACTCAATCTGCTACCCCAATCGTTGCTGGCGGACGCCAATGCCGTCGACTTTCTGGTGCAAGCGGCAGCACGCCACGGCTTCACCCCGGATCGCATCGTGCTGGAAGTCACCGAAGAAGAAGCGATAACGGACCCCGACATGTTTGCCGACGCGGTCAAACGCGTTCGCTCAGCAGGTATGCGCGTGGCCATTGATGACTTTGGCGCCGGGTTTGCAGGTCTGTCGCTCTTGGCGGACTTTCAGCCCGACAAACTCAAGATTGACCGTTGCATAGTCCAGAACGTGCACGAAAGCGGGCCCCGTCAAGCCATTGTGCGGGCCATCGTGGAGTTTTGTTATTGCCTTGGCATTGCCGTGGTGGCTGAGGGCGTGGAGACCGTCGAGGAGTTCAACTGGCTGCGCCATGCGGGTGTCAACCGGATTCAGGGATATTTGATTGCCAGGCCCGGACTGTGTGCCTTGCCAGCGGTGGAGTGGCGGGGTTAAAAGAGCTGACCTGTCAGCGGATCGTTTGCTATGTTTTTAGTAGCTGCTCGCGCATATTCCACGTGCGCTACCGGCTTGTTTTTCATAAATTCCAACGCTTCATCCTCACTGAGCAGTGCGCCTACGCGGACGCCCAGGAGGCGTAGGCGTTTTTGTAATGGCGCGCGCTTGAGGCACAGGCCCGCAATTCGTCGTATGTCTTTTGCGTCAGCCGTGAAGTAGTCCACCGTGATGTCTCGGGTCACGCTTTTGAAATCGTCAAACCGCAGTTTGATTCCCACGGTTTTTCCGCGGTAGCCCTTGCGCTGCAGGTCGTCCGCCACCTGTTCACACAGACGGGTAAAGATGGCGCCTAGCTCGGCCTTGTCGCGCACCGCGTGCAGGTCGCGGTCAAACGTGGTCTCGCGGCTCATGCTCACCGGCTCACTCTCGGTTTCCACCGGCCTGTCGTCCTGCCCGTGGGCGGCAGCAAACAGCCAGGCACCGGTGCGCGGTCCAAAGGTGTCCATCAGCCACTGCAGCTCTTTGGCGGCCAACTGGCCAATGGTTTCTATGCCGTGCTTTTTGAGTTTCTCGTCGGCCTTGGGGCCTATGCCATTGATCTTGCGGCAGGCCAGGGGCCAGATCATGGGTTCCAGGTCGCTCTCATGGACGATGGCAATGCCGTTGGGCTTGTTGAACTCGCTGGCCATCTTGGCCAGCAGTTTGTTGGGCGCTACGCCCACCGAGCAGGTGAGGCCCGTGTCATCAAAAATGGCCTTCTGGATCAGCCGCGCCAGCACGCGGCCGCCTTGGCGTTGCCCACCAGGCACCTGGGTGAAGTCGATGTACACCTCATCCACCCCGCGGTTCTCCATGACCGGGGCAATGTCAGTGATGATGGCTTTGAAGCGCTGCGAGTAGTGCCGGTACTGGGCAAAGTCCACCGGCAACAGAATGGCTTGCGGACACAATTTGGCCGCTTTCATGAGCCCCATGGCCGAGCCCACGCCGAACTGCCGGGCGGCATACGTGGCGGTGGTGATGACGCCGCGACCGGTGTAGCCATCCAAGAGCGGGAAATCGGCGACCGGAATTTTGTGCAGCGGCGTGTCTGCGTGTTTGACCAGTAACGCGTCATCCGCATGCCGCCGCCCGCCACCAATCACCACCGGCAGCCCCTTGAGCTGCGGGTAGCGGAGCAACTCCACCGACGCATAAAACGCATCCATGTCCAAGTGCGCAATGCGGCGCACGACGGATGAGGGCGACTTTTCAGCTTGCATGTCCACGAGGATATCAAGCCCGAGGAGTCGTAAGCCTCCTGCCCAGTGGCTGAGATATCATGGATTCGGGGATATCAGCAGCGCCACAAAAACCAAAGAGCGCTGCATAAATGGACAGCAGGAACGTCGTTGATTTCCAAAGCCGCCAGCCGCCGCCGCCTTCTGGCCGGTAGCGCACTTGCCGTGTTCGGCAGCGCACTACCTCTCGCCAGCAGCCGCGCGCAGGACCGCCATGCCCGATTCAAGGGGCAGACGGTGGCTTTCAGCGTGCCCGATCACCCGCACTTTGACGCCATGCTCAAGCTGCTGCCGCAGTTCACGGCAGAGACGGGCATCAAGGTGGACGTGGCGCGCGACAACATCTTGCGCATGAAGCACGTGCAAATGGCGGAGATGGCCAAGCCGCAAAGTAGCCTGGATCTGGTGACTTACATCGTCACCTGGAAGGGTGAGTACGTCAAAAAGAAACTCATCGCACCACTGGAAGGCTTTTTCGCGAACCGGCAATTAGCCGACCCGGACTACGCTTTTGGCGATTTGGTGCCGCGCTATGTGCAAAACATCGGTCTGGTAGGCGGGCCCAAGGGCTATTTGCCAGGCCCTGGCGCCAAGTTGTATGGCGTGCCTTACGGTGCCGAGACGTCCGTGCTGGCCTACCGGCGCGACCTGTTCGAAAAACATGGCTTTGCACCGCCTCGCACCTATGTCGAGTTGGCCGACTTGCTGGGCCCCTTGCACGACAAGACCGGCATGGGCGCTTTGACCTCGCGCGGGCAATCCGGGCACAACTGTGTGCACGCATGGTTGCTGCACTTCAATGCCCTGGGGGGCCGTTTTTTTGACGATCAGTGGATCCCGTTGTTCCACCGCAAAGAGGGCGTGCAGGCGCTGGAGCTGCTCAGGCGCATTGCCGAAACCGGTCCCAAAGGAATTCCCCAGTTTTCCTACAACGACATGCTTGCGAGCTTTCTGCAGGGAGAGAGCGCGATGTATCTAGACTCCACCGCCGTGTTCGGCGCGGTGCGCAGTTCCCCCTTATCCAAGGTAGAAGGCAAAGTAAGTTATGCCCTGCATCCGCGTGGCACTCGCTATGCCTCGCAGTCCGGTGGATTGGGGCTGGCCATTGCGCGTAACTCGGCCCGGAGTGAGGCGGCCTTTTTGCTTTTGCAGTGGCTCACTTCCAAGGCGCAAGACAAGGCGGTGGTGCGTCACGGAGGAGGCCCGAGCCGGGTCTCCACCCTGGCGGATGCCGACATGGTGCGCCAGTTCCCTGAGTTCATCACCCTCAAAGAGCAGCTCCGCTATTCGGAGCCTGACTGGCGCCCCATCATTCCCGAGTGGGACGACATCAACACCGGCCCCTTGGGGGCGGCGGTGTACCAAGGCATGACCGGCGCAAAACCGGCGGACAAGGCGCTGGGCGATATCGTGCGCCGGGTGAACGACATCATGGCTGCAGCGGGTTACCGCTGAGGCGAAAGGGGCCGGCTCAGAAGGTGCCGGGTACCAGGATATTGCGGTCCACGTTCTGGATGTTGGTGTGGCCGCAGAAGGCCATGGTTACGTCCAGCTCTTTGTGGATGATTTGTAGCGCCTTGGTCACCCCGGCTTCGCCCATGGCGCCCAGACCATACACCATGGCGCGGCCGATCATGGTGCCTTTGGCGCCCAGTGCCCAAGCCTTCAGCACGTCCTGCCCGCTGCGGATGCCGCCATCCATCCAGACTTCCAGCTTGTCGCCCACGGCCGCCACGATGGCCGGCAGTGCGCTGATGCTGCTGGGTGCGCCGTCCAGCTGGCGCCCGCCGTGGTTGCTCACCACAATCGCGTCCGCTCCGCTTTGGGCGGCCAACACGGCGTCTTCCACGTCCTGAATGCCCTTGAGGATGAGCTTGCCACCCCATTTTTCCTTGACCCATTTCACATCGTCCCAGGAGAGGCGGGGGTCGAACTGTTCGTTGGTCCAGGCGGCCAGGGACTTCATGTCGCTCACCGACTCCACATGCCCCACCAGGTTGCGGAAGGTGTGGCGGCGGGTGCCCAGCATCCCTAGGCACCAGCGCGGTTTGGTGGCCAGGTTGATGATGTTGGCCAGGGTGGGGCGGGGTGGGGCGCTCAGGCCGTTTTTCAGGTCTTTGTGGCGCTGGCCGATGACTTGCAGGTCCAGCGTCAGCACCAGGGCACTGCAGCGCGCGGCGCGGGCGCGCTCGATCATGTTGGCCATGGCGTTGCGGTCCCGCATCATGTAGAGCTGGAACCAGAAGGGGGCGCTGGTGTTCTCGGCAATGTCCTCGATGGAGCAAATGCTCATGGTAGACAGTGTGAAGGGAATGCCGAACTTTTCGGCAGCCCGAGCAGCGTGGATCTCCCCATCGGCGTGTTGCATGCCGGTCAAGCCTACCGGAGCAATGGCCACCGGCATTTTGGCCGCGGTGCCCACCATGGTGGTGGCGGTGCTGCGGTTTTCCATGTTCACGGCGACCCGCTGGCGCAGCTTGATCTTCTGGAAATCCGCTTCATTGGCACGGTATGTGCCTTCGGTCCAGGAGCCGGAATCGGCATAGTCGTAAAACATGCGGGGAACCCGCTTCTCAGCCAGTACGCGCAAGTCTTCAATATTCGTGATCACAGGCATGCAAAGTCTCCTTCATCGATGCGGCATGGTAGTCCGCAGGCGGTGGTTTGCCCGTGAAATCCGCCCTTCGGCGCGTGAAATTATTGAAATGGCCCGCTGGGCGACGGTCTGCAGCCTGCTGCAGGCGACTTTGGCAACCGGCGCCGAGTCCTTGGCCGCTATCCCCAGGGTGTCCGAATTTGCATGGTTGGGCACCGTGGCCGGGGTGGAGTCCGGCAGCCTGGTGCGCATTGCCCTGCCTGCCGATGCACTGACCCGCCTGCAAAGCCGCGCCGGCCATGACGTGCGGGTGCTGAATGCCGCGGGCGACGTGATTCCCTTTGCGGTGACGGGCGGCAACGGGCCGGTGCGCCAACGCCATGCGGTGCAGACCCGGTCTTTTTCGTTCACATCCACCGCGACGCAGGCCATTGCCGACCTGCGCGCCGAGGTGCAGTTGCTGGCGGCGCTGGACATCAAAGGTGCGTGGCATCGCAACACGTTAGTGCATATGCAAGTGGCGGTGAGTGACAACCTGCAAGACTGGACGCCGGTGCCCGTGAAGGGGCCGGTGTACCGCTTTGATGGCGCCGAGCCGCCGGTGAACACCGTGGTGGAGCTGCAGGAGCCTCTGAGCGTGGAGGGGCGCTACCTGCGGATCACCTGGCCGGGGCACACGGGCGTCAAGCTCGCCAGTCTGACAGGGCGGGTGGCGGGTTTGCGCCCCCCGGAGCCCGCAGTGCGCGCCGAGTTGGGGGCTGGTGTTACGGATGGCACCTCAGGTTTGGTCTGGTCTTTGCCATTCGCTACGCCCTTGAGCGCGGTGCACCTGCAAATGCTGCCGGGTGACGAACCCGTGCCCTTGCGCATTTCAGCCCGGGCCGACCCTGCTCAGCCTTGGAAGCTTCTGACCTCGACGGTGGTGTACCGGTACGACCTGCCGGGCGGGCCAGGCCGTAACCCGCCACAAGCTCTGCCGGATGCACAGATTGCGCAACTGCGCATAGAGGCCGGTAACGGCGTGCCTTTGCCGGCCGGCGGCTTGCGCTTGGCGGCAGAACTGGCGCCCCTGCAGGTGTTGTTTCTGGCTACAGGCAAAGGGCCCTACACCGTGGCAGCCGGCCGGGCTGGCACTGTACAGGCTGCCGTTGAAGTGGAGAGCCTGATTCCCGGCCCTGCGATGGTGCCTGACATCGTGCCGCTGCGTCCGGTCAAGCAGCTTCGGGCCGTGCTGCCCGGGGCGCCCCAGTTGTGGGCTGCTTCGCTGATGCCAGCACATTGGACGGTGCGCGGGCCGGTGTTGTGGGCTTTGTTTCTCGTGGCTCTGGCCGTGGCCATGGCCGCCATGTTTGCGCTGCTGCGGCCGCCTGCCGCCAAGCCAGTGGATACCCTGCAGTCTCAGTGAGCCGCGTGCTGCGCCAAGGCCTGCCCCAATGAGTGGGCGCCCGGCGCATACAACCCCAGACCCAGACCGACCAAGGCCAACAACAGTGCCGTTACCGCAAAGGGCACTGCAGTGTGGCGCATGGCGGTTTGCACCCAATGCGGGCTGTCTGAGGTGCGCAAACGGCGGTACAGGGTGTACGAGAGCACGCCATCAAACATCAATTCAGAGAACAGCACCGGCGCGATGTAAATCACATACAGCGAGGCCAATGCCATGCCCACGGCCATCACGATGGCAATCAGCGGAATGGCGATCTCATCCGCATCGCTCACACTGCCTGCGGCATCGCTCAGCCCGGAAAACAAACCGGGTGTGTCCGTGGAGGGCAATGAGGGGCTGCCCAAGGCCGGGCTGTCGAGGGCGGGGCTATCCCATGGGGCGCTGGCGCCACCGCCCGCATAGTCGCCACCGCCACCACTTTTGAAAGGCGCTGCGGCAAGGTCTGCGGCGTCGGCGCAGTGGCGGCTGCTACCCGTGCCGTTCCAGTTGGGGCTGGGCAGGTCAAAGAAATCCCGGCTGTCTATGCGAAGCCACAGCCATAACAGCAGCATGAAGAATCCGTAGGCAGCGCCCACCGCCAGCGGGTAGCGTAGGGCCATGCTGTGCATGCCGGCATGCAAGAGCAGGGCAGAACAAAGCCAACCCCCCGCGCCCGTGAGTGCCACCAGCAGGGCCATTTGCAGGCGGGGGAATGACTTGGTTTCCAAATGCTGCTGTACACGCAGGATGGCGTGGTAGCGGGTAACGCGGATGTGTCGGGTCATGGTCGGCGTGGGGCGGTCTTGCTGTCCTGCATTTTGACGCCGGCGCCTCGCACCTCCAGGCGTACCTGGTCCAGTACCTTGCCTTTGCTGTCGACGATCTGGATCACATGCCGCCCCGGCCAGGGCAGCCACAGGGCGGTGTTGCCTTTGGCGACTTGCTTGCCGTCGATCAGCCAACGCAGGTTGCTGCCTTCTGCTTCCAGGCTCAGGCGCTGAGCTTGGGGCGGAATGTCGGGGTCCAGCGCGAGGATGGTGCCGCTGGTGGGGGACGTGATGCGGGCTGTGTTTGTGGTGGTGTTGCCGTGATTTTTTGAGTCGTTTGGGCCTCCGGCGCTCGTGGAATATGCGCGAGCAGCTCCTTTTTCCATAGCAAATTTGGCCTGCTCAGTGCCGCTGATGAACCATTCGCTGCGGGGCGCTTCTCCCTCCACCGTCACCGTTTTTTGCACCAGGCCTGCCGGTGCTTGGGGCGCGCGGCTGCTTCGCTGGCGATGCAGCTGGTTCATGACCGCGGCCCAGATGGGGGCGGCGCCGGTGGTGCCGCTCACGTCCCACATGGGGGCGCCGCTGGCGTTGCCTACCCACACGCCCACGGTGTAGCGCTGGCTGTAACCCACGGCCCAGTTGTCGCGCATGTCTTTGCTGGTGCCGGTTTTGACGGCGGCCCAGAAGCGGGTGGCCAGTACGCTGTCGGTGCCGAAGGTGCGGGCCCGCGCCATCGGGTCGCTCAGGATGTCTCCCACGATGAAAGCGGCCCGCGCATCCAGCGCCGGGCTGAAGGCCGGAGGCGTGCGGCCCACCGTCAGGCGGGCGGGGCTGGCGCGGCCGCCATTGGCCAGGGTGCGGTAGCTGTTGGTTAGGTTGAGCAGCGTGGTCTCAGCACTGCCCAAAGCCAGGCTGTAGCCATAGTAGTCGCCACTCTCCTTGAGCGGCATTCCCATGAGGGCCAGCTGTTTCTGAAAAGCGTCGGGCGACACCATGACCAGCGTGCGCACTGCCGGCACGTTCAGCGAGGCGCCCAGTGCGGTGCGGGCCGACACCCAGCCTTTGAACTGGCGGTCGTAGTTCTGCGGGATGTAGAGCCCGCCGGTGGTCTGAATCTGGGTGGCCGAGTCTTCGAGCAGGGAGGCGGCGGTGATGCGCCGCTCGGAGAGCGCCTGCCCGTACAAAAACGGCTTGAGCGTGGAGCCGGGCTGGCGCAGCGAGGTCACAAAGTCCACCTCAGGCGCGGCGCTCAGGGGGCCGCTGCTGTTGACCCAAGCCAGCACCTCGCCGCTGGCGTTGTCCAGCACCAGCAGGGCGGCGTCTTCCACATGCCGGCCGCTCAACTCTCGCAGCTGGGTTTGCATGGCCTGTTGGGCAAAGCGTTGGAGGGGCGCACTTAAAGAGCTGCGGATGGTGGCCGGTGTGGCGCCATCCCCCGCCGTGGTGCGGGCCAGCTGGCGCGCCACGTGCGGGGCGATGCCCTCGCTGGCCGCAAAGTCGCGGCGGGCCAGGGCGGAGGCCACCAACAGCTCCATGGCTTCGCAGCCACCACTGCTTGGGCCTGCGGCCTTGTTTGCACTGGTGGGCTCCAGGGTTTTGAACACACTGCAGGCCCGCTGGGTGACCTGCGCCTCTTTGGCATTGGGCGCGCGGATCAGGGCGGCGGCCACTGCGGCCTCGCGGTGGTCCAGGCCGTGCGGCGCCTTGCCGAAGAGGCTGCGGCTTAAAGCGTCAATGCCCACCAGCTCGCCCCGGAAGGGCACGAGGTTGAGGTAGGCCTCCAGAATCTGGTCTTTCCGCCAGCCGCGTTCCAGGCTCTCGGCGGCCATGGTTTGGCCCAGCTTTTGCACCACGCTGCGGCCGGAGTTGCTGCGCTTCAAATCCTCGTCCAACAAGCCGGCAAGCTGCATGGTGATGGTGGAGGCTCCCCGGGTTTTGGTGTTCCACAGGTTGGCCCAGGCGGCGGCGGACACGGCTCGCCAGTCCACCCCGCTGTGCTCGTAAAAGCGCTTGTCCTCGCTCAGCACCAGCGCCGTGCGTAGCGCGGGCGACACATCCGCTAGCGCGACCCACTGCCCGCGGCGCACGCTGGTGTCGGTGCGCAGGCGGTGCAGCACTTCGCCTTGGCGGTCCAGCAGCATGGTGTCAGAAGGCTTATAGCCAGCCTTTACTTGCTCAAAAGTGGTTTTGGCGCCCGCCGAATGTGCGCAAGCGGCTATCAAAAGCGTAGCAAAAGTGAGGCGCAGCCTGCCTGTAGCCTTGGTGACCTTAGGCACGGTGTGCCCGGTTCGGTCTGCGTAAACTGTGTTGATCTGCAACCCACCCACCTTTGCTCTTATGTCTAACGCCGCACCCTTGTTCCAGCCCTTCAGCTTCAAAGGCTTGAAGCTTGCCAACCGCATTGTCATGGCACCCATGACCCGTTCTTTCTCGCCCGGCGGTGTGCCCACTCCGGCGGTGACCGAGTATTACCGCAAGCGCGCGGCCGCCGCTGTGGGACTGATTGTTTCCGAAGGCACGGTGGTGCAGCGCCCCTCTGCCGCCAACGACCCGGATGTGCCGCACTTCTGGGGCGATGCTGCCTTGGGCGCTTGGCAAGACGTCATCAACGCGGTGCACCAGGCCGGTGGCGTGATGGCACCGCAGCTCTGGCACGTGGGCGCAGCCCGCAACCCGCGCACCACCTGGACCGCGCCACCGCCCGTGGACTCGCCCTCCGGCCTGTCGCGCCCCGGCAAAACCTTTGGCGAGCCCATGACCGACGAAGCCATTGCCGACACGATTGCCGCATTCGCCAAAGCCGCCGGCGCTGCCAAGCGCCTGGGCTTTGACACGATTGAGCTGCATGGCGCCCATGGTTACTTGATCGACCAGTTCTTCTGGGAAGGCACCAATGCGCGCACCGACAAATACGGTGGTGATTTGGTGGCCCGTGGCCGCTTTGCCGCCGAAATTTTGAAGGCCGTGCGCACCGAAGTGGGCCCGGACTACCCGGTCATCATCCGCCTCTCGCAGTGGAAGCAGCAGGATTACGCTGCCCGCATTGCGCAAACGCCCGATGAAATGGCCGCCTGGCTGCAGCCATTGGCTGACGCTGGTGCAGACATCTTCCACTGCTCGCAGCGCCGTTTCTGGGAGCCGGAGTTTGAAGGCTCTGACCTGAACTTTGCCGGCTGGACCAAAAAGCTCACAGGTCGCCCCACCATCACGGTGGGCTCGGTGGGCCTGAGTGGTGAGTTCATTGCGGCTTTCGGCGGCGAAAGCTCGAAGCCCGCATCGCTGGACGAATTGCTGCGCCGCTTTGACCGGGGCGACTTTGACTTGGTGGCCGTGGGCCGCGCGCTCATCAGCGACCCGGATTGGGCGGTGAAGGTGCGTGATGGCCGCGAGGCGGAGTTGTCGAACTTCTCGCCGGCAGCGCTGGGCACTTTGGTCTAAGGCACGCCATGGCCACGACGATCCGCCGACGGCAGGTATGTGTGTTGGGGAGTGCAGAGCCCGGCTCGGCGGCGTATGCACTTGCTGGTGAGGCCGGCCGCCTGATGGCGGGGCTGGGCATCACGGTGGTCAGTGGCTGTGGCAGCCCGGCCACCCGCCATGCCGCCGAATGCGCGGTGGCTGCGGGCGGGCAGGTGCTGAGCATCATCCCCGAAGGCGAGATGCCGCCGCCCGATTGGCCTGCCACCGTGGTAGTGCCTTCAGGCGTGGGGGATGCGCGCAATTTGTTGATGGCCTTGGCGGGCGACGCCTGCCTGGTCATAGGCGGGCGGGCCGGCACCATCTCGGAGGTGTGCCTGGCCTGGTTGCACAAGCGGCCTTTGCTGCCGCTGACAGGTTGCGGCGGCTGGTCTGATCAGCTGGAGCAGAACCCGCCGGATGAGCGCAAAAACTCACCTATCCTGCCTTGGGGCTCTGTGGCAGAGCTGGAAGCGCGCTTGAAAGCTTTGGGACTGGCTTAAGGCTACTGCCTGCTTCAGAGCAGGTAGAGCGCAGCCAAGCCCAACACTGCGGGCACGGTCTGGATGTACAGAATGCGCACCATCACCGTGACCGCGCCCCACACACCTGCCACCGCCACGCAGGCCAAGCCGAAGGTGGCAAAGGCCTTGGCAATCGCCGGGTCGGGGTAGACCAGGCCCAGCAAAAGGGCCGCAGCCAAAAATCCGTTGTAACAGCCCTGGTTGGACATGGCTGCCTTGCGCGACTCCACTTCAGAGGGTGGAATGCCAAATACCTTCACCCCACGGCTCTTGTAGAGCACGGTTTCCAGCAGAAAGATGTACACGTGGATCAGGCAGACCAGTGCAATAAGAACTTGGGCGACGATGGGCATGGGAGCATTCCGGTTGATAAAGTGGTTTGAAGAATACATAATCACGTTATGTTTGTAAAGGGTGCAGTTGTCACCCCCGTTACCCATGTCTGACACCTCCACCAAACGCGACGGCCGCAAAGAAAACGCTAGTGCCACCCAGGCCGCACTGCAAAGCTCCGCACTGCGCTGGTTCAGCGAGCAGGGCTACGAGAAAGCACCGGTCGGCAGCATCTGCGCGGATGCCGGCGTGACCGTGGGCGCGCTCTACCACCACTACGGCGACAAAAAAGGCTTGTTTGCTGCGGTAGTTGAGCAGGTGGACGCGCAGTTGGTGCAAGCAGCCATGGCAGCAAGCCACGCCGTGACCGCGAAAGGTGGCAACGCCTGGGATGCGTTTTTGGCCTCTATCGACACCGTGCTGCAAGCCGGCACCAACGCACCCATGCGCCGCCTGATGCTGGTGGACGCGCCCGCGGTGCTGGGCGCGCAGGTGTGGGGTGACGTCCGCCAACGGCAGGGCTTGGGCGCCATGCGCGGCAGCATCGCCGCCATTCAGTCACATGGCATTTTTCAGGGGCACGATGCCGAGCGCTTGGCACGCATCGTGTTGGGCGCTTTGTATGGCGGCATGGACTCTCTGCCGGACGATGAAGCGGGCGTGCAGGACGCGCTGGCAGACACCCGACAGTGTCTGGTGGCCATGCTGGAAGGCCTGCGAAACAAGGATGCGCGATGACGCTTCAAACCACACTTCAACTCGGTACGGAGACCAGCACTTTGTTGTGTACGCAGGACGGCCATGTCGTCTTGCAACAAGAGTTGCAATTGGGCACCACATCGCTGGCCCGCCAATGGATGCGGCACACACCGCCCACGCCGCTGGACATTGAACACGCCATAGAGGTGACTGAGGACGTGCTGATGCCGCTTGCTGTCAAGCTGGCTCGCACGGAGCAGTTGCAACTAAGCGGCTCAGGTGCGGCGTTGATATCGCAAGGTGTGGGCGCTGCGCCGGATGCGGTGCTGATCTGGAGTCTGGAGGAGGTGGAAGACCAGTTCAACCGCATCGCCATGGTCAGCCAAGGTAGGCCGATCGGGCATGAGGCCTTGCCTACGGCGCCGGAGTTTTATGCGGCGATGGTAATAGTGCGGGAGTGTTTGCACCACCTGAGGTTTTCTGGGGTGCTTGTACTCTCTTAGAAGCTGTTGACGAGGGACTCCAGGATTTCCGCTTTAGGCTGTTAGGAGACATTGCCTAGACTCCGAAGCCGCCTTACCGCGGAAATGCCGGAAAAGACAGGAAGTAGACGTTTGCAGAGGAGCAATCTGCTAGACAGCATAGTGGATCACCGCTTCAAATCCGACGGATGCAAGAGCAAGAACCAAAGCTCTTGCTTCTGCTACTGTGGGGACGGATACCACGGGCGATTGGTTGGCGAGACAGGACTCAATGGCGTTCTTTGATTGGGCAAGGTCAACGCCTGCGTGTTGCCGAACGGCCAAAATGGCGGAAACAGACAGAGCTCCTTTGCGCCATCCCGTAAGGCGAACCTCAGGAACCTCTTGTGCGTTGGGGTTGCCGTAGGCTCGATATGCGGCTACTGATTCCGCGAGCGGACGGTGATAGCTGATGAAAAAAGGAAGCCCATCTGAACGTGAAACGAAGAGCGGTGCATTGCCAACGACAGAAGCGCGAACATCGCCTGTATTGATGAAACCAGCAGACTGATAGTAGAAGACCCAGCCTACATCGAATTCCTCGGTCTTGTCTGAAAGTAGTTGCAGCGTCACACCTTCATAGCTACGGGATGAAAGCTGGTTGATGGCAACCTCAATGGCCTGTAGAAAGGTGAAAGTCATTTGACTGCTCGAAAATAATGTACAGAGCGGAAATCAGTATCAGATTGAGGCTATTGATGGATGTCCGCTTCCGCTGCAAAGCAGAAGTAATTTGATCCTTGCAAATGTTCGGCCGCATCACTTCACCCCCATCACTTTTACCCGCGCATTCGGCGCCTCCCCAAACATCTCCGGGGCGTACATCGCTTCCACGCGTGAAGGCGGAAGCGAGAACTCTCCGACGTTGTTGAGGCGAATGGTGTATTCCATCTTCACCACGCCCTTGGGCAGGTACTCGTAGTAGCTGCGGAAGGACTCGAAGCTGCGTTCCTCAAACGCGGCCCAACCGTAGCCTTCTTTCTTTTCTCCTTGCGTGGCGATCTCGCTGTCGCGGCCCAGGCCGCTGCCCAGAATCGTGGCGCCGCCGGGCACGGGGTCAGTGATGGCGACCCAGGTCATGTCGGCGCTCGCGTTCACCTCAATGCTGATGCGCAACACGTCTCCGCGCGTGTAGCTGCCGGCCGGCAGACTCTTGTTGGCCTGCTCCACGGGTGTAATGGTTTTCCTGATCTGGTAGCCCGCAAAGAACGGCGCTTTCAGTTGCACTGCTGCTACGGACTGCAATGTGAGCCACGGCTTGCCTGCGCCCTGGTGGGTCACGTTCAGCGTGTCTTTGGCTGCAGTTTTGCTCCAGGGCAGGAACATGGTGTTGTTCTTCAGGTTGCCCGGTGACGCAGGCGCGCCGAACCATGTGGTCTGGTGTGCAGCACCGGATGCATCGGTGGTCTTGATGCGTTCCACCTTGCTCCAGTCCACTGCCGCAGTGCCTGTGCTCAGGCTGGCCTTGGTGCTTCCAGCGACCGGCACCGCTTCAAACTTGGCGCTGAATTTTTCCAAGGCCAAGCCACCCCACAGATTGGCGGTGGTGGTGTGCCATGCGCCGTTTTGCTGGCGGCTGATGAAGCCATTGGCCAAGCGGCCCATATCGTCTTTCCAAGCCGGGTCGTCCATTACGCTCAAGATCAGGCGCGCGGTGTTCACGTCGCCACTTTGCATCAGCCACCACCAGTAGTCGTCCTTCTCGGTGCTGAAGATCATCTTGGTGCCTTGGTAGCTGATGCGGCTGCGCAGAATCTGGTTGGCCTCAGCCAGGCGCTTGTCGCGCTCGGGTACATCAGTCACGCGCTTCAAGATGTTGAGCCAGTCGATGACCGCATGCGTGGGCCACTGGTTGGGCGCGATGGTGATGCTGTTCACCATACGGCCTTGGGCCTTGCCGTAGCGCGACAGGGCTTCGATGGCGGCCAGCTTGCGCATGTCCAGGTCTTTGCGGGGGCTCCAGAACTCGCGCTGGATACGGCCTTCCACAAAGGCAATCAGGCCACGCTCCATGGGCGCGCGGATCTCGTCGCTGAGGGCAAAGGCCGGGTCAATGCTTGCAGCCTCGTGGGTCGCTGCCAGCAGGTAGGCGGTCAGCGTGTCGCTGCCGCGATTGGCCTCTCCATCGCGCGGCGGGAAGTAGTTGGCCAGGCCGTCGCTGTCCAGGTAGCTCGGTATTTGCGCTGCTACGGTTTGCCACAGCTTGCCGTCGCGCAGGCCCACGCTTTTGCTGGTCTTTTGCTCCAGGCAGGCAAAGGGGTAGAGGGCAAACCAATCTTTCACCCCCGGCAGGCCTTCGGCCAGCTTGGGCTGAAGCGCCATCTTCAGGCCGCCACGGCCAGGCAGGGCATCGGCAGGCGCATTCACGTCCATGGTGAGCGGACCGTCAATCTGTACCAGCGTAGCCTGCTGCACCGTGAGCGGCACGGCAGGCACGATGCGTTGGCGGGCCTTCAGCGCGTCTTTGGCGCCGCTGATGGTGTCCTTGGCTTCAATCTCCCACAGGATGGCCTCGTTGCGGCTCAATGCGAGCTGTGCGGGGGCAGTCACGTTCCAAGCTACCTCGCGGGCATCACCGGCGGGAATATCTACGGTTTGCGGCTCCAGAGTCAGCAGCGTGGCGCGCGGGGTCACTAGCACCTTCATGGCCTGCTTGGTGGTGTTACGCAGGGTCAGTTGGGCGCGGTACTGGTCGTCTTCACGCACTAGGGGCGGCAGGCCGCTGATGATCTGCAGATCTTGCGTGGCACGTATGCTGGTGCTGCCGGTGCCAAACAGGCCGGTGGAGGCATCGGCCACTGCCACGATCTTGAATGTGGTGAGGGCATCGTTCAGCGGCACCGTCACTTGGGCTTGGCCATTGGCGTCCAGCTTGACCACCGGCTTCCAGAGCAGCAGGGTCTCCAGCAGCTCGCGCGCACCGCTGTGACCGCCACCGCCACCGGGCGCCACGGCCTTGCGGCCATAGTGGCGCCGGCCGATGATTTCCATTTGCGCGGTCGATGTTTCCACGCCCCAGCTGCGCCGCTGCAACATGGCGTCGAGCAGGTTCCAGCTGCGGTTGGGCATCAGCTCCAGCAGGGCCTGGTCTACCGCGGCCACGGCCACTTCGGCGTTGGCAGCCGGTTGGCCATTGGGCAGCTTGACGGTGATGGTAACCTGCGCTTTGCCGCGCACGGCGTAGCTTTCCTTGTCGGCCTTGACGCTCACATTGAGTTCATGCGCTTGGGTGCCCACGCGGATTTCGGCCACACCCAGCCTGAAGGCGGGCTTGCTCAGGTCCACCAGTGCAGTGGGCGCCACGTACTCGCGCCCCTCGTACCAGAAGCTGGTCCACCACTCGCGCGGAGCCTTGAAGCCCCAGGTGAAGAAGCTGTACCACGGCACCTCGCGCAGGCGGCCGCGCAACACCAGTGCGCTCACATACACATTGGGGCCCCAGCCTTCCTGAATCTTCAGGTGGATGGTCGGGTCCTGGCCGTTGAGCTCCACTACCTCGGTGTGCACAATGCCTTCGCGCTCCACCGCTACCAACGCGGTGGCAAAGCGGAAGGGCATGCGAACCTGGAAGTTGGCCGTCTCGCCGGCTTGGTAGCTCTTTTTCTCAGGCAGCAGGTCGATGCGGTCGTTGTTGTCGCCACCGAACCAGAGCTCGCCTTGCTTGGTCACATACACGCTGCTGGCCGCCTGAATGCTGTTGCCCGAGCCGTCTTTGGCGGTCACCACCAGCTCCACTTGGCCAGCTTCGTTGACTTCGGTTTCGCACAGCAGCAGGCCGCGGGCATCGCTCTTGCCGGAGCAGACGCTGCCCAGTTCTTTGGTACTGGTCTTGTTGTCGTAGGTGTAGAAGCCGCCCACCATGCGCTTGCGGGTGGTGGTGGTGATGCGGGCGGTCGCTTTCACCTCCAGCGCCACACCGGCTTGCGGTTTGCCGGACAAGTCCAAGGCGAGCGCGCGGAACTTGATCTTTTGTCCGCTGGAAACCCAGCCCTCGGTCTTGATGCCGGCAATCACGCTGGCAGGCCACAGAGTCTGGGTGCTGCGTATGGTTTGCACTTCGCCGTTGGGGTCGGAGTAAGTGGCTTCCAGCAGCAGGTCTTGCGGCTGGCGGCTCTTGGGCACATCAGCAATAGTCAGCTTGCCGCCGCCGTTCTTGTCCAAAGTGATCGGCATTTTGTCGGCGATGACACGCGCATCCGCGCTAGCCGTGTTTTCTTCTTCGCCGTCGTCCGAGCGGGCTTGCTGCCCCACTTGCGGTGGCGAGAAGCTGAATTCGCTGAAGTCCGCAAAGCTCAGGCCTTTGGCCCGCACCAGGGCCGACACGCGCACCGGCAGGTTGACCGCGCCGCCACCAGAGACGTAGTTGATCTGCACATCCACCGGCACCTGGGTGGAGTTGACCAGAGGCTTTTTATCGGTGGGGGTGACACGCCCCTCAAGCACCGGCAGCCTGAACTCTTCGACCCGGAACTCGCCGGTGTAAAAGTCCTGCCGACCGTTGCCACTGGTGAGCTGCACCTGGTAAGCACCCAGCTTGGCGCCTTGGGGTATGGAGAAGCTGTTTTCTGCACTCAAGCCCCCGGTGGCGGTTTTGCGCCACCCGAGTTGCAGCGCGTATTGCTGGCCGCTGCCCATATGGGTGATGAGTAAGGTGTCGGGCTTGGCATCCGGCAGGCCAAAGCCTTTGCTGGTTTGGGTGCGCAACACGTGCTTCATGGACACGGTTTCGCCTGCCCGGAGCAGGGTGCGGTCGAAGATGGTGTGGGCGACTTCGTCGGGCAGGGCCTGGCGGCTGGTAGGCACGTTGAAGCGCCAGGGTTCAATGCCGCGGTTCCAGTCGCTCCAGGTGAAGGCCAGGTCTTGCACCGTGCCTTTGCCGTCGGCCGCAGGCTGGGCGGCGCGGGCGCTCACAAAGTAGGCACTGCTGTAGTAGCCGTCTTCCCCGTTGCAGCGGGGCGCTTGGGGCGACACGCCACTAAGGGTGGCAATGCCTTGGGCATCGGTCTGGCCACGGGCCACTTCTTGGCCCCGGCAATCGGACACCACGACTTGGGCGCCGGCCACGGGCTTGCCCTTGTCCAGCGATGTCACCCAAGCGAGCGCATTTTCGCGGCCTAGCTTGAAGTGCACACCCAGGTTGGTCACCAGTGCGGCGGTGCGGACATACATGGTGCGACTATTGCCGTAGCGCTCGTCCAGTAGGCTGGTGCCCAGCTTTTGGGAGGCGATCTCCACCACATGGAAGCCGGGGGTGAGGGGAATGCCCACCACCTCGAAGGGGCGTGGGTCCTGACTTTGGGGCTGGGGCAGGTCCAGCGTTTTGGCGCCGGGGCGGCCGTCCAGCAGCGAAAGCATGCGCGTTTGCACATAGTCGCGGTCTGTGGGCGTGGAGGGCTGGGGCAACTTGGTGCCCAGTTCGCGGGCTGCTTGGCTGCGTGAGATGTTGGTCTCGTCATAGCGCAGTACCTTGCGGTACCAGGCAATGATGTCGGCGTCCGTCCCCGGCTGGAAGGTACGCACTTTGCCGGCAGGCGCCTTGGCGGCAGATTTGTCGTGCTCGGCGTTCAGACCCTTGACCTTCAGCGCCGCTTCGACGTTGCGCAAAGTCACCGGCAGCATGGCCACTCCATCGGGCTCGGCAAAGCGCTCCACGATGCCGAAGGGCGAGGCCGCAAACTTGGCCAGCGGCGGCATGGCGGCGGTCGCGGTTTTGAGCGGGAAGCTGTCCGCATTGCGCAGGGTGCGGCCGGACGCGTCTTTGAAATCCTTGGGCAAGGTGATGGTCAGCTGGGCCTGCTCGGGCAGCGCGCCTTCAAAGCGCACGCTGTTGACCACGTTGTCTTCATCACCGCTGTCTTCCGCGAGCACGGGCTTGAAGCTGTTCTTGCCGTCACTCAGGCGGATAGCCTGCAGCAGCTTGGCCGGCACCGGCGCATTGAAGCTGAGCTGCAGGGGGCGAATGGGCAGGCAGGCAGCCTGGGCGTTTTCCCGCTCGCAGCTGAAGTTGGCCGCAAAGGGCTCGCGCACCTGGTAGGCAAACTGGCGCTCCACCGTGTTGGGCACACCGGGGGTGGTGCCGGTGGCTGGCGTGGCCACACCCTTGCCGAACACCACACTCACTTTGGCCGATGACGACAGGCGGCGCGCGCAAGTCATGGTCACATACGACAGGGGGTCAGTCTTGGCGTAGCCGTCCAATCCTTGGGCCTCCAGGAGCGCCGCGCGCTCTTTGCCCTCGAGAAGGCGGATGCCGATCTTTTCGCCCAGGTCGGATGCCTTGCACCACACATTGGCTTTCACGCTCTCCAGCGTGGCAGGGCCGCTGAGCTGCAAGATAAAGAACTGCTCCTCATCAATGCGGTAACCCTGGTAGGGCTGAATGCTGCGTACAAAGGGGCCGCCGCTATTGAATTTATAGCTGCTCGCGCCCGCCAGGTCTGCGCCTTTGGGTGATTTGAACCCAGGTTTGGCTTGTACCGTGCAGCGCACACCGGGGGGCAAGTCGCGGTCGAAGTCGTAGGCCCACACCCGGTCGTTCACCCAGCGGCCGGTGCCTTTGGTGACTTGGGCGTCACTGCAGCTCAGGGTGAGCGGGGCTTCGGCCTTGGGGTCGCCGAAGTTGACTGCACTCTCGTCAAACTTGGCCACCAGCTGGCGCACCTGCGCCACTTCGCCTTGGGGCGAAAGGCTGATGATTTGCAGTGCTTGGGCGCTCCAGCTCAAGGCGGCCAAGCCGCAGGCCAGCAATGCATTTTTTGTTTTCATGGTCGCTCCCCGAAAAAGTGCGCTCAGCGTAGCCGAAAACAGGGGCGGCAACGTGACCATCCGGCGTGGTTTGACGGCCGCCATCGGGTGGATTCAAAATTATTTGTAAAAAGTTGAATCCGGAGCGCATCCGGCCGCGTAATAGGGTCAGGAACTGATTTTTCGCCCGAACTATAGGACTGGACGTGCCCATGAAACAACTATCCACCGCCATGGCCCTCAGCGCTGCCGCCCTGTGCAGCGGCGCCCTTGCTGATACCGGCAAGCTTTTGCTCACCGGGGGCGTGAGCTCCATCGAAGGCGCTGCCGGCGGTGGCTTGACCCCATGGGCCACCATTGGCACCAACGCGACCGAGGGGGAGATGGGTGTCTCTGCCCATGTCAGCCGCGCAACCGTGACGGACTACCAGCTCAGTACCATGGGTGTGGCCTTTGCCTTTAACGACCGGGTGGAGGTGTCTTTGGCCCGCCAGGATTTCAATGCTTCGCCGGTAACGGCTCTCAATGGCCTGGGCTTTGCGGTACAGGACGGCCAGCGCATCAAGATGGATGTGCTGGGCCTGAAGGTAAAAGTGGCCGGCGATGCAGTACTCAACAGCGACAGCTGGATGCCCCAGGTGGCGGTAGGTGTGGAGCAGAAAACGGTAGATGCCGGCTCCATCACACCGATACTGGACTTTTTAGGCGCCAAGACCAGTGGTACCGACTTTTATGTAAGCGCTACCAAGCTCTTTCTGGCCAACAGCCTGCTGGTGAACGGCACGCTGCGTTACACCAACGCCAACCAGAACGGCCTGGTGGGCTTCGGCTCCAAAGATCCGGGCACCAACAACGCCAGCTGGGTCCCTGAAATTTCGGTGGCTTACCTGCTGAGCAAAAACATCGCCATCGGTGCCGAGTACCGTGCCAAGCCCAACAACCTGCGTGCATTCGGCATGGCCAACGGTTTGGGTGAAGGTCTGCAGGAAGACGCATGGAAAGACGTGTTTGTCGCATGGGCGCCCAACAAGCACAGCTCCATCACGCTGGCCTATCTGGACCTGGGCCGCATCCTGCCGGGTGTGACCTCCAGCCGCAACCAGAGCGGCTACTACCTGTCTGCCCAGTTTGCGTTCTAAGACGCGCGCGCTTTAGATTCAAAGGAAATCACCATGAAAAACTACCTTGTCGCTTGCCTTGTGGCCCTGTCCGCTCTGGTCTCTGTGAGTGCCCATGCCCAATCTGCCATCCCCATGGCCCCTGCAAGAAATGACGCCCTGTTTCAAGCGCTGGGCGGCAAGCCCGGCTTGCAAGCCCTGATGGACCTTTTCGTGGCCGGTCTGAAAGCCGACAAACGCATTGGCGAGCAGTTCAAAGACACCAAGGCCTCGTACCTGTCAGAGCAGTTGGTAGACCAGGTTTGCATGGCCACCGGTGGCCCCTGCAAATATGAAGGCGCTGACATGAAGACCGCGCACGCCGGCATGGGCATCACCAAGGGCAACTTCAATGCCTTGGTAGAGGTACTGCAAGCCTCCATGGATGCGCGCAACATTCCATTCGCTACCCAGAACCAATTGTTGGCACTGTTGGCGCCCATGCATCGCGACATCATCACGGCCAAATGAACATGCGCCTCACCAGACTAAAACACGGAAAGAAAGTCGCCGCCAGTGCGGCTTTTTTTGTAGCCTGCGTCACCGCGCAGGCCGGCACCTTGGAGGTGCTGGTGCTGGACCGCGATGGCAAGCCCGCGCCGGATTCCGTGGTGATCGTGCTGCCCAGCGGCAAAGGCCAGCCACGCAACCCACTGCCCATGAGCGCTGTGGTGAACCAGGAAAAACAGCAATTCAGCCCTGCTGTCACTGTCGTGGGTGTGGGCGCCAAGGTGCGTTTCGCCAATAGCGACCCTTGGAATCACCATGTGCGCCTCAGCACACCCGGGGCCGCGCCCGGAGCCTCCGATGGACAGTCCGCTTTGCTTGAAGGCAAGCAGGACGGAAAAGCCGCCAGCGCTGCCGTTTTCACCATGGACAAGCCTGGCGCGGTAGGCGCAGCTCTCTTGGGCTGTTTCATCCACAGCCGCATGGGCGGAGCCATTTACGTGGCGGAGTCGTCATGGACAGTCAAGACCAACAGCGAAGGTATAGCCGTGCTGGAAGACGTGCCTGAGGGTGCCGCCACGATCAAGGTCTGGAACGCTGCGCAGCTGGTGGAAAAAGCACCATTGCAGGTGAACGTGCACAGTTCGCCGGGCAAGGCCACGTTTCAACTGGATGTGGCACCGCGGCGGCGCAGCTAAGCTTCATTGAAGCGCTGCTGACAGCGCCCGCCTTTAGGGCCGGGTGTCTGTCGGCGATTGCCATGCGCCGAATACGGATTCAACCCAAGCGCAAGCGGCATCGCGGTCCGCAAAATGCGCAAACGGGACACCAGTGCCCTGAAACACTTTGGCATAGAGAGGTCCCATCAAGGCAGATCCTTCGACGGCCGCTGGCAGAACAAATGCCATCGCTTGTGGGGCTACACCACCACGTGCCATCTCGCTCAATGCGCTGCCCAAATCGGTCAGGACTTCGGGAGAGCACAGTGCGCTTTCGTGAAAGGTGCAAATGTGTACCCAGGGCCCTTGGGCAGTCATCACGGGAAAAGCGATGCGTGCCATTTCCAGTACTGCCGCCATCAATTCCTGATTGAAGGGGCCGATGGCATTCGCCCAGAGCATCTTGCCGCTGTACTCGTAGGTAACGCGCCCATGAGGTTTGAATTTGCGGGGACCGAACTGGTCCGAGTAGATCGGAGTGGAGTCTGGCATGGCAATGAATGGCTAAGGCGGGCTACATCAGCTTCTGAATCAAAGCACCTTTGAACAGCACCGGTCCGGTCGGGCCGGTTTCACTCGGCACGCCGCCTTTGGGCTCCAGGCTGATGGCGAGTGTAGGTACTTCGCGCACATCATTTTCGCCGGCGGTCAAGCGCAGCAGTTTGTCGTTGGTGAGCACGCCCAGTGACTTGGGGCCGCCGCTGGGGGGCAAGGCCCAGAGCTGCAAGGAGCGGTCGCTAGCTTCCTGGTAGCCGCCCACGCGTTGCAGGGTGAGTTTTTTGTTCTTGGGATCGAAAGTCACCAGCATGGAGGCGGCGGCTTTGTCGTCGGCCAGCACGGCTACGTATTCGATTTGCGGTGTGGCCTGCAATTGGGTTTGCAACTTGGCAATCTCGCTGCCTAACTCCTGGCGCAGGTTCAGGCCTACGGTGACTGCGGCCACGGTGGCAACAGCACCAGCTGCGCTCGCGACTCGCCAGACCGCGAGGCTTCGCAGCCACGCGCTCCAGCTATTCGCACTCGCAGTCTGCGCTGCTGCTTTGACACGGGCAGCCTGAAAAGCGGCTTGCTCGCGCTCAGCTAGTACCAGGTTTTCAATGCGCGTCCACACCGCGGGCGCGGGGGCTACGTCGGGTTGGAGTTCGTTGATGCTGGAAAAGCGGCTTTGCCAGATGAGGGCTGCTGCGCGCACCGGGGCCTGCTCGCGGGCCATGGCTTCAAAACGGCGGCGGGCCGCGCCGCGCAGGGTGCCCAGTGCGTAGCTGGCGGCCAAGCGGTCCAGCAGTTCGGGGTGTTGGTGGATTTTCATGGCGGCCTTTTATGCAAAACGTGCCATGCACAGGCGCAGCTGGTCGAGGCCGCGGCGTATCCAGGTCTTGACGGTGCCCAAGGGCAGTTGAAGCTGGGTGGCCAGCTCGCTATGGCTCAGGTCGCGCATGTAGGCCAGGTTCACGACTTCGCGCTGTTTGCTATCCAGCCGACCCAGGCATTGGTTCAGGGCCCAGGCTTGTTCACTGGCCTGCGCCGTGTCCAGCGGAGTGGGGCCATCGCCCTCCAGGGTGTCGGCCAGTGTTTCGTCAATCTCCTGGGTGAGATGCGTGCGCTCGGCGGCCCGGCGGCGCAACAGGTCCAGCGCGCGGCTGCGCACGATGAGCCCCATCCAGGCCATGGGCGGGCTCAGGGATGCAGAGTAGTCCGGGGCCGAGCGCCAGATGTTCAAGAAAGCCTCCTGCAGCACGTCTTCCGCAAATTCGCGCTGGCTGACAACTCGCAGAGCCAGACCATAGAGTTTGCCCGCGCACTCGTCGTAGAGCGATTTGAGGGCTGCCTGGTCTTTGAGCGCAATACGCTCCAGCAGGGCAATGAGCTTGGCGTCGGGGTGGTCGGCATTCATGGCTCCATTGTGTGGGCGTTTGGGTGGCTGAGCGTTGGTTGGGGGCTTGTGTTTTGAGTACGCACAAACCCTTGGCGCGGATTCAAAAAAATAAATTCAAAAATTTGAATCCAAGTTGCGGGTGGCCTGCGTATTCGAGGGGAGAGCCGGATTTCCCGGTCTCGCTTAGTTGCCCAACACTCCTCAAAGGATTCCGCAATGCAAACCATCGTTCAAACAGTTGCTTCTTCTGCTTCTTCCCGCCGCGCCTTCATGGGCCGCACAGGCACCTTGTCCGCTGTGGCTGTCGCCCTTCTGGCCGGCAAAGACGCCATGGCTCAAGGCATGGCAGGCGATACCTCCAAGGACGTGAGTATCTTGAACGTGGCGCTGGGCCTGGAGCATGAAGCCATCAACGCCTATCAATTGGGCGCAGGCAGCGGCTTGCTGCAAAAGCCGGTTCTCGATGTGGCGGTGCGCTTCCAGGCCGACCACAAAGCCCACCGCGACGCACTCATTGCCACCATCCAGAAACTGGGTGGTACGCCTGTGATGGAAAAGAAGCTGGATGACTACGCCAAAGCCCTGAAGGCCGACACCCTGCGCAATCAGGGCGATGTGCTGGACTTGGCAGCGCGTCTCGAGCTGGGTGCCATCAACGCCTACCTCGGTGTGATTCCCGCCTTCGGGAACAAGGATCTGGCCAAGGTCGCCGGCCGTTTGGCTGCGGACGAGACCATGCACTACGTGCTGTTGAACAACGCGCTGGGCCGTCCGCTGCCCGCCGGCGCACTGTCTTTCGGCGCGTAATGGCGCCGCGCACCTTCATTCGTCGGTGCGCTGGGCTTACGGCCTTGGCAATTTCCATGGCCGCGCCTGCACGTGTGCAGGCTCAGGCCCTCGTGCCCGATGTGCAGCGCGGGCAGCAGCTGGTAGAGAGCCGCTGCTTTGCCTGCCACAGCCTGGACGCCAATCGCGCAGGCCCCGCCTTGCGCGGTGTGGTGGGCCGCATGGCCGGCAAGGCAGAGGGGTATTTCTTTTCCGAAGCCATGGCAGCTGCCACCCATACCTGGACGGTCGCAGGCCTCAAAGCCTGGCTGACCAACCCGGAAAAAGTGGTGCCCGGACAGGAAATGAACTACTACCTGACCGAAGCCCAGGACCGCGAGGACGTGGTGGCCTATCTGGCCAGCGTGTCCAAGCCCGCACAAAAGTAAACCTTTGATTCCCCAACCTTCTCAGCAGGACATACCTATGCAAACCCGTACCGCTCTCTCTTTGGTGGCTATCACCGCACTCACCGCCTGTGCCAGCCAGCCCATGCGCGCCCCGTTCAGCCAGGCAGACTTGCCCGCCGCCGTGCAGGTGCCCGCCGGCCACACTGTGGTGATGGAAACTGCCGCTGCTGGCGACATCACTTACCAGTGCCGGGCCAAGAAAGACATGGCCGGCCAGTTTGAATGGGTGTTTGTGGGGCCGGATGCCGGACTCAAAGACCGCAGTGGCAAAGTCATCGGCAAGTACTACGGCCCACCTGCCACCTGGGAAAACAACGATGGCTCCAAGGTGACCGCCACGCAGCTCGCCGTGGCGCCCAATGGGGCCGCCAACATACCCCTGCAGTTGGTCAAAGCCAACCCGGCCATGGGCATGGGTGCGATGCAGGGCGTGAGCTACATCCAGCGCGTGGCAACTGTGGGCGGCATAGCACCGGCCAGCAGCTGTGCCAAGGCCAATGAGGGTGCAAACCAGCTGGTGCGCTACACCGCGGACTACATCTTCTACAAAGCGATGTAACACCAGCGTCAGATTGCTATCAAAATGAGAGCTGCTCGCGCACTATTGTTGTGCGCCAGCAGCTTTTTCTATTCATAAGCTTTGACTTGCAGGCCGATTGCATTTGCGGATAAGCTGGAGCGTCTGTTGTCTGCAAGGAATCGTGTGAAGCCTCCTGCGTCGCCAGCCCGGGCTCCGGTTACTGCCGGGTTCGAGGGCACCGAACTCAATCTGCTGTTTGTGCGCCTGTTGCGCACCACGGTGGCCGTGGCGCTGCTGTACAGCGTGGTCAGCATGGTGTTCATCGGCGAATGGGTCATGGTGCTCGGCCCGGTGTTGATTGCTGCGGCGGGCACGGTGTGCTTGGGCTTGCACGCACGGGGACATCATGCCCGGGCCATGAGCCTGTTCATCTGGGCTTTGTGGGCGGTGGTGGTCTTGCAGTCCACATTGCGCGGCGGCGCGCTCAATCCGATTCTCAATGTCAACGTCGTGCTGGTGCTGCTGGCAGGGTGGTTGGTCGGTATGCGGCAAGCGGTGTGGGTGGGCCTGGCGTCTGCGGCTTGGTATGTGGCCTTGGCGCTCTCCACCCAGTTCGGCTGGTGGACACCCACCAATATCACCAGTCATTGGAGCCTGCTGATTGCGCAGTTGGGGGTGCTGGGAGGCGCGTTCATGGCGTTCCGTCTGGTGCTCAAGGCCTACCAGCAGCACGTAGACAAAGTCCAGACGCTGAACCGGACGCTTGAAGAAAAGCTGCAAGCCCTGTCTGACCAGGACGACGCCTTGCGCATGAGCGAGCGCCGTGTGATGCAGATTCTCAAGGCCAGCCCCTTGCCCATCATCGTGGCCGAGTTCGAGACAGGCGTGGGCCTGGAGATCAACCCCGCTTGGGAGCAAGCCTTCCAGCGCTTGCGCGCTGATGTGATCGGCAAAACACCGGTTCAGTTGGGCTTCTGGCGCGATCAGGCGCACCGTGAGCAGTTCAAGCAGGAATTCGGCACGCAGCGGCGGGTCAGTGGCTATGAGGTGACTTTCACCTTGCCGGACGGCGCGGAGCGCACCTTTTTGTTGTCGTCTGAGCGCTTCATGTACGGCGAGCTGGACTGTGTGATGACCATTTCCATGGATGTGACCGAGCGCAAGTTGCTGGAACAACAGCTCAAGGACTTGAACGCCACGCTGGAACAGCGGGTACTGGACCGCACCAGCGCGCTCGATGAGGCCAACAGCAACCTTCTGGAGACCATGCGCACCTTGCAACGCGCGCAGGATGAACTGATAGGCGTGGAAAAACTCGCCTCGCTGGGCAGTCTGGTAGCCGGCGTGGCCCACGAACTCAATACTCCATTGGGTAACGCCTTGATTACCGCCAGTGCCTTGCATGAAATGACCGAGCGCGCTTCTGAACAAGCGCTGGCGGGCACCCTCAAACGATCTGCGTTTTTGGAGTTCATGCAGAACATGAACGACGGCGCCGCGCTCACCCACAAATCGTTGGAGCGGGCGGTGGAGCTGATCCGTAGCTTCAAGCAAGTGGCGGTGGACCAGGAGTCCGAGCGCCGCCGCAGCTTCGACCTGCACCAGACGGTGCATGAGGTGGTAGAGACGCTCAAGCCCAGCTTCAAGCACCAGCAAGCGCAAATTGAACTGGTAGTGCCTGCGGACATGGTGCTGGAGAGTTTCCCGGGGCCCTTGGGGCAGGTGGTGATCAATCTGGTCAGCAACGCGCTGGTGCACGGGCTGGCCGGTCGTAACGACGGCGTGGTGGAGCTGCGCGCGGAGGAGGCTGCGGATGGTAAATCGGTGGTGCTCACGGTGAGTGATAACGGGCGCGGTATTGCGCCTGAGCACCTGGGCCAGGTGTTTGACCCGTTTTTTACGACCAAACTGGGGCAAGGCGGCTCCGGGCTCGGGCTGGCAGTGAGCCACCGTATCGTGAGCCGTATTCTGGGCGGACGCATCAAGGTCAGTTCAGTGCCGGGGCAGGGCGCAGAATTTGAATTGACGATTCCGAAGGTGGCGCCGCAGGTCGTGAACTAGGCTTTATACTGATCAAAAAAACAGTATCTCAGCGTACCCAGCGGAGGCCCCATGCTCAACGACACTGCCGCGCCCAACGGGCTTTTTACCGACGATGACCACACCGCACGTTGCGTCTGGTGCCGCAGCACGGCCGAATACCAGCGCTATCACGACCAGGAGTGGGGTTTTCCGGTGCACAGCGACACGCGCTTGTTCGAGAAGATTTGCCTCGAGGGCTTTCAGGCGGGTTTGAGCTGGCTCACCATCCTGAACAAGCGCGAGTCATTCCGCGCCGCCTTTGCAGGTTTTGATATGGACAAGGTGGCCCTATTCGATGAGGCCGATGAAAAGCGCTTGCTGCTGGACGCAGGCATCGTGCGCCATCGCGGCAAGATTGCTTCCACCATCAACAACGCCAGACGAGCCCAGGAGCTGCGAGCCGAGTTCGGCAGTCTGGCGGCCTACTTCTGGGGCTATGAGCCGGCCAGCGGCAGCCGCCCGGCCACCATTACCCATCAAACGCTCAGCGGGGTGACCACCTCGCCGGAATCAATCGCACTGTCCAAAGACTTGCGCAAGCGCGGCTGGAGCTTTGTGGGCCCCACCACCATGTATGCCTTCATGCAGGCCATGGGACTGGTGAATGACCACCTGGAGGGCTGCCACGCCCGCGAGCGAGCCCTGCAAGCCAGAGCGGCCTTTGTGCCGCCCCGCAAGCCTTAGGCAGCGGCTCCGGCAATCGCTGCCAACAGGGCGTCTTGGCCGTTGTAGAGCGCGTCGCCACGCACCAGGCGAGCACCGCTTGCGCCGTGAACCACCATGGCCGGCACGCCTTGTGCGCCATGGGCCTGCATGAGGCGGCGGGCTTTTTGCACGCGGGCATCGTGCTGGAGTTGCAGGTCTGGGTCCTGTCGGGCTAACAGGTCGGCCGCCGCTGTCAGGCCCCTGGCACGCAGTACGCCGTCCACACCTTGCGGGGTGCAGATGTCCAGGCCATTGACGTAGCGTGCCTCTTGCAAAAGCTTCAAGGTATTCAGTTCTTCCGCCGGTGCGGTGTGTGCCACGGCAGTGAGGGCGAGAGAGGCGGCGGATGAATCAAATCGGGTGCCGTGCTGACCCAGCACCTGGCTGCGGTAGGCCTCGCTAAAGGGCTGGCCGGTGAGCTTTCCGATGCGTATATCGTTCGACCACGCAAAGTCGGCGAAGTCTGCGCTCATCACGCGCCCGCCGCCACTGAACAAGCCGGTGGGCGCGAGCTCCAGGGTGATCGTCGCTTCCTGCCCCAAGCGCTGGATGGCAGGGGAGGCGCCGTAGCACCAGCCACACAAGGGGTCGAACAAATAGGTCACTGTGGTGGACATGGGGTGGAGTTCTTTCAATGGTTGTTAAGCGTGGCGGCTGCGAGCGCTTGCTCAAAAAGGGCAATCTCTTCCTGCAGGCTACCGCGGCTGCGGAAGTGACGGGCGGCGCGGTTGTACCAGTTCTCGGCGTCTTCCAGATCGCCTTCCTGCAGGTGCAAGATGCCGTGCAACCAGGCGCCCAGCATGGAGTCGTCCTTTTGCACCAGGTCATGCGCGGCATTCCAGCGACCCACGTGCAGGTCTTGCAAAACTTGGTGAAGAGCGGTCATGGGGGACTTACCACTTCATTTCGCCGGTGTTGACCTTGGCGCCGATGTCCAGCGACAGGCCGCCGTCCGTCAGGGCAGGGTAGGCCTGCTTCATGGCGGGGATCAAGGTGGCGCTGGTCTTGTTGGCAGCGAGGTTTTTCTCGAAAGTCTGCAAGTAGTCTTTGGTGAAGGCAATGGTGCTTGCGTCTACCTTGGTACCTGCCTTCATGTGGCCGGGAATCACCAGCTCAGGCTTCAAAGCGGCCATTTCGTCCAGCTGGGCTACCCATGCGGCGCGCTCTGCAGCGGTTTGTGTGTCAGCGGTCCACACATGCATGTTGCCGAACACGCCGATGTTGCCGACCACCGCCTTGATGGACGGAATCCAGGCATAGGGGCGGTGTGCCAGCAGTCCTTGGGTGCCGCGGATCTCGATGGTCTGACCTTCCAGTGTCAGGGTGTTGCCTTCCAGGGCGCGGGGCACCACGGGTTTACGGGGGGCGTTGGCGCCCATTTTGGGTCCCCAGAATGCGACCTTGCCCGCCAGCTTGGGCGCGAGTTTGCCCAGCACGGCGGGTGTGGTCACCACGTCGGCCTGGGGGAACACTTCTTTCAGGGCTTCCAAGCCGAAGTAGTAGTCAGGGTCAGCCTGGCTCACGTAGATGGTGGTGAGTTGCTTGCCGCTGTCCAGCACGTTGGCCGCGATGCGCAAGGCGTCGGCACGGGTGAAACCGGCGTCAATCACGATGGCGTCTTTCTGGCCATAAACCAGCGTGGAATTGACGTTGAAGCTGTTGCCGTCGGCGTTGTAGACCTTGACGGTGAGTGGCTGCTGAGCATTTGCTGCCCCAGACAGTGAGGTAAAGGCGATGGCCAGCGATGCGGCGATAACGGTAGTGCGGATCATGGTGAACTCCTGGTAGTGGTTAGACGCTTAGAGGTCCTCTCATCAGCGTTGGGTTGAACTTTAATTTCAATATCCGCGCAGATAAACCCGATAATTCGGCCATTACTGTTTCATAAATTGATCAAATCATGGACCGTTTAACTGCCATGCAGGTGTTTGTGGAGGTGGCGCAGAGTGGCAGCTTCAGCGCCACGGCCGACAAGATGGACATGTCGCGCGCCATGGTGACGCGTTATGTAGGCGAGCTGGAGCAATGGCTGGGCGCACGCTTGCTCCAGCGCACTACCCGCAGCGTCACGCTCACCGACGCCGGCGAGAGTTGCCTGCGCCGCAGCCAGCAGATGCTGGCGCTCATGGAGAACGTCGAAGAAGAAACCAGCCGCCACGACGGCGCGCTGCGCGGGCAACTGCGGGTGACCTGCAGCATGTCGTTTGCCTATGCGGAAATGGCGGCGGCAATTGCCGATTTTCTGGCGCTCTACCCGCAGCTCAAGATCGACCTCAATGCCAGCGAAGGCGCACTCAACCTGGTGGAGGCGCGCATCGACTTGGCCATTCGCATTAGCGCCGAGCCGGACCCGGCGCTCATCGGCCGGGTGCTGGCGCCGTGTGCCTCGGTGCTGGTGGCTTCGCCGGACTACCTCGCGAAGCACGGCACCCCACAGCTACCCACAGACCTGCAGGCCCACCGCTGCCTGAGCTATGCCAACTTCGGCAAAAGTGTGTGGAAGCTGCAGCGCGGCGAGGAGCACGCCGAGGTGCATGTGGGCAGCCACTTCAGCGCCAACGAGGCCACCGCCTTGATGCGGGCTGCGCTCGCGGGTGGCGGTGTGGCCATGCAACCCACGTACCTGGCAAGCCCCCACCTCCATGATGGCAGCTTGCAACAGGTGCTGCCGCAGTGGCAGCTGCCCATGATGTCCATCTACGCGCTCTACCCCTCGCGCAAGCACCTTTCCCCGGCCGTGCGGGCTTTGCTGGACTTTTTGGTGGAGCGTTTTGCCAGCGAGCCCTGGAAGCTGCAGCGCTGATTTGCTATCAATTCAGTAGCTGCTCGCGCATATTCCACCAGCGCCAGGGGCCTTTTTTGCTTGGAAATTAGCCCAAGTGCTCCACCACCAGCACCGCTTTGGCCATGCCTTTGCCGGTGTTGCTGATGGCGTGCTGCACGTCCACCGCGTAGCGCGCGCTGTCGCCCGCCTTGAGCAACTTGCTGCTGTCGGCGGCCTGCACCGTGAGGCTGCCGCTGAGCACCGAGAGGTGCTCTTTCGCGCCCGCCTCGTGCGGCTCGGAGGCCAGCACGCCGCCGGGCTCCACGGCCAGCTCGTACCACTCCACCCGGCCCGCCAAGGCAATGGGCCCCAGGATGCGCAGGGTGCACTTGCCGTCCGGGCTGGTGGTGACGGGAATGGTGTGGGCCGGTACCAGCTCCACCGTCGGCGTAGCCTTGTCGGCAGTGGTGTTGCCCAGCAGGTCAGTGAGGCTGATGCCCAGTGCCGTGGCCAGGCGCCACAGTACGCCTACGGTCGGGTTGGCCTGGTTGCGCTCTACTTCGGAGAGCATGGATTTGGAAACTCCTGCGCGTTTGGAGAGCTCGTCCAGCGAAAGCTGTTGCGCCTTTCGGGCGTCTTGCAGTTTGGAGCCTACGGCCGGAGGGCCGTCGTCCAAGGGAGTAGGGTGGGGGACTTGCGCCATGTCGATGTTGGTCGGTAAAATGGATTTTTGTTCGATATACCGGAAATATCCGCTGAAACGATATTACACCGCCATGACCACTTTGCCTACCTCCGTGTCCACCGTTGCCCCTGGTCACTATTTGCAATTCGCCAGCGACAACACCTCTGGCGTCTGCCCCGAGGCCATGCAGGCGTTCATGGCGGCCAACACCGGCTTTGCGGCGTCTTACGGCAATGACGACGCCACCCGTCTGGCCTGCGACCGCATCCGCGAAGTCTTTGAGGCGGACGCCGAGGTGTTCTTTGTGTTCAATGGCACAGCGGCCAACTCGATCGCGCTGGCGTCGCTGTGCCAGTCCTACCAAGCCGTCATTTGCAGCGACACCGCGCACGTGGAGACCGATGAGTGCGGTGCGCCCGAGTTTTTCTCCAATGGCTCCAAGCTTCTCTCCACCCCGCACCGCCACGGCAAGCTCACCTCGGCCGGCGTGCTGGAAGTCATCACCCGCCGCACCGATGTGCATTACCCGCGGCCCAAGGTCGTCACGCTGACCCAGTCCACAGAGATGGGATCGGTCTACCAGAAGGGCGAAATCAGCGGCATCAGCCGCATCGCGCAGGAGCACGGCCTGAAGGTGCACATGGACGGTGCCCGCTTTGCCAACGCAGTGGCCGCCCTCAAGGTGGCGCCGGCGGACATTACCTGGCGCGCCGGGGTGGACGTGCTGTGCTTTGGTGGCACCAAGATGGGCCTGCCGATTGGCGAGGCGATTGTGTTTTTTGACCGCAAGCTGGGGGAAGAGTTTTCTTACCGCTGCAAGCAGGCCGGGCAGCTGGCTTCCAAGATGCGCTACCTGTCGGCCCCTTGGCTCGCCATGCTGACCGATGGCACTTGGCTGCGCCACGCCGCCCACGCCAACGCCATGGCGCATCGCCTCTCGGAGCGCATTGCCGGCATTGCCGGTGCCGAGTTGCTGCTGCCCACCGAAGTGAACGGCGTGTTCGTCAACCTGCCCGAGCCCGCCATTGCCCGCCTTAAGGCTTTGGGCTGGACTTTCTACACCTTCATCGGCGGTGGTGCGCGCTTTATGTGTTCCTGGGCTACGACTGAAGAAGCTGTCGATCATCTGGCAGATGATTTGGAGCGCGCTCTCGCTGCATAAAAAAAGCCCCCCGTTTGCACGGGAGGCTTTTCGTAGTCTCGCTACAGGATCAGCCCAAGCGCTTCTGGTGCCGCGCAATCTGGGCCCGCACTTGGGTAGGCGCAGTGCCACCCAAGGTGTTGCGGGCGTTGAGTGAGCCGCGCAGGCTCAAGCACTCAAACACATCGGCTTCCACGTTGGGATTGAAGCTTTGCAGCACCTCGAGAGGCAACTCAGACAAGTCCACACCACGCTCGGTGGCGGACTTGACAGCATGGGCCACAGTTTCGTGCGCATCGCGGAAGGGCAGACCCTTTTTCACCAGGTAGTCGGCCAGGTCGGTGGCGGTGGCGTAGCCCTTGAGGGCTGCGCGCTCCATGGCTTCAGGCTTGGTGGTGATGCCGTTCACCATGTCAGCGAATATGCGCAGGGTGTCTTTGAGCGTATCCACGGTGTCGAACAGCGGCTCTTTGTCTTCCTGGTTGTCCTTGTTGTAGGCCAGGGGCTGGCCTTTCATCAGGGTGATCAGGCCCATCAGGTGGCCGACCACGCGGCCGGTCTTGCCGCGCGCCAGCTCTGGCACGTCGGGGTTTTTCTTCTGCGGCATGATGGAACTGCCGGTGGTGAAGCGGTCGGCAATGTGGATGAAGCCGAAGTTCTGGCTCATCCAGATGATCAGCTCTTCGCTCATGCGGCTCACGTGGATCATGGCCAGGCTGGCAGCGCTGGTGAACTCGATGGCAAAGTCGCGGTCACTCACCGCGTCCAGGCTGTTTTGGCAGACTTGTGGGTTCCCCGCATCGTCCACCATGCCCAGCGTCTTGGCTACGCGCTCGCGGTCCAGCGGGTAGCTGGTGCCGGCCAAAGCGGCAGAGCCCAATGGCAGGCGGTTGGTGCGGCGGCGCACTTCGGTGAAGCGCTCAGCATCGCGGCTGAACATTTCTACATAGGCCAGCATGTGGTGGCCAAAGCTCACTGGCTGGGCCACTTGCAGATGAGTGAAGCCGGGCAGGATGACGTCGGCATTCTTATCAGCCAGAACCAGCAGGGCTTTTTGAAGGTCTGTCAGCAGGCCGCCGATCAAATCGATCTCGCCGCGCAACCACAGGCGAACATCGGTGGCCACCTGGTCGTTGCGGCTGCGGCCGGTGTGCAGGCGCTTACCGGCGTCGCCCACCAGTTGGGTCAGGCGTGCTTCGATGTTGAGGTGCACGTCTTCGAGGTCCAGCTTCCATTCGAAAGCGCCGGACTCGATTTCGCTCCAGATCTGCCCCATGCCTTTTTGGATGGATGCGTGGTCGTCGGCGCTGATGATGCCTTGCGCGGCCAGCATCTCGGCGTGTGCCAGGCTGCCGGTGATGTCTGCCTGCCAGAGGCGCTTGTCGAAAAACACGCTGGAGGTGTATCGCTTGACCAGATCGCTCATGGGCTCGGAGAACAGCGCGGACCACGCTTGGGACTTTTTATCGAATTGGTTTTGTGACATGGGAAGCGCTTTTCAGGAAAGGAGTCAAAATCCGGTGGACATGAACGACAACCAAATATTATCGACGTTCCAGGAACTCACCCCTGCGGTGCCGGCTGCGCAGCCTGCACCGGTGCTGGTGTTTGATGCCTGCCACATCGGTGTCGTGCTGCGGGCGGTGTTGTTTGTGGAGCTGTCTCTCTCGGTGGTGTGCATGTTTGCCGCTGCCGGTCTGTGGGATTGGATAGCGCGTCTGGCTCTGGTGACCGGTGCAGCTTTGCCCGGCACGTTGGCGTGGCTGTTGTCCGCCTGCATTGCCAAGCGTTGGCTGGCACGCATGCCCAAGTCTGCCCAATATGCACTGGCCATTTCGCTGGGCGGGGTCGCCGGTTTGTATGGCTGCGGCTTGCTGGCTCTGTCAGGTCTCGTTGAGAGCCCGCCCTGGGTGCCCAGTTTCTTCTCCGGCGCCTTGTTGTCCAGCCTGTTGGTCGCAGCGTTGGTCATGCGCGCCAAAGGCCGCACTCCCGCAGATACCGCGGCCCGTCTCGCGGAGCTGCAATCGCGCATCCGGCCGCATTTTTTGTTCAATACTCTCAATAGCGCGATCGCACTGGTGCGGGCCGAACCTGCCAAGGCAGAGGCGTTGCTGGAAGACCTGAGCGACTTGTTTCGCCATGCGCTCAAGGACCCCGGCAGTTCGGTCACTTTGGGCGAGGAGCTGTCGCTTGCGCAACGCTATCTGGCTATTGAGCAGGTGCGCTTCGGTGACCGCCTGCGGGTGCAGTGGGATCTGGACCCGCTGGCAGATGGCGCCCATTTGCCTCCCTTGATCTTGCAACCGCTGGTTGAAAATGCGGTCTGCCACGGCGTGGAGCCCAGCAACACGGGAGCGTCCGTCAAAATATCGACACGTTGCAAAGGCTCGGTGGTGGTGATCAAAGTCACCAACACGGTGCCGGCCGGGCAGGGCGCTCGGGGTCATGGCTTGGCGTTGCGCAACGTGCAGGAGCGGCTGGCCTTGTTGCATGATGTGCAGGGCCAATTTAAGAGCGGCCTGAAAGATGGTGTGTACCAAGTGCGTATGGAGGTGCCTTTATGACTGCAATGCAGCCTGACACCCTGTTGCGGGTGATGCTGGTGGATGACGAGCCCCTGGCCCGGGCCCGCATGCGCACCTTGCTCGGCGACTGCACCCATCCTGCTGTCCATGTAGCCGCTGAAGCCCCTAACGCCGAGCAGGCTGCTGCCTTGCTGCGCCAGCAACCGGTGGATCTGGTGTTTTTGGATATCCATATGCCGGGCAACAGTGGCCTGACCCTGGCCCAGACATTGCGCACTCTGCAGCACCCGCCTGCGATTGTGTTTGTGACGGCACATGCCGAGCATGCAGTGGCGGCTTTCGATCTGGAAGCGGTGGACTACCTCACCAAACCCGTACGCTTGGAGCGCTTGCAGGCGGCGCTACAAAAAGCGGAGCGCTTCGCGCAAGCCCGACGGGCGCTACAGGCCGATTTGGCCAGTGAAGAGGTACTGATCATCCAGGAGCGCAACCGGACAGAGCGGGTGCCTTTGACGCAGGTTCTCTACTTCAAGGCAGAGCTCAAATACATCACGGTACGCACGGCCACACGCAGCTACATCCTGGATGGCGCCTTGAACGACTTGGAAGAAAAACACGGTGGCCAGTTCATCCGCATCCACCGCAATGCACTGGTGGCCCGCAAGATGGTGCGATCACTGGAAAAGCATTTCGATGCTGAAGAGGGCGAAGGCTGGGCGGTGAGGCTGCAGGGGCTGGACGAGCTGCTGTCGGTATCCCGCCGGCAACTGCCCTCGGTGAGGGCACTGATTTCTCAATGAATTTGCGTCGCGCTTTTTGTATCGCGGGGCTGGCAGGTCTGGTGTTGGCAAGCTCCACGTGGGCTCAGAAGCCGACTGACAAGCCTGCTGTCACCAAGGTCCGCATCGGCGCTGAAGACGATTGGCGCCCCTACGCGTATGTGCAAGCGGGCCAACCTGCCGGCTTTGCGGTGGACTTGGTCCGTGCGGCATGGGAGGCGGCAGGGGTAGAGGTGGAGTTGGTCCCCTTGCCGTACGCGCGCTGTATGCGCGAGGTGGAGGCGGGAAAGCTCGCCGGTTGTTTCGATACGCTGCGTGACGCCCGCACTGAAGACAAATACCTCTGGCACAAGTACCACCTGTTTCGTGCACGCATCGGCATCTATGGCCGCAGTGACGGACCTGCAGATCCCGTGAATGTGCAGGCTTTACGGGGTAAGCGAGTAGGGGTGACGAATGGTTACGACTACGGTACCGCCTTTGATGACGACCCGACCATGGTGCGGGACGTGGCAGCCTCCGACCTGACCTCCCTGCGCAAACTGGTTGCCGGGCGGGTGGACTATGCGTTGGTGTTTGACCGGGTCGCTACTGAAATCGCGGCCAACAACCCGACCTTGGGCCAAGGGTTCAGGCTGCGAGGTGTCCTGCTGGAGCCCAGCTTGTATCTCTCGTTTTCCAAGAAGTTTCCCGGCGTTGAGCCATTGATTGCCCGCTTTGATGCCGGTTTGGACAAGATCCGCAAGAACGGTGAATACGCACGCATTGAGGCTCGTTGGCGTTGAGGTTGGACCGGTTCGTGCCGCAATAAAAAAGGGCCCTGAGGCCCTTTTTTATTGCGGGAGATCGCACTGTCAGCCTGTGTTGCGCAGGCCGGCAGCAATGCCGTTGATGGAGATGTGGATACCGCGCTGCACCCGTTCGTCCGCCTTGCCTTCGCGGTAGCGCCGCACCAGCTCCACTTGCAGGTGGTGCAAGGGGTCGATGTAGGGGAAACGGTGGCGGATGGAGCGCTGTAATGCGGCGTTGTTGGCCAAGCGGTTCTTTTCACCGGTGATAGTGGCTAGCGCTTGGGCGGTGCCATGCCACTCAGCTTCGATGGCCGTGAAAATCTTCTTGCGCAAGCGCGCATCGCCCACCAGCTCGGAATAGCGCGAAGCCAAGGCCAAGTCGCTCTTGGCCATCACCATGTCCATGTTGGAGAGCAGGGTGCGGAAGAAGGGCCACTGCTTGTACATCTTTTGCAGCAGCGCCACGCGTTCTTTTTGCTCAGCGGCGGTGCCGTTGCCGATGAACTGTTGCACGGCAGAGCCGAAGCCGAACCAGCCGGGCAGCGTCAAGCGGCACTGGCCCCAGCTGAAGCCCCAGGGGATCGCGCGCAGGTCTTCAATGCGCTGCGACGCCTTGCGCGATGCGGGGCGGGAGCCGATGTTGAGTTCTGCAATTTCACGCAGCGGGGTGGAGCTGAAAAAGTACTCGGTGAAGCCGGGGGTTTCGTATACCAGCGCCCGGTACGCCGACATGCTGTTTTGCGACAGCTCGGCAGCGGCCTCCAGAAAGGCTTTGGTAGCCGACTTGGTGGGTTGCAACAAAGTGGCTTCCAAGGTGGCGGCGACCAGGGTCTCCAGGTTGCGACGCCCGATTTCAGGGTTGGCGTATTTGGAGCCGATCACTTCGCCTTGTTCGGTCAGGCGGATCTGACCACGCACGGTGCCGGGGGGCTGGGCCAGGATGGCCTGGTAGCTCGGGCCGCCGCCGCGACCCACGGTGCCGCCACGGCCGTGGAACATGCGCAGCTGGATCTTGTGTTGGGCAGCCAGCACGTCAAACAATTCGACCAAGGCGATTTCTGCCCGGTACAGCTCCCAGTTGCTGGTGAAGATGCCGCCGTCCTTGTTGGAGTCGGAGTAGCCCAGCATGATGTCCTGCTCGCCACCGCTGCGTTTGACCAACTCGGCCACGCCGGGCAGCGCGTAGAACTCACGCATGATGGGCGCAGCGTTGCGCAGGTCTTCAATGGTCTCGAACAGAGGCACCACGATCAGATCGGCAGTCGCTTCAGCGTCCAGGGTGCCGCGCATCAGGCCGACTTCCTTTTGCAGCAGCAGGACTTCCAGCAAGTCGCTCACGGTTTCGGTGTGGCTGATGATGTAGTGACGGATGGCTTCATGGCCGAAGCGCTCGCGCATGACCTTGGCCATGGCAAAAATCGCCAACTCACCCTGCGCATGGGCCGAGTAGGCCACGCCATGCACGCTCAAGGGGCGTGCGTCATTGAGCAGGCCTAGCAGCAGGCTGCGTTTTTCTTCTTCGCTCAAGCTGCTGTAGTCGGCATGCACCCGGGCGGTGGACAGCAACTCGGCGACCACTTCTTCGTGTTTGTCAGAGCTCTGGCGCAAGTCAACCGTGGCCAAGTGGAAGCCGAACACCTCTACCGCGCGAATCAAGGGATGCAGGCGTTGGGCCGTGAGTGCAGCGCCGTGGTTGGCTTTGAGGGAGGCCTCGATCACACGCAGGTCCGCTACAAAGTCTTCAGCCAGCACATACGGGTTTTGCGGTGCCACGGCGTGACGCGCAGCTTCGGTACCGGTCAGTTCCTTGAGGGTGGCAGCCAAGCGCGCGTACATGCCGGTCAGGGCACGGCGGTAGGGCTCGTCCTTGCGGTGGGCGTTCTGGTCGGGCGAGCTTTCGGCCAGGGCTTGCATCTCGGGGGTGCAGTCGGCCAGCATGGCGGAGATGGACAGCTCACCGCCCAGGTAATGCACCTCGGTCAAGTAGTGGCGCAGGGCCACCTCTGCCTGGCGGCGCAGGGCGTATTCCAGAGTCTGTGCACTGACGTTGGGGTTGCCATCGCGGTCACCGCCTATCCATTGGCCCATGCGCAAAAAGCTGTGCACCGGCTGGTTGCCCAGCATGTCTTCGAGGTCGGCGTAGAGCTTGGGGATTTCGCGCAGGAAGGTGGACTCGTAATAGCTCAGGGCGTTTTCAATCTCGTCGGCCACGGTCAGCTTGGAGAAGCGCAACAGGCGGGTCTGCCAGAGCTGCATGACGCGGGCCCGCATCTGGGCTTCATTGGCCGCCAGTTCTTTGGGGGTGAGTGCGTCTTTTTTGCTGTCGACGATGCTGGCGCGTTGCTTGATCTCATCGCGCTGGGTCAGCAGTTGGGCGATGTCACGCTCTGCATCCAGAATGCTCTTGCGTTGCACTTCGGTGGGGTGAGCCGTGAGCACCGGGGACACAAAGCTTTGGGCGAGTGTGTTGGAAATTGCCTTGGGCGCAATGCCAGCCCAGCGCAGGCGGGACATGGCAACTTCAATGCTGCCTTCCTGGGTATCACCGGCACGCTCGTGGATGGCACGGCGGCGGATATGGTGGCGGTCTTCGGCGAGGTTGGCGAGGTGCGAAAAATAGGTGAATGCGCGGATCACGCTTACCGTCTGGTCGCCAGACAGGCTCTTGAGCAATTTTTTGAGGGCCTTGTCGGCTTCCTGGTCGGCATCCCTACGGAAGGCCACCGACAGGGTACGGATTTTTTCGATGAGCTCATAAGCGTCAACACCTTCCTGCTCCCGGATCACATCCCCCAGAATGCGCCCAAGGAGGCGGATGTCTTCTACCAAGGGACGCTCGTTGTCTTTTGCGCGCTTGGCCGTTTCTGCGGCAGGTGCTTTATTCATAGGTCTGGGAGTGATGTGAGAGAGGCTTCGGATGAAGCAAGGAACGCGCCCATGCTAGCATCGAAGGCATATTTTCGATTACAGCCGAGTTACGATTTTGCCCACTTTTACGATCGCCACCCGGGAGAGCCGTTTGGCACTCTGGCAAGCAGAACATGTCAAAGCCCTTCTCGAGCGAAGCGGGGCCTCGGTGTCCCTGTTGGGCATGACGACTAAAGGTGACCAGATTCTGGACCGTTCTCTCAGCAAAGTCGGAGGCAAGGGCCTCTTCGTCAAGGAGCTGGAAGTTGCTCTCGAAGAAGGCCGTGCTGACCTCGCGGTCCATTCCCTCAAAGACGTCCCGATGGAGTTGCCCGAAGGGTTTGCGCTGGCCTGCGTGATGGAGCGTGAAGACCCGCGCGACGCCTGGGTGTCCGGCACCTATGCCAGCGTCATGGATTTGCCGAAGGGTGCCGTGGTGGGCACATCCAGTTTGCGCCGTGTGGCCTTGCTACGCGCCATCCGCCCGGACCTGAAAATCGAACCTCTGCGGGGTAACCTGGACACCCGTTTGCGCAAGCTGGACGAAGGTTTGTACGACGGCATCGTGTTGGCTGCTGCCGGACTCAAGCGTCTGGGGCTGGAGTCCCGCATTCGGGCTGTGTTTGAGCCCGAGCAAATGCTGCCTGCTGCAGGTCAGGGGGCGCTGGGTATTGAAGTCCGTGCCGGCCGGCAAGACGTGGAGGCGGCATTGCAGCACTTGGTGCACCAGCCCACCTGGCTGGCTGTGAGTGCCGAACGTGCCGTCAGCCGCATGATGGGGGGAAGTTGCTCCATGCCATTGGCGGCCTATGCCACGATTTCCGGCGCTGAACTGCATATCCGCGCAGCCTGGGGCGATGCAGAGGGTATCCAGCCGGTGGTCTATGCCCGGGCTTCCGGCCTTGCCAAAGATGCCGCAGAGGCCACTGCACTCGGCGAGCAGGTTGCCCGCGACTTGCAGGCTGCGGTTCAGGCCCAGACACGATAAGGCTACTTATGCGCGTCATCATCACCCGTCCCCAAGCTGAGGCCGCTCCGTGGCTCAAGGCTTTGGATGCTGCCGGCTACACCAGCTGGAGCCTGCCGCTGATTGATATCCGTCCCGCCGCTCAGTCCGCGCTCGTGGAATCAGCGTGGAGCCGTCTGTCAGATTTTGACGCAGTGATGTTTGTCAGCCGTAATGCGGTGCATCACTTTTTTGAAGGAAAAGCGGCTGTAGCGCCCGTATTTACTGCGCAAGCAGCTATAAAAACAAGAGCATTCGTCACCGGCCCCGGCAGTTACTCGGCCCTGCAACGGGTCGGCGCGGAGCCGGGCTTTGTGGACGCGCCTGACTTCCATGCAGGGCAGTTTGATTCCGAAGCCTTGTGGGCCGTAGTGCGAAGCCGGGTCACGCCCGGTTACCGGGTGTTGATTGTTCGCGGTAGCACCATTGACGAAGGCGCCAGCGATGAAGGCTCCGGGCGCGACTGGTTTGCACGGCAGGTGATGGATGCCGGTGGTGAGGTCGAGTTTGTGGTGTCCTATGAACGCCAGCGCCCACAATGGGACGCATCCACCTTCGCACAGGCCCAAGCCGCTGCCACCGATGGCACGGTGTGGGTGTTCAGCAGTTCTGAGGCCATCCGCAACCTGCAGCATGCCTGCCCCGGCGTCAGTTGGGCGCAAGCTCAAGCGGTGGTGACCCATGCGCGCATCGGCGATGCCGCTCGGGAGGCGGGATTCGGTCGGGTGCGGGAGTCCAAGCCATTGCTGCCGGCGCTGATGGCGTCGATAGAATCCTTGCAATGAATCCAGAAGCATCTGCCCCTGTGGCCCCCACCGTTTCTGACGCGCCCGCAGCGCCTTTCCCGGGTGCGCTTCTTCCTACGGTCAAGTCATCCCGCCGCTGGTTGCGGGGTGTTGCAGTGGTGGCCGTGGCCGGTGTTATCGGCAGCGTCTTGCTGTGGCAAAAATTGGGCAATATCCAGGAGCAGTTGGCCCGCCAGACGGCGGAGTCCGGCTCCCAGGCCGGTGAAGCCCGCGCGACCGCCAAGCAGGCTCAGGAACTGGCGATTGAAACGGCCGCCAAGTTGGCCGTGTTGGATGCGCGACTCAGCGAAGTCGCCCTGCAACGCACTCAGCTGGAAGAGTTGATGCAAAGCCTGTCGCGCTCGCGCGACGAAAATCTGGTGGTCGACATTGAATCTTCGCTGCGTTTGGCGCAGCAGCAGGCGCAACTGACAGGTAGCGTGGAGCCCTTGCTGGCGTCGCTCAAGTCGGCAGAGTTGCGTGTGGCCCGTGCTGCACAGCCCCGTTTGACACCGGTGCAGCGGGCTATTGCCAAGGATGTTGCCCGTATCAAAGGCACTGCTTTGTCTGATACCCCGGCTATGCTGGTACGGCTGGACGAGTTGGTTTCTTTGGCTGACGAATTGCCGGTTGGCAATGCGTTGCAGACACCCAAGGCTGCGTCCAGTCTGCAGCGAAAGACGGATGAGACCCTCACCGGCTGGTCCGGTCGGATGCTGGAGGTAGTGCGCGAGGAGGTACGCGGCTTGGTGCGGGTGAGCAAGATCGAGAACCCCGACGTGGCCTTGCTCTCGCCGGAACAGTCGTTTTTCGTGCGCGAAAACTTCAAGCTCAAGGTTTTGAACGCACGCTTGGGTCTGCTTTCCCGCCAGACGGATGCCGCCCGTGCAGATCTGGTTGCGGCCTCCAACTCCCTGACGCGTTATTTCGATGCCGGTTCGCGCAAAACCCAGACGGCACAAGCCGCTTTGCAGCAGTTGCAAACCCAGATGCGGACGCTGGAAGTTCCCCGGGTGGATGAGACGCTGGCAGCGCTCGCTACTGCTGCTGCAGGACGCTGACCATGCGCTTTGCTCTCTGGCTGATGGCCTTGTTCGGTATGGCGGTAGCGTCTGCATTGTTTGCAGGCAATAACCAAGGCACTGTGACCTTGTACTGGCCACCTTACCGGGTTGATGTGTCCTTGAACCTCGTGCTGCTGGGTCTGGCGCTGGCCTTTGTGACGCTGCACCTGGCGCTGCGAGGGATCTCCGGTCTGTTCAGCATTCCACAGCAGGCGCGCCGCTGGCGCTTGTCCTACAAAGAGCGCACCATTTATTCCGGTTTGCTGGACGCGATATCGCATTTGGTAGCCGGCCGTTTTGTGCGGGCACGCAAGGCTGCGGAGGTCGTGGTTGCGGTGGAGGATGCCATGCTCTCCAGCGGAGACGCCTTACCCGATGCGGCGCGGCTGCGCACGCTGGCGCATTTGCTGGCCGCGGAGAGTGCGCACGCATTGCAAGACCGTGGCACACGCGAAACCCATTTTCAGCGGGCGTTGGAGGAAGCTGGCAGCAAGGATGCGAGTGACCTGCGCGATGGTGTTCAGCTGCGTGCAGCCCGCTGGGCCCTCGAAGACCGGGATTCCACCGGAGCCGTCCAATGGCTGGAGCAACTGCCCGTGGGTACCGCACGATTGCCTTGCGATTGCGTTTCAAGGCAGCGCGTCAGGCCCGCAATACGCGGGTGGCGCTGGACTCAGCCCGTGTACTGACCAAGCACCGTGCGTTCTCGGAAGTTGCTGGTGCCGGCATCGTGCGGGGCCTGGCGTTGGAACTTTTGCGTGGTGCGCATGATGCAGCGCAGTTAGAGCAGGCTTGGGGTGCACTGGATGATGTAGAGCGTTTGTTACCCGATGTGGCGCTCGAAGCGGCAGAGAGATTGCTGCTGCTCCAAGGCGACGTGGCGACCGCCCGTTTGTGGGTGTTGCCATTGTGGCAGGGCCAAAACCCCCAGGCTTCGGCACTGGGCTATGAGCAGCGTGTGCGCCTGGTCCGGTTGCTGGAGCGCAGTTTTATGTCGGAAGAGTCCCAGCCCGATGGCGTCTGGCTGTCGCGTATTGAGGCCGCCCAGATGGCGCAGCCCGGTGACCCGCTGCTGCAATACCTCGCAGGGGTACTGTGTGTACGTTTGTCCCTGTGGGGCAAAGCCCAGGCACTGCTGCGTCAGGCGATCCCCATGCTCAAAGATGCCGACATGAAGCGTCGGGCCTGGTTGGCCATGGCCGAGCTCGCAGAACACCGCTTGGACACCAAGGGGGCTGCGGACGCCTACAAAGCCGCTGCCAAGGCGTAAAACCCTTGGTGACGCGCGTGCGCGTTAGGGCTATTATGGTTTCATGGCAACACTCATTGAACACCTGATCAAGCTCACGGATCACCGCGACCGTGATCTTCTGGAACTCACACTCTCCAAGGCCCTGATTGACCTGGTGCCCATACAGCGGGTACTTGTGTCCAAAGTGGTCAGCGAAGAAGGTATCAAGCGCTGGATGGACGTCACCGTGCTGGACGCCCGGGGCGGAGGCAAAGTCGTGGATCCTTTGCGCGTTGACTTCCAGACGCTACCCTTGCTCGAAGACAACCGTGACCGCCTGCATTGCATCCAAGGCCAAGAGCGTGTGGAAATTGCATGGGCGGGCGAAGACGGCCCCCGCATCACCTACCTGCCGCTCTTCACGGACCCGGTGGCGGGGGACGAAGGTGTTTTGGAAATTCATTCGGCCAGCCCTCTTCAGGATGACCAGTTGGCGGTGGTGGGGGACGTGTCCCGCGTATTCCGCAATATGTATCGGCTGCTGGCCTACAGCGACCGTGACGCCTTGACCGGTCTGTTGAACCGAAAATCCCTGGACGATACGTTTTACAGCGCAGTGCTCGAAGAATTGGGCCAGGTGGAAGAGACCGCAGCGGCTGCCCGGCAGCCAGCGCTCTCAGCTGGTCAGGAAAGACGTCACCGCGTCCCGCCGAATTACTGGCTTGGTACGATTTCTGTGGATAGCTATGGCGTGATCAACGACCAGCACGGGCATTTGATTGCTGAAGAAGTCTTGCTGTTGGTGGCCCGCATCATGAACAATACATTCCGCACCTACGACCGCTTGTACCGCTTCGGTGGCGAGCAGTTTGCGGTCCTGATGCATTGCCCGGATGAAGCCTTGGTTCTGGCGGCGTTTGAGCGCTTCCGAGCCAATATTGAGAAATTCAATTTCCCGCAGGTGGGGCGTCTTACCATCAGTGGCGGCTTCACCCGGGTCAGTCCGGACGACTCACCCAGCACCGCACTGGAACGCGCCGAGCGTGCCGTGGACTATGCACAACATCACGGTCAGAACAAGGTGTTCAGCCACGCCGAGTTGGTCCGCAAGGGCTTTTTCGGCGAAGCATTGAAGATCGGTGCAGTCGATATCTTTTGATATACGGACTGCGTGAACCCAACAAAAAGGGCGCCCGATAGGCGCCCTTTTTGTTGGCCCTTGTCACCCTCTGAGGGATGACAAGTCCGAGCTTTACGCTGTTTGGTTTTCTTCAAACGGCAGCTTCATGTCGCGCAAGTCGCGGCGGGTTTCCACCAGAACCAGCGGGCGGTCATCCAGCACCACGGGAGCGGGGCGCTCACGGGGCACATGGACCAGTTTGGGTTCGGCAGCAATGGCAGCTTGAACGGCGGCGATCTTGTCAGCGTCCGAATTCACCCATTGCAGACCGGAGCTGGATGCCACTTGAGCCAGTGCTTCAGTAGGGAGCGCATAGCTCACCACTTTGGGCATGCGGCCTTCGGGAGCAGCCACCACGGAAGCAGCTGTAGTCGTGGCGACAGTGACCGGCGCAGCTACAGGAGCGACCGGTGATGCCGGAGCTACTGGTGCCACTGCCTCAACAGGGGCTACGGGAGCAGACTCCGGTACAGGTGCAGCGTCAAAGTTAGCCGGAGAGGCTTCCTGTCCGTCAGCCTGCTGGCGCTGTCCATTTTCACCACGCGGGCCGCGATTGCCACGGTCACGGCCATAACGGTCGCGGGAGCGACGTTCGCGTGGTTCTTGGCCTGTGGTTCCTTCTGAGGGTACGTCGGTTGCTGAAGCAGCGTCTGTACCTTCAGCAACGGACAACTCGCCGGGCTGATCTACGCGGTTGACATCGTCCTGGCGTGGGCCACGGTCGTTTCGGCGGCCACGGCCATTGCGGTTACGACCTTCACGTGGCTCACGCGCTTCACCTTGCGACTCCGCGCTTGCTTCCACGCCTTCTGCCGAAGCTTGGGCTGCAGGAGCTTCCGCATTCACCTCTGCGTTGCGGGTTGCGTTGTCGTTGCGATCGCCATTGCGGGGACCACGGTTGCCGCGTTCATTGCGGTTGCCACGCTCCTGGCGGCCTTCACGCGCCTGTGGTGCGGGTGCGCCGTCAGCTTGCAGGCTGACTTCAGCGCCTACGGCTTTGGATTGCTCGCCATCCATGCGCTCCTGACGGGGCGCATTGTTGCGCTCGCCGCGTTCATTGCGGTTGCCACGGTCTTGGCGCTCGCCGCGCTCACCACGGCCATTGCGTTCACCACGTTCGTTGCGGTTACCGCGTTCGGAACGCTCGCCACGGTTATCGGGGCGGGCTTCGTTGCGTGGCTCGCCACGACCTTCGCCGCCGCGATCACCGCGCTGGTTGCGACCGCCGTTGCGGTTGCCATCGCGTCCGCTGCGGCCTTCGCGCTTGTCATCGGTCTTGGCCGGCGCAGGCGCTGCGGCAGGCGCAGGCGCGGCTTCAGGCGCCGCAAACAAGCTCTTGATCCATCCGAAGAATCCTTTGGATGCTGCCGGAGTTACAACAGGCGCTGCCACCGGTGCCGGAGCTGCCTTGACGGGCTCAGGCTTTGGAGGCGCAATAGGAGCCGGTGCATCCGGTAGCACGCCCTTGATGACAGGGGTCTGCTTGTTAGTTGGCTCTTGCGAGCGACGGGTCACGCCGGTGGCTTCTTCCATGTCATCGGCCATCTTGTAGCTGGCTTCGATGTGGTCCAGACGGGGATCGTCGTGCTTCAAGCGCTCGAGCTTGTAGTTGGGAGTTTCCAGAGTCTTGTTGGGCACCATCAACACGTTGATGCGTTGCTTCAGCTCAATCTTGGCGATTTCTGTGCGCTTTTCGTTCAGCAGGAACGAAGCTACTTCCACGGGAACCTGGCACAGCACGGAGGCGGTGTTGTCCTTGAGGGACTCTTCCTGGATGATGCGCAGAATCTGCAACGCGCTGGATTCGGTGTCACGGATGTGGCCGGAGCCGCCGCAACGGGGGCAGGGGATGGATGCACCCTCGGAGAGAGCCGGGCGCAGGCGCTGGCGGCTCATTTCCATCAAACCGAACTTGGAGATCGTGCCGAACTGCACTCGGGCACGGTCCTGGCGCAGGGCGTCGCGCAAGCGGTTTTCCACTTCGCGGCGGTTGCGGGACTCTTCCATGTCGATAAAGTCGATCACGATCAAGCCACCCAAGTCGCGCAGTCGCATCTGGCGCGCTACTTCGTCGGCGGCTTCCAGGTTGGTGCGGGTGGCGGTTTCTTCGATGTCGCCGCCCTTGATGGCGCGGGCCGAGTTCACGTCCACCGATACCAGCGCTTCGGTGTGGTCGATCACGATGGCGCCGCCGGAAGGCAGGGTCACGGTGCGGGCATAAGCCGATTCGATCTGGTGTTCGATCTGGAAGCGGCTGAACAGCGGCGCGTCGTCACGGTAACGCTTCACGCGGGCTGCGTGCTCAGGCATCACGTGGGCCATGAACTGCTGGGCCTGCTCGTACACGTCGTCGGTGTCGATCAGGATGTCGCCGATGTCGTGGTTGAAGTAATCACGGATGGCGCGGATCACCAGGCTGGATTCCTGGTAAATCAGGAAAGCACCCTTGGCGCCCTTGGCGGCGCCGTCGATGGCACCCCATAGTTTCAGGAGGTAGTTCAGGTCCCACTGCAGTTCGGGCGCGCTGCGGCCGATGCCGGCGGTGCGGGCGATGATGGACATGCCGTTGGGGTACTCCAACTGGTCCATGTTTTCTTTGAGTTCGGCGCGGTCGTCACCCTCGATACGGCGGCTGACACCACCACCACGGGGGTTGTTGGGCATCAGCACCACATAGCGGCCGGCCAGCGAGATGAAAGTGGTCAGGGCTGCGCCCTTGTTGCCACGCTCTTCTTTTTCGACCTGAACCAGCAGCTCCTGCCCTTCGCGGATCGCGTCCTGAATGCGGGCATTGCTCGCAGACACGCCTTGCTGGAAATACTGTTTGGAGATTTCCTTGAAAGGCAGGAAACCGTGGCGGTCTTCGCCGTAGTCCACAAAACAGGCTTCCAGCGACGGCTCTACACGGGTCACGACCGCTTTGTAGATGTTGCCCTTGCGCTGTTCGCGGCCTTCAATTTCAATTTCGTAGTCGAGGAGTTTTTGTCCGTCGACGATGGCCAAGCGGCGTTCTTCAGCCTGCGTGGCGTTAATCAGCATCCGTTTCATGGATTGCATCCTTCTTCAATAAGCACATGCCCTGTGTGGGGCTAACGGAGCCGGACTGACGAATTGAAGTGAGGAGGAATTGCCGGAGAACTTCAGGTCACACGAGGTGTCGAAGCGTAGGCGCGTGGATGGGGACGAGGGATTGCGTTTGTGAATCAGCTACAAAAATGCTAGCTGGTTGCGCTGGTGGTACCGGGGCTGCAGGCCGATTTGTGCCACCAAACGGGGCGAATACGCTCCGTAGGCACATGGTCATCAGGCTCAGCAACACAAACATCTCGTTTCATTCCGTCCGTCAACCGTGGGTTGGCGGACTTGGGGTATTCCGTATCAGGGTTTCAATTCGTAGTCTTGACCGTCGGGTGACACCGCCATCACAAGCAGCTGGCGTGTGATTTGCGGGTCGCGCCCAACGGCGGCTTCGACCTTCCAGCGAAGCGTTCAGTGGGGTGTGGACTAAACTCCAGACAAATCAACCACTTACGGCGCGTCGCTAGTGAAACACATTATAGAGGGCAATCTGCCTTCACAGGCCCCCCTTGCCAACTCCCAAGTCAAATCTGTGACGGTGGACGAAGACAGCGCCGGCCAACGTCTGGACAACTTTTTGATGCGGGAACTCAAAGGGGTGCCCAAAACCCATGTCTACCGCATCATCCGCAGCGGCGAAGTCCGCGTAAACAAAGGCCGCGCCAGCGCCGACACCCGTATCGCCGTGGGCGACGTCATTCGCCTGCCGCCGGTGCGTACCTCCGAGCGTGCGGAACAGAAAACCGCCGCAATGGCCGAGCAGGTAGGCCGTTTCGTGCCGGCCAAGGATTTTCCGGTCTTGTTTGAAGATGACCATTTTCTGGCGGTTGACAAACCCGCCGGGGTAGCCGTGCATGGCGGGTCAGGGGTGAGCTTCGGCGTCATCGAGCAGCTGCGCATGGCGCGCCCCAAAGCGACATTTTTGGAATTGGTGCACCGGCTGGACCGGGAAACCAGCGGCATCTTGCTGGTTGCCAAGAAACGCAGCGCTTTAAAGAATTTGCAAGACCAGTTCCGGGAGCGCGAAACCGGTAAGACGTATTTAGCGTTGGTGGCAGGGCAGTGGCCGGCCAACAAAAAGGTGTTGGACAAGTCTTTGCAGAAATACCTGTTGCCGGATGGCGAGCGCCGCGTGCGGGTGGTGGCCAAAGACCACCCGGATGCCATGCCGTCTTTGAGTCTGGTCAAGGTGCACTCCGTCACGCCCGTAGCCCGCGCGGCGCAAACACCGCAACAAAAGATCTATTCCTTGCTGGAAGTGACCATCAAAACCGGCCGCACCCACCAGATCCGGGTACACCTGGCCTCGGAAGGCATGGGCATTGTGGGTGACGACAAATATGGTGACTTCGACTTGAACAAGGCGCTGGCACGTGACGACGAGGCTGTGGCGCTCAAGCGCATGTTTTTGCATGCCTGGCGTTTCCAATGCAATCACCCTGCGACGGGAGAGCGGGTTGTCCTTCAGACAGGTCTGCCGCCTGAGCTTGCCCGTTTTCTGCTGCAGGCCATTCCGGAAGAGCCGGGCGCGGCGGCTCTGGTTCAGGGTTAAATTGGGGCATGAATTCCAACGCTTTCCGCCCCCGCCGCTTTGACCTGATCGCATTCGATTGGGATGGCACCCTGTTTGACTCCACGGCCCTGATCACCCGCTGTATCCAGCTGGCGGTGAAGGACGTGGGCGGCACCGTGCCGAGTGACAAAGATGCGGCCTACGTCATAGGCATGGGGCTGATGCAGGCGCTGGCCCATGCCGCGCCTGACGTGCCGCCCGAAAAATACCCACAGCTGGGCGCCCGCTACAAGCACCATTACAGCGTGCATCAGAACGACATCACCCTGTTTGCCGGGGTGCTGGAGATGCTGGATCGGCTCAAAACCCGCCAGCACCTGCTGACGGTGGCCACCGGCAAAAGCCGTAGTGGGCTTAATGAAGCACTTCGCGATGTGAACCTGCAAGGCATTTTTGATGGCTCGCGCACCGCAGACGAGACCGCCGGCAAGCCGCACCCCCTGATGTTGCAGGAGCTGATGATGGAGTTCGGAGTGGCTGCTGACCGCGTGCTGATGATCGGTGACACCACCCACGACCTGCAAATGGCGGTGAACGCCGGGTGCGCCAGTGTGGCCGTGAGCTACGGCGCGCACGAGCCGGACAGCTTCGCCGCGCTGGGCCCCCTGACGATTGCCCACTCGGTAGCGGAATTGGATACCTGGTTGCAGGCCAACGCCTGATACTTATTAGCCTGACAAGGAGCCCTCATGCCGGACGCTGTTCCCGATACCCCCGGAATTGCCTTGTGCAACTCCGCTGATCTGGTGGATAGCGGGCTGGCGGTGCCCTTTGACGTGATCTATTGCGGGCAGACCTGTTATGCCTTTGCCATTCGCTACGCGGGCAAGGTGTATGCCTATCTGAACCGCTGCTCGCACGTGCCTATGGAGATGGACTACCAGCCCAACCGATTTTTTGACTTAACCGGGCATTGGCTGATCTGCGCCACCCACGGTGCCATGTATTCCCCCCAGACGGGGCAGTGTCGCACCGGGCCGTGCCGGGGCAAGCTGGTGTCTATCGCCGTAACCGAGGTGGACGGCGTGGTCCACTGGCATACTTCACCCCATCTTCAACCGGTATCCTTTTAAATGACCGACTTCAACTTCCCTTCTGGCCAACCAGAAGAGCCAAAAGCGCCAGTAACGCCCGTGGAATCTGCGCGGATAGCTCCTGAAAATATAGCAAAAAATGCTACTGGAACTGACGGCTGGGAGCGGGCTACGCTTGAAAAACTGGCCACGGCCGCCTTGGTCGAACAGCGCGCAGCCCGTCGCTGGCGCAACGGCATCCGCGTGGCGTGGCTGGTGTTCCTGTGTGTGGTGGTCTGGTTGGGCATGCAGCAGAGTGGCACGCCCAGTGATATCTCGACCCCTCACACTGCGGTGGTGAGCATCCATGGTGAGATTGCCTCGGGCAATGAAGCGAGCGCAGAAGTGGTGGTCGCTTCAGTGCGCGCTGCCTTTGAAGACCAAGGCGCCAAGGCGGTGGTCTTGCTGATCAACTCCCCCGGTGGCAGCCCGGTGCAGGCGGGCATCATCAATGACGAAATCCACCGCCTCAAGGCATTGCACAAGAAACCGGTGTACGCGGTGGTGGAAGAAACCTGTGCCTCTGCGGCGTACTACATCGCGGTGGCAGCGGACGAAATCTATGTGGACAAGGCCAGCATCGTGGGCAGCATCGGGGTGTTGATGGATGGTTTCGGCTTCACCGGGCTGATGGAGAAGCTGGGTGTGGAGCGCCGCCTGCTCACTGCCGGCGAAAACAAGGGTTTCCTCGACCCGTTCAGCCCGCAGACCGACAAGCAGCGCGTGTTTGCGCAGGCAATGCTGGACCAGATTCACCAGCAGTTCATTGGCGTGGTGAAAGAAGGGCGTGGCAAACGCTTGAAAGAGACGCCCGACATGTTCAGCGGCCTCTTCTGGACGGGCCAGCAAGCCATTGACCTCGGTCTTGCAGACAAGCTGGGCAATATTGACTTTGTTGCCCGCGAGGTGGTCAAGGCAGAGGAAATCGTGGACTACACCCGCAAGGAGAATGTGGCGGAACGCCTGGTCAAGCGCTTTGGCGCCTCCATCGGCGAAGGTGCCGTCAAGGCCGCGCGCAGTTTGCCTGCATTCCACTGAACATTGGCCTGGCTGGTTGATTTAGCGACCCAGGGCAAAAACCGTCGGTGTGGCGTTGTCCAGCGCCCACCCGCTATGTTTCCAATGCTTCACCGTGTGGCTATGGGTGGTGGCGCTTTCCAGCGTGAGCCCGCTGGATGTGGCCAGCCGGGTATTGGTCTGCAGGGTTTGTAGCAGGCTCTGGAGCAGGGCGGTGTTGCGGTAGGGCGTTTCGATAAACAGCTGTGTTTGCCCGGTTTTGAGGGCCAGGGACTCCAGCTCCTTGATGCGCTTGACCCGCTCGCCAGGGTCTGAAGGCACATAGCCCACAAACGCAAAGTTCTGCCCGTTCAAGCCGCTGGCTGCCAGCGCCAGCAGCAGGGATACAGGGCCGACCAGAGGTACCACACGAATGCCCAGCTCATGGGCTGCGCGCACCACGGAGGAGCCAGGGTCGGCGATGGCGGGCATACCTGCTTCACTCACCAGTCCCACGTCGTGTCCTTGCAGGGCCGCAGCCAACAAAGGCTTGGCATCAAAGCCGCCTTGGTGATCGCCTTTCTTGTGGACCTCGCGCGGCAGCTCCTGCAGTTGCATCTCTTGAATCGGGGCACACAAAGAGTGAGACTCGCCCACCCGCTTGAGATAGGCTCGTGTGCTCTTGGCGTTTTCGCAAATCCAATGGCGCAGGTTTGCCGCCCGGCTCAGTGTGTGCTGGGGCATGCTGTCAGAGAGGGGGCTTTGGGTGGCGCAGCCGAAATCCAGCGGCGCGGGCACCAGGAACAGCGTGCCTGTCATGCGCCGGTGCTCAGCAAGTCCAGACCTGCGGCGCGCAGCATGCGGCAGGTGCGGATCAGGGGTAGCCCTACCAGCGCGGTGGGGTCGTCGTTGTCGATAGCGCTCAGCAGGCTGATGCCCAGCCCCTCGCTTTTGGCGCTGCCCGCGCAGTCGTAGGGTTTTTCGGCTTGCAGGTAATGCTCAATTTCGGTGTCTGACAGGTCGCGGAATTGCACTTTCACTGCCGCCAGATCTTCCTGCACAAAGCCGCTGGCCAGGCACACCACGGCGACCGCGGTCTGGAAGATCACAGTCTGCCCGCGCATGGCTTGCAGTTGGGCGATGGCCCGTTCATGCGTGCCGGGTTTTCCGAGGGGCTGGCCATGGAGGTCTGCCACCTGGTCGGAGCCGATCACGATGCAATCCGGGTGCACTTGAGCCACGGCACGGGCCTTGGCGAGGGCCAGGCGCCGGGCCAGCGCCACCGGTGTTTCGCCGGGTTGGGGGGTCTCATCTACGTGGGGTGCAGCTACGCTGAAAGGCAGGCGAATACGCTCCAGCAGCTCACGCCGGTAGATGGAGGTGGAACCTAAAACGAGTTTTCTTTGCGGGGTGCTTTGCATGGGGTGATTCTCTTACACTGCGCGCATGAAACATGAATACTCGCCCCGCAGCCTCTCCATCAAAGCATTCGCCCAGGCCGCCGGTGACCTGGAATCCAGCCTCCCGCTGTCGGACTTTGAGCGTCTGCGCCAGGAATCGCTGGGGCCTATAGAAGGTGTGATGGTGGCGTTTGCGGCCCAAGGCGAAATGCAGGAAGACGCGGCTGGACAGGATGAGCCTTGGGTGCACTTGTCGGGAACCACTACGCTGACCATGACCTGCCAGCGCTGCCTCGGGCCCGTGGCGGTCGATATCGAGTTTGAGCGCTCTTTCCGTTTTGTGGCCAATGAAGCCTTGGCGGAGGTGGAAGACGAAGAGTCGGAAGAAGACGTACTGGTGATGAGCCGCGAGTTCAATCTGTTGGAACTGGTGGAGGACGAGTTGCTGATGTCCATTCCGGCGGTTCCCAAGCACAAGGAATGCCCCACCACCGTGAAGCTGGCGGCTGCCGATGCGGATTTCGTGGATGCACCCGCCGACAAACCCAACCCGTTTGCGGTTCTGCAGCAGCTCAAAAAGTAGGCCTTGGCGAGTGCCCTGACTTTGGGCTATAATCACAGGCTTCGTGTGCGGAACCCGCCGCGTTTTACTAACCCTAACCGTGTTGCCACCTGCGCAGCACCTTTGCCCAGGAGCCGATCATGGCCGTTCAACAAAACAAAAAATCTCCTTCCAAGCGCGGCATGCACCGTTCGCACAACGCACTGAACGTGCCTGGCATCGCTGTGGAACCCACTACCGGTGAAACCCACCTGCGTCACCACATCAGCCCCACGGGTTTCTACCGTGGTCGCAAGGTGCTGAAGACAAAGTCTGAAGCCTGATTCTTCTGAATCCCGCAAAGCCCGAAGCTACAGTTTCTGTAGCGACGGGCTTTTGTCATTTTGGGGCCGGATAATCTCCCGCTACCTTGTCGTTGGATTGAATAGCGCATGATTACGATTGCCGTTGACTGCATGGGGGGCGACCATGGCCCCCAAGTGACCTTGCCTGCGTGCACCGAATTTTTGGATCGGCATCCTGATGCCGCTCTGGTGCTCGTCGGGCTTCCGGAGGCTTTGAAGGGCTTCTCGCATCCTCGCGCCACGGTGGTGCTGGCAAGTGAAGTGGTCACCATGGACGACCCTTTGGAAGTCGCCTTGCGCAAGAAAAAAGATTCATCCATGCGGGTGGCGGTGCAACAGGTCAAGGAAGGTGCCGCGCAAGCAGCCGTATCCGCAGGCAACACCGGCGCACTTATGGCCATCTCCCGCTACATCTTGAAGACCATTGACGGCATAGAGCGCCCGGCCATTGCGGGCCAGATTCCAAACGCAAAGGGCGGGGCCACTACGGTGCTGGATTTGGGCGCCAACGTGGATTGCAGCGCAGAGCATTTGCTTCAGTTTGCGGTCATGGGTTCGGCATTGGTGTCGGTGTTGAGTGGCGAAGAGTCTCCCTCGGTCGGTTTGCTCAATATTGGTGAAGAAGTCATTAAAGGTAACGAAGTCATCAAAAAAGCAGGTGAACTGCTGCGATCTGCTGCTAAAACGGGTGACTTGAATTTTGTCGGGAACGTGGAAGGCAACGATATTTTCAAGGGCACAGCTGCCATCGTTGTGTGTGACGGCTTTGTGGGGAATGTGGCGCTCAAGACCAGCGAAGGTCTGGCATCGATGTTCGGCACCTTCTTGAAGGCCGAGTTCTCTCGCAACATTTTGACGAAACTGGCTGCTATCGCAGCTTATTCGGTTCTAAATGCTTTCAAAAATCGTTTTGACCACCGTCGATACAACGGTGCGGCGCTTTTGGGCTTGCGTGGCTTGGTGTTCAAGAGCCATGGATCAGCGGATGCGATGTCCTTCGGCAATGCCTTGAACCGCGCGTATGATGCAGCCCGAAACAACTTGCTGGACCGCGTTCAGGTCCGCATTGCCCACGCTGCCGCTCTATTGACGGTGGCGGACGCAAGCGCATAAGCTGAACGGGGTGCCCACCACATCACCCATGACACGTTATTCCCGCATCACAGGCACCGGCAGCTATGTGCCTCCCCGTCGGCTAACCAACGCCGACCTGGCCGCTGAATTGGCGGCCCAAGGGGTCGAAACATCGGACGAGTGGATTGTTGAGCGAACCGGTATCCGTGCCCGTCACTTCGTGGCAGACGGCGTGTACAGCAGTGACTTGGGTCTCGAGGCCTGCAAAAACGCATTGCAAGCAGCTGGCCTGCAAGCCTCTGATATTGACCTGATCATTGTTGCCACGTCCACCCCGGACATGGTGTTCCCCTCCACGGCTTGCATACTTCAGAACAAGCTGGGGGCCAATGGCGGTGCTGCCTTTGATGTGCAGGCGGTGTGCAGTGGCTTTGTATATGCTCTGACAGTGGCTGATGCCTTGATCCGCACCGGCTCTGCCAACAAGGCACTGGTGGTCGGTGCTGAAGTTTTCTCCCGCTTGCTGGATTTCACCGACCGCACCACCTGCGTGCTGTTCGGCGACGGTGCCGGCGCAGTGGTGCTGGAAGCCTCCGATACCCCCGGCATTCTGGCCAGTGACCTGCATGCAGATGGCAAGCATGTCGGCATCTTGTGTGTTCCCGGCCACGTGTCCAACGGACACATTCTGGGCGACCCTCTCTTGAAAATGGACGGCCAAGCGGTTTTCAAGCTCGCGGTAGGCGTGCTCGAAGACGCAGCGCGGGCAACGCTGGCCAAGGCCGGCAAAACAGAGGCGGATATTGACTGGCTGATTCCCCACCAGGCAAATATCCGCATCATGCAAAGCACGGCCAAAAAGTTGAAGTTACCTATGGACAAGGTGGTCGTCACCGTGGACCAGCATGGCAATACCTCTGCAGCCTCCATTCCCTTGGCCTTGGATTCTGCGGTGCGGGCGGGTCGGGTTCAGCCCGGCCAGAACCTCATGCTTGAAGGCGTAGGCGGAGGCTTTACCTGGGGCGCTGTGCTCCTGACTTTGTAGCTGCTCGCGCAAACTCCACGGGCGCTAGCGCCTGTTTTGATGGTGAATTGATATGAAACCTTTTGCTTTTGTTTTCCCCGGACAGGGGTCTCAATCTGTAGGCATGCTGGATGCTTGGGGTGACCATGCCATCGTGTCTGAAACCTTGAATGAAGCTTCTGATGCCTTGGGTGAAGACGTTGCCAAGCTGATCCACGAAGGCCCCAAAGAGGCGCTGGCCCTCACGACCAACACGCAGCCGGTGATGTTGGTCGCCGCTGTGGCCGCTTACCGCGTGTGGATGGCAGAAACCGGCGTTGCGCCCCAGGCGGTGGCCGGTCATTCGCTGGGCGAATACTCTGCCTTGGTGGCTGCCGGTGCATTGACACTCGCCCAAGCGGCGCCCTTGGTTCGCCTGCGTGCCCAGGCCATGCAAGAGGCGGTGCCCGTGGGAGTGGGCGCCATGGCTGCGATTCTTGGAATGGATGCTACTAAAGTGATAGCTGGCTGCGCAGAAGCAACGGCGGCTTTCGACACTTCCGGTGCTGAAGTCGTCGAGGCGGTGAACTTCAACGACTCTGCGCAGACCGTGATTGCCGGTAGCAAAGGAGCCGTGGACAAAGCCTGCGAGATTCTGAAAGCTGCGGGCGCCAAGCGCGCGCTGTTGCTGCCGGTGTCTGCGCCTTTCCACTCCAGCCTGATGAAGCCCGCTGCCGAAAAGCTCAAGGCTCGCTTGGAAGACATCGAGATCGCTACCCCGCAAATCGCCCTGATCAACAACATTGACGTGGCGATTGAAATGGATGCAGACCGTATCCGTGATGCGCTGTACCGTCAGGCCTTTGGTCCGGTGCGTTGGGTGGAGTGTGTGCAGGCGATCAAGGCCCGCGGTTTGACCACTTTGGTGGAGTGCGGCCCCGGCAAGGTGCTGGCCGGCATGGTCAAGCGCATTGATGCCGAGATGACCGGGGCAGCCCTGTTTGACCCGGCCTCATTGGAAGAAGTGAAAGGTTTGTTGGCATGAGCGAAATGAAATATGAGGGCCAAGTGGCTTTGGTTACTGGTGCGTCCCGGGGCATCGGGGCATCGATTGCCCTGGAGTTGGCACGCAAGGGCGTCAAGGTCATTGGCACCGCCACTTCGGATGCAGGTGCAGCCAAGATCCGCGAAGCACTGGCCGCTTTCCCAGGATGCGACGGTCGTACCTTGGATGTGACGGATGGCGCTGCCGGCGATGCCTTGGTGGATGCCATTGCCAAAGAGCAGGGCGGTTTGCACATTCTGGTGAACAACGCCGGCATTACGCGCGACACCTTGGCCATGCGCATGAAGGATGACGACTGGGATGCCGTCGTGGACACCAACTTGAAGGGTGTATTCCGCATGAGCCGGTCCGTGCTACGGACCATGATGAAGCAGCGCTATGGCCGCATCATCAGCATCACCTCGGTGGTGGGTGCGTCCGGCAACCCCGGCCAAGCCAACTACGCGGCCGCCAAGGCAGGCGTTGCGGGCATGACCCGTGCGCTGGCCCGCGAACTGGGTTCCCGCAACATCACGGTGAACTGCGTGGCTCCGGGATTCATTGAGACCGACATGACGGCCGGGCTGCCCGAAGAGCAGCAAAAGGCCTTGCTGGGCCAGATTCCCCTGGGGCATCTAGGCAAGCCTGCTGATATTGCACATGCGGTTTGCTACCTGGCTTCGCCTCAGGCGGGTTATGTGACAGGGCAAGAAATGCACGTCAACGGCGGCATGTACATGTAAATAAAAAAACCGCCGAAGTGTCCGAACGGCGGCCCGGTTAGAGACAAGTCTCTAGGGCGGGTAAAATCTCGGATTCTTTTACAACCCTTAGAGGGAACCCATGAGCGATATCGAAGTCCGTGTCAAAAAAATCATTGCTGAACAACTCGGCGTTGAAGAGTCCCAAGTCACCAACGAAAAGGCCTTCGTGGCTGATCTGGGTGCTGACTCCCTGGACACAGTGGAACTGGTGATGGCTTTGGAAGACGAGTTCGGAATTGAAATTCCTGACGAAGACGCAGAGAAGATCACTACCGTGCAAAACGCGATCGACTACGCGAACACCCACAAAAAGGCCTGATAGGCCTCTGCGGAGCCAATCAGGCTCCGCGCCCCCGGACCGGAACCGCAGGATGAATGCCTGTTGGTGTCCGGCCGGTCCTTTTGAATTCTCTTGTATCGCCCAAAGGCGGTATTTCTTTGACGAACTGCTGAACCCAGATTTCTATGTCCCGTCGTCGCGTTGTTGTTACCGGTTTAGGTTGTATCAGTCCCGTTGGAAATACGGTGACCGAGGCTTGGTCGAATCTGCTTGCCGGCAAGTCCGGTATTGACGTGATTTCCAAGTTCGACGCATCCGCATTCGCTTGCAAGATTGCCGGCGAGGTCCGCAACTTTGACTTGGAGTCGTACATCAACTCCAAGGAAGCGCGGACGATGGACACTTTCATTCACTACGGCATCGCAGCAGCAGTGCAAGCGGTGAAAGATTCCGGCTTGAAGACCAATGACGAACTGGGTGAAGACGAGGCCACCCGTATCGGCTGTGTGATCGGTTCGGGCATCGGCGGTTTGCCGATGATTGAAAACACCCATACCGAGTACACCAATCGCGGCCCACGCCGGATTTCGCCATTCTTTGTGCCGGCATCCATCATCAACATGACGGCTGGCCATGTGTCCATGCGCTACGGCTTCAAGGGGCCGAACATCGCTATCGTGACCGCATGCACGACTGGTCTGCACTGTATCGGTGAAGCCGGCCGCATGATCGAGTATGGAGACGCAGACGTCATGATCGCCGGTGGCTCCGAAGCTACGGTTTCTCCGTTGGGTATTGGCGGCTTTGCCGCCATGCGTGCATTGAGTACCCGTAATGATGATCCCGCCACCGCTTCCCGCCCTTGGGACAAAGACCGTGATGGTTTTGTGTTGGGTGAGGGCGGTGGCGTCATGGTGTTGGAGGAATATGAACACGCCAAGGCACGTGGCGCCAAAATCTACGCTGAGCTGGCCGGTTTCGGCATGAGTGCAGATGCAGGCCACATGACCGCTCCCAACATGGATGGCCCGCGCCGTGCCATGTTGAGTGCCATGCGCAATGCCGGTGTCAACGCAGACCAAGTGGACTACCTGAATGCACATGGTACGTCCACGCCCTTGGGCGACGTGAACGAAACCAATGCCATCAAGGCAGCTTTGGGTGATTACGCCAAGCGTGTCGTGGTGAATTCCACCAAATCGATGACCGGTCACTTGCTGGGTGGCGCTGGCGGCTTGGAATCGGTGTTCACTGTGCTGGCCTTGCATCACCAGAAAAGTCCGCCCACCATTAACATCTTCAACCAGGACCCGGAGTGCGACCTGGACTACTGCGCCAATGCTGCGCGCGACATGAAGATCGATGTGGTTGTGAAAAACAATTTCGGCTTCGGTGGAACCAACGGCACGCTGGTCTTCAAGCGCGTTTGATTTCCGCCGCAGCACGCTGAGGCACCATGCAACGCCCACCAGCGACCAGTTTTCAAATAGTTCGTTCGCAACGTGCGGGGCGCATCCTCATGGCGCTTTCACTCGCGTTTGCAGGTGTCCCGCTATGTGGCTGGCATGCTGGCATGCCGATGGCACATGTAGTGATTTTGGCAATTCTTTGGTCTGCTACATCGGCTTGGCTAGTCCATTACTGGCAACACATGCCCCAAGGGCGGTTGCGCTGGGACGGGGACTCCTGGTATTGGTCCGGGGTGGCAGAGCCTTTGAAGGCGGTTGCCATTCAATATGATTTCCAGACTTCGGTATGGCTTTTGCTGGTGCCAGTCACCGGTAGGAGCTTTGGGGTGTGGATGGATGCTGATCCAAGGCATATGTCGCATTGGCGCTCCATGCGCAGGGCACTTGTAGGTGTTGGCCCCTTTCACCCTGAGTCAGATAACCCCCTCGAAGTCGGTCGGCACGCACTCAGATGACCGAACCCCTTGAAAAAACGGTGGATGCTGATTGGCCGTTGGTCGAGCGCACGATTGCCGGCGACCAGCGAGCCTATGGCCTATTGGTTATCAAATATCAAAGAAGGGTTCAGCGACTTGTCGGGCGCATGGTCCGGGATGTTGATCTGGTCGAAGACATTACTCAGGAAACGTTCATCCGCGCCTACAGGGCTTTGCATCAGTTCCGGGGAGACGCCCAGTTTTACACCTGGCTGTATCGCATTGCGGTAAACACCGCCAAAAAAGCACTTTTGGAATTGAAACGGGACAGGACTATTTCAGAGTCTTTTTTCGCACGGGATGAAGAAGATGAAACTTCTTTGCGCCAGAACGAACCAAGCAGTGACGAAACGCCTGAATCAGTGTTGGCGGCCAAAGAGATTGCTGGCGTGGTGAACAGTGCGATGGATGAACTGCCTGAAGAGTTGCGCCAAGCAGTGGTGCTACGGGAAATTGAAGGGCTGAGTTATGAAGAAATTTCTCTTGCCATGGCTTGTCCGATAGGGACTGTACGCTCGCGGATATTCCGGGCGCGAGAAGCGATATCGGCCAAGGTCAAGCCCCTTTTGGATAAGCAAACAGGCAAGCGTTGGTAAGGACATGGGTATGGAACACAACACATCGCTGACTTTGCAAGAGCAAATTGCGGCGCTTGCAGACGGGGAATTGTCAGCGGACGACATTGGCACTTTGCTGGACGCCATGGAAGCTGAACCTGCCACCTACGAGGCGTGGTCAGTGCATCACGCTGTGGCAGCCTCCGTACGGGGCGAGCGGGTTGAAGCTCCTTCTGGGGATTTGGCTTTTTGGCAAACTCTGCAAAAACGCTTGGCTCAAGAATCTGATGGACCGGTTTTCCACAATGAGATACAGGTGCCAAATCCGGTAATCGTTGCAAGTTCGGCATCCAATGAATCATTCTGGAAAGTCCGGGCATTGGCCTCATTCGTAATGGTGCTGGCAGTAGGAGGGCTTGCTGCGGTCCTGTGGCCTCAGGGTGATCCCTCCGAGTCATTTGCCCAGAGCGGTACTCCTGCGGCCCCGGTGGCAACCGAAGTAGCTACTGCTGACGGCAGTGTCATGTTGCGCAACCCGGAGCTCGATGCATTGATGGCAGCCCACCAGCAAATGGGTGGCCATTCCGCATGGCAAGCGCCATCCGGATTTTTGCGCAACGCAACTTATGAAAGACCCGGCCGGTGATGGAAATCCGAACGGTGTCTATTGCCAAGGCATTGCTTTGCTCCGCCTTGGTGGTCCTGTCCTTTATGCCGGCGATGGCACTGGCCGAGGACCCCTCGGTGAGCTCTTGGCTCATGCGTTTGCATGAAGCTTCCCGCCATCGCACTTACACAGGTACCTTTGTTGTATCCGCAGGCACACAGATGGCCAGTGCCAAGATCTGGCATGTGTGTGATGGGGATCAGCAAATGGAGCGGATCGAGTCGCTCAGCGGCACCCCACGCTCCACTTTTCGGAAAAATTCCGAGGTCTTGACTCTGTACCCGACTGCCAAAGTTGGCATTGCGGAAACGCGGGATTCGTTCGGATTGTTTCCGGGACTGTTGAAGTCGCAAAGTACCGCTCTGGATGAGTTCTATCAACTGAAGCCTCAGACGACCGACCGGGTGGCAGGGATTGACGCTGATGTAGTTCAGATTGCCCCCAAGGACGGCATGCGCTACGGGTACCGTGTCTGGAGTGAGAAGAAATCCGGCTTGGTCGTGCAGCTGCAGACACTGGATGTAGACGGAAAGACATTGGAGCAATCCGCCTTCTCTGAATTGCAATTGGATGCGCCGGTGAGTGCCGCCAAGCTGAGTCAGTTAATGGGGCAGACGGAAGGCTATCGAGTGGAGCGCCGCACTACAGAAAAAACGACTGCGGCAGCCCAGGGTTGGACGATGTCCAGCGTAGTACCCGGATTCAAATCCGCAGGCTGTTATACACGGCCGGTTGCGCTCTTGGCTGGAGCCTCGGGGAAAGCTGAGAGCACGATGCAATGGATGTTCTCAGACGGCTTGGCAACCGTGTCTCTTTTTGTGGAGCGATTCGATCCGACTCGCCACACACAAGCGGGCGGTGCGGACCTTGGGGGGGCTACGCGTACCCAAACCCGCAAAGCAGGCGCGTGGTGGATCACCGGCGTCGGTGAGGTACCCGCTGCCACGCTGGCCTCTTTTGTTCAGGCTCTTGAACGCAAAAAATAAGTCGCCATATCGATTTTTTTCAGGGGATGAAGACGATGACCGCTTGGATTTCTACCGCACGACGATTTTGTTTGACAGGCTTCTTGGCTGTATCTGCCGTCGCATTGGTTCCGACGGGAGTTGCCCATGCGCAAGCCAGGGCATTGCCGGACTTTACGGATCTGGTGGATCAAGTGGGCCCTTCGGTGGTGAACATCCGCACACTGGAAAAAGTCAGTGCCCGTGCCCAGCAAGGTGGGCCCGGTGAGGAGGAGATGCTGGAGTTCTTCAAGCGCTTTGGTCTGCCGATTCCCAATTTGCCCAAACAGGCGCCCAAGCAGAATCGTCCCCAGCAGCAGGAAGAGGAGCAGCCACGCGGTGTCGGCTCCGGATTTATCCTGACTTCTGACGGTGTCATCATGACCAATGCGCACGTGGTGGAAGGGGCGGACGAAGTGTTGGTGACTTTGACGGACAAGCGGGAATTCAAAGCAAAGATTTTGGGTGCCGACAAACGTTCGGATGTAGCCGTTGTCAAAATCGAAGCTAGTGGATTGCCTGCCGTGAAGGTGGGTGATGTCAACCGCCTGCGTGTCGGGGAATGGGTGATGGCCATCGGCTCGCCATTTGGTCTGGAAAATACAGTGACAGCTGGTATCGTGAGCGCAAAGCAGCGAGACACGGGTGATTTCTTGCCTTTCATCCAAACGGATGTTGCGATCAATCCCGGAAATTCCGGCGGTCCATTGATCAACATGCGTGGTGAGGTGGTCGGTATCAACAGCCAGATTTACTCCCGATCGGGCGGATTCATGGGTATTTCGTTTTCGATACCCATGGATGAAGCAGTCCGGGTGAGTGACCAATTGCGGGCGACCGGTCGTGTTTCACGTGGACGTATCGGCGTCCAGATTGATCAGGTCACCAAAGATGTGGCGGAGTCTATTGGCCTCGGAAAGCCGACCGGTGCTTTGGTGCGCGGTGTGGAGACGGGCTCTCCAGCTGAAAAGGCCGGCGTTGAGGCGGGTGACATCATTACGCGCTTTGATGGCAAGGTGATTGAGAAATCGAGTGACCTGCCGCGCATTGTGGGCGGTACCAAGCCCGGTACGAAAAGCACTGTAACGGTCTTCCGTCGTGGCGGAAGCAAAGATTTGCAGGTCGTGATCGCCGAGATTGAGGCAGATAAGCCTGTTGCCAAGGCAAACAGCAAGGACGACAAGCCTAGCGCTTCCCCCGCAGCTCAGGTGTTCGGTCTGGTGGTGACTTCCTTGACGGAAGCTCAGCGCAAAGAGGCGGGCGTGCGTGGAGGTGTTCGCATTGAAGGCGCAGCAGATGCTGCCGCCAGGGCGGGTTTGCGGGAGGGTGACATCATTCTTCAGGTTGCCAACGTGGAAGTCCTGAACGTCAAGGAATTTGACGCAGTCATTGCAAAACACGATAAATCCAAGCCGCTGAACGTACTGTTCCGCCGGGGGGACTGGACGCAATACGCGGTCATTCGCGCCAACCGATGAGACGGAAACAACCCTAAAGCACAGCGGGCTTTGGGGTTGTTGGATCACACATCAGCCACAGTTTTTTTTCTTTGGACCACGGAGTTATCGGTGTTGGCATTAAATCAATAGAGTGAATTTATTGAGATGGTTAGAATAGACAGATTCTTTGGTGCAAAGAAGATATATAGAACTTGCGATAATCCATGATGTGGGACGTCGTTGATTGCCCCACAGACACTCCACAGCTCTCCCACATGTTGTCCAGTTATTGAGTGAGTGATCTGTGGATAAGTTGTGAGTATTTATGATGTTGCCATGGTGCAACGTCCCCTGAACCGGGTTTTTTGGGCTGTGCTCTCTGGACTTTTTGCCTACAATGAGCTTCCAACCATCGCAGTTGCCAAAAGATTGTTGGTTCAGGGCGCGTCCTCACTCGACGCGCCCTTTTTTCATGGCTGTTCCTTTTAATTCAATTACTTGAAGCTCGTCGTTGATGAATCACATCCGAAATTTTTCGATCATTGCCCACATTGACCACGGCAAATCCACGCTGGCAGATCGCTTGATTCAGCGTTGTGGCGGGTTGGAAGCGCGTGAGATGGAGGCGCAGGTTCTGGACTCGATGGACATCGAAAAAGAGCGTGGGATAACCATCAAGGCGCAGACCGCTGCATTGCAATACAAGGCCAAAGACGGACAGGTTTACAACCTGAACCTGATCGACACTCCCGGTCACGTGGACTTTTCATACGAAGTGTCCCGCTCGCTCTCCGCATGTGAAGGTGCGTTGCTCGTGGTCGATGCTTCCCAAGGCGTAGAAGCGCAAACCGTAGCCAATTGCTACACCGCCTTGGATCTTGATGTGGAGGTATTGCCGGTCTTGAACAAGATCGACTTGCCGAATGCGGACCCTGACAATGCCCGCAGCGAAATTGAAGATGTGATCGGCATAGATGCTACCGATGCCATCGTGTGCTCGGCCAAAACGGGCCTAGGCATTGATGACATTCTCGAAGCCATTGTGGCCAAGATTCCCTCACCTAAAGGCAATCCGGATGGCCCACTGCGCGCCATGATCATCGACAGCTGGTACGACAGCTTCGTGGGTGTGGTGATGTTGGTGCGCGTAGTGGATGGCCGCTTGGGCAAGGGTGAACGTATCAAGATGATGGCGTCCGGTGCGACCTACAACGCGGACAATTTGGGTGTCTTTACCCCTGCGAACCAGCCACGCACGTCGCTGGAGGCCGGAGAGGTGGGTTACATCATTGCCGGGATCAAGGAACTGCAGGCCGCCAAGGTGGGCGATACGGTGACCTTGATGAAGCCCGGCACGGGTGGCGCCGCCCTGACAGCCACAGAGCCATTGCCTGGCTTCAAGGAAATTCAGCCGCAGGTGTTTGCCGGTCTGTACCCGACCGAAGCCAGTGAATACGACTCCTTGCGGGACGCGTTGGAAAAGCTCAAACTCAACGACGCCTCCTTGCATTACGAGCCAGAGGTGTCGCAAGCGCTGGGCTTCGGATTTCGTTGCGGATTCCTGGGCCTGTTGCACATGGAGATCGTTCAGGAACGCTTGGAGCGCGAGTTCGATCAGGACCTGATCACCACAGCCCCGAGCGTGGTGTACGAAGTGGTCAAGAGCGATGGCGAAGTCATCATGGTGGAGAACCCCTCCAAGATGCCAGAGATCGGCAAAACTGCCGAAATCCGCGAGCCCATCGTCACGGTGCACCTCTACATGCCCCAAGAGTACGTGGGCGTGGTCATGACCTTGGCCAACCAGAAGCGTGGCGTGCAGATGAACATGGCGTACAAAGGCCGCCAAGTCGTGTTGACCTACGAAATGCCGCTGGGTGAAATCGTGCTGGATTTCTTTGACAAGCTCAAGAGCGTGAGCCGCGGATACGCGTCCATGGACTATGAGTTCAAAGAGTTCCGCGCATCCGACGTGGTCAAGGTAGACATCCTGTTGAACGGTGAGAAGGTGGATGCCTTGTCCATCATCGTGCACCGCAGCCAGTCCGCCTACCGGGGCCGCGCAGTGGTGGCCAAAATGCGCGAGATCATTTCGCGTCAAATGTATGACGTGGCGATCCAGGCGGCCATCGGAGCCAACATCATTGCGCGTGAGACAATCAAGGCACTGCGTAAAAACGTGCTGGCCAAGTGCTACGGCGGTGATATTTCCCGCAAGCGCAAGCTGCTGGAAAAGCAAAAAGCCGGTAAGAAGCGCATGAAACAAATCGGATCGGTGGAGGTTCCACAGGAAGCCTTCCTCGCCATTCTCCAAGTGGAAGATTAATGCAAGCATTCACAGCGGCCGTACTTGCGGCCTTCGTTGCCTACGGCGCCTCCTGGTATTTCGGTCTGGTCGATGGCAACTTTGCGTTGCTGCTTTTCCTGGCCAGCGTGGTGACCGGTGCCTACTGGCTAGCCGAGCGCTTTTACTTTTTGCCCCAGCGCCAACGTGCCGTGGTTGAGTTGGAAGCGCAGGATGCAAAACGGCGCGAAGGCTTGGCTAACATGGGCATCACCCAGGTCGATGGAGACATCCAGGAAGCCAAGGTCAAACTGCTGATGCAGCCTTGGTGGCTGGACTGGACGGCCGGTCTGTTCCCGGTGATCATCGTAGTGTTTCTGTTGCGCTCGTTTTTGTTCGAGCCCTTCAAGATCCCCTCCGGATCCATGATCCCAACCTTGTTGGTAGGCGACCTGATTCTGGTGAACAAGTTCACCTACGGAGTGCGATTGCCAGTCATCAATACCAAAATCACCGAAGGCAACAAGCCGCAACGCGGTGATGTGATGGTGTTCCGCTACCCCCCTAAGCCAAGTTTGGACTACATCAAACGTGTGGTGGGTGTACCGGGCGATACGGTGGCCTACCTAAACAAGCGTTTGACCATCAATGGCAAGCCTGTTGAGACCAATACCTTGCCGGACTTCTTTGATGAAGATGCCAGTCAGTACTTCAAGCAGTTTGAAGAAACTTTGGGCGAGAAGCCCCACCGCTTGCTGAATGATGCTCGCCGGCCCGCCTTTGTGGCCGGAGTTGAAAAGTTCGAAGGCATGGAATATTGCAACTACACCGTGGAAGGCGTGACCTGCAAAGTGCCGGAAGGCCACTACTTCATGATGGGCGACAATCGCGACAATTCGCTGGATTCACGCTATTGGGGTTTTGTCCCGGACAAAAACATCGTGGGCAAGGCTTTTTTTGTGTGGATGAACTTTACCAATCTCAAGCGGATTGGTGGGTTTAACTGAATCTTTATCGACCTTGAGTTTCGGGAGTCACAACATGCACAGCAAATCCAAACAACGCGGCATCTCTTTCATTGGCCTGCTTTTTGTAGGCGGCATTCTGGCTATGACAGGGGTCATTGCTGCGCAAGTGTTTCCGACCGTAATCGAATACACAGCGATAGAAAAAGCCGCACAACGCGCATCCGCAGGCCAATCGGTGGTGGAGGTGCGTGCGATTTTCGACAAGCAGACTGAAGTTGACACCATTAAGTCGATTACAGGCAAAGACCTTGAAGTGACCAAAGAAGGTGACAAAGTCGTGGTGGCGTTCTCCTACCAACGTGAAATCCACCTTGTCGGCCCCGCTTTCCTGACCCTCAAATACGCAGGACGATCCAAATAAGTGGCAGATGGTTTGACCGCGCTGCAGCAAAGGCTACAGCACCAGTTTTCTAATGTATCACTGCTGTCGCGGGCGTTGACCCACCGCAGCTTCTCTGCGGACCATTACGAACGCCTGGAGTTTCTGGGCGATTCCGTTTTAGGCTTGGCCATTTCTGATCTCTTGTATGCGCGCTTGGGCAATCTACCCGAGGGGGATTTGTCCCGTGTGCGGGCCAACCTGGTCCGGCAGGAAACGCTGCACCAATTGGCCTTGAAATTGGGTTTGCCCGATGTGCTCAAACTGGGGGAGGGCGAAATGCGTTCCGGAGGCCCCAAGCGCGCGTCCATCCTGGCCGACGCCTTGGAGGCCATCATCGGCGCCGTTTATCTGGATGCCGGTTTTGTCACGGCCCAAGCCTTGGTACACCGGTTGTTTGAAGCGGTAGAAATCAACCCGCAGATGCAGGCCATCGGCAAGGATGCCAAGACCGAGTTGCAGGAGTGGTTGCAAGGTCGCAAAATGAAACTCCCGCTCTACACCGTGGTGGGCACCATAGGCGCAGCCCATAAACAAAGTTTTGACGTGGAGTGCGAGGTACCCGAACTGCGCTTGTCGGAACGCGGCATCGGCGGCTCACGCCGGGCCGGAGAACAAGCAGCGGCAGCGGCCATGCTGCAAACCATCAAAGCAAAGGTCAAATCATGAATGCTCCTAAAAAAGTAGCTGCTCGCGCAGATTCCACGAGCGCTAAGGGGCAAAAAGGTTCTCAAGCTCCAGCGCCGGTTGAGGTACAGGAAAACCTGGATGCCATGCTGGAAGGTTTGCTCAAGAGCACGCCGAAGTTGGCTACTCCAGGCACCGATGGTGCGGGTCAGCGTTGCGGTTTGGTAGCTATTGTGGGCAAGCCCAATGTGGGTAAATCCACTTTGCTCAACGCATTGGTGGGGCAGAAGATCAGCATCACCTCTCGCAAGGCACAAACGACGCGTCACCGTATTACCGGCATGCGCACCAAGGGGCAGACGCAGTTTGTGTTTGTGGACACCCCCGGTTTCCAGACTATCCACGGCAACGCATTGAACAAATCCCTGAATAAGGCCGTGCAGGGTGCTGTGTCAGATGTGGACCTGGTGTTGTTCGTGGTCGAGGCCGGCAGCTTTACGTCGGCGGACGAAAAAGTATTGAAACTCTTGGGCGAGGGCATCCCTGTCGTCTTGGTGGCTAACAAACTAGATAACGTGAAAGAGCGCGCCGGCTTGGCGCCTTGGCTGCAAGCCATGCAGGCCCGCGCCAAATTCACCGAGATGATTCCCCTCTCGGCCAAAAACGCCAAGGACATTGACCGCCTGCTGGGTATTTGCGAAAAGTTCCTGCCCGAGCAAGCCTGGTGGTACTCCGAAGACGAGTTGACCGACCGCAGCGAAAAATTCCTGGCCAGCGAGCTGGTCCGCGAAAAACTGTTCCGCCTGACCGGTGACGAGCTGCCCTACACCTCCACGGTGGTCATCGACAAGTTCGAAGAAGAGCCACCCCAGAAAAAAGGCCAGAAGCGCCTGCTGCGCATTGCCGCCACGATCGTTGTGGAGCGCGATGGCCACAAGGCCATGGTGATCGGCGACAAGGGCGAGCGCATCAAGCGCATTGGCATGGAAACCCGTGTGGAACTCGAAAAGCTGGCGGATGCCAAGGTGTTTTTGGAGCTGTGGGTCAAAGTGCGCTCTGGCTGGGCCGATGACGAAGCGCGCGTGCGCAGCTTCGGGTATGAATGAGCACACCCCCCGGCTTGCTCGCTTCGCGTAGCCGCTTTCCCCCTTGCAGGGGGCAACGCCTGCGGTCTGGCAGAGCCAGTCCCGCGGCGTTCGCTGGTAACAAAACACGCTGATCCATGGCGACCAAGCGGATTGCGGACGAGCCTGCATTTGTGCTGCATCGCTACGACTGGAGCGAGAGCAGTCTGATTCTGGAGGTGTTCACCCGCCACTACGGTCGGGTGGCACTGGTCGCCAAAGGGGCGAAAAAGCCCACTTCGAGTTTCCGCCCCATTCTGCTGCCGCTGCAGCCTTTGCACGTGGCCTTTGGAGGCGATGCCGAGATCCGCACTTTGCGCAGCGCGGAGTGGCAGGGTGGGCATGTGATGCCGACCGGGGATGCTCTTCTGTCTGGCTACTACCTCAACGAGTTACTCATCACCTTGCTGGCGCGGGACGACCCGCATGCCGCGTTGTTTGACATCTATGCTCAGGTCGTCCGCGTCATTGCCAGCGAGCACGACGAAGTGCTGCAGGCGGCCCTGCGGACCTTCGAGTTGCTGTTGCTGCGTGAGGTGGGTTTTCTGCCCCAGCTCGATGCACAAACCATGACGCTGGCGCCTTTGCATGCCGATGTGCGTTATGTGCTGGTGCCTGAGGGCGGACTGCGGCAAGCAGGCCCTGACGACCGTGTCGGCCTGCTCGGAACCCAGTGGGTGGCACTGCAAGATGCGATCGCAGACGACGCCCCCTTCACCACCACGCTGCGGGCTTGCGCCGAGGTGATGTCGGAGCTCAAACCCCAGCTGCGGGCACTGCTGCACTACCATTGCGGCGTCAAGACGCTGCGCACGCGGCAGATGATGATTGATATTCAAAACCTATGAAAACCCATCTCTCCGTCAACCTGAACAAAGTCGCGCTGGTGCGCAACACCCGCCACTTGGGTATTCCCAGCGTCACCCGCGCAGCGACTTTGTGCCTGGAGGCGGGCGCAGCCGGTATCACGGTGCACCCGCGCCCTGACGCGCGGCATATCCGTGCACAGGATGTGTTGGACCTGGCGGAGCTGCTCAAAGCCTGGCCTGATCGTGAGTTCAATGTCGAAGGCAACCCGTTTCACAACCTGATGGACTGCGTGCGCGACCTGCGCCAGCGCGGCTTGCCGGTGCACCAAGTGACCTTCGTGCCGGACTCGGAAGGCCAGTTCACCAGTGATCACGGCTGGAGTTTTCCCGCAGATGCCGCGCGCTTGAAGCCCTTGATTACCGAAGCCCACGCACTGAACCTGCGGGTCAGCCTGTTCATGGACGCAGACCCCAAGGCCATGGCGGCCGCCAAGGCGGTGGGCGCAGACCGCATTGAGCTCTACACCGAGCCATTCGCCGCCGCCTGGGGCACCGCGGATCAACAAGCGCAATTGGATCGTTTCGCCGCTGCAGCCCAAGCCGCATTGGACGCGGGCCTTGGCGTCAATGCCGGCCATGATTTGAATCGCGACAATCTAACCGCGTTTGCGCAGCAGGTTCCCGGTTTGCAAGAGGTCTCTATCGGCCACGCGCTGATTGCAGACGCATTGGAGCTGGGCTACACCGCCACCATCCAAGGCTATCTGGCCTGCCTTAGGCAATAAAGGCACGCCTTGATTTACGGCATTGGCACCGACATCTGCGATGTGCGTCGCATTCGCGCCAGCGTAGAGCGCCATGGCGAGCGCTTCGCGGCCAAGGTGCTGTCCGACGCGGAACTGGCCACCTGGAAGGCCCGCAGAGCGCGCTGGCCCGAGCGCGGCTTGCGTTATCTGGCCACGCGCTTCAGCGCCAAAGAGGCGTTCAGCAAGGCCATCGGGCTGGGCATGCGGATGCCCATGAGCTGGAAGCTGTGCGAGATTGCCAACGAGCGCAGTGGCAAGCCGGTCATCGTGTTGCATGGTGAGCTGAAGACCTGGTTTGAAGCCCAAGGGCTGCAGGCCCACATCACTGTGACGGACGAAACTGACTATGCCGCCAGCTTCTGTGTAGTGGAAACCCGCTGAAAATGTGAGTAAAAATGGCTGCTAGCGCTCATAGAATATGCGCGAGCAGCTCCTGAATTGATAGCAATAAATACCATGACATTTCACGCCCCTCTGATCATCGATATCGCCGGCACCAGCCTCACCGCCGTGGACCGCAAGCGCCTGAAGCACCCGCTGGTGGGGGGCATGATTCTGTTTGCCCGCAACTGGCAAAACCGCGAGCAACTCACGGCGCTGTGTCGCGACATCAAAAAAGTGCGCTCCGATTTGCTGATCTGCGTGGACCACGAGGGCGGCCGGGTGCAGCGCTTCAAGACTGATGGTTTCACCCACCTGCCGCCCATGCGTGCTTTGGGTGAGATGTGGATGCGGGACATCGCGCCGACCACCTCCGCAAGGAAAGCTGGCGCCCTGGACGCTACCAACGCGGCTACCGCCACCGGCTATGTACTCGGTGCCGAGTTGCGCGCATGTGGTGTGGACATGAGCTTTACGCCCGTGCTGGACCTCGACTACGGCGAGAGCAGTGTGATCGGTGACCGCGCTTTTGCGCGCGACCCGCGTGTGGTGAGCATGCTGGCCAAGAGCCTGATGCACGGCTTGCAAAAAAGTGGCATGGCCAACTGCGGCAAGCACTTCCCCGGCCATGGCTTTGTGAAGGCCGACTCCCACATCGACATTCCGGTAGACAAGCGCAGCCTCAAAGCCATTTTGGCGGATGACGCCTCACCGTACCGCTGGCTCAACACCGTGACCAGCAGCGTGATGCCTGCTCACGTGCTTTACCCCAAGGTTGACAGCCGCCCCGCCGGGTTTTCGAGCGTGTGGCTGAACGACATTCTGCGCGGCCAATTGGGCTTTACCGGCGCCATCTTCAGTGACGACCTGTCCATGGCCGGCGCCCGCTTGATCGACGGCAAAACCGTGAGCTATACCGAAGCGGCTGTGGTGGCGTTAAACGCAGGCTGTGACCTGGTGCTCCTGTGCAACCAGTCCATGGCCAATGCCGAGGGCGGTGGCAAAGCGGTGGACGAATTGATCGACGGCCTGACCGAAGCCCAGCTCAAGGGCCAGTGGCAGGCACTGGAGGCGAGCGAAGCCCGCCGCCGCGCATTGCTGCCCACCAGCCCTGCGATGGCGTGGGACGACCTTATGGTGCACCCCGACTACATGCAGGCACTGGACTGGATCGCCTGAGACCCTGAGCAGCGCCGGCCATGGACTTTGCCGCGCTGATTTATCGCCGCCAAGTATTTCTGGACGGGCAATGGTGGCTGCCTTTCAGTGCCCAATTCGCACACTTCAACTCTGTTCACGCTCTGGCGAACCTCGCAGGTGCCATCCTTTTGTGGAGCCTGTTTCGTCCCTGGATACGCTGGCAAGAGCAAGCCCTTGCGATGGCTGGCGGAATGCTGGGTGTCGCTTTGGTCGTGGTTTGGGATGCGCACTGTGACTACTACGCCGGCGCTTCCGGTGCCTTGCACGGATGGGCGGCTGGTGGGGCCGTCCTCATGGCGATACGGCACTTCCGCAAATCGCGAATGGTCGTTTGGATAGCTTTTGCTCTGTTGGCAGGCCTGGCAATCAAGCTGCTGTTAGCACTGGGGTTGGAAACAAGCCCTGCGGTGTGGGGTTTCCCTGTTTACTATCCGGCACATTTGGCTGGAGCCGTCGGCGGACTTTTTCCAGTCCTAACGCACCTTCGTAAACCTTCTTGGCGCACAAACAGTGGCCAATAGGGCTAGGACAGCCAAGGTCAAAAGACTGAGGCTCTCCAAGCTGCCTCCACCTCCACCGCCGCCGGAAGCGGCGACTGGCGCGGACACCATGTTGACAGTGACGAAACTATCCGCTGTTTTTGCGGCGGGTGCCAGCGTAGTCGCTCTGAAGCGGAAAACGAGGTTGTTGTCGTTGGAGCTTGCTGGGGTGAGGATGGTTGCCACATTGCCTGCAGCGTTGGAAATGGTGACTGCCGGGCCGGAAACCTGGGTCCACTGTACGGTCGCTAAGCTAGTTCCGCTGGTTCCGGCACCAGCCACTCCTGTCAACGTGATGGAGGTACCTCGTCCCACGTTATGTGTCTGGCTCGCATACGCGTTGGCAAAGGGCGCATCGTTGTCCAATGTTTGCGCAACTGCGGCATCTGCATCCAGCAATCCTGCTCCGCACAGGTAGTTGCCGCTGCAAAAGGTGCTGACCGGAAAACTGCGAACGCTGTTGATAATTCTGGACGTGACCTCGTCAGGCGTAATCCCCGGTTTAATCTGGTACAGCATGGCAGCGACACTGCTCACCATGGGGGCGGAGAAACTGGTGCCGTTTGCGCTCTGGAATGTGTCTGCCAATGGAGCTTGAGTGCCTGTATTGCTGGTGCTGTAGATGCTGACACCCGGCGCACTGATCGAGGTGCCGGCCCCCACGTTGGCGAACGCGGGGCTTGCGCCATCCGTGCGGTGGGCTGTCACCGCAATCACATTTTTGCAGTTGGCCGGCTGTGTGATGGTAGTGTTACTCGACTCATTGCCCGTTGATACAACGACGGTGGCGTTTTTTGAATTCCGCACTTCGTCAATTGCCGACTGGTATCTTGAATCACATGTTCCGCTGCCACCCAGGCTCAAGTTGATCACTTTGGCAGGGGTGGCATTGGTAAGGCCATTTACCGTGATACCCGCTGCCCAGCGCATCGCGTCGACCACGTCCGAGATATAGCCGCCACAGACCCCCAGTACACGAACGGGCAGTACCTTGGCTTTATAGGCTGTGCCAGCCATGCCGCTGGTGTTGTCTGTCACCGCACTCACGATACCCGCTACGCGCGTGCCGTGCCAACTGGACGTGCTGAGTTCGCAATCGGCAGAGATGCTATTTCCGTCACCCGGGTCCAAGGCGCTGTTGTCCCGACCATTGCCATCATTTGCGGTAACAAGTGTGCTGCTGTACAAGCCGGCGGGGTCTGGGGAAACAAAATCGTAACCAGTCAGCAGGTTGGCGGCTAAATCTGCGTGTGGTCGATAGCCGGAGTCCAATACGGCTACAACGACGTTCTCGCCGCTGACTGCAACTGAAGCAGATGTAACGCGATTCCAGGCCCCAGCGAAGTTTGCTGCTCCCAAATCCGTCGTGGGCGCCTTAAGTTGCCACTGGGTGTTGTTCACATAGGCTGCATCGTTCGGGCTGAACTCATGTGGAACCATCCGTTCATCGATAGAGACACTCTCGATCGCCGGATCGTTGGCCAGTGCCTGAATCACGGTCTGCATGGAAGACCTGTCTTGTGTGCTGTCTGTGAGGTAAACGTGGCTGTTACCTGAGACCGCACGCAGATAGGAGAGCCCCTTGACCTTGCCAGAGCTGGCCTCTGACGCAGCAGAGGCCATCCGGTCTTTCATTCGCTGCTCCACCGTTGCCTGACGAGAACTCCGGGGTGCAGAGTTGTCCTTGAAAGTCACCAAAATGCGTTGGAGCTGCTCCTTGGCTTTCGGCACAGAGGGCTGAAAACTTTCGCCTGACCGCGTGCGGGATCGCAGATCAAAGTACCCGGAAGTTTCCGAAAAGGCAAATCCCACAGTTCCCAGGAGAACAGGAACGAGAATGGCACTAAGAATGGTTCGTGGAGACCTCATGCTGCGGCAGTTTAGCCTGTCATCAGAGTTTTCAATTTACCTTCCGCGCATAGGCGACCATGAAACCTTCGATGTCTCCGAGCGAGCCCGACCGCATCCCGGACAAGCGAACTTCGAGTTCGCTTGTCCATTCTTGGAGTGGCAAGCCCATACATTTAAGTTTTGCTTCATGCAGGGCCCACTCTTCGGCAAATGCAGTGGCGCGCTCTAGGCCTGCCAAGCCTTCAATTTTTCGTGAGATCGCAGGTGGCAGAAAATCTTTGGCCACCCTGACGCATTCCTCAAGCCATTCCGCTTCGTGATTGATGAACGTAACATCAATGCCGATGGGGCTGTGCATATCGAGAGCTATGAACGCCCAGTCTTTTTCGTAGCTGAATGACACATGCACTCGCTGGCGTCCAACCTTAACGACAGGTGCATTGCCGGACGCCGTTTCGATGGAGACAGCGTTGGCATCGCATCCGAAATGGTGCTGCAAAGCGTCCTGCAATGTTGCTCTGGACATCTTGCGCGCCTCTGCGTGCGGGAGGCCGGGCCGCAGCGCTAAAGAGATGAGTGCGAAGTCCTGTTCGCGCAAGTCTTGCGCAGCTTCTTCTGTGAACCGTAGATGGATTCGCACAGGCTTTACGACGGCTCCGCAGGGCTCAGGCTGCCGCAGGCGCAGCCGGGCAACCACTCCACTTGCTGGCGGCGGGAATGCTTTCTCCCTTCATCACCAGAGTGAGGGGGCCCAGCCATGCGCCGGAGCCGACCTCTGCGCTGTAGAGCACCGCGCTACGGGGTGCGAGGTACACGCGATCTGCGATCCGCACGTCGTCGATTTTCATCACCCGATCCTCGAACAAGTGGGTTTGCGGGCAGGTGAGGGCGTTAAGTTCGCTGTAGTCGCCGATGTACACACAGTCAAATTCGGTGATGTCGGTGGTGTCCATGTACACGCCTTTGCCGATGTGGCAGCCGAGCAAGTTGAATGCGACCGGCAACCACGGTGTGCCGCGCAGGTAGCGCATGAAATTCGGTACGGCAATGCCTTCAAACAAGTTGGTCACACCTTCAGATAGCCAGACGAATGATGTCCACATCGGGGAGCTACGTTTGCGGTAGCGGCCCATCAGCAGCCACTTGAGCGCGACCACGAAAAGGTAGGTCCCCAGTCCGTAAAGCAGGCCGGATAGGGTGAGGTAACCGATCACTGTCCACCACAGCCCTTCACCCGCATAAGGCATCACTTTGAGGACGATGGTGTAGCCCACCGAAATCACAATCGCGTGGGGCGCCACGATGCGAAAGCCCTCAATCAGCCCCCGCGCCAAACGGCGGCCCGGTGACGGCTTGAATGTGAGTGATTCGGGAAATCCAGCGGTCTCTTCCCGTGCCGGCAAGTGCAGGGGCGGGGAACCCAGCCAGGTATCCCCATTCTTCATGCGCGCGTTGGCAGGGGCAGTGGAATGCACGCCGATCAACACGTTCTCCGGCAACACCGTGCCATCCGGGATGTAGGCGCCGTTGCCTACAAAACTGCGTTTGGAAATGACGGTGGGCTGCATGCTCATCCAGCCGCCGTCGATGTGCTCATCGCCCAACATCACTGCGTCAGCGATAAAGGTCTCGTCCCCCAAAGTCAGCATGTCAGGCACCAGCCCCAGAGCCGATGAAATTTCCGCATCGCGGCCGACCTTGGCCCCCAGCAGGCGGTACCACCACGGCGCGTACAGCGTGGCATAGACCCCGTGCACCACGTGCAGGCTGGACTCTTGAATCTGGTTTACCAGCCATTTGGCGCAGTACAGCGCGCTGTGCACCGGCCAGCTGCCGGGGCGCAGCCGGGGAAGCACCGTCCACCTTATGCCTGCCGATAGCAGTGCCGTGCACACGAGCAGTACAGCGGCTGCGGGAAAAGCCAATACAAAGTACTTCAGAAGTTGCCAGCCGATCTCGTTCGAGGCCAGCCACGGAAACAGCTCGTTTTCGTCTATCCAGTCGATCAGCACAAAGCTGGGGAACACGGGCAGGAAAAACAAAGTCGTAATCAGCAAGGGACCGACCACGAAGTACATACCTTCCAGCCACTGGGTGGTACGCGTCAGCACCGGGCGAGGCTTTTGTGCTTCACGATCAAAGCGGCCAATATCCCGTGCAGGTGAGCCCGCCCACACGCGTTCGGTGGGAATGGTCTGTCCATCGCGAAGCGCGGACTGGCCTTCCAAGTGGGCCCAGGTTTGCACGCGGGTGTTGCCCTCCAGCACGGCGTAGGAATTCACCGCGCTGTTAGCTTCCAGTGTGATGGTGCCGATACGCAGCAAACCATGCTCCACCCGCGCGTTTTCGAAGTTCACCGCGTTACCGATACTGCAACCGTCACCAATGGCCAACAAGTGCGGTACGCGCAGCGTGATGGAACCGATCACCACATCGTGCCCTACCTTGGCCCCCAAGGCGCGCAGCCACAAGCCATACATGGACGAGCCGCTCAGCAGATACACCGGCGCTGCCTCCAGCAGACGGTCCGCCAGCCACCAGCGGTAGTAGGTGAGCCCCCACAGCGGGTAGCTGCCAGGCTTCATTCGCCCCATGAGTAACCACTTACCGGCAATCGCTACCGCGAACTCCAGCACAGTGGCCAGCAGATAAGCGAGTACGGAGGCGGCTATCGCCACTGGAATAGAGTCCTCCGGCTCACCCGTGAAGAAGTGGTAGGTGAAGAAAGGCGCCAGCCACTGGCCCATGCGCATGGCGACCAGCCAGGGAATAGCCGCTGCCTGCGCGAGGCCACAGCGCCAGCGTTGCCAGGTGCCGGGTGGTACCCAAGTGGTGTCGACTTGGACGGCATCTGCCCGTGGCGCGTCCATGGCCTGTGCAATCGCGCCCACTGTGCGGTGTTGGTAGATGTCCCGCACCGTCACATGGGCGTAGCCCGGCTGTTGCCGCAGGCGCGATGCCAGGCGGGCCGCGAACAGCGAATGCCCGCCCAGGTCGGTAAAGAAGTCCGCAGTGCGCCGGATAGCCTGCCCGGCGAATAGATGGCCTAGCGCAGCAAACAGCACCTGCTCCGCAGGGGTTTCCGGTGTGTCGGACCCGGTGTCGGCCGTGGCCGACTGACTCAGTGGTCGCGCCTTGAGCTGCTTGCGATCAATCTTGCCCGAGGCCAGCCGTGGCATGGCAGGTAGCACCTCGTAGTGGCCAGGCACCATGTAGGCGGGCAAACGTTCCGTCAGCGCGTGGCGCAATTCGAGTGCGTGTACCGCATCCCCCACCAGAAAGGCGATCAGCTGCTCCACGCCATCTTCCACGCGCAGGATGACGGCGGCTGCAGCCACACCGGGCTGGTCACACAGCGCGGACTCAATCTCGCCCAGCTCTACCCGAAAGCCGCGGATCTTGACCTGGTCGTCCGTACGGCCCAGGCACTGCACCTGTCCCTCCGGGGTGATGCAGGCGAGGTCCCCGGTGCGGTACAGCCGCTGGTCGTGGGTGCCGGCGGACCAGGGGTTGGGCAGGAACTTTTCTGCCGTCAAGTCAGGGCGGCCCAGATAACCGGCGGCCACACCCGGACCCGTGATGCACAGCTCCCCGGTCGAGCCAAGTGGTGCCAGTTGCAGGTTCTCGGTGCTATTCACATCCAGCACCATCAGGCCATAGTTCGGCAGTGGCTGGCCGATGGTCACCGGCTCGCCCGCATGCAATTCGGCCAGGCTGGCAGACACCGTCGCCTCTGTAGGCCCATAGGTGTTGAACACCTGCCGTCCGGGTCGCGCCCAGCGATCCACAAGTGCGGGTGGACACATTTCGCCACCGAGGTTGATGAAGCGCAGTCCCGCTATATCCCGATTGAAAAGGCCCAGCAGCGTAGGCACTGCGTGCAGCACGGTGATGCCTTCGCGCTCCAGCACGCCCGGCAGGCTCTCGATGTCGCTGGCGACTTCCTTGGAGGCGACCCACAGGGTGGCCCCCACGAGGTAGCTGATCCAAATTTCCTCGAATGACATGTCAAACGCCACCGAGAAGCCTTGGTACACGCGGTCCGAAGCGTTCACACCCAATCGCACGTTCTCACTGCGCAAAAAGTGGCAAATGCTGCCTTGCGTGATGCTGATGCCCTTGGGCTTGCCGGTGGAGCCGGAGGTGTAAATCACATAGGCCGGGTGATCGGGGCTGTAGTGCGTTCGGCGATGAGGCGGTGCTTCGGCGGAGAGGGTTTCCGGGGTCCAAAGGGGAATGCCTTGTGCCTCCATGTGTGAGGCGAAAGGCGCCACCCTGTCAGGGCTGCTGATCAATCCTTTGGCTGCCGCGTCTTCCAGGCAGGTCCACACCCGCTCAGCGGGGGTGTCGGCATCCATGGGGAGCCACGCGGCACCGGTTTTGGCAATGGCAAGTTGCAGTACCAAGAGCGGGATGCCGCGCGGCAGCCACAAGCCCACCATATCGCCGCCACCAATGCCGTTCGCGAGCAAATGGTTCGCGGCGCGGTCAGCCTGCGTGTTCAGTTCTTCATAGGTGAGGCTGGTCACTCCATCGCTCAGGGCGATGGCGTGAGGTGTGCGCAGTGCGCTGGCTTCAAACAGCTCAGCCAGAATTTCCGGGCGCAACAGCTCCGGCATGTCCGGGCCGCGCAGGACGAGACCGCCCTCTGGACCGGGCAAAACCGAATCAAAAGACATCAGGGGGAGCGGTGCAGGCGGGGGGCGGAGAGTGCCACGATCTGATCGCGGGTTGCTTCGTCAATGAGGCGGTGCTTGAGCAGGCTGCCATCGGCTGTCATCAGGGCGCGCAGTTGCTGGAGGTCTTTCACCGTGGGCGCGACCTTGATTTGTGCAAGCGCAGCCTGGCTGTTGTTGCCTTTGATGAGAGCGGCCACTTTGGTGGCCCAGACGCTTTGACGGGACATGGTGCGGATGATTCGCCGGAAATGGTTTAAGCACTATTTTCGCACACTGCGCCCGACGGTAGTGCGCGGCTAGCTATAAAAATGATAGTGGCTGTGTTCGGCTGGACGACGGCGCGTGGCGGGGCCTTCGGTGTGTCACGGTGCGTCCGGTACCATGGAGGGCTACGTTCCCAATGAATCCAACCATCATGAAGTTTCCCTCCCTCTTGGTGCCCGGCCTGCTCTGCGCACTGGTTTTGCTCACACAGCCCGTGCAAGCGCAGGAAGCCCGCAGCGGCACCTTCAAGGCTGTGCAAGGCGCCGTCACCGTGGGGCAGGGAGATGCTAAGCGCCCAGTCGCTTCAGGCGGCGGGGTGGTGGAGGCGGATCGTGTGCAGACCGATGCCACAGGTTCTGCGGTGTTGATGTTGCGGGATGGCACCACCATCGCTATCGGCCCCAACACCACGGTAGACCTCACCCGCTTCCAGTTTGATGGCACCACCCAACAAGGCAACCTGGCTATCCGCGTGTTGCAGGGCACCATCCGCATGGTGACCGGGCTCTTGGGCAAGGTCCAGCCTGACAACGTCAAGGTCACCACACCGGCTTCCACAGTCAGTGTCCGCGGCACTGATTTCATCGTGGAGGTGCTATGAACATGCGCCTCGCCTTGTTGGTGCTGGTTGCCGGCTTGCAAGCCTGCGCGCCTATCAGTCGCGTGACCTTGCTGCCCCAAGCCGACGGGCGTGCTACTGCGGTGCAGGTGCAAAGTGCCGCTGGCGTGGTGGACCTGACGCAGCCTTACCAGACGGCAGCGCTCCAACGTGATGGCCGCCTGGAAGCCCAGCAATCCAATGCGGAAGAGGTATCCAAGCGGCATGGTGCTGTGCTGGCTCTGCCCTTGCTGCCACCGGTTCGCTTTACTCTGCAGTTTGAGCCCGGCACGTCGACATTGACCCCCGATTCGCAAAACCAGTTGCCTGGCATCTTGGAGCAGGCCACGGCCCGAGCCGGTGGCGAAATTCAGGTGGTCGGGCATACCGACCGGACCGGCAGTCCGCAAGCCAACGACACCTTGTCTCTCCAGCGTGCACAGGCCGTCCGCAACCTGTTGATTCAGCGTGGATTCGAGCCTGCATTGGTGGAGGCCATTGGGCGTGGCGAGCGAGAGCCCGTGGTGCCCACGGAAGCCAATGTCAACGAGCCCCGCAACCGCCGCGCGGAAATCATCATCCGCTAAGTTCGGGTTGACTTTTGATGGCGAAAAAATCTCTCTCTGATCTGGGTGGGCTGGTGTATTCCACCGAGGTGGGCCGCACCTGCCCGGTGTGCCGCCAGGCGATTGCCGAATGCTTGTGCCACGTACCGAAACGACCTGCCGGTGACGGCATTGTGCGTGTGTCCCGCGAAACCAAGGGGCGCGCAGGCAAAGGTGTCACGCTGGTGAAGGGCGTGCCCTTGGACGACGACGCGCTGATTGCGCTCGGCAAAAAACTCAAGGCCGCTTGCGGCTCGGGCGGCACCGTCAAAGATGGTGTGATCGAGGTGCAGGGTGACCATGTGGACAAAGTCATGGCCGCACTGATAGCGCAAGGCTTTACCGTCAAGCGTGCGGGCGGCTGATGCAGGCAGAAGACCTGCAAAAACTGGTGGAGCGCACCATGCCCTTCGGCAAATACCAAGGGCGTATGATTGCAGACTTGCCCGGCGACTACCTGAACTGGTTTGCCCGCTCAGGCTTCCCCAAAGGCGAAATCGGCCGCCTGTTGCAGCTGATGCATGAAATCGACCATAACGGCTTGAGTGATTTGCTCACGCCTCTGCGTCAGCGCTAGCTGTTAAAGGCCCAACAGTGCCGCGCGCAGTTCCGGTTTGCGCGCCTTGGGGTCCAGCCAGATTTTGAAAAACGCTTCACTGAAGGCTGCATCGGGTGTTTCACCCAATAGTCGACCGTTCAGAAAGAATCGGGCCCCGGCGCCGGGCACATGGACGCCCAGCAGGCGGTCGCCGGATTTCACATCCACAAACATCCCTGTCATGAAGGCGGACCATGCCTGCACTTGTTCGGGCGTGGCTGCGCTGATGCGCGAGATTTCAATCAGCGAGGTGTTGTTGATATCGCTGGCTTTGACCGAGGTGTTGTAAACAATTTCCAGTGCAAAAGCCCGGTTGAAGCTGAAACTCCCCCCGCTGGCTGCGGGTAACCAAAGCGTGGCGTCATACGCCTTGAACCCGAAGAATTTGAGTGGTCCGCTTCCTTTGGGCAGCCAATCAGCGCCATAGGCGTTCAATACGGAGGGCGCGCGGTTGGCGGACGCGTCTTGCGCCCATGTTGGCGGCAAAAGGGTACCCAGCAGCGTCAGCATCACCACCTTGCGGCGGCGCAAGACGACGATGTCAGGATCGGTAGGGCCGGTGGAGTGGGGTAGGGCTTGCATGGGCATATTTTTGGCCCAATTTCCAGAAAATGCAACTATCTAGGATAAAAAATTACTGATCGGTAATTTTGAAGGCGAATCCCTCACATCGCAGTTGGTGAGTCATCCCTCCAGGTTCCCTGGGGCAGACCCTGCAAGCAATAGGGGCCGATGGCGGCACGAATCAATCGCAGGGTCGGGTAGCCGACGGCCGCCGTCATCCGCCTCACCTGGCGGTTGCGCCCCTCGCGGATCACCAACTCTATCCAGCTGGTCGGGATGGTTTGCCGGACCCGCACCGGCGGGTCGCGTTCCCACAAGCCTTCTGGTGGCGGGATGCGTTGGGCGCGCGCCGGCAGGGTGATGCCGTCGTTGAGCATCACACCCTGGCGCAGAGCGGTGAGGGCTGCTTCGTCGGGTTCGCCTTCTACCTGCACCCAGTAAGTCTTTTCCATCTTGAAGCGCGGGTCGCTGATGCGCGCTTGCAGCTTGCCGTCGTTGGTGAGTAGCAGCAGACCTTCACTGTCGGCGTCCAGTCGGCCTGCCACGTAGACGCCGGGAATGTCGATGAAGTCTTTGAGCCCGCGCCAGCGCCCCTCAGGGGTGAACTGGCTGAGCACGCCGTAGGGCTTGTTGAAGCAAATCAGGCGCACCTCAGATGCAGGTGTCTGCGACGACGGGGCGGCACGCACCGAAAGGCGAGGGCGGCGCGGGGCGTTCTGCATGGTTTACTCGGCTGCCGCCCACAGGCGTTCGCCAGTGGCTTCCAGATGCGTGAGGTAGATGCGCACCTCGAACTCCAGCTGGTGGTAAGCGGGCTCCATGTGGGTGCAGAGTTGGTAGAAGGCCTTGTCGTGCTCACGCTCGCGCAGGTGGGCCAACTCGTGCACCACAATCATTTTGAGAAAGGGCTCCGGCGTATCCTTGAACAGGCTGGCCACCCGGATTTCGCGCTTGCTTTTGAGCTTGCTGCCCTGTACGCGCGACACCGTGGTGTGCGTGCCCAGTGCGTTTTTGACGACATGCAGCTTGCTGTCGAACGCTACTTTGCTCAGGGGCTCGGTGCTGCGCAGATAGTCTGACTTGATGTCCTGCACATAGTCGTACAGCACCTTGTCGGTCCGCACCCCGTGCGCTTGCGGGTGGCGGCGGGTGAGCCAGTCACCCACCCGGCCTTCGTCGAGCATGCGCTGCACCTGGGCCAGCGTGTCTGCCGGGTAGCCATTCAGGTAGCGCAGTGCAGGCGATGCTACCATTTTCATAGCTGCTCGCGCAGATTCCGCGTGCGCCAGAGGCTGTTTTGGCTTCAAACCTTGATCACACCTCGCGGCGCAGCGCGGGGAACAAAATCACGTCGCGGATGCTGGCGCTGTCGGTCAGCAACATCATCAGGCGGTCGATGCCGATACCGCAGCCGCCGGTGGGGGGCATGCCGTATTCCAGTGCGCGCACAAAGTCGTGGTCGAAGTGCATGGCCTCGTCGTCGCCGCTGTCTTTGGCGGCCACTTGGGCTTGGAAGCGGGCTGCCTGGTCTTCGGCGTCGTTCAGCTCGCTGAAGCCGTTGCCGAACTCGCGGCCCGTGATGTAGAGCTCAAAGCGCTCGGTCACTTCAGGGCGGTCATCGTTGGCGCGCGCCAGCGGCGAAATTTCGGTGGGGTGCTCCATGATGAAGGTGGGGTTCCACAGCTTCTCCTCCACGGTTTCTTCAAAGTACAGCACCTGCAGGCTGGCCAGGCTGCGGCCTTCCAAGCGGTTTTTGGCTTCGGTCAGGCCCAGCTTCTTCACGGCATTGGTCAGCCAGGTAGCGTCAAACACGTTGTCGCCAGCGTCGGTGTACTTCTGGATGGCTTCAACAATGGTCAAGCGCTCAAACGGCTGCTCCAAGTCTACGGGCTTGCCGGCGTAGCTGAGTTGCAAGCCGCCAGTGGCCTTCCGGGCTGCGTCGCGGATCAGCTTTTCGGTGTAGTCCATCAGGTCCTGGTAGTTCCAGTAGGCCGCGTAGAACTCCATCATGGTGAACTCGGGGTTGTGGCGCACCGAGATACCTTCGTTGCGGTAGCTGCGGTTGATTTCGAACACGCGGTCAAAGCCACCGACGATCAGGCGCTTGAGGTACAGCTCGGGCGCGATGCGCAAGAACATTTCCTGGTCCAGCGCGTTGTGGTGGGTCTTGAACGGCTTGGCGTTGGCACCACCGGGAATGGGGTGCAGCATGGGAGTTTCCACTTCCAGAAAGTCGTGGCCCACCATGAACTCCCGCAGGGCACTCACGGCTTTGCTGCGTGCCACGAAACGCTTGCGCGACTCCACATCGGTCATCAGGTCCACATAACGCTGTCGGTATTTAGTTTCCTGGTCGGCCATGCCGTGGAACTTGTCCGGCATGGGACGCAGGCTCTTGGTGAGCAGTCGGATGCTGGTCGCGTGAATGGAGAGTTCGCCGGTTTTGGTTTTGAACAGCGTGCCTTCTGCGGCCACGATATCGCCCAAATCCCAGTGCTTGAAGGCGGCGTACAGGTCCACACCCACGTCTTCACCGCGCACATAGAGCTGGATGCGGCCACCACTGGGGCCGAAGGACGAGTCCTGCAAGGTGCAGAAGCTGGCCTTACCCATGACGCGCTTGAGCATCATGCGGCCGGCGACCTTGGCGGTTGCACCCAAGGCGGCCAGTTCTTCGGTGGTCTTGTCGTTGTAGGCGGCGAACAATTCTTCTGCTTTGTGCGCAGGCTGGAAGTCGTTCGGGAAGGCCACACCTTGGCCGGCCACCTGTTTCTCGCGCAGTACCTTGAGCTTTTCGCGGCGCTCGTGGATCAACTGGTTTTCGTCTTGCGGTGCGGGAGCGACTTGGTTTTGGTCAGACATGGAGTGACTTTTGGGTTCGGGTGGGAATTCGGCACCCCTCACGGGGCTTTGGCCGTAACCCTCCATTGTAAGAGGGCGGCCTGCCGCTATGATGCGCTCGCACTTCACTTGGATGGCCCATGCTCTACAAAATCGTTGCCCTGTTGTTGGAAGTCGTATCCGGTTTGTTAACCACAACCGCCCTGTTGCGCCTGTACATGCAGCATCAGCGCATTCCGCTCTCCGCCCGATCGGGCAATCCATTGGGACGATTTATCTTTGCCTTGACGGACTGGATCGTCTTGCCCTTGCGGCGTGTGATTCCTGCCTTGGGCCGTTGGGACATGGCCAGCCTGACGGCTGCTTTTTTGATTCAGCTGGCCCACTTCGCGGTTCTGTGGTCCTTGAATGGCTTTGGCGTCACGCCCATGTCTATCGTCGTGCTGGCCCTGCTGGGGCTGGTGCGTTTGAGCCTGTCCGGCCTGACAGCCATGGTGCTGGTGTACGCAGTGCTGAGCTGGGTGCAGACCCAGTCTTTTTTGTCCGACCTCATGGAGCGTCTGGTGACCCCCGTATTGGCGCCCATCCGTAAGGTGTTGCCCTTGGTGGGCGGTGTGGATTTGTCGCCGCTGGTGCTGCTGGTGTTGCTACAGATATTCACCATCGTGCTGGGCGATGTGCAGTACGGGCTGCTCTCTGCAGTGGCGTGATAAAAAAAAGAGGCCCGATGGGCCTCTTTTTTTGGAGTGTGCCGGTAAGGCTTACATCACCGAGTCCGCAGGCTGGCGTTGCAACATCGCCAAAGTCTCGGCAATGGTCTTGCGCAGCTCGCGGCGGTCGGAGATGAAGTCGATCGCACCCTTGGTTTGCAGGAATTCCGAGCGCTGAAAGCCTTCGGGCAAAGTCACCCGCACGGTGGACTCGATCACGCGGGGGCCGGCAAAGCCGATGAGGGCCTTGGGCTCTGCAATCACGATATCACCCAGGAAGGCAAAACCCGCGCTCACACCACCCATGGTGGGGTCAGTCAGCACGCTGATGTAGGGCAGGCCCTTCTTCGCCAAACGGGTCAGGGCTGCATTGGTTTTAGCCATTTGCATCAGGCTCAACAAGCCCTCTTGCATGCGGGCGCCACCGGTGGCGGTGAAGCAAACAAAAGGCACTTTTTGCTCAATGGCGGTTTCCACGCCGCGCACAAAGCGTTCGCCGACTACCGAGCCCATGGAGCCGCCCATGAATTCAAATTCAAAGCAGGCTGCCACCAGGCTTACGCCGTGCACCGCACCGCCCATGACGATCAGGGCGTCGGTCTCGCCGGTGTTTTCCAGCGCTTCTTTGAGGCGTTCAGGGTACTTGCGGCTGTCTTTGAACTTGAGTGCATCAACCGGCAGCACTTCCTGGCCGATCTCGAACCGGCCTTCATTGTCCAGAAAGGCATTCAAGCGCGCACGGGCACCGATGCGGTGGTGGTGGCCACAACCGGGGCACACGTTCTGGTTCTGCTCCAGATCGGTTTTGTAGAGCACGGCTTCACAGCTGGGGCACTTGATCCACAGGCCTTCGGGCACGCTGCGGCGCTCCGTGGGGTCGGTGTGTTGAATCTTGGGGGGTAGCAGTTTTTCCAACCAACTCATGGGATTTCTCCAGTGCAGTGCCCGAATGGGCGTCCAACAGACAGGGGGCGATTATCCGCCAAACCGCCTCCGCCGATTTTCAGGATCAGCCTTGGTCTAACGCAGTGCGGATTTCCTGCAGGAAGGCTCGCGCCACCGGCCCCACTTGGGCGCGTGGAGCGTCTTCCAGCAATTGGATGATCTTGCTGCCTATCACCACCGCATCGGCCACCTTGGAGATGGTCTTGGCGGTCGCCGCGTCGCGGATGCCAAAGCCCACGCCCACCGGGGTGCTGATGTGCTGGCGGATACGGGGCAGCATGGCTTCTACGGCATTGGTGTCCAAAGCGCCGGAGCCCGTTACGCCCTTGAGCGACACGTAGTACACATAGCCGCTGGCTACGCGGGCCACCTGCTGCATGCGCTCGTCGGTGCTGGTAGGGGCCAAGAGGAAAATCAGGTCCATGTTGTGGGCCCGCAAGTCGGCGGCAAAGGCCTGGCATTCTTCGGGTGGGTAGTCCACGATCAGCACGCCATCGACGCCGGCTTCCGAGGCGTCTTTCACAAACGCGCTGGCGACGCCGGGGCGGGCTTGTTTTTGGTCGTAGCGCTCGACCGGGTTGGCGTAGCCCATCAAAACCACCGGCGTGGTGGCGTTGGTTTTGCGGAACTCGCGCACCATGGCAATCACCTGCACCAGGCCGATACCGAAGGCCAAGGCTTTGTCGCCAGCCTTTTGGATCACGGGGCCGTCCGCGCTGGGGTCTGAGAAGGGCACGCCCAGCTCGATCACATCCGCGCCGCCCGCGACCATCGCGTGCATCAGCTCGGGCGTAACGTCGGCATAAGGGTAGCCGGCCGTCACAAAAGGGATCAGCGCTTTGCGGCCTTGGGCCTTCAGCGCGGCAAAGGTGGTGTCAATACGGCTCATGCTGCACCTCCTGCTTTGACCAACTGCACGGGCTGTTCGCCCCCTTTGACCGATTGGCCGCGGCAGCTGGGTCGGCAGTAAAAGTCGGCATTGCTCAGGTCGGCCACGGTGCCGATGTCCTTGTCGCCACGGCCGGACAGGTTGACCAGAATGCTCTGGTCGGGGCGCATGGTTTTGGCCATCTTCATCGCGTAGGCCACGGCATGGCTCGATTCCAGCGCGGGGATGATGCCTTCGGTGCGGCACAGGTAGTGGAAAGCGTCCAGCGCTTCCTTGTCGGTAATGCCCACATATTCTGCGCGGCCGATGTCAGACAGGAACGCGTGCTCCGGGCCCACGCCTGGGTAGTCCAAGCCCGCGCTCACGCTGTGGGTCTCGGTGACTTGGCCGTTATCGTCCTGCAGCACATAAGTGCGGTTGCCGTGCAGCACGCCTGGGCTGCCCTTTTGGATGGAGGCAGAGTGCTTGCCGCTCTCCAGGCCTTCGCCCGCCGCTTCCACGCCGATCAGGCGGGTTTGGTCGTGCTGGATGTAGGGGTGGAAAATGCCCATGGCGTTGGACCCACCGCCTACGCAAGCAATGACTGCGTCGGGTTGCTCGGTTTTGCAGCCTGCGGTTGCCAGCATCTCGGGCATTTGCACCAGACACTCGTTGCCGATGACGCTCTGGAAGTCGCGGACCATCATGGGGTAGGGGTGCGGGCCTGCCACGGTGCCGATGATGTAGAAGGTGTTGTCCACATTGGCAACCCAGTCGCGCATGGCTTCGTTCAAGGCATCTTTCAGCGTCTTGCTGCCGCTTTCCACCGGCACCACGGTGGCACCCAGCAGCTTCATGCGGTAGACGTTGGGGCTTTGGCGCTTCACGTCTTCGCTGCCCATGTAGACCACGCATTCCAGACCATAGCGGGCGCAGATGGTGGCGGTGGCCACGCCGTGCTGGCCGGCGCCGGTTTCGGCAATCACGCGGGGCTTGCCCATGCGCTTGGCGAGCATGGCCTGTCCGATGGTGTTGTTGACCTTGTGGGCGCCGGTGTGGTTCAGGTCTTCGCGCTTCAGGAAGATTTGTGCACCGCCCATTTCACGGCTCATGCGGGCGGCGTGGTACACGGGGGAGGGTCGGCCGACGAAGTGCGCGAGTTCTGACTTGAATTCCGCCAGGAACTCGGGGTCGTGCTGGTACTTGGCGTAGGCGTCTTTGAGCTCGTTGATGGCGTGCGTCAGCGTCTCGGAGACGAAGCTGCCGCCGTATTTGCCGAAGTGACCTTTGGCGTCGGGTTGTTGGTAATCGAACATGGTTTTTACATTCCTGCAAGATGCCGGTCCGCCGCGCGCACGGCGGCAACGAACTGGCGGATTTTTTCGGGGTCTTTGATGCCCCTGAGGGGCTTGCCGTGAGCGTCTTCGGTTTCGACGCCGGAGCTCACATCCACAGCCAGCGACTTACAGCGCGGCCGTACCGACGTGATGCCATCGCCCACGTTTGCACTGGTGAGTCCACCACTCAAGACGAGGTGAGCGTTGACGCTTGGAGGAAGAAGTGACCAATTGAATGTTTTGCCACCGCCACCGTAGCCGTCCACATGGGCGTCTAGCAGAATGGCTTGGGCGTTCGAATAATCGTGAGCAAATTGTACGAGGTCGAAGGCCTGTGCGTCTTCGCCCAAGGGAATACGCGCGGCGCGAAGATAAGGGCGGGCAGCATCACCAGTAGCCAACTGGCAATCCTCGGCGGATTCATCTCCATGAAATTGCACCGTAGCGCCCGCCACCAGTGCGCAGGCAGCTTCTATTTCTGTAGCGTTTGCGTTGACGAACAACAACACGGGCGTCACGAAGGGCGGCAGCCGTTTGGCCAGCTCGGCCGCGCGTTCGGCAGTGACAGCCCTGGGGCTCTTGGCGTAAAGCACGAAACCGATGGCGTCCGCGCCGGCGGCGACCGCGGCGTCAACGTCCTGTTCGCGGGTCAGGCCGCAAATTTTGATTCGGGTACGGATATAAGTGTCGGTGTGCGTGGTGCTTGCGTTCATGGCAACGCATCATACGCAGGCGTGCGCTCCGGCATGCCCCATTGGGAGTCATAGCGGGGGCCGAGAAAGTACAAACCATCCGGTGAGAAGGTCGGTGCCGCCACCTTGCGGCTGCGGGCTGCCAGCACTTCTTCCATCCACTCCGGTGGTTTTTTCCCTTGGCCAATTTGCACCAGACAGCCCATGATGTTGCGGATCATGTGGTGCAGAAATGCGTTGGCCTCAAACTCGATCCTCCAGTAGGCGCCGCGCTTGTGGAAGTCAATACGCATCACATTTTTGACCGGACTCAGGGCTTGGCACTGCGCGGCTCGAAAGGAAGTGAAGTCGTGCTCGCCGATCAGGTAGTCGGCCGCCTTGCGCATGGACATCTCGTCCAGATTGTTGAAAGTCCAGCCAACCCTGCCTGTTTCGACGCTGGGTCGTATTGGAGACTCCAGCAGCACATAGGCATACCGTCGAGAAATGGCCGAGGCCCTGCAGTGAAATTCCGAAGTGGTTTTTACCGCCCACTGAACCGAAATGTCTTTGGGCAGATTGGCGTTGGTACCTCGGATCCAGGAGTAGGTGTCGCGGTCTATATCCGTGTCGAAGTGCACCACTTGCATCAGTCCGTGCACTCCTGCATCGGTGCGGCCGGCGCACAAAGTGGAAACGCGCTGGGCAGTGAATTTGCCCAGCGCGGTTTCCAGTTTGTCTTGAATCGTCTGACCGGAGGATTGGCTTTGCCAACCCTGGTATCCCTGGCCGTTGTACGTGACGCCTAAAACTACGCGCACAGACCCTCAGTCGTCATCGTTAGCCGCATAAATCGCTTAGCTCAGTTGCGCCAGAGCTTTTTGTGCTTTAGCCCGCATATCACCCGTGGCTTCCGACATCACTTCTTCGATCAAAGCACGTGCACCATCTTCGTCGCCAATCGAGATGAATTCTTCGGCGAGTGCCAGCTTGGTTCCCAGTGGGTCTTCGCTCAGGATGTCAGGCGCAGAGGCTGGGGATTCGGCGGGGCTGTCGAGCTCCATGGACAAAGAGCTGAGGTCGAATTCCATCAGGCCTGTATCGGCGAGTTGGTTTGCAGTTGCAGCGGGCGCAGGTTCCACAGGGGCAGGGCCTGTGGGTTCGAAGCGCAGCGGATTGGTGCTGCCAGCATCCAATGGTACCTCAAGGTCATCCAAAGACAAGGAAATCTCTGGCATCTGGTTCACAGGCTCAAAGCTGGGCTGGGGTTGGCTGGGTTCGTCTTCGCCCAGATCAAAATCCATGTCCAATGCATTGTCTGCAACAGGAGCTTCCATCTTGACGGTTTCTTCAGTGCCTGAAGTGATTGTTCCGCCGGTTACATCGCTGATGGCACTGGCTGCTGGTTCATCATCCAGGGAGAAATCCAGATCCAGATCCAGATCGACACCGCCGCCCAGATCCGGTTCAAGCTCTGCGTGAGCAGATTGGGCCACGGTGCTTCCACCAAAACCGGAAATTGGTCCAGCTGCCATGGTTGCACCACCCATGGAGGCAGGAGCGCCGCCTGGCTGGTACAGAGGGTTGGTTGGATCAATGCTCTGGCCCATTTCACAGATGCGGGTCCACTCGGGGCTGGTAGCCCCGGTCAGCTTGTAGGCTTGGGTCGCCGTGCTTTCAAAGCTGCGGGTATCCCGACGCTTGGCAAAAATTTCCAGCAACTTGGTGTGGATTGCCAAACGTCCGGGGTTGGACCGGACAGCTTCTTTGAGGATTTCTTCAGCCTGCAAGTCGCGACCGTAGGCAAGGTAAACATCCGCTTCTGCAACGGGGTCCACGTCATCGGCGGCGTCCAGTTGACTTGCTGAATACACCATGGAGGACGCACTGACAGGGCCGTTCTGGTTCGTGTCTACCCGCTGACCACCACTCGCGCCAAAGAAGGAGTCGGGTTGCAGGCGACTTTCCAGGAAGGCGCTATCCACTTGAGACGCATTCTTCTTGCGTTGACGGACGCGGTACGCGGCAAAACCACCCAAAAGTGCCAGCAATCCAACTGCGCCAGCGGGTACCAGGGGGTCTTCGAGCAAAGTGTCCAGCAAAGATGGCTCTTCTACTGCAGGCGCTGGAACTGCTGCCTTGGCAGGGGCTGGCGCCTTTGCAACAGGTGCTTCAGAGGCAGCGGTCTGGGGCGCAGAGGCCGCAGCGACAGGCGCTGGTGCAGAAGCTGGGGCAGCAACGGCCGGAGCAGATTTGGCCGGCTCAGATGCTGCAGGTACCGCCGCAACCGGCACGGTGACAGCCGCAGGGGCTTGAGGTGCCGCAGGCTTGGCTGGCAACGCATTGGCTGCTGCCTTCAGAGATTCCAGTTCTTTCTTGTTCTTTGCCAGCTCGGCTTCGCGTGCAGCAGCGTCTTTGGCCTCACGCTCCTTGGTAATCTTGGCTTCATCCGCCTTGGACGAAACAGCGCCCTTGGACAGAGTCAGCTTGTCTGGCGTGGGCGAGGCAGGTTTCTTTTCATCCACCTTGGCTTCAATCGAACCACTGGCTTTGCGGTCCGCTGCGCTCACGGTTGCTTGTGGCGCATTTCCTGCCAGATTGCGGCGGAAATCGTTGAAGTCCTTGCTCTGCGCTACAACGATTTTGGAAGCTTCAGCCGGGGAGACGCTAGTTGCGCTTTCCGCGGATGGCACTGTCATGACCGCGCCGGCGCGAACACGGTTCAAGTTGTCATTGACGAACGCATCCGGGTTGGAGCGCAGTAGCGCGACCAGCATCTGGTCGAGCGACACACCTGCGGGCTTGTTGGCGCTGGCAATCTTGCCGGCCGTGTCACCCGGCTTGACCGTGATTTGTTTTTCATTGCCAGAGGCGGGTTTGGGTGCGGGTGCTTCGGCGGCCGGTCCGGCAGGCCGTACGGGTGCTGCCTGACGGGAAGGTTCAGTTGATGTGGCTCGGGGTGCTGGAGAAGCGGCGGGTGCAGCAACTGCAGGCGCACTTGCTGCTGCAGGGGTTTGGGCCAACGTTGGCGCCGGGGCGGCCTTTTTCAGGCTTGGTGGATCCAACAAGAGCGTGTAGTCCCGTACGATGCGGCCGGATGCCCAGGTAGCTTCCAGAATCAGATCGACAAAAGGGTCATTGACGGTGCGGTCACTGGTCAGCCGCAGGTATGCGCGACCGTCTGCACGGCGTTGGAGGGTGGCCTGCAAGCTGGTGAGTGCGGCGCTGTATTCCAAGCCGGCGGCAGTAAAAGCCTCCGGTTGGGCGACAGCCGCTTTCAGAGAGGCGGCTTCTTCTGCCGTGATGTCAGGAACTTCAACTTCAGCACGCAGCGGTTCGCCCAACGCCGACTGGACGGTCAATCGGCCGAGCGAAAGCGCGTAGGCCCCGGTTCCGGACAAGCCGAGTAGCGCAATGGCTGCAGCCGCAATGGCGGTCCTCTGCCAACGATGTGTCTTTGCGATCAATTTATAGGCCTCCGGTGCTCAGGCGAGCGGCAATGTACTTATCGGTTTTCAGGCAAACAGACCCGATACTTGAAACGTAAAAAGTACCATAACATCAATGTCTTACGGAGACAAGCTAAGAAAGCGCTTAACTTCCAAAGCTTGCCCCGATTGCCTATTGTCGCGCTCGCGCATGTTGCCTAGGGGCAACGACGTGTAACTCTCTGTTACGCGTCGAGCAGGATGCGCAGCATGCGGCGCAGTGGCTCGGCCGCACCCCACAGCAGTTGGTCGCCGATGGTGAACGCGCCCACGTACTCAGGCCCCATCGCCAGCTTGCGGATACGCCCCACAGGGATAGTCATGGTGCCGGTCACCGCCACAGGTGTCAGATCCTGAATGGTTGCCTCACGGGTGTTGGGCACCACTTTGACCCACTGGTTGTCTGCAGCGATCATGGCTTCGATGTCGGCCACAGGCACGTCTTTTTTCAGCTTGAAGGTCAGGGCTTGGCTGTGGCAGCGCATGGCGCCCACGCGCACACAGAAACCATCGACCGGAATGGCGGAGCTGCCGAAGCCTTCGCCCATGCCCAGAATCTTGTTGGTTTCGGCCATGCCCTTCCACTCTTCCTTGGACATGCCGTTGCCCAGATCCTTGTCGATCCAGGGAATCAGGGAGCCGCCCAGTGGCACGCCAAAGTTGGCGGTCTCCGCGCCGGTCAGTGCGCGCTGTTTGGCAATGACCTTGCGGTCGATTTCCAGAATCGCGCTCTTGGGATCGTCGAGCAGGGCTTTGACTTCGGCATTCAAAGTGCCGTATTGGGTCAGCAGCTCACGCATGTGCTGTGCACCGCCGCCGGAAGCAGCTTGGTAAGTCTGTGTGCTCATCCACTCGACCAAGCCTGCCTTGTAAAGTGCGCCCACGCCCATCAACATGCAGCTCACGGTGCAATTGCCACCCACCCAGTTCTTGCCGCCCTTGGCCAGTGCATCCTTGATGACGGGCATGTTGACCGGATCCAGGATGATGACGGCGTCTTTTTCCATGCGCAGTGTGGAAGCTGCGTCGATCCAGTGGCCATTCCAGCCCGCAGCGCGCAGCTTGGGGAACACTTCGGTGGTGTAGTCGCCGCCTTGGGCAGTGATGATGATGTCGCAGCGCTTGAGGGCGTCGATGTTGTAAGCGTCTTGCAGCGTGGTTTCGTTCCTGGCCTCTGCCGGAGCCTTGCCGCCTGCGTTGCTGGTGGAGAAGAAAAGCGGTTCGATCAGATCGAAATCTTTTTCCTGCGCCATGCGATCCATCAATACCGAGCCGACCATGCCGCGCCAGCCGACCAAACCTACCAACTTGCTCATATCAACGCCCTTTCAATGTAAACAAACGATGCCCGACCTGGGCTGTTTGCTCCGGCTCGTCTGGCCGGGGGCGCACGACGATACCGGAGCTGGATCAGCCCTTAATGGTCGTGGTTTTGGAAATGATTGCGCGCGCGGCCTTGGCTGCCTTGGGGGCAGTCAACAAGCTCAGAGAGAAGGGGCGTGCGACAAACATGGATTTATTGTAGCGCAAAACAAGATTTTTTTGCTCCGCGCGGACTGAAATGATTTTGCTTGGCGAAGGCCTGTTGCGCAACAGACCCTCGCCTCGCGGTCTTTAGGTGAGGGCCTTGAGTACCGCGTCGCCCATCTCTTTGGTGCTGACCTTGGTAGTGCCTTCGCTGTAAATGTCGGCTGTGCGCAAACCTTGCTCCAGCACCTTCTTCACGGCGGCTTCAATGCGCTGTGCGGCAGTCTCTTGGTTCAGACTGAAGCGCAGCATCATCGCGGCGCTCAGGATGGTGGCCAGCGGGTTGGCAATGCCTTTGCCGGCGATGTCCGGTGCGCTGCCGTGGCTGGGCTCATACAGGCCCTGGTTGCTGCTGTTCAGGCTGGCGGAAGGCAGCATACCGATGGAGCCGGTCAGCATGGAGGCTTCGTCGGACAGGATGTCGCCGAACATGTTGCCGGTGACCAGCACGTCAAATTTCTTGGGTGCTTTGACCAGTTGCATGGCGGCGTTGTCCACCAACATGTGGTCCAACTCCACGTCGGGGTACTGTTGGCCCACTTCAACCATCACGTCTTTCCACAGCTGCGAGGTTTCAAGCACGTTGTTCTTGTCGACACTGGTGACGCGCTTGTTGCGCTTCTGCGCCGCCTGGAACGCTACGTGCGCAATGCGTTCGATCTCGGGGCGGCTGTAGCGCATGGTGTCGAACGCTTCTTCCGCTCCGGGAAAGTGTCCATCAGTCGCAATGCGGCGGCCGCGGGGTTGGCCGAAGTAGATGTCGCCAGTCAGTTCGCGGATGATGAGGATGTCCAGGCCCGCAATCAGCTCGGGCTTAAGGCTGGAGGCGCCTACCAGCTGCTCGTAGCAAATCGCGGGGCGGAAGTTGGCAAAGAGGCCCAAATTCTTGCGCAAGCCCAAGATGGCCTGCTCGGGGCGGAACTGGCGCTCCAGCTTGTCGTACTTCCAGTCGCCCACGGCGCCGAACAACACCGCGTCCGCTTCCTTTGCCAGCTTGAGGGTGGCTTCAGGAAGGGGGTGGCCATGGGCCTCATAGGCGCAACCGCCCACGAGTGCGGTTTCCATTTCCAGCTTGAGGTCCAGAGCGTTCAAAACCTTCACGGCTTCCGCCACGATTTCGGTGCCGATGCCGTCACCCGGCAAGACTGCAATTTTCATGATGTCCTTTGAATACTATGAATTTGATAGCTGCTCACGCAGACATGGTCTGCGCCAGCCACGGTTTTGTGGCCAAACGTTGGGCTTCGAACGCCTTGATCTTGTCGGCATGGCGCAGGGTCAGGCCGATGTCGTCAAAGCCGTTGAGCAAGCAGTACTTGCGGAAGGCCTGTACGTCGAACGGAATTTCTTCGCCCTGCGGCTTCACGATGACCTGGCGCTCCAGATCAATGGTGAGCTGATAGCCGGGGAAGGCCAGTGCTTCGTTGAACAACTGGTCCACTAAGGCTTCGCTTAGCACGATAGGCAGCAAACCATTCTTGAAGCAATTGTTGAAGAAGATGTCAGCGTAGCTGGGTGCGATGATGGCGCGGAAGCCATATTGGTCAATCGCCCAGGGCGCGTGCTCGCGGCTGGAGCCGCAGCCGAAGTTTTTGCGCGCCAGCAGGATGGATGCGCCGGCATAGCGGGGTTGGTTCAGCACAAAGTCCGGGTTGGGCTTGCGGCTGGCGGGGTCCTGGCCGGGGTAGCCCGCATCCAGGTAGCGCCATTCGTCAAACAGGTTCTGACCGAAGCCCGTCTTGCGGATGGATTTGAGAAATTGCTTGGGGATGATCGCGTCGGTGTCCACGTTTTCGCGGTCCATGGGCGCAACCAGCCCTTGGTGAACAGTAAAGTTTTTCATTTTTTGGCAGCGCCTTCAATTTTTTCGCCGGCCTTTTGAATGTCCTGGCCCATGCCTTTGACTGTGTTGCATCCAGACAGCAACAGCAGGGTGGCTGCGCATGCGGCGATAAGTGCGGTTTTCATATTCAGTCCTTTCAATGGGTCAGGCGAACTTGCGGATATCGACAAAGTGTCCATGGATGGCTGCTGCAGCGGCCATGGCGGGGCTCACCAGGTGGGTGCGCCCACCGGCACCCTGGCGGCCTTCAAAGTTGCGGTTGCTGGTGGAGGCGCAGCGCTCTCCGGGTTCCAGGCGGTCGGCATTCATGGCCAGGCACATGGAGCAGCCGGGTTCACGCCACTCAAAGCCCGCGGCCTTGAAAATTTCGTGCAGTCCTTCGCGCTCTGCCTGCTCTTTCACCAGACCGGAGCCGGGAACAACCATGGCCAGCTTGATGTTCTTGGCGACTTTTTGGCCCAGCTTTTTCACCACGGCGGCAGCTTCGCGCATGTCTTCGATGCGGCTGTTGGTACAGGAACCGATGAATACCTTGTCCACAAACAAGTCGTTCAAGGGTTTGCCGGGCTCCAAGCCCATGTAGGTGAGTGCCCGCTCAATGGCGCCGCGCTTGCTGGCGTCTTTTTCTTTGTCGGGGTCTGGCACGATGGCGTCCACGCCCAGCACCATTTCGGGCGAGGTGCCCCAGGTGACTTGCGGCACGATTTTGGTGGCGTCCAGCTCGACGACGGTGTCGAAATGCGCGCCGGCGTCGGAGTGCAGTGTCTTCCAGAAGGCGACGGCCTGGTCCCATTCCACCGCTGCGGCTTCGGGGGAGGCAGCGTTGGCGCCGGGGGCCAAGGGGCGGCCCTTGACGTAGTCGATGGTTTTCTCATCCACGGCGACCAATCCAGCGCGGGCGCCGGCTTCGATGGCCATGTTGCACACCGTCATGCGGCCTTCCATGCTCAACGCACGGATGGCGGAGCCGCCGAATTCGATGGTGTAGCCGGTGCCGCCTGCGGTGCCGATTTTGCCGATGATGGCCAGCACAATGTCTTTGCCGGTGATGCCGGGAGCAACGTTACCTTCGACCTTGATCAGCATGTTCTTGGCTTTTTTGGCCAAGAGGGTTTGCGTGGCCATCACGTGCTCGACCTCGCTGGTACCGATTCCGTGGGCCAAGGCCCCAAACGCACCGTGGGTGGAGGTATGGGAGTCGCCGCACACCACGGTCATGCCGGGCAGGGTCGCGCCGTTTTCAGGCCCCATCACGTGCACGATGCCCTGGCGCTTGGACAGGAAGGGGAAATAAGCGGCAGAGCCGAATTCCTTGATGTTGCTGTCTAGGGTGGTGACCTGTTCTTTGCTGGTCGGGTCGGTAATGCCGTCGTAGCCCAGCTCCCAACCGGTGGTCGGCGTGTTGTGGTCGGCAGTGGCGACGATAGAGCTGATGCGCCAGACCTTGCGACCTGCTTCACGCAGCCCTTCAAACGCCTGGGGGCTGGTCACTTCGTGGACCAGATGGCGGTCGATATAGAGGATGGAAGTGCCATCGTCTTCGGTATGAACGACGTGGTCGTCCCAGAGTTTGTCGTAGAGCGTGCGTGCCATATGTGCTTCCTTTAGAGAGACGATTTTAGGTGGTCGACCAGCAAGCGCGCGCTGCGTGGCAGGGTCGAGAAGTCGCGGGCCACCAGCTCAATGCGGCGGTGGGCCCAGGGGTCGGTGAGGGGTACTGCTGCCAATTCGCCGGCGCTATGCATCAGCGTGAATGCGCGCAGGGGCATGACGCCCACGCCCAGGCCGTTGTGAATCATGCGGCACATGGCATCGAGCCCGGTGACCTGGATGCGCAGTTTGATGCTTTGGCCCAGCGCTGTGGCCGCCTGGCGCATAGCGACATAGATGGAGCTGTTGGAATGCAGGCCCACATGGTCCAGCGCCAAGGTGTCCGCGAACGCCACTGAGGACTCGCGGGCGAGCGCATGGGTGCGGGGAGCAATAAGCACCAGTTGGTCCTGCCGGTAGGGCAGGGTCTGCAATTCGCCCACGCCGTCCGCCGTATTGCAGACACCGAAATCGGCGGCACCTTCCTCAACGGCACGAATGACTTCGGTGCTCAGGTGCTCTTCCAGATCGATCTTGATGCCTTGGTGGGCACGGATGAAGGCACCCAGGTCTTCCGGCAGAAACTGCACCGTGGCCGAGATGCTGGCGTGTACCCGCACCTGGCCTTTGGCGCCGTCGGCGTATTCCGTCAACTCAGTGTGCATGCGGTCCAGGCTGAAGAACACGCTGCGGGCGTGGTGCAACAGGCTTTGCCCCGCTGGGGTAGGGTGCACACCGCGTGAATGGCGTTGTAGCAGCTGGCTGCCTAGCGCCAGCTCCAGATCACTGAGCCGCTTGCTGAGTGCCGAGGGGGCAATGAATTCGCGCTCCGCAGCCTTGCCGATGCTACCTGTCTCGCAGACAGCCACAAACATCTGTAGCGATGTCAGGTCCATCCGGCGGGTGAGGGGGCGGTCAATGTGCGGCATTTAGAGACGGCATCGTGATCAGCGATGTGAAGTCGGTATTTTCCCACTTGCTACGGGATTAGTCATCGCATTTCGAGATGCCATAGATCTTGACTGGGAAAGGCTTCTTCTCGACATGCAGCAGTCGATGGGCTGTAAATTGCTATGAAAACAGTAGCTACTCGCGCAGAGTCCATGTGCGCTAGAGCCGGATTGGATACAAAAAACCCCGCGGCCTTTGTAGGCGGCGGGGTTTTCAGGGTAGGCCCGGGAGGGCTTAACGCTGGTCCAGTGGCTTGACGTCGCGCTTGACGGAGCCGGTGAACAACTGGCGTGGGCGGCCGATCTTGTACTCAGGGTCGCCGATCATCTCGTTCAACTGGGCAATCCAGCCGACGGTACGAGCCAAAGCGAAGATACCGGTGAACAGGTTCACAGGGATGCCGATGGCGCGTTGCACGATGCCGGAATAGAAGTCCACGTTGGGGTACAGCTTGCGCTGGACAAAGTAGTCGTCTTCCAGAGCAATCTTTTCCAGCTGCTTGGCCAGCTTGAACAAGGGGTCGTTTTCCAGACCCAAGGCTTCCAGCACTTCGTTGCAGGTTTCCTGCATGAGCTTGGCGCGGGGGTCGTAGTTCTTGTACACGCGGTGACCGAAGCCCATGAGCTTGACACCGGAGTTCTTGTCCTTGACCTGTTCCATGAACTGGCCGACCTTGGACACGCCGCCTTGGCGCTGGATGTCTTCCAGCATGTTCAGGCAGGCTTCGTTGGCGCCACCGTGGGCAGGGCCCCACAAGCAAGCCACGCCGGCGGCAATGGCTGCAAACGGGTTGGTGCCGGAAGATCCGCACAGGCGCACAGTGGAGGTAGACGCGTTTTGCTCGTGGTCTGCGTGCAGGATGAAGATGCGGTCCATCGCACGTTCGATCACGGGGTTGACCTTGTACTCTTCGCAAGGAGTGCCGAACATCATGCGCAGGAAGTTGCCGGAGTAGCTCAGGTCGTTCTGCGGGTACATGAAAGGCTGGCCCACGCCGTACTTGTAGGCCATGGCCACGAGCGTAGGCATCTTGGCGATCAGGCGGATCGCGGCGATTTCGCGGTGCTCGGGGTTATTGATGTCGGTGCTGTCGTGGTAGAACGCAGACAGTGCGCCCACCAAGCCGGTCAATACGGCCATAGGGTGCGCGTCGCGGCGGAAGCCACGCAGGAAGAACTGCATCTGCTCGTTGACCATGGTGTGGTTGGTCACGAGTTTGTGGAACGCCACTTGTTCGGTTTTGTTGGGCAATTCGCCCTTCAGCAACAGGTGGCAGGTGTCGAGGTAGTCGACGTTGGTGGCCAACTGTTCGATGGGGTAGCCGCGGTACAGCAGTTCACCCTTGTCGCCGTCGATGTAAGTGATGCCGGACTGGCAGGAAGCGGTTGAGAGAAAACCGGGGTCATACGTGAACATGCCAGTCTGGGCGTAAAGCTTGCGGATGTCGATCACATCCGGTCCGATGTTGCCCTGGTACACGGGCATTTCCACACTGGGGCTGCCGTTACTGAACGACAGGGTGGCTTTGTTATCAGCTAGTTTCATCTTTCGCCTTTCAGAGAGGTTCTCTCAACATTTTTAAAACTTCATGGACGTCTGCGCGATCGAGGGCAGCGTCCACCTGCAACAGCGTTTTTCGTGCCAGATGGACGTCCAGCAGGTCGTTGTCGCTCAAGTCCATCAGCGCCGACAGGGCATCGGCATGGCGCACCGTCAGCGTATCGCTGTACCGGCGGAAGAAGCGCTCGATGAACAAGTCGTTTTCCAGCAAGCCGCGCCGGCAACGCCATTGCAGCTTGCTCAAACCCCGTTCATCAATCAATGCTTCAGTCACGCGTGTGCACCTTGGTCTGTATCAAACGGCACGCAAGACCATCATTTCCTTGATCTTGCCGATGGCCTTGGTGGGGTTCAAACCCTTGGGGCACACATCGACGCAGTTCATGATGGTGTGGCAACGGAACAGGCGGTAAGGATCTTCCAGATTGTCCAGGCGCTCACCGGTAGCTTGATCGCGGCTGTCCGCAATAAAGCGGTAGGCCTGCAGCAAGCCGGCCGGACCCACAAACTTGTCGGGGTTCCACCAGAAGCTGGGGCAGCTGGTAGAGCAGCTGGCGCACAAGATGCACTCGTACAGGCCGTTGAGTTCTTCACGCTCTTCGGGGGACTGCAGACGCTCTTTCTCGGGCGGCACCGTGTCGTTGATCAGGTAAGGCTTGATCGAGTTGTACTGCTTGAAGAACTGGGTCATATCCACGATCAGATCGCGGATCACGGGCAGACCGGGCAGGGGCTTGAGGACGATTTTGCCGGGCAAGGTCAGCATATTGGTCAGGCAAGCCAGACCGTTCTTGCCGTTGATGTTCATGGCATCCGATCCGCATACACCTTCGCGGCATGAGCGGCGGAAGGAGATGGAAGGATCGATGGCCTTGAGCTTCATTAAGGCGTCCAGCAGCATGCGCTCGGAACCGTCGAGTTCTACCTCGATGTCCTGCATGTAAGGCTTGGCATCCTTGTCTGGATCGTAGCGGTAGATGGAGAAAGTACGTTTGGTCATGTTCAGGTTCTCGCGAAGGGTCTACGCTTAGAAAGTACGGACTTTGAGTGGAACGGAGTCCACAGTCAAAGGCTTCATCTGCACGGGCTTGTAGCTCAGGCGGTTGCCTTCGCTATACCACAGGGTATGTTTGTGCCAGTCTTGGTCGTTACGGCCATTCGGGTGCTCAGGGGTATCGCCGTAATCGTCCACGGTGTGGGCGCCGCGGCTTTCGTGGCGAGCAGCTGCCGACACGATTGTTGCTTCGGCCGCTTCGATCAGGTTTTCGACTTCCAGCGCTTCGATGCGAGCTGTGTTGAATACCTTGGACTTGTCCTTGAGGTTAAGGGCTTTGACGCGTTCGCGCAGCTCGGCGATCTTGACCACGCCTTCGTCCATGCTCTTCTGGGTACGGAACACGCCGGCGTGTTGTTGCATGGAAGCGCGCAGGTCGTTAGCAACGTCCTGGGCGTACTCACCGCTGCCGGCATTGTCCAGGCGGGAAACGCGCGCCAGGGTGCGGTCTGCGGCGTCCTTTGGCAATGGCTTATGCTCTTTGCTGCCCTTGATGTAGTTGACGATGTGGTTGCCTGCTGCGCGGCCGAACACCAGCAAATCCAGCAAGGAGTTGGTGCCCAGGCGGTTGGCGCCGTGCACCGAAACGCAAGAGCATTCGCCCACTGCGTACAAACCGTTGACAACCTGGTTGTGCACGTCGCCGTTTTGCACCACCACCTGGCCATTGACGTTGGTGGGAATACCACCCATCTGGTAGTGGATGGTGGGCACCACGGGGATAGGTTCTTTGGTGATGTCCACGTTGGCGAAGTTCACGCCGATTTCATACACCGATGGCAGGCGCTTGTGGATGGTTTCTGCACCCAAGTGGTCCAGCTTCAAGAGCACATAGTCCTTGTTCGGACCGCAGCCACGGCCTTCCTTGATTTCCTGGTCCATGGAGCGGGACACGAAGTCACGCGGAGCCAAGTCTTTCAGGGTAGGCGCATAGCGCTCCATGAAACGTTCGCCGTTGCTGTTGAGCAGAATAGCGCCTTCGCCGCGGCAACCTTCGGTCAGCAACACGCCGGCACCAGCCACGCCGGTGGGGTGGAACTGCCAGAACTCCATGTCTTCCAACGGTATGCCGGCACGCGCTGCCATGCCAAGGCCGTCACCGGTGTTGATGAAGGCGTTGGTGGAGGCCGCAAAGATACGACCTGCGCCACCGGTGGCCAGCAGGGTGGTCTTGGCTTCCAGAATGTGGATATCGCCGGTTTCCATTTCCAGGGCGGTGACACCGACCACGTCGCCTTCGGCGTCACGGATCAGGTCCAGTGCCATCCACTCCACGAAGAAGCTGGTCTTGGCTGCCACGTTCTGCTGGTACAGCGTGTGCAACATGGCGTGACCGGTACGGTCAGCGGCAGCGCAAGCGCGTTCCACAGCCTTTTCGCCGTAGTTGGCGGTGTGGCCGCCGAAGGGGCGCTGGTAAATGGTGCCGTCAGGGTTGCGGTCGAAAGGCATACCCATGTGCTCCAGGTCGTACACCACCTTGGGAGCTTCACGGCACATGAACTCGATAGCGTCCTGGTCGCCGAGCCAGTCGGAGCCCTTGACGGTGTCATAGAAGTGGTAGTGCCAGTTGTCGTCGTTCATGTTGCCCAAGGAGGCACCGATGCCGCCTTGTGCTGCCACGGTGTGGGAGCGGGTGGGGAACACTTTGGACAGAACGGCCACATTCAGACCGGCACGTGCCAGCTGCAGGGAAGCGCGCATGCCGGAGCCACCGGCGCCGACGATCACGACGTCGAATTTGCGTTTAGAGACGGAGTAAGACATGTATTAGTGCCTGTTGGAGGGGATCAGAGACGCCACAGAACCTGGATAGCCCAGCCGGCGCAGCCGACCAGCCAAACAATGGAGAACACTTGCAGAGACAAGCGGATGGAGACGGGTTTGACGTAATCCATCCAGATATCGCGCACACCCACCCATACGTGGTACAGCATGGCGATGATGACCGCGAAGGTCAGGAACTTCATCCACTGCTGGGAGAAGATGCCGGCCCACTTGTCGTAGCCGATGGGGCCTTTGAACAAAATCACCTGCGCCAGCAGGGCGATGGTGAACAAAGCCATCAAGACGGCGGTGACGCGTTGCGCCAGCCAGTCCCGCAGGCCGTAGTGCGCGCCAACGACGACGCGCTTGGATCCGTAATTCACTGCCATTTGGTTTTCCTTTTCTCGTTGTTAGTAGGCGCCGAAGAGCTTGAGGGCCAGCACCAGGGTGAGCAAGCTGCCCAGACCCAGAGTGAAGATGGCGGAGCTGCGACCGAATTCTTTGCTCACCGCATGGTTGATGTCCATCCACAAGTGGCGCATGCCTGCGATGAAGTGGTGCAAATACGCCCAGATGATGGCCAGAGCCACCAGCTTCACAAACCAGCCGGGGATAAAGCCGACTCCAACGCTAAAGACGCTGGTGAACTTTGCAAATGAGATTTCCGAGGATACGGATGTGTCGAACATCCAGATAATGAAAGGCATCAGGATGAACATGATGGCGCCACTGATGCGGTGCAGGATGGAAACCCATCCGGCGGGGGGGAGGCGATAGGTGGGCAGGTCACTCAGCGCATTGATGTTGCGGAATTCAGGCCGCGCGCGCTTGGGTTGGGAGTTGAGCTCAGTCATGGATGGGCTTTCTTGGATGTAACGTGTTTGTAATTCTGGGAATCGCAGGCCAAAATTCTATTGCACCGCACCAATCTGACATTGGACTTGCATGGTGCAACGCATCAATTTAGCGCATTTCGATAGTAGTGTGTGTCGGTCAAGTACAAGCCCCGACGGAGCTCCATAGGTAAATCGTTGTAGGTGTACGCGGTACGCTCAACACTGAGCAAGGGGGTGCTTGCACCGATTTGGAGCAGATCTCGCTGCTCGGGGTCCGGAAGCACGGCTTTGATCTTTTCCTCGGCACGCACCATGCGCACGCCGAATTCTGTTTCAAAAAGCGCATACATCGCACCGTCATAGCTGGTCAGGCGCTCTGCCGTCAGCCCTTTGAAAGGGCCGCCGGGGAGCCACAGGTCTTCCAAAATGGTAGGAGTGCCTGCGAAAGACAACACGCGCCGCACTTGCAATACCGCATCACCAGATCGCAGAGACAAGGCGCGCGCCACATCAGCGCTGGCGCGGGTGCGCTTGCAGTCAATGATGCGGCGCTGGGCCGGCCCTTCGTTGGATGGGTCGCCCGCCTCAGGGACCAGTCGCAAAAAGCGGTATTGAATGTGCCGTTCAGCATGGGTGGCGACAAACGTACCCTTGCCCTGGCGGCGAACGACGAGGTTTTCGGCGGCGAGCTCATCAATGGCTTTACGTACCGTGCCCTGGCTGACTTTGTACCGGCCGGCAAGCTCTTGCTCACTGGGAATGGCAGTGCTGGGTTTCCATTCGCCACTCTGCAGGCTTTGCAGTATGAGGGCCTTGATTTGCTGATAGAGCGGACTGAATGCCGGTGTGCCCGATGCCCCGGATTGCGCGCCCGGATCGACCGATGCGCCAGTAGCGCTGTCGTTCGCAGAGAGGGTGTTTGCAGGCATGGATGCGGGGTTTCTGTCAGCGACGAGTCAGGCTCGAAAAATTTCGCTAATCATATCTTATATAAGACATAAGACAAATTGACCCGGCACTAAATTCGAGGGTAAACTCTCGGGCATTCTGCAGCGCAGCACGGCTTGTTGCGGGCGCTGCTCAGTCGCCGTTTTCTCAACACTTCCTGGAGTTTTACCATGAGCAAGAAACCCGTCCGCGTTGCCGTTACAGGTGCAGCAGGTCAAATCGGTTACGCACTTCTGTTTCGCATCGCCTCCGGCGAAATGTTGGGCAAAGACCAGCCCGTGATCTTGCAATTGCTGGAAATCCCCGACGAGAAGGCCCAGAACGCGCTCAAGGGCGTGATCATGGAGTTGGAAGACTGCGCATTCCCGCTGTTGGCTGGTATCGAAGCCCATTCCGATCCCATGTCCGCCTTCAAGGACACCGACTACGCTTTGTTGGTGGGTTCCCGCCCACGCGGCCCCGGCATGGAGCGTGCCGAACTGCTGGCCATCAATGGCGCCATCTTCACCACCCAAGGCAAGGCACTGAACGCTGTGGCTTCCCGCAACGTCAAGGTGCTGGTGGTGGGCAACCCCGCCAACACCAACGCCTACATCGCCATGAAGGCTGCGCCGGATCTGCCGGCCAAGAACTTCACCGCCATGCTGCGCCTGGACCACAACCGTGCTGCCAGCCAGTTGGCTTCCAAGACCGGCAAGGCCGTGGCGGACATCGAAAAATTGGCCGTGTGGGGTAACCACTCTCCCACCATGTACGCCGATTACCGTTTTGCCACCATCGCTGGCCAGTCTGTGAAAGACATGATCAACGACGAAACCTGGAACCGCGAAACATTCCTGCCCACCGTGGGCAAGCGTGGTGCAGCCATCATTGCTGCACGTGGTTTGTCCTCCGCAGCGTCTGCTGCCAACGCGGCTATCGACCACATGCGTGACTGGGCTCTGGGCACCAACGGCAAGTGGGTCACCATGGGCATTCCTTCCAACGGCGAATACGGCATTCCCAAGGAAGTCATGTTCGGTTACCCCGTGACCTGCGCGAACGGCGAATACAAGATCGTCGAAGGCCTGGAAATTGACGCGTTCTCGCAAGAGTGCATCAACAAGACCTTGGCTGAACTGCAAGGCGAACAAGACGGCGTGAAACACCTGCTGTAATCCTTGGCCCACGCACCGGCACCCACCGTGAAGCATCCTCGCGACATCCTTTTAGGTGCGCAGGGTGCTGCGGGTGTACTGCCGGTGTGTGACCATTACAGCGGCGTAGAAGCCCGCATGGTCAAGAGCCTGCAAATGCAGGCGGACATGACCCGGGAGTTCGGCGCTTGCGTGTTTGATGTGACGCTGGACTGTGAAGACGGTGCGCCCGTCGGTGGAGAGCTCGATCATGCCAATATGGTTGCGGCGCTCGCCAATTCTGCGCAAAAAGCTCCTGATTTGATAGCAAATGGCTTGCGCCGCCGTGTGGGTGCGCGCTTGCATGCGGTAGACCACCCTGCGTTTCTTCAGGATGTGGCGTGTGTGGTCGGCGCTGCTGCCCGTGCCCTGAGTTACATCATGCTGCCCAAGGTGGAGTCTGCCGCCGATGTGGAGGTTGCAGTCCGCGCTATCGATGCTTTGGGGCCTGTGGCTGCTGCGATTCCATTGCATGTATTGATCGAATCCCCGGCAGCGGTACATCGCGCTTTTGAGATTGCGGCCCATGCACGCGTGCAGTCCATCAGTTTCGGTTTGATGGACTTTGTGTCCAGCCATGGTGGCGCTATCCCTGCAAGGGCGATGGGTGTCCGATCGGACACCGATGGCGATACCTTGGACCAGTTTCACCACCCCTTGGTCGTGCGTGCCAAGACAGATATCTCCAGCGCCTGCCATGCGTTTGGCAAGGTGCCATCGCATTGCGTGGTGACTGAGTTCAAAGACGCACAAGCCTTGAGCCGTGCAGCCCGCTATGCCGCCCAAGCCTTGGGCTATACCCGCATGTGGAGCATTCATCCGGACCAGATCCGGCCCATCGTTCAGGCCTTCGCCCCGGACGCAAAGGCGGTGGAGCAGGCGGCAGACATCGTGACCCGCGCCGCAGCCGCCGATTGGGGGCCTGTGTCGGCGGGAGGTGTTTTGCACGACCGGGCCAGTTACCGGTTTTTCTGGCAGGTGTTGGAACGTGCGCACGCCACTGGTGTGGCCGTGCCGTCGGAGGTATCTGTCTATTTCGAATCGACCCCTGTGAAGGAGGCCGCATGATGAAGTTTGTCTGGCTGGTGACTGCCATGCTGTGCTCTGTGCTCTGGACCGGCTTCGCCGCCGCCAGCAGCGTTGCCCCGCAAGCTTCCAGTTCCAAGAAGAACACGCGGGTACAGGCGCCTGCCAAGGCTGTCGACAAGCCGGTGGTCTTGAGCGAAGAACAATTGGCAGTAGCTCCCACGGTTGCGACCGGCGTATTGCCCTGTGAGCTGGCCCAGAAAGTGTCTGTGCAGGCGCACCCCGAGCATGCGGGGCATTTCGCCGTGGAATCCGGCAAGCAGCGGTTTGTGATGGTGCCTGTGGCTACTTCGACCGGAGCGATTCGGCTGGAAGATGCAGCTCGGGGTGCCGTCTGGTTGCAGTTGGCCAACAAATCCATGTTGATGGATCACCGGCAAGGCCGGCGTTTGGCGGACGCTTGTATGAACGCTGAGCAGCAGGCCGTGGCACTGGCGATGGAGAAGAATCCGGCACCCAACTTGCTGGAGCCCTTGCCCGCGCCACAAGATGGCGCTGCTATGAAATAAGTAGCTGCTCGCGCAGATAGTGCGGGCGCTGGAGTGTGTTTTTGTTGTTTTTGAAGGAGAGTGAAGATGTTGCAAGCTTACCGAGACCATGTGGCTGAACGCGCTGCGTTGGGCATTCCCCCCCTGCCTTTGTCTGCCAAGCAGACCGGCGAGTTGATCGAGCTGCTGAAGGCGCCCCCCGCAGGCGAAGAGGCAACGCTCGTCGAACTGATCACCCACCGCGTGCCCGCCGGTGTGGACGATGCTGCCAAGGTCAAAGCCAGCTACCTGGCCGCTGTGGCTCACGGCACTGAAAAGTGCGCTCTGATCTCCCGCGCCCGCGCCACCGAATTGTTGGGCACCATGCTCGGCGGCTACAACATCAGCCCGCTGGTGGATCTGCTGGACGATGCCGCCGTGGCTGCAGAAGCTGCCGAAGGCCTGAAGAAAACCCTGTTGATGTTCGACCAGTTCCATGACGTGAAGGAAAAGGCCGACAAGGGCAATACCTTCGCCAAGGCCGTGTTGCAAAGCTGGGCCGATGCCGAGTGGTTCACCAGCCGCCCTGAAGTTCCCCAGAGCATCACCGTGACCATCCTGAAGGTCACCGGCGAAACCAATACGGACGACCTGTCTCCTGCGCCTGACGCCTGGAGCCGCCCTGACATTCCATTGCACGCATTGGCCATGCTGAAGAACAAGCGCGATGGCATTACCCCTGAGGAAGATGGCAAGCGCGGCCCTGTGAAGTTCATCGAAGACCTGCGTGCCCGAGGCAACCTCGTGGCCTATGTGGGTGACGTGGTCGGTACCGGCTCCAGCCGCAAGTCAGCCACCAACTCCGTGCTGTGGTTCACCGGTGAAGACATTCCTTACGTGCCCAACAAGCGTTTCGGCGGCGTGTGCCTGGGCACCAAGATCGCTCCCATCTTCTACAACACCATGGAAGATGCGGGCGCGCTGCCTATCGAGCTGGACGTGAACCAGATGAGCATGGGCGACGTGGTGGAACTGCGTCCCTATGACGGCAAGGCCTTCAAAGACGGCAAGGAAATCGCTTCGTTCCAAGTCAAGAGCGATGTGCTGTTTGACGAAGTACGTGCCGGTGGCCGTATTCCCCTGATTATCGGCCGTGGCTTGACTGCCAAAGCCCGTGAAGCTTTGGGTCTGAAGCCTTCCACCTTGTTCCGCCTGCCCCAGAACCCTGCTGACACCAAGAAGGGTTTCAGCCTGGCACAGAAGATGGTCGGTCGCGCTTGCGGTTTGCCCGAAGGTCAAGGCGTGCGCCCCGGTACCTACTGCGAGCCCAAGATGACCTCTGTCGGCTCCCAAGACACTACTGGCCCGATGACCCGCGACGAGCTGAAGGACTTGGCTTGCCTGGGCTTCTCTGCAGACCTAGTGATGCAGTCGTTCTGCCACACCGCGGCGTACCCCAAGCCCGTGGACGTGAAGATGCACCACGAGCTGCCCGACTTCATCAGCACCCGTGGCGGCGTGTCATTGCGTCCCGGTGACGGTGTGATCCACTCCTGGCTCAACCGCATGTTGTTGCCTGACACCGTGGGCACTGGTGGCGACAGCCACACCCGTTTCCCTATCGGTATCAGCTTCCCCGCAGGTTCCGGTCTGGTGGCGTTTGCGGCCGCTACTGGCGTGATGCCTTTGGACATGCCTGAATCGGTGTTGGTGCGCTTCAAGGGCAAGATGCAGCCCGGCGTGACCCTGCGTGACTTGGTTAACGCGATTCCTTTGTACGCCATCAAGGCCGGCCTGCTGACGGTTGAAAAGAAGGGCAAGAAGAACATCTTCTCCGGTCGCATTCTCGAAATCGAAGGTTTGCCAGATCTGAAGGTTGAACAGGCGTTTGAGTTGTCTGACGCGTCTGCTGAGCGTTCTGCTGCAGGTTGCACCGTGCACCTGAACAAAGAGCCCATCATCGAATACGTCACCAGCAACATCACCATGATGAAGTGGATGATTGCCAATGGCTATGCGGATGCGCGCACTTTGGGTCGCCGTATTGCGGCACAGGAAGCCTGGCTCAAGAACCCTGAGTTGCTCAAGGGCGATGCCGATGCAGAGTACGCAGCCGTTATCGACATCGACCTGGCCGACATCCATGAGCCTATCGTGGCATGCCCCAACGACCCGGACGATGTGAAGACTTTGGCCGAAGTGGCCGGCGCCAAGATCGATGAAGTGTTCATCGGCTCCTGCATGACCAACATCGGCCACTTCCGTGCCGCGTCCAAGCTGATGGAAGGCAAGCGCGACATCCCCGTGAAGCTGTGGATTGCACCGCCTACGAAGATGGACGCCAAGCAACTGAGCGACGAAGGCCACTACGGTGTGCTGGGTGGTGCCGGTGCGCGCATGGAAATGCCGGGCTGCAGCTTGTGCATGGGCAATCAGGCGCAGGTGAAAGAGGGCGCCACTGTGTTCTCAACCTCTACCCGCAACTTCCCCAACCGTCTGGGCAAGAACAGCAATGTGTACTTGGGCTCGGCCGAACTGGCAGCTATCGCTTCCAAGCTGGGTCGCATTCCTACCAAGGAAGAGTACTTGGCCGACATGGGCGTGCTGACTGCCGCCAGCGACAAGGTGTACCAGTACCTGAACTTTGACAAGATCAGCGACTACACCGAGTCTGCTGCCACTGTGAAGTAATCAGTCGCTTTGGCGCCCCCGCGCCATTCGCAGCAAAAGCCCTGCAACTCCGGTTGCGGGGCTTTTTTTATGGGGTCTTTGGGGGGCTCTGGGGGCGGGTGTAACTCCCTGAAACCTGTAGGGCTGTAGCCGGTTAAACTCGCGGACATTCTTAAATCAGTCACGAGACTGTCATATTTAACCGTTAGGAGCTCCGCATGTTGTTTGGAAAGTTGTTGCCTCGTGAAGGCAATTTTTTTGAGATGTTCAATCAGCATGCGGATCGTATCGTGGAGGCCGCCCAGGCTTTTTCCAAGCTGGTGGCTAACTACAACGACGCTGATCTGCGCGCGAAATACAACCAGGAAGTGGACGACGCCGAGCGTGCAGCAGACCGCGTGACCCACGAAGTGAATAAGGCGATCCACATCACCTTCATCACGCCCATCGACCGCGAGCAAATCCACTCCCTGATCAACACCATGGATGATGTGGCGGACCTGATTCAGGATTCTGCTGAAACCATGGCGCTGTACGACGTCCGCGTGATGACGGAAGAGATCGTGCGTTTGACCGACCTGAGCGTGAAGTGCTGCGAGCGTTTGCGTGATGCGGTAAAGCTGTTGGCGGATATCGCCGATCACGCCACCGCCGAGGCAGCCTTGAAAACCTGCGAAGAAATCGACCGTCTGGAGTCGGATGCTGACCGCGTGATGCGCACCGCCATGAGCAAGCTGTTCCGCGAGCAGGAAGATGTGCGTGAACTCATCAAGCTCAAAGCCATTTACGAGCTGCTGGAAACGATCACTGACAAGTGTGAAGACGTGGCGAATGTGATCGAGGGCATCATCCTCGAGAACTCCTGATCCACCGCGCAGGTTCAATACGATGGAACAAGTCCAGACAGCCCTGTGGGTCGTAGCCCTGTTGGTGGCGCTCGCGCTGATGTTCGACTTCATGAATGGTTTTCATGATGCAGCGAACTCGATTGCGACCGTAGTGTCCACCGGGGTACTCAAGCCCGGTCAGGCGGTGATTTTTGCCGCCTTCTTCAACTTCATAGCCATTTTCATTTTCCACCTGAGCGTCGCGGCCACCGTGGGCAAAGGCATTGTGCAGCCCGGCGTCGTGGACACCCATGTGGTGTTCGGTGCGTTGGTAGGCGCCATTACCTGGAACGTGATTACCTGGTACTACGGTATTCCCAGCAGCTCTTCCCACGCGCTGATTGGTGGCATTGTCGGCGCGGTGATTGCCAAGGCTGGAGCAGGGGCCTTGATCTCCGCCGGCATTATGAAAACGGTAGCGTTCATCTTTGTGTCGCCACTATTGGGCTTCACTTTGGGCTCCATGATGATGGTGGCAGTCGCCTGGATTTTCCGGCGCGCACGGCCTTCGCGCATCGATAAATGGTTCCGGCGTTTGCAGCTATTGAGCGCAGGTGCTTACAGTCTGGGTCATGGCGGTAACGACGCGCAAAAGACTATCGGCATCATCTGGATGATGCTGATTGCGACGGGGTATGTTTCCGCCAGCGACGCTGCGCCACCCACCTGGACCATTGTGTCTTGCTACATAGCGATTGGAGCCGGCACCATGTTTGGTGGCTGGCGGATTGTGCGCACTATGGGTCAGAAAATCACCAAGCTAAAGCCAGTGGGCGGCTTCTGTGCGGAAACCGGCGGCGCCATGACACTGTTCCTTGCCACTGCTTTGGGTATACCGGTATCTACCACCCACACTATTACCGGCGCTATCGTCGGGGTAGGCTCCACCCAACGCGCCAGTGCAGTGCGCTGGGGCGTTGCTGGAAACATTGTGTGGGCCTGGGTGTTGACCATCCCGGCTGCGGCTTTTGTCGCGGCAATCGCTTACTGGGTCAGTCTGCAGATTTTTTGATCAACGCGCCCGTGTCGGGCGCTTTGTCTTCTTGCATCTGGTACTCAAAAGTGCGTTGAATGCTGAAGGCGAGGGTCGCCATCAAGATGGTGGTGCCCAAGCCCAGAGCGACGATCAAGCCACCCACGGTGAGCCAATTGGTTCCGCCTTGGGGGCTATCGGGTTGCTCCGGGTTGTACCGGGCGTTCCACTTTTCAAGACTCATGAGTCCGAAAATCAAGGCGTTCAGCGCGCAAGCCGCGAGCATGAAGCCCAGCAGAGGGATCAACGCCCAGCTCAGCTGATCGTCTACCCCCAGATTGCGGGCCCGCAGTACGCCATAGGTGCCCAAAATTGTAGGTATGGGTGATAACTTGGCAATCCAGTCGTAGCGCCCGAGGTAGAGCCGATGCAAGCCCAAGGCCCCCAGCGACAGCGTGAGCCAGATAGCGACAGTTTTGTTTTTCATGCGACAGGATCCACTGGCGGGGTGGATGAGCCGGCTCCAATGGTTTTTTCCATCAACACGATGTCCAGCCAGCGATCGAACTTCCAGCCACAGGCTGAAATCACGCCCACTTTGTCATAGCCGCAGCTGGTGTGTACACCAATCGAGCCAGCGTTGGCGGAGTCGCCGATAACCGCAATCAACTTGCGAACTCCACAGCGCTCTGCTTGCGACATCAGTTCAATGAGCAAGAGTTTTCCAAGTCCCTTACCGTGTGCGTTCGGAGCGAGGTAAATGGAGTCTTCCGCGGAAAAGCGGTAAGCGGGCCGTGGCTTGAACCAATTGCAATAGGCGAAACCTATGACCCCTCCGTCTACTTCTGCCACCAGGTAGGGCAGTCCTTTGGAAAGGACGTCGGCCCGTCGTCCCTGCATGTCACTTTCGCTGGGCGGCGTGGTCTCAAAAGTACCGGTGCCTGTCAGCACATGGTGTGCATAAATGGCAGTAACAGCGCTGATATCGGATTCGGTACTGGGTCGGATTTTGGTCATGAATGAGAAAACGGTATAATGGAGGGCTATTCAGAGTGTCACTGGCCGGGTGGTCAGTTGCGTGTCTCAAACTTTGAATCGAACTTTGAATACTTAGGCTGAATTCTCTCAGCTGCCCAAAGGATAAATCATGGTCGTCATTCGACTCGCTCGTGGTGGTGCAAAAGCCCGCCCGTTTTTCAATATTGTTGTTGCTGACAAGCGCACCCGTCGCGACGGCCGCTTCATCGAGCGTATCGGGTTCTACAACCCTATCGCCAAGGAAAACGAAGAAAGCATCCGTATTGCGCAAGACCGCTTGACCTACTGGAAGGGCGTTGGCGCACAGGCATCTCCTACCGTGGAACGCCTGATCAACCAAGCCGCCAAAAAAGCTGCTTAATGGTTTAGCCGGCGTGCGGCGAATGCGCCCGTACGCCGGTTGATATTCCCACCCATGCTCACAGGACTCGAAGTCGCCGAATTGCCGGCAGACGCCATCGAAGTCGGTCGCATTGCGGACGCTTGGGGTATCAAGGGCTGGTTCAAAGTCCTGCCCTACAGTGCCAATCCTGAAGCACTCTTTTCTGCACGTCAGTGGTATCTGCTGCCCACTGAAAAAGGTACCAAGCCTTTTTCCGGCACAGCGCTGATGGCCATCAAAGAATCCAAAGTCCATTCTGATTCGGTGGTTGCCTGCGCGGCCGGCATTGATGACAGGAATGGGGCCGAAGCCCTCAAAGGCTCCCGCATCTTCATCTCTCGCGCGACATTTCCCAAAGCTGCCGCAGATGAGTTTTATTGGGTCGATCTCATCGGTCTGCAAGTCGTCAATCGCGAAGCCCAAGCGCTCGGCATCGTCCGTGAGTTGATGTCAACCGGCCCGCAAACTGTCTTGGTCATTGAGGCCATGCAGGATGACAAACCGGTCGAACGGATGATCCCCTTCGTCTCTGCTTATGTGGACGACGTTAGCCTGACCGACAAGACCATCCACGTGGACTGGCAACTCGACTATTGAGGCGCCTGCAGTGCGCTTCGACATCATCACGCTTTTCCCTGAGCTGTTTGGGCCCTTGCTGACAGCAGGCATCACACGCCGGGCGTACGAGAGTGCCTTGGTAGATGTGCATCTTCACAATCCCCGCGATTTTGCGTCTGGCAATTACCGTAGGGTTGATGACCGGCCTTTCGGCGGAGGTCCTGGTATGGTGATGATGGCTGAGCCTCTGGAGGCTGCGCTTTTGGCGATCCGGGCTCAGCGTCAGGATACTGTTCCTGTCGTGTTGTTCTCGCCCATCGGGGCACCGCTACACCATGGCGCAGTCGAGCAATGGTCCCGCAGTGCGGGCGCGATTTTGCTGTGTGGCCGCTACGAGGGTATTGATCAGCGCTTCATCGATAAGTATGTGGATCAGCAGATCAGCCTGGGTGACTTTGTGTTGTCCGGTGGAGAAATCGCGGCCATGGCACTCCTGGATGCAGTGGCGCGCTTGCAGCCCGGTGTATTGTCAGACGCTGATAGCCATCACCAGGACAGTTTCAATCCCGCACTCGATGGTCTGTTGGATTGCCCGCATTACACCCGTCCGGAAGAGTGGTCAGGCGTGCCTGTGCCGCCCGTGCTGATGTCCGGACATCATGCGCGGATTGAAGAATGGCGGCGTGCCCAGCGTTTGCAACTGACGGCTTTGCACCGGCCTGACATCCTCGACAAAGCGAGAGCCCAGGGCCACATTACCGCTGCTGAAGAACGTCTTTTGCATCCTAAAGATTGAACTTGCTATAATAGTGGGCTAACCGATCCTCTGCCCGGCCAGATAACAAGCCTCAAGGCTCTGATATTGGCGCCAATTCCGGTGCCGGCGCGAGCAAGATCACGAAGGAAACTATGAGCAACATCATCCAAGCGCTCGAGCAGGAAGAAATCGCCCGCCTCGGCAAAACAATCCCTGAATTCGCACCCGGTGACACCGTCATCGTGAGCGTGAATGTGGTTGAAGGTAACCGTAAGCGCGTGCAGGCTTACGAAGGCGTGGTTATCGCCAAGCGTAACCGTGGCCTGAACAGCGGCTTCATCGTGCGCAAGATCTCCAGCGGCGAAGGCGTGGAACGTACATTCCAAACCTACTCCCCTCTGATCGCCAGCATCGAAGTCAAGCGTCGTGGTGACGTGCGCCGTGCCAAGCTGTACTACCTCCGTGACCGTAGCGGCAAGTCTGCTCGTATCAAGGAAAAGCTGCCAGCAAAGAAGACTGCAGCGTAATCTGCCGCAAGCTCTTCGTGAAAGCCGCCCCGGTGACAAGCTGTGGCGGCTTTTTTCATGGGATTCCAAATTGACCACCAAGTCCACCCGAACCCTGCCGGCTTTTGATCCACTCCAAGTCCCCGTGGTAGGCGTGGACAGCCATCTCACCGCAGTCCCCCCTGCCGACTTGGCAGCGGACGCTTTGCGCCAGCGCTTCAGGCTGCCCCCGGTGTGGTCTCCCGAGCTCAGGACGGAGCACAAGTTTTCTGAGCGGGAGCCCTCGCACGCATCGGTTCTGATTCCGATTGTTTTGCGGGATCAGCCCATGGTGTTGCTCACACAGCGTACTGCTCACCTGTCCAGCCATTCGGGGCAAATTGCGTTTCCTGGTGGCAAGGCGGATGCTACCGATGTGGACGCAGTTGCCACTGCGCTGCGCGAAGCGCAAGAAGAGGTGGGCTTGCCCCCCTCATCGGTCGAAGTGCTGGGGAGTCTGCCGCACTACACCACGGGTAGCGCATTTATCGTGACACCGGTCGTTGCGCTGGTGGAGCCTTCTATCCAACTGACGCCCAATCCAGACGAAGTGGCTCATGTGTTTGAGGTGCCTTTGGGCTTTTTGATGAACCCGGCCAATCACCGCCGCCACCGTGTGGAGTGGGAGGGTGCGAGCCGGGAGTGGTACTCCATGCCGTATAGCGAACAGGGGATCGAGTGGTTTATCTGGGGCGCCACGGCGGGCATTTTGCGCAACTTCTACCAGTTTCTACGTGCCTGAGCCGGTGCATCGCTGGGTATGATAGTTCCATGAGCTTTATCTCCATCTTGCTGGCGCTGTTGCTGGAACAGGCCAAGCCCCTGCCGCAGATCAATCCGGTACACAACACGGTACGTAACTGGGTGCGTTGGGTGCTGCGCAATTTCGATGCAGGTGCCAAGCCGCATGCCTGGTTGGCCTGGTCTTTGGCAGCCTTGGGGCCTGCGCTGCTGGTACTGGCGGTGCATTGGCTGTTGCTCTGGCAATTGGGCTGGATTGCTGCTGCGGTGTGGAATGTGATGATTCTTTACGCCACCCTTGGCTTCCGGCAGTTCAGCCACCATTTCACTCAGATTCGCGATGCTTTACTGGCGGGCGACGAGGTCGCTGCCCGTGCAGCGCTGGCCCGTTGGAAGCGCATGGACGCCAGCGAACTGCCCCGTAGTGAAATTGTCCGGCATGTGATTGAGCACTCTGTCTTGAGTGCCCACCGACATGTGTTCGGCGTTTTTGTCTGGTATTCCATCCTCGCAGCCTTGGGTTTGGGCCCTGCCGGCGCAGTGTTCTATCGCGTTACCGAATACTTGGCCGTGTTTGCCAAACGCCCAGTTAAGCCTGAGCTGCCACCGGTAAGCGACGCCGTGCGAGAGCGGGCCTTGCGTGCATGGGAAGCCATTGACTGGCTTCCGGCCCGTGTTACCGCCCTGAGTTTTGCCTTTGTTGGAAGTTTTGAGGATGCGGTCGACAGCTGGCGTCGCCATGAGGCCGTGCATCCCTTGGACAACGATGGCGTGGTATTGGCTGCCACAGCGGGTGCTGTGAATGTCCGCCTCGGCGAGGAAATGGACAGCAGCGCTCTCACACCCGAGCCCGCGCACTTGCGTGCGGTAGTGGGCCTTGTCTGGCGCACTGTCGTGATGTGGATGGTGTTTCTGGCACTGCTTTCGACGGCGCGCCTGATAGGCTAGATACAGTCAAGCTCAGACCGGCACTTATTCCGGGCTAGTACCGGCTCTGAGATAACTCTGCAAATAAATCGCTATAAATTTTGTAGCGATTCGCGCTGATTCCACCGGCGCCAGGGGCCTCTTTCATTTGATTCAATACACCGCAGCCGGGTTCATGCAGATGGCTGCAGTTGTAAAACTTGCAGTCGCCCGCGTGGGCCTTGATGTCTGGCATGAGGCCGGCCAGATGCATGGGGTCAATGTGATTGAGTCCGAACTCCTGGAAGCCCGGCGAGTCAATCACCGCCGTGGTTTTGGCCTCGTCCACCCAATACAGACTGGTGCTGGTAGTCGTGTGTTTGCCCGAGTTCAGGGCGGTCGAAATTTCATTGGTCAACACGTCAGCATGCGGCAGCAGACGGTTGATCAGCGTGCTTTTTCCGGAGCCTGAGGGGCCGAGCACCAGCGTGGTTTTGCCTTGCATGAGCTCCAGCAACAGCGCCAGTTCGGTCGCAGGCGCACCCTCCGCCTTGGGCTTGAGTGCCAAGGGCAGCAGGGTGTAGCCCATGTCGCGGTAGATTCCCAGCCGGTCCCATGCGCGTCCGAAGGGTTCTGCCAGATCGCTCTTGTTCAAGGCGATGATGGGCCGGATTCGCTCGGCCTCTGCGGCAATCAAGGCCCGTGACAGCTGGCTCTCAGAAAACTCGGGTTCTGCAGCAATCAGGATCAGCACCTGGTCGAGGTTCGCGGCAAATGACTTGGTGCGGATTTCGTCCTGCCGGTAAAACAGGTTACGCCGGGGCAGCACCTTCTCTATGGTGCCTTCATCCTGCGTGGCTTTCCAGAGCACCTGGTCGCCTACCACCGTCACGCTTTTCTTCCCGCGCGGGTGGCAGATCAGGCGCCGGCCATCGGGTGTTTCGACCCACACATGGCGGCCGTGTCCTGCCACGACCAAGCCCGGTTCAAGCAGGTGCTGATTCAAAGGGCGGTACTCATGTGCTGGCACCTGTAATGCTGGCGGGTGCGCTGATGAGTGCATCTATCAGGGCGGCGCATTCAAAGTCAGACCGCGATACGCCCTGCACGTCATGGGTGTTGAAGCGTACGCTGCAGCTGCTGTAAGTGAGCAACAGTTCGGGGTGATGATCCTGCTGCTCCGCGATGTACGCAATCGCGTTCACAAAAGCCATGGTCTTGAGAAAGTTCTCGAAGCGATAGGTCTTTTCTATGGCGACATCCGCGCCGTCACCGTAGAGCTTCCAGCCCTCGGTTTTGGCGAGGCTTGCAATGATTTGTGTAGCTGTTAGCGCAGTTCTGACGGGTCCTGAAGGCATATTTTTGTCAATTCAAGCAGTGGCAATGACGGGTGTGGCTGCAGGCATGCGGGCCAGCCGCTCCGGTGCCGGTGGGTGTGAATAGTAAAACTTCACGTACACCGGATCGGGGGTGAGGGTAGACGCATTGTCCTTGTAAAGCTTGAGCAGCGCGGATGACAGCGCCGCACCGTTGGCGTGGGCCACGGCGTACGCATCCGCTTCGAATTCATGCTTGCGGGAGAGCTGGGCAAACAAAGGGCCGGTGAAGCTGCCTGCCAGCGGCAGGACCATCATGAACAAGAGCAGTGCCAGCGCATCGTTGCTACCTGCCATGTTTGGGCCTACCCCCAGACCGGTGTAAAACCAAGCCTGCTGGCTGACCCAGCCCAGCAGCGCAAACGCCAGCAGGCTGAGGCCGAACAGGGACACCATGCGTTTGGCAATGTGGCCGTGTTTGAAGTGCCCGAGCTCATGGGCCAGCACAGCATCCACTTCGTCCGGGTTCAACTGCGCCAGCAAGGTGTCATAAAACACCACACGCTTGGAGGCACCGAAGCCGGTGAAGTACGCGTTGGCGTGGGCACTGCGTTTGCTGCCGTCCATCACATAAAACCCCTTGGAGGTGAAGCCGCAGCGGGCCATCAGGGCGGATACGCGTTCTTTCAAGGTAGCGTCTTCCAGGGGCTTGAACTGGTTGAACAGCGGTGCAATCCAGGTGGGGTATACCAGCATCATCAACAGACTGAAACCCATCCAGAGGCTCCAGGTCCACAGCCACCACAGACTGCCGGTGGCACCCATAACCCACAAGGCCAAAGCCGCCAGAGGCAGACCGATGAGCGCGCTGAAAAACAGGCCTTTGACCGCATCGACCAGCCAGAGTTTGGCGGTCATGCGGTTGAATCCGAAACGCTGCTCCAGCACAAAGGTGCGATACAAAGAAAAGGGCAAGTCGATCACCGAGCCGATGACGGAAAAGCCCACCAACAAGGCCAGTTGTTGCGGCAGGGCGCTGCTGAATCGACCGTCGAACCATGCCAGCAAGGTCTGGTTCAGCGCGTGCAAGCCGCCCAACAGGGTCCAGCCCATCAGTACGGCAGTGCCCCATGCCAGCTCCAGCAGCCCCAAGCGTGCCTGCGCGATGGTGTAGTCCGCAGCTTTCTGATGGTCTGCCAGTGCGATGTGCTTGGCGAATGCCGCAGGCACTGAGTCGCGGTGGCGGGCTACATGGCGCACCTGCCTAGTGGCCAGCCAGAATTTCAGCATCACGCTGGCGACCAGCGTGATGGCGAAAAAGATGGTCATCCACAGGGACGGCGAGAATTCAAACGGGGTGTCTTGCATGGCGGCAGAGTTTAGGTCATCAGCGACAATGGCGGCATGGCTGAATCAAACTCCCCCATTGCGCCCGTGCTCATCAAATCCGATAAAAACCTGGTCTGGTTGGACTGCGAAATGACAGGACTGGAGCCGGAGACCGACCGTTTGTTGGAAATCGCCGTCATCGTGACCGACCCGCACCTTGGTCAGCGGGTCGAAGGCCCGGTGTTCGTCATTCATCAGTCCGATGCCCAGCTCGACAAAATGGATGCTTGGAACAAGGGCACCCACGGGAAGAGTGGCCTGATCGACAAGGTCAAGGCTTCTACAGTTACAGAAGCCGAAGCAGAGGCTGCCCTGATTGCCTTCCTGACCCCCTATGTGCCCGCTGGCGCTTCACCCATGTGCGGCAACACTATCGGCCAGGACCGTCGTTTTCTCGTCAAGTACATGCCCAAGCTGGAGGCTTTTTTCCACTACCGTAACCTGGATGTGAGCACCCTCAAGGAGCTGGCAAAGCGTTGGAAGCCCGAGGTCGCTGATTCATTCAAAAAGCAGCAGAAACACACGGCCTTGGCCGATGTGAATGAGTCCATCGAAGAGTTAGCACACTACCGTGAGCACTTTTTGAAATTAAATTAGGTAGAAACCCGAATTCGTGCCATAATCGAGGGCTTCGCAGGTAACGCCACGTTGGCGGCTTGCGAGATTTGTACATCTCCCTTCATTCACCGGGCACGCTTTTCAAAAGCGATATACGCCCCCAGCACTGAAACACACCCCTTTGCGGGTCAGAGCAGGTTCCGTTTGATGGTTGATGTTTTTTAACCATTGACGGAGCAGCCGCACAACCTGCAGCGCTTTCGTGTGAGAAAAAATATGACTGACGCTTTTGAAGTGACAGGCGAATTCGCGCCTGCCGAAAACCTTTCCGTTTCCGCAACTTCTGTGGAATCCAACGTGCCTGCTGAGGCTGTGGAAGCCGCCGCTCCCGAAGCCCCCAACGGTTTCGTGGAACTGGGTCTGGCACCCGCTTTGGTGCAAGCCTGTAAAGACCTGGGCTACACACAACCTACCACCGTGCAGCAAAAGGCTATCCCTCTGGCAATGGCTGGTGTGGGATCCGAGAAGGCCGGCAAGTTTGTCGACCTGATGGTGTCCAGCCAGACAGGTTCCGGCAAGACTGCCGCATTCTTGTTGCCCGTGTTGCACACCTTGTTGACCCAGCAAGCCGAAGCTGAAGAAGCTGAGCGCGCTGAGTACGAACAAGCCTGCGCTGATGCAGCCGCCAAAGGCGAGCCCGCTCCCAAGCGTGCCAAGCGCAAGGACCCCACCAACCCCCGCAATTTCAAGGCACCTACTCCTGGCGCCCTGATTGTTTGCCCCACACGCGAACTGGCCCAGCAAGTGGCGCACGACGCGATTGACCTGGTGCAGCACTGCCGTGGCCTGCGCGTCGCCAACATCGTGGGCGGCATGCCTTACCAGTTGCAAATCGCCAAGCTGCAAAACGCCAATCTCGTGGTGGCCACTCCCGGCCGTTTGCTGGATCTGCAACGCTCCATGCAAATCAAGCTGGACCAAGTTCAGTTCCTGGTGGTGGACGAAGCCGACCGCATGTTGGACCTGGGCTTTGCCGATGACCTGGCTGAAATCAACCAGCTCACCATCGACCGCAAGCAGACCATGATGTTCAGCGCGACCTTCGCACCACGCATCCAGCAACTGGCTGCCCGTGTGATGCGCGAACCCCAGCGCGTGACCATCGACAGCCCCCAGGAAAAGCACGCCAACATCAAGCAAGTGCTGTTCTGGGCTGACAACGCCCAACACAAGCGCAAGCTGCTGGACCACTGGCTGCGTGACACCACCATCAACCAGGCGGTTGTGTTTGCCAGCACTCAGATCGAGTGCGATGGTTTGGCCAACGACTTGCAGCAAGACGGCTTCTCCGCTGTGGCCCTGCACGGCGCCCTGAGCCAAGGCCTGCGTAACCGTCGCCTGATGGCCTTGCGCCAAGGTCAGGTCCAGATTCTGGTGGCTACCGATGTGGCAGCCCGCGGTATCGACGTGCCCACCATCACTCACGTGTTCAACTTCGGTTTGCCCATGAAGGCTGAGGACTACACCCACCGTATCGGACGTACCGGTCGTGCAGGCCGTGATGGTCTGGCAGTGACATTCGCCGAGTTCCGCGACCGTCGCAAGATTTTTGACATCGAGGCTTACAGCCGCCAGCCCATCAAGCCAGAGACTATTCCCGGCCTGGAACCCCAGCAGCGCGCTCCTGAGTCCCGCCCCAGCTTCGGTGGTCGTGGCCGCGGTGGCGACTTCCAGCCTCGCGAACGCAAATTCGGCGGCCCACGTGAAGGCGGCTTCGGCGGTGGTCAGCGTGATGGCGCTCCCCGTGAAGGTTATGGCGCAGTGCGCGGTTTCGGCGGACGCCCTGAAGGCGGCGGCAACCGTGGTTTCGGTGAAAACTCCCGTGACTTCGGTGGCGCTTCCCGCGAAGGCTTCAGCTACGAGCGCAAGGGCGGCTTCAACGACCGCTTTGCCGGCCAGGGCGCTCCCCGTGGCGATGCGCCCCGCGGTGATGCACGTCCTCCCCGTGGTGACTTCCAACCCCGTGGCGATTTCGGCGCCCCTCGCGGTGACTTCGGTGCACCGCGTGGCGACTTCGCAGCGCGCAAGCCGGCCTTCGGCAAGCCCGCAGGTTTTGCCAAGCCCGGTAACGGCGGCAAGGTCTTTGTCCCCCGTGATGCCAAGAAGCGTCCCGCACGCAACTTCGACTAATTTGCCAAACGGCAGATAACAAAAAGCCCCGCGGCGCGAGCCCTAGCCGTTGGCTTAAAGTGTTGATGGCCAAGGCTCGGCCTTAGGGCTAATTCTCAAGCCGCATCTCATCCCTGAGGTGCGGTTTTCTTATTGGTGCTTGTTAGCCGTGACGCTTTAGAACTTCTTCTAGGGCGAAGCTCCCCGAAGAGTTGATGCCGCTCAGCAGGGCTTCTTCCCGTGCGCTCAGACCGGGAACCTCCCTGGCGCCCTTGCGGGTTAGGTCAAAAACAACCGGAAGATGGTCGCTTTCTGCCAGCCAGTCTGCCTTATCTCCGATTTCTACGTCTTGTACCGTCCACAGGGGGCCAGCAAAGCCATAGTCAATGTGATACGGCTTCAAAGGATTGCGGTGCAGAAAGAAGGTAGGACGAGTCTCCTTGCCTTGCACCTCCGAGAAATGCCGGTGGTAGCAGCTCTCCAACCCAAGTTCCGCCAGCTCGCGCACAACGTCAGAGTGGTTCCACCATCGGTCCCATTCGTCCCAGATGGTGTTGCTATTGAGGTCGCCTATGAGCAGCGATTGCGGCTCAGCCAGGAAGGACCTGTGAGCCTGCAGAAACTTCCACAGCTGACCGATGTATCCGAAGTTCGGGGAGTTGGCCTGCTTGGTCCAGGTCGCTAGCAGTGGCACATCCGCTACCAAGCAAGGGAGAAACAGCTCCAACGGGGCTATCTGCAGGGGGACTGCCTTAAGCGAGAGCCCCGGGCTGGCGAAGACTCCCAGCCCCTTGTTCTTGTTCGCCCCTGTCCAAAGATGATTCGCGCCCCACGTCTTGTAAGTGTCGTCCTTTGTCTGGTCGGGGTCCTCGCACTCCTGGACCACGTAGACGTCTGCTTTTAGAGCCGCCAGCGGCTGCCACTTCTTCCGAAGTGCTCCATTGCAGTTCCACGTGACAACGCGTAAGTCTCCGCTAGTCAAAGGAGCCTCGCATCTTAAGGCACTTCAATCTATCGAGCATCCGCAGTCCCTCTTTGGTTTGTCTTGTTTCAGCGCAGTTTAGCCGCCAACGTAGCTATACCTCTTCAGGAATTCCAAAAGAACTTCCCATCCCGAAATTCGGGGCGAACCCCAGCTTTCTAGCTGGATTGCTGCCCCGCAAGGGGCGTTAATTTGGAGACAAGATGGCAGAACCAATGCCGATGTATCACGCTGAGCGTAGTGTCGCGACCGAGGTATTTGTCCGGCTGACACGTCAAGCACGCGTCTATCACGTACTTGATAAAGATGCCCTTAAGGTCGCGTTTTATGACGCGAGGAAAGAAAAGGACAAAAGAGCTTTGCTCTCACTACTTCGAGAGGTCGAGGAAGAAATTGGGCGTACCACACCCTTTCTAGACACCTCCGAGGAAGGAAAACTTGCGGATGCTAGTTATCGTAAAAGCCTACAAGCCTGGAAACGTAGACTTGACCGACTTATCCGGTAATCGAGAACCTCATTTCAGGCCACTGCTTAAACTGCGGTGGCCTTTCTGTTTAAAGTTTGCGCCTACAACCGTACCCCCGCTAGCTGCAAACTCGACTCGTCTGGCAATTGAGTCATTCCAAGAGTTCTTTGTGCCGTAGAGATATTCTCCAATCGTCTCTTTGAGGGGAGATGCCTCACTTAACCTAGAGTGCTGCAATGCAAGTGTGTGGTCGGATTCTTGGATTACTGCTTCTAGGATTTGGTCCTCAAACTCCTCAAACACAGACGCTGTGCATGTATTCGACAGGGGTACTTCAACGCCCCATCGATGTCCCGACAGCGAGTAATACTGGACTCCCTTTAGTGTTAGCACTACAAGCTCGTCATCGCCGCGTTTTATCAAATCGTCTCTTTCCTCCTCAGGCACCCCAAATTCTGTTATCTCTTGAATGTCCGCCTCAGTCAGCAAATTTGTCTTCAGCTCAGCCATCCCCGTTCTCCTTCTTCTTGTCGTTGTTCGCCGGCTCTGCCCCTACCTTCACACCTAGGCGCTTTGCTTCTTTCAAGACGAGGTGTGCAACCATGGCGCTAGCCGTCTTGTTACTTCGCGCAGCAATCTCCGCCAACGCTTGGCGTGTGCCGTCTTCTATCCGCATCGAAAAGTACTTGTCTTTTTGGGCCATGTAAGAACTCATTCTACCATAGTGGCGAATCTATGTCACGACAAATGTAGTGACAAAAGGCTAAATGGGACTGCTACACATAGTTTCAACTACTGGAGCGTCCATGAGTCCTCAAAGAGAACATCCGATAATTTCTGTACTCACAAAGGGTATCTGCTTGGAGCTTCACGAAGTCAGAAACCAAGGGCTTATCAGGGCAGCCTTGATACTTCTCTACAGCGGGATGGACCAAGTTAGTTACTTAGCGATGAAGCCCGGAACAAAAGACTCGAGCAGAAAGGTTTTTGCAGATTGGGTCGAAAAATACGTGGTCTTGCAAGGAGCAACTGTAGTAACCGGCATGGAGCTATACGCGGCTCGGTGTGCTATGTTGCACAAGTACGGAACTGAAGCAAAACTTCACGTGGACGGCGAAGTCACTCGACAAATTGCGATTTGCGCAGGTGGGCCTAAGACTGTCTACTTTGACCCCGTTAATCCAGCTTTGATTTGCATTGAAGTCAATTATCTAATTGACGCTTTTTTGGACGGGGTCATGCAATTTACAAGGGACCTGGAAGGGTCCGACCAAGCGTACCGGAACCTTGTAAACGAAAGACTCCATCAAATGATGGATGTATTCACAAGAACTGAGCCTTAAGCAAAGTTTCGTTGGAAGTACAGAATGTCCTCTAGCGCTATAGGCGCCTTTGCCAGTCCCAGCCGCATGGCCGGCGTTTGCTTATCGTCTCCCGGCTTGCAGTAGTTGTAGAAAACCCTAAATATCTCCAACGCTTTAGCCAGATTCTCCGGGTTGTAGGCGCTGTATCCATACCAAGTGCGGCCTTCAGAGCTGGCGGTGTGGATGGACCGCTCTGCAAGCGATAGCCGTCGTCGGGCCTGCATGAAGAACCGGTCGACGGCATGCAGACTGGCCTTCAGGTACAGCCGGGCTTGATGGTCTTCTTCGTAGTCGCCCATATCAGTGAGCCAGCAGACCTTTTTAGCGGGTTCACTCATGTTAGGCATAGGGTGGTTCACCCAGAGGTCCTTGTAGACACCCATCTCTACGGGGTTGGCCATCTCTATCTTCATCATCAGCAGTCGAAGGTGCTCGTCTTCCACTCCGGGATACGCTGCGGCGATGTCTCGCATCCGTGCCTTTGCCCTGGCAACCGCGGCCTCTTTCTGGTTAACGGTTGCCTCCTTCATGACAGACACAAACCAAGCGTCGGCGGTTCGCTGCTTCACGCGCTCGGCAAAGGCGCCTAAGAAAGCCGCGCGCATGCCGCTGTCCTGGTCCATGTAACAGCGCACCTTCTCCGCGTTCTGCAGCAAGGTAGCAAGCAGGTGGAAGTGGCCGTGCAAGGTGTATTGGTCCTTGATTTGCACGCCTTTGCTTGGGAGGGTCGTTTCTGTACTAGCGTCTTCTGCTTCGATATCTTCCCGAGCCTGGGCGTCCTCGTAGTGTGCGTGGATGTCTTCCTCTAGGCCTTCCTCGAAGGCCGCGGACTTGTAGCGCTTGGACTTGGACTTTCGAAGCTTGGAGTCCTCTACAGCGGCTTCGTAGTCAGACGACAGCCAGACCCGGGCAAACTTCCGGTAGGCTTCGTACTCCCCTAAATCGCCATTCAAGGTAGCTTCCGCCTCTACCTTGTTCGCGTCCATCGCAGCGTCAAAGTTCACGTTAAAGCCGAAGACATAACCCGAGGTCAGGTCCGCACTGGCTACCGCGGTCAAGGCGACGTTACGCCGGTCCTTGCGAGTCGACCAATTGACGTTGTGCACCTGGCGGTCCAGCGCAATGTACATGGAGGGCAGCGCCATCCCCTGCACCAGTTGTTGCTCTCGCTTTCCTGCGAAAGCCATGCATTGGCGGTGAATGAGGGCTATCTTGCCGTAGACGCTTTTAGGGTCCAGCCCCGTTACCTCGGAGATACGCTTGAGCGGCATCTTGTTCATGAGGAGCGCGAACACCTCCCGATTCTTGTGAGGCTTTCGTTGGCGGGCATGTGGGGCGGCTGCGCCCGCAAAGGTCTTACGGCAGGCGTTACAGCGCCAGCGAGGGGTTCCTGATGGCGTTTTGCCATTGCGCACGTAGAAGCCCGGCGTCTCTACCGGAACCTTACGGCTGGTGCAGACATCGTTCGGGCAGCAGGTCTGCTTGGCATCGAAGATATGCGCGGACAGCCGGCCTAATTCCTGGGCGATGGCCTCGTTACTGCGCAATGGATTCTTGCTGCCACACATTCCACACACCATGCGCGCGTTATCCCGATTGCTGCTGGCCCGGATGTAGTCGCCAGCTTGAGAACTTGTTCCTTTGGGCCTACGAACGCGATTGAGCGTCTCTTGGACTCCAAAAGCCGCGCATTTGATGTTTTTGCAGAAGTTGACCTGGACCCCCGAGAAGGGCTCGGGGAAGCGGTAACCTGCCGGAGAAATCTTCGACAAGAAAAAGCCCTCTAAACCGTTGCGGTTCAGAGGGCATCTTAGGTAATCAAGCCAAAATCGTCAACACTTTAAGCCACCGGCTAGGCGCGAGCCGGCGGGGCTTTTTTACGTCGGCACTTGGCGTTGTGCAGACCGGTGATGGTGGTGTGTCAGGACATGCCGTTACGGCTGGCCAGTTCCACAAACAAGCCGGCGTGGTCCAGTTCGGACAGGCCGTGCTCGATGCCTTCGGCATATAACTTTTCAAACAAGGTAGTAATCGGCGCATCAAAGCCCACCTCAGAGGCCGTGGCCAAGGCGTTACGCAGGTCCTTGATTTGCACGGTCATGCGGGCGCGGGGTGCAAAGTCGCGATCTACCATGCGCTGGCCGTGGACCTGCAGGATGCGGCTGTCCGCAAAACCGCCGGTGATGGCTTCTTTCACCTTGCCCATATTGGCACCGCCGCGTTCACACAGAAGCAGGGCTTCGGCCACGATGCCGATGGTGGCGCCCACGATCATCTGGTTGGCCAGCTTGGTAAGTTGGCCGGAGCCGATGGGCCCCACATGGGTGGGGCGGCCGAAGATTTTGAGCACCGGCATGGCGCGCTCGAAGTTGGTGGCCTTGCCACCGGCCATGATGGCCAGCGTACCTTGCTCTGCCCCCAGCGTGCCGCCGGAGACAGGTGCATCCAGATAGTCCACACCGCGCTCGCTCAGGCGGGCGGCATGGTCGCGGGCTTCTACGGGTTTGATGGAAGACATGTCCACCAGCAGTGTCCCCTGTTTGATGGCGTCTGCCGCGCCCAATTCAAACAACACGTGGCTGACGATGCCGCCGTGGTCCAGCATGGTGATGACCATGTCGGCCTCAGCGACGGCATGGGCGGCTGTGGGGTGAACGATGGCGCCGAATGCGATGAGGCGTTCCGCTTTGGCGGGGGTACGGTTCCAGACGTGGACAGTGTGGCCGGCTTCACAAAGGCGGCGCCCCATGGGAAACCCCATGAGACCGATGCCGAGAAGTGCTATTTTCATGGTGTCAGTGTGCTCCTGCACCTGAGAATAGCGCCGCCCCGTGAGGGGGGGAGAGGGTTTGTACCGTGAAGGCTGTCGAGGTGCTGACAGCCTTCACCGCAGCGGCTTACATCAGCAGATGTTCGCCCGCGTTGTCGCCGCCCAGGGTCACGTAGTTCACCTTGCGGATGTCCATGAGTTTCTTGCCACCGGCATAGCTGATGGAGCTTTGCACGTCCTGCTCCATTTCAATCAGCGTATCGGCCAGCTTGCCCTTGATGGGTTCCAGGATGCGCTTGCCTTCAACGTGCTTGTATTCGCCCTTGTTGAAGTCGCTGGCCGAGCCGTAGTACTCCTTGAACATGGCGCCATCGACTTCCACCGTTTTGCCGGGCGACTCTTCGTGGCCAGCAAACAGGGAGCCGATCATGACCATGCTGGCGCCGAAGCGGATGCTCTTGGCAATGTCACCATGGCTGCGGATGCCACCGTCGGCAATGATGGGCTTGGTGGCTACACGGGCACACCACTTGAGCGCGCTGAGCTGCCAGCCGCCGGTGCCGAAACCTGTCTTGAGCTTGGTGATGCAGACCTTGCCCGGGCCCACGCCGACCTTGGTGGCGTCCGCACCCCAGTTTTCCAGGTCAATCACCGCTTCGGGGGTGGCTACGTTGCCGGCAATCACAAAGCTGCCGGGCAGGTGTTTCTTGAGGTAGATGATCATGTCGCGCACGCTGTCGGCATGGCCGTGGGCGATGTCGATGGTGATGTACTCGGGTGTCAGGCCCAGGGCGACCAGTTGGTCCACCGTGGCGTAGTCCGGCTTCTTCACACCCAGCGAAATGGAGGCAAACAGGTCCTTGGCGTGCATCTCCTGCACAAACTTCACGTTGTCCAGATCAAAGCGGTGCATCACGTAAAAGTAGCCATTGCGCGCCAGCCATTCGCAGATGGACTCGTCCACCACGGTTTTCATGTTGGCGGGTACTACCGGCAGGCGGAATTTGCGGCTGCCCAGCTCGACGCCGGCATCGCATTCAGAACGGCTCTCCACCCGGCATTTGCGGGGCAGCAAGAGGATGTTGTCGTAGTCAAAAATTTCCATGGTTCCCAAGCTCCTATCCAAAGTTTCAATACAAAACACTGAGCACTTGGACTGGCACCGGCCATAAAAAAACCGGGTGCCAATTGCTTGGGCCCGGTGCTTGATTGTAGAAAGGTTGCGGCCGGCGCGGTATATGAATTTGCTTATGGCCGCCAAAATGTGGCGCACAAGGGAATCGTGTATGCCGCGGGTGTGGGCTCGCCGCCTTTCTACAATCACCCCATGCATTCTTTCGCCGCCGCTGGCTCCACTCCCCCCCTGTTACACAACCTGAACCCGGAGCAGCTGGCCGCTGTGACCCTGCCTGCCGAGCACGCGCTCATTCTGGCGGGGGCAGGTTCTGGCAAAACGCGGGTGCTTACCACCCGCATCGCTTGGCTCTTGCAGAACGGCTATGTCTCACCCGGCGGCATCTTGGCGGTCACCTTTACCAACAAGGCGGCCAAGGAAATGATGACGCGTCTCTCCGCCATGTTGCCGGTGAACGTGCGGGGCATGTGGATTGGCACCTTTCACGGCCTGTGCAACCGCTTCCTGCGTGCGCATTACAAAAATGCCGGCTTGCCACAGGCCTTCCAGATCCTGGATACGCAAGACCAGCTCAGCGCCATCAAGCGCCTGTGCAAGCAATACAAGATTGACGATGAGCGTTTTCCGCCCAAGCAGATGGCCTGGTTCATCGGCAACTGCAAGGAAGAGGGGCTGCGCCCCAAAGACGTGGTGGCCAGTGACCCGGACACCCGCAAGAAAATCGAGATTTACCAGCTCTACGAAGACCAGTGCCAGCGCGAAGGCGTGGTGGACTTTGGCGAGCTGATGCTGCGCAGTTACGAACTGCTGCGCGACAACGCGCCCATCCGCGAGCACTACCAGCGGCGCTTTCGCCACATCCTGATCGACGAGTTTCAAGACACCAACAAGCTGCAATACGCCTGGATCAAGATGATTGCCGGTGTGGGGCAGGGCGGCAGTGATGCGGGTGCTGGCTCGGTGCTGGCGGTGGGCGATGACGACCAGAGCATTTACGCCTTCCGCGGTGCGCGGGTGGGCAACATGACGGACTTTGTGCGCGAGTTCGCGGTGCGCCAGCAGATCAAGCTGGAGCAAAACTACCGCAGCTACAGCAACATTCTGGACAGCGCCAACGCGCTCATCAGCCACAACAGCCGCCGCTTGGGCAAAAACCTGCGCACCGAGCAGGGCGCCGGCGAGCCGGTACGGGTGTACGAGGCGCCCAGCGACTTTGCCGAGGCGCAGTGGATGGTGGATGAGATGAAACAGCTCATCCGCGACGATGTGCCGCGCTCCGAGATTGCCGTGCTCTACCGCAGCAACGCGCAAAGCCGCGTGATTGAAACCGGGCTGTTCAACGCCGGCATTCCTTACCGCGTGTATGGCGGCCTGCGATTCTTCGAGCGGGCTGAAATCAAGCACGCGCTGGCGTATCTGCGCCTCTTGGAGAACCCCAACGACGACACCAGCTTTTTGCGGGTGGTCAACTTTCCGGCGCGCGGCATCGGTGCGCGCAGCATCGAGCAGTTGCAAGACCTGGCCAAGGCAACGGGCTGCTCGCTGCACGACGCAGTGAGCACGCTGACCGGCCGCCCCGGCGCCGTGATTGCCGGCTTTGTGGCCAAGCTCGATGTCATGCGCGAGCAGACTGCCGACCTGAACCTCAAAGACATCATCAAGCTGATGCTGGAGCACAGCGGCCTGCTGGAGCACTACCGCAACGAGCGCGAAGGCGAAGACCGCGTCGAGAACTTGGACGAATTGGTCAACGCCGCCGAGAGCTTTGTGATGCAAGAGGGCTTCGGCCGCGAAGCCCCCGGCATGGCGCCGCTGGTCAGCAGCCCCGAGGCCTTGCTGAGCCAGAGCCCTGCCAGCCAGGGTTTGAGTGGCGAGGCCTTGATGACCGGCACGGATGCAGCACCCGATGAATTCGGCGACACCGGCGAAACCCTCTCTCCCTTGCAAGCCTTCCTGACCCACGCCGCGCTGGAAGCGGGCGACAACATGGCCGCTGCAGGGCAGGACGCCATCCAGCTCATGACCGTGCACTCCAGCAAGGGCCTGGAGTTCGACTGCGTGTTCATCACCGGCATGGAAGAGGGCTTGTTTCCCCACGAAAACTCCATGAGCGACCATGACGGGCTGGAAGAAGAGCGCCGCTTGGCCTACGTGGCCATCACCCGCGCGCGCAAGCGCCTGTATCTCAGCCACTCGCAGACGCGCATGCTGCACGGGCAGACGCGCTACAACCTCAAGAGCCGCTTCTTTGACGAGCTGCCCGAGGAATGCCTGAAGTACCTCACCCCCAAGCAGCAGGCGATGCCCGCAGGTGGTGGCATGGGCGGCGGTTTTGGCGGAGGAAGCTATGGCGGCGGGTCCGGCAACAGCTGGGGTGGCGGAGGATATGCTACGAATTCAGGAGCAGTTCGCGCATATTCCACGGGCGCTGGAAGCACATTTGGCGCGTATTCCGCCCCGCAGAAGGAAGTGGTGCGCAAAGAGGAGCCCACCGGCCTGCGCAAGGGGCAAAAAGTGTTTCATGCCAAATTCGGCGAGGGCATGGTGCTCACCCTGGAAGGTGCGGGTGACGATGCACGCGCACAGATCAACTTCCCCCGCCACGGCACCAAGTGGCTGGCGCTGAGCGTGGCCAAGCTCACGCCGGTACCTTGACTTTTTGGAGACCCCGATGAGCCTGGACATTGCGAACACCCCACCGGCGCCGTACTACGCCGTCATCTTCACCAGCCTGCGTACCGCCGTCGATGAGGGCTATGGCGACATGGCCGAAAAGATGGTGGCGCTCGCCGCGCAGCAGCCCGGTTTTCTGGGCGTAGAGTCCGCGCGCGACGGGCTGGGTATCACCGTGTCGTACTGGAAAGATCTCGAGTCCATCCGCGCCTGGAAGGCCCATGCCGAGCACCAGGTCGCGCAGCAGTTGGGCCACGAAAAATGGTACGCAGCCTTCAAGACTCGCATTGCCAAAGTCGAGCGGGACTACGCGCTCTGATAGCGCTCGCCCACGCGCTGACCTAGCCCCATGACTGACCCCGCAGGCGCAGCCGCTTCGTCCCGCCCCTCTCTGCAGGTGGTGGCGGGCCGCTACCAGGTGCTGCGCAAAATCGGCAGCGGCGGCATGGGCGCGGTGTATCTGGCCAAGCAGATCGGTGTGGGCAACCAGGTCGCCCTCAAGTTCTTGCCGGCGCACCTGTCCGACGATGCCCAACTGCGCCGCCGCTTTGAGCGCGAAGCGGCCCTCAGCCTGGAGGTGCGCCACCCCGGCGCAGCCCAATTGCTGGACTCGGGTGTGGACAGCGACGGGCAGCTGTATCTGGCCTTTGAGTATGTGGAGGGTGAAGACCTCTCGGCCTTGCTGGACCGCGAAGGCGCGCTGTCGTTTGAAGACGCTACTGCCTTGACCTGCAAGGTGGCCGAAGTGCTGGCCTTTGCTCATGCCAAGGGCGTGGTGCATCGCGACATCAAGCCCGAGAACATCCGGGTGCGGCGCGACCTGGCGGGTCTGCATGTGAAGGTGCTGGATTTCGGCATTGCGAGGCTGGTGGACGAGGTGGGCACCAAGCTCACCATCGAGGGCGGTGTGGCTGGCACCCCGCGCTACATGGCGCCGGAGCAGATCGCGGCCGGCACCATCGATGCGCGCACCGACATTTATGCCCTGGGGCTGGTGCTGTTTGAGGCAGTCACCGGGCGCGAAGCTTTCACCCGCGAGACTACTTCGCAACTCATGTGGGCACAACTCAACGACCCGGTGCCCGCCGTGGTGGAGGTGCAGCCCCTGCGCGACTACCCCGAGCTGGACGCCGTGATCGCGCAGGCCTGTGCCAAAGAGCCTTCAGAACGCTTTGCAAGTGCGCAAGCCTTGGTGGAAGCACTCAAAGCCCTGCAAGTGCCGCAGTGGTGGGGTGTGCCTGTGCCGGTGGTGCGGCGCGCCCGCGCCAACCCAACGCTGTCGGGTGGCCTGAACGGCGGCACACCCGGAGGTGCCTCGCAGCGCGACCCGGTACAACTGCCCCGGCCCGGCCGCAAAACCTTTTTGCAAATCCGTGCCAGCGCATGGGTTGCCATGGCGGTGGGAGGGCTGGCGCTTGCGTTGGCGGGGGCTGCCTTGTGGGTGGCTCTGGACCAGCGCAAATCTGCAATGCCTGCCAAAGGGCAGCGCCTGCCGGATGGCAGCATGGCCCTGCCACCCGGACTGGCCGCCAGCACGCCCACCGTGACCCGGCCGGTTCCAGAGCCGCCGGATGCAGTGCCTGCAGCCACCCGGCCCGTCGTGCCCGCCAAGGGCGGTGCCTCGGCCCCGCCGGCCCCGGCTGCCCCGCCTGTGACCTTGCAGATGCCCGCACAGCCTGCAACCCCGGCCTCTGGCAAGGGGGCCGCTGTGCTGCCCGCCAAGCCTGCTACCGCAGCAGCGGCAGAAGGCGAGGTGCCCGAATGTTCCCAGCTCGCCATCTACGACACGCCCATGACGCGCATGCCGGTACCCGAGCTGGAGCGGCGCGCGGCAGCCATGAAATACATGTCGCCGTCCATGATGGCCAACCAGCTCAAGACGCTCAAAGCCACGGTGGAAACCTTTCACCCCGACCAGCGTGAGTGCACCTACCGCGCCATGTTGATCCGTGTGGTGCTGAATGAAAAAGTGGTGCTCGCCTCCAGCCCGACTTTGTGGGGCCACAGTCGCGATGTGCCCGAGTTGGAGCGCCTGTTTCTGGAACAGCCCTTGCGCAACGATTGGACTGCCGCTCAGCGTAAGGACGTGCTGCGGCAGGTGGAAACCATCTTCATCGCCAATCTGCAAAAAGATGCGCCGGGCGACGATGTGTACTGGCGCCGCATGTATTACGGCATCTTGGTGGCGTGCGAACTCACCGATGAAGCCCGCGCCAAGGTGGGCGCCCCACGCATTGGCGAGAACAACTGCCTGAAGATCAAGCCTGCGGGGACTTGAGTTCTGCCGGTATGAGGCGAAATATGCCTCTGGCGCCCGTGGAATGTGCGCTAGCAGCTATCAAAAAAATAGCGGACTGCGTTGCCGCAGTCCGCTAGCTCAGGCTCCCTTGGAACCGTTGACTATCAGGTACCGATCACGCCGCCGTCGGCCTTGCGGATCACTACGGTGGCAGAGCGTGGGCGTCCGTTGGCCTTTTTCTCGGGCCAGTTAGACACGGCGCGCGGGTTCTTGGGGTCGCTCACTTCGTTGGCAGGCTCACCGGGGTGCTGGATGTTGACGAACATGGTCTTGCCGTCCGGTGTGCCGGTAGCGCCGGTGATTTCGCAACCGGCAGGTCCCACCAGGAAGCGGCGGGCTTCGCCAGTGCGCACGTCGGCGGCCAGCATCATGTTGTTGCCGAAGTTCTTCAAGTCACCCTTGCCCATGGCGGAGGTGGACATATCGCACTGGATCCACAGCACGCCGCGGCCATCGACCCACAAACCATCCGGGCAGGAGAACATGTCGCCCTTGATGTTGCCCTTGGCATCGGCGCGTTCCAGGGATGGGTCGCCTGCCATGATGAAGTGGTTCCAGGCGAACGTGGTGCCAGCGAAGTCGCCGTCTTCCTTCCAGCGGATGATGTTGCCTTGGGTGTTGTTCACGCGGGGGTTGGCAGCATCGACGCCGGGTTGCTTGTCAGCACCGCGGTTGCTGTTGTTGGTCAGAGTGGTGTAGACCCAGCCTTGCTTGTCCACAGCGATCCATTCGGGGCGGTCCATCTTGGTAGCGCCCAAAAGGTCGCTGGCTTGGCGCGCCTTGATCAGCACTTCGCCCTGGTCGGCAAAGCCGTTGGCAGCTGTCAACGGGCCTTGGCCGTGGGTCAAAGCAATCCACTGGCCCTTGCCGTCTGCATTGAACTTGGCCACGTACAAGGTGCCGTGGTCGAGCAGGGTGGCGTTGGCAGCAGCGCCGCCGGGTTTGATGGCGTCGCGGCTGACGAACTTGTAGATGTACTCAAAGCGGGAGTCTTCACCCATGTACACCACAGCACGGTTGTCCTTGGTGACAGCTACGGTGGCGCCTTCGTGGGCTGCGCGGCCCATAGCAGTGCGCTTCATGGGGGTGGAGCTGGGGTTGTAGGGGTCGATTTCCACGATCCAGCCGAAGCGGTTGGGTTCGTTGGGAGTCTTGGTGGCATCAAAGCGGGCGTCGTGCTGGTGCCAGTTGTAGCCGCCGCCACCTTTCTTCAGACCCCAGCGCTTGTCGTGTTCAGTGAGGCTGTCGCCGCCGCTGAAATAGTTGATGAAGTTTTCTTCCGAGGTGAGGTAAGTGCCCCAAGGCGTGATGCCGCTGGCGCAGTTGTTGATGGTGCCCAGCACCACACGACCGGAGGGGTCTGCCGCTGTCTTGAGCATGGCGTGACCGGCTGCAGGGCCGCTGAGTTCCATGCGGGTGTTGGCGGTGATACGGCGTGCCCAGGGAGAGGGCTTGACCACTTCCCACTTGCCGCCTTTTTCTTCCACTTCAAAAATCGACACGCCATGGGCGGCCTGGGACTTGCGCACTTTTTCCAGGTTCCAGTTGTCGGTGCCGTCGGTGAACAGCAGGCCGTGATCCACATACTCGTGGTTCATGGCCAGCAGGCCGCTCTTGGAGCCTTCCTGTGCGAAGTAATGGATACCGTCGTGGTTCATGCCGAACTGGGTTTCCTGATGGGCAGCGGTATTGCTGGCATCGTCCTTGAACGCAGTGTTTTCGCCGGACATACCCACGGGGTCACCCCAGGGCGCAATCACTTGCACGGTGTAGCCTTCAGGAACGGAGACGGTGTCGGCGGTAGACACAGCCACGCTCTTGAAGCCGAGCAACGCACCGCCGGCCATGCCGGTAGTCGCGCATCCGGTCAGTGCTGCAGCACCGCCGATGGCGCTCAAAGGCGCGAAGAAGCTGCCTGCCAAAGCGCCCAAACCACCGCGCAGGATGGTGCGGCGTGCGGGGTCAGACACTTCGTGAATGCTGGGGTTGGAAGAGCGGTTGCTGTCTTCCATCAAGGAAAAATCTTTTGCCATGGTGCTTGCTCAGTAAATGGAGAAAACGGCTCTGCCGGGCGGCAGGTTGCAGGCAGGTTTGTATCTGTTGGATGTGACAGTAGAGTGACAAACCCTTGACCGGCAACGTTGGCAGGAATCCGGTAATCTGCCTTCACCCTTGAAGGAGACCTTGATGAAAACAGTCTTGTTGGTTCTGGCCCTGAGCCTTGCTGCCCCGTTGTATGCCGCCGATACCCCGACCATCACAGCGCCCACCGTGAGCGAGCGCATGGCCACGGCCCGGGAAGCCATTGCCCGCAAAGGCTGGAGCCGAGCGCAATACGACCTGAAGCTGGTGCTGCGCGATGAGCCGGGCAATGCTGATGCCCACAATCTTCTGGCCTATACTTTCCGCAAGCAAGACAAGCCTGATCTTGCGCAAGCGTTTGAGCACTACAAGACGGCTCTCAAGCTCAATCCCCAGCACAAAGGGGCGCACGAGTACATCGGTGAGGCGTATCTCATGGACCGCAAGCCCGAGCTGGCGGAGCAGCATCTGGCGAGTTTGGAAAAAATCTGCGGCAACCGCCAGTGCGAGGAATACCAGGACCTTTCCAAGGCCTTGGCCGCTTACCGCAATGCCAACCCCTGATCGGGCAGGCTGAGGGTCGCGCTCATGCGCCTGGGTTGACCGCAGCCGGATGCATCTGGCCGGGCTTGTCGTCCATATAGCCCTTGCCGTCCTTCACGCCTTTTTTGCCAAGGCGCTGCCAGGCGGTTTGCTGGTCCACCAGCTTGGCCAGGTATTCCAGCTCTTCGTCGGTGTGGTTGATGGCCTTGGCAGGGGTGAGCAAACGTCCGTCTTTGGGCTGCACTTCGCCCCAGAAAGCCTGGTGGTAGTCCGAGCGGCTGACCAGCCGGTCCCGCCCCGCAGCCATGTCTACGGTGCCGTAGCAATTGCAAAAATAGCTGCGGTTGTCCTGGTCGGCAAACACTTCGGTGTACACGCCGGTGCCACGGATACCCGCAGTGACAGTAGGGGTCACGATGCTGCGCGCATTCCCTCTGCCCCACACGCTGATCACAGCACCCGTGAGCAGGCGCAACATGCCCACCGTACTCAAAGTGGCTCCGCGTTCCACGGTGAGTGTGCTGTTCTGGCGCACATGGAAGGAGGAGTTGCCGATCACAAAAATCAGGTTCGATGCGGGCCCTGTGGTGATCTGGTCACCACTCTGGATCGCTTGCTCCGGCCGCAGACGACTGCCATTGAGCAAGGCGTCGCCCACCAGTTGGACGATGTTGCTGCGGCTTTGCGCGTGGGCTGCCGCAGCGCCCCCCATGGCAGTCCAAGCGGCAGCTGCCTGCAGAAAGCTGCGGCGCTGGAACCAGGTGACTTCCGCATCACTGCGGCCTTGGAGGGTGTGCTGTGTCATGGTGTTTCCTCTGTGGGCGTGTCAAAACAGTCCCGGTAAGTGAAATAGAACGACGTGAAAAACATGGCGGCCATGGCCAGACCCACCGGGAAAAGGATGGCGTTGATCAATTCCACATTACCCAGCAAACTGACCACGATGGCAACCCCGGTGGCTACGCCAAGGAAAGCGGCCATCCATACCATGCCAAACACGGTGAAGGCCCAGAAGTTGCGCAGGCAGGCTACTGCGCTAAAGAACAGGCTCTTGACCGGGCTGATGCCATGCCAGTGCACGAGTGCGGGGGCATGCCAGAACAGCAGTGAGAGCGGCAGGTAGAGCACCATGGCCACCAGCGCCGCGGTCTGGAAGTCACCTTGCAGCACCACCTCAGGGGTGAGCTCGCCGCCCAGCAAATACACACGGGCGAACTGGCCGCCGTCAATCGTGGCAGAGATGCCCATGAGCAAAATGAAGCCCACCGCATAAAGCACACCGAGCACTACCATGGACTGCAGTCGTTCTTTGCCCGCTCGGAAACCCGCAATGAGCACTTGCGGCATGGGGAACTGGCCTTTGTCTGCAATCTCTGTCGCGGCCATCAGGCCCAGAGTGGCTGCCGGCAGCAGGGCCAGCGCAATTGGCGTGCCGATCACCGGCAACAGGCTGAGCAGCGAAATGGCGGCCATGAACATGAAAAACAGGCCTGTGAATGCCAGTGGCTGTTTCATGAAGGTGCGCACACCTTGCTGAAACCACACAACACCTTGGCGGGCGGGAACGATCTGGAGTTTCATGCGGTCTGGGTTTCCGGGTTCATCAGGGTGTCCAGTGTGAGCGGATGCGCGATGCGCTGCTGGAGCACCCGTTCAAAGTGCGTGGGATCGTGGGGTTTGAGCATGGAGGCTTCCCGCGGCAGGTACCAGTCCCACAAGCGGGAGAGCCAGAAACGCAAAGCTCCGGCCCGCAACATGGCCGGAAGCAGCTCGCGTTCCTGGGCGCTCAAGGGGCGCACGCTCTCATACGCTTGCACGAAGGCGCGGCTGCGCTCCAGGTCGGCGCGGCCGGTGGGCAGGTCTATGCACCAGTCGTTGAGGCAGACGGCCAAGTCAAACAACCACGTGTCGGTGCCGGCAAAGTAAAAGTCAAAGAAGCCGCTTAGGCGGGGTTCGCCGTCTAGGGTCTCAAACATCACGTTGTCGCGGAACAAATCTGCGTGGATGGCGCCGCGGGGCAGGGCGGCATAGGCACTTTGCGCGGCCACATGGTTCTGGTAAGCCAGTTCGCTCTGGATGAGTGCAGCTTGAGCTGCTTCCAGGTGGGGGAGCACGACGGGCACGGTTTCGTTCCACCAGGGGAGCGCCCGCAGGTTGGGCTGTTGCATGCCGAATTCCCGGCCGGCCAGGTGCATGCGCGCCAGCATGGCGCCGACTTGGCGACAGTGTTCCACGCCGGGGCTCAATTCGCTTTTGCCTTTCAGGCGGTTCACCACGGCGGCAGGTTTACCGTTCAGGCTGTGCAACACATCGCCATCGCGGTTGGCGGCCGGGTCCGGTACGGGGATGCCATGGAACGCCAGGTGCTTCATCAGCCGCAGGTAAAACGGCAACTGCTGCGCTGTCAGCCGTTCGAACAGGGTCAGCACATAGGGCGCCTGGTCGGTGGTGACGAAATAGTTGGTGTTCTCAATGCCACCGGAGCAGCCCTCCATGGTTTGGAGAGTGCCCAATTGCAGGGAGGAAAGAAAAGTGCTGGCCTCGTCGAGCGAGACCTCTGTGTAAACCGCCATGGCGCAATTGTAGGTGGGGCAATGACCGGCAAAGTGGCGCAACATGGGATAGCAATTCGTCGCCGGGCCGCCCCAAGACGAATTAGCCCCTTGAGGGGGCAGCGACCCGCGCAGCGGTGGAGCGTGGGGGCACAATACCGTTCATGACAGAATCCAAGAAAACCCTGCTGCTGGTGGATGGCTCCAGCTATTTGTATCGCGCCTTTTTTGCCGGCGGGGACAACATGAGCGTGACGCTGCCGGACGGCACTGTTCAGAAAACCGGTGCGGTGCGAATCATGATCAACATGATGAACAGCCTGCGCAAGGAATACCCGGCCGACTATGTGGCCTGCGTGTTCGATGCCAAAGGCCCGACCTTCCGCGACGAGATTTACCCCGAGTACAAAGCCCACCGCGACCCGATGCCCGACGATCTGCGCAGCCAGATCGCGCCCATCCACGAAATCGTGCGCCTGCTGGGCTGGAAGGTGCTGGACGTGCCCGGTGTGGAAGCTGATGACGTGATTGGCACGCTGGCTGCCACCGCCGCCTCGCAAGGCATTGAGGTGATTGTGAGCAGCGGCGACAAGGATTTGGCGCAGTTGGTGAACGAGCACATCACCATCATTGACACCATGAACGGCAAGCGCCGCGACTTGGCCGGAGTGGAGGCCGAGTTCGGCGTGCCCGCCCGCCTGATGCTGGACTACCAGACCCTGGTGGGCGACACGGTGGACAACGTACCCGGCGTGGCCAAGGTCGGCCCCAAGACGGCGGTAAAGTGGCTGCAGCAGTACGGCTCGCTGCAAGGCGTGGTGGACAACGCCGCCAACATCGGCGGTGTCGTGGGCGAGAACCTGCGCAAGGCGCTGGACTGGTTGCCCACCGGCCGCACGCTGCTGACTATCAAGACCGACTGCGACCTCACGGGTTGGGTTGATGGCTTGCCTGCTATGGATTCGATAGCTGCTGGCGCACAGGATACGGGCGCTCTGCGTGCTTTTTATGAGAAATACGGCTTCAAGGGGCTGGCGAAGTCCGTAGGTGGCGCTGAAACTTCGGCTGCCGCTCCTGCGCCCTCTGCGCGCACAGCCGAGCCGGGCTTGTTTGATGAGCCAGCCGGTGAAGCGGCTGCGCCTGCATCGCGCGTGAGCACGGTGGAATACGAAACCATCTTTTCTTTCGAGGCACTGGACGCCCTGATAGAGCGCATTCAAGCGGCCCCGCTGACTGCTTTGGATACCGAGACCACCTCGCTGGATGAAATGCGTGCCGAGATCGTCGGTATCAGTTTCAGCACCGAGCCGGGCAAAGGCGCTTACATCCCGGTGGCGCACCGTTACCCCGGCGCGCCTGAGCAGTTGGACCGCGACGTGGTGCTGGCCAAGCTCAAGCCTTGGCTGGAGAACCCGCAAGCCTTAAAGCTGGGTCAGCACATCAAGTACGACCGCCATGTGTTTGCCAACCATGGCATCGAAGTGCAGGGCTACGCCCACGACACCATGCTGCAGAGCTATGTGCTCGAAGCCGACAAGCCACACGGCTTGGCGAGCCTCGCCGAGCGCCACCTGGGGCGCAGCGGCATCAGCTTTGAAGACCTCTGCGGCAAAGGTGTGAACCAGATCAGCTTTGACCAAGTGGACATTGTCAAAGCTGCCGAATACGCCTGTGAAGACTCCGACCAGACGCTGGATGTGCATTTGACACTCTGGCCGCAGATCGAGGCCAACGACAAGCTGAAGTTCATTTACGAGCTGGAGATCGCCAGCAGCGAAGCGCTGTACCGCATTGAGCGTAATGGGGTACTTATCGACGCACCCACGCTGGCGGCCCAAAGCCACGAACTGGGCCAGCGCATCCTGCAACTGGAAACCGAGGCCTATGAAATTGCCGGCCAGCCTTTCAACTTGAGCAGCCCCAAGCAGCTGGGCGAAATCTTCTTTGACAAGTTGGGCATGCCGGTGGTGAAGAAAACCGCCACCGGTGCGCGCAGTACCGATGAAGAAGTCCTGGAAAAACTGGCGGAAGACTATCCGCTACCGGCCAAGCTGCTGGAGCACCGCGGCCTTGCCAAGCTCAAGGGCACTTACACCGACAAGTTGGCGCAGCTGGCACTGCCCCGCACCGGCCGTGTGCACACGCACTACGCGCAAGCCGTGGCGGTGACCGGGCGCTTGAGCAGCAACGACCCCAACTTGCAGAACATTCCGATCCGCACCGCGGTGGGCCGCCGTGTACGTGAAGCCTTTGTGGCTGCGCCCGGTTGCGTGATTGCCAGTGCTGATTACAGCCAGATTGAACTGCGCATCATGGCGCACATCAGTGACGACCCGGCGCTTTTGCGCGCCTTCCATGACGGACTGGACGTGCACCGTGCCACGGCGGCCGAGGTTTTTGGCGTGCCAGTGGACCAGGTGAGCAGCGAGCAGCGCCGCTATGCCAAGGTGATTAACTTCGGGCTGATTTATGGCATGAGCGCCTTCGGCTTGGCGCGCAATTTGGGTATCGACAACACAGCTGCCAAAAACTACATCCAGCGCTACTTTGAGCGCTACCCCGGTGTGAAGGCCTACATGGAGTCCACCCGCGAACTGGCCAAGCGCCAGGGTTATGTGGAAACCGTGTTCGGCCGCCGGCTGCAACTCGCGGGTATCAAGAACGCGAAGGGCGCGCAGCTGGCGGGGCTGGAGCGTGCGGCCATCAACGCACCGATGCAGGGCACCGCGGCAGATTTGATCAAGTTGAGCATGATCAAAGTGCAGCAGGTACTGGATGCGCAGAATAAGTCCACCAAGATGATCATGCAGGTACATGACGAACTGGTCTTTGAGGTTCCGCAAGACGAGGTGGATTGGGTGCGAACCGAGATCCCAAGCCTAATGGCCGGCGTCGCAGAGCTCAAGGTACCTTTGTTGGCGGAAGTAGGGGTAGGTCCTAATTGGGACAAGGCCCATTAACGCCGAGTATGGCTGGGAACACACTTTTGTTTAAAATTTGTTGAAAGTGTGAAAATTTTGTGGATAATTGAGCTAATTAATTAAACAGGGGCGTCGTATGGGACTCAGCGGAATCAAAATCGCGACCAAGCTCTGGTCTTTCATCGTGTTGATCATCGTGGCCATTTGTATGGTCGCCGTGATCGGGCTCATGCGCAGTTCTGCGATTTTGAGTGAAGGTCGCCAAAAGCAGGCCATAGCGCAGGATTTGGTGCAAATCGCTACGGAGTGGAACGGTTTGACCTCCACGAACTCGGCTCGCAATACGGCCATTCTTTTGAGTTCCGGCAATGCGTTGAATGACGCATTCAAGGATGTGGTGACGGCCACTTCCAACCAGATCACGGAACTGCAAACCAAGATCGAGGGCATGGCCCAGACCGAGGAAGACAAAGCCCAGCTGAAGAAAGTGGCAGACGCACGCAAGTTGGTTCTATCTTCTCGCGGCAAGGCACGTGACCTTAAGAAAGCCGGGCAGGATGCAGAAGCCATGCAGGCCTTCACCACCGAGTACGAACCCGCCTTGAAGGTGTATTTGGCTGAGCAGCAGCGATTCATTGAACTTCAAAAAGAACAGACGGCAAAGTTGCAGGTGGAAATCGAGGCCAAGCGGGCGACCAATACCACTGGCATTCTGGTGAGTCTGGCCGTGATCGTGGCAGCCATCTTTGCAGGTACGACTTGGCTGGTGCGTTCCATCCGCGAGCCTCTCAATATGGCCAATGACCTGGCTGCGCGCATCGCTGAGGGCGATCTGACACATTCGGTGCATTCCGACCGCACTGACGAATTCGGTCAGCTGTTGCATTCCCTGGAAGCGATGAACATTTCCCTCGGACGCATGGTGTCCGAGATCCGTGGTGGTACCGACAGCATTGCGATTGCCAGTGCTGAAATTGCCACCGGCAACAACGACTTGGCGCAGCGCACCGAACAGACTTCCGGCAACCTGCAGGCCACGGCCTCCAGCATGGACGGCATTACCCAGATGGTGCAGCACAGCACTGACAGCGCCCGCCAGGCCAGTGGCTTGGCGGCCAGTGCCTCCAGCGTCGCCCAGCGCGGTGGCGAGGTGGTGAGCCAGGTGGTGCACACCATGCAAGAGATTGATGCCAGTAGCAAAAAGATCTCCGACATCATCAGCGTGATTGACGGCATTGCATTCCAGACCAACATCCTGGCGCTGAACGCGGCGGTGGAAGCGGCCCGCGCGGGTGAGCAAGGCCGCGGCTTCGCGGTGGTGGCGTCTGAAGTGCGCTCTCTGGCAGGCCGAAGTGCTGAAGCTGCAAAAGAAATCAAGGCCTTGATTAACACCTCGGTGGAAAAAGTGGAGTCCGGCACCCAGCTCGTGACAGACGCTGGCTCCACCATGGAAGAGATCGTGCAATCAGTGCGCCGCGTAGCGGATGTGATCGGTGAAATCACCTCGGCCGCCAACGAGCAGAGCAGTGGTATCGCCGGCGTGAACCAGGCTATTGGCAATCTCGACCAGATGACCCAGCAAAACGCTGCGCTGGTGGAAGAGAGTGCGGCAGCGGCGGAAAGCCTGCGCGAACAAGCAGATCGCATGAAACAAGCCGTGGCCGTTTTCAAGGTCTCGGGTAACCAGGGCGGCACACCACTGGCCTCGGTGCCCGTGCGTTCCGGCAAATCCAGCCCGACATTCAAGGGGCCTGAGCGCCGCAGTGGTCAGGCTTCAGGCCCTCAGGCTCGCGCCTCTACCGCAAAAGCATCTGCGCCCAAGCCATCGGCTCCCAAGCCTGCTCCGGCACCCGTTCCAAGCTTGCAAAAACCTGTCGCCACCGCCTCAAACCGCACTGTTCCGGCCGGTGGAGACGACGATTGGGAAACGTTCTAATAGTGGTCGCCTTGGTTTTCCTGTAGTCTGCGTGTTGCCTCGCAAGTGCCTACACTTGCGATTGGTTTTCTTAAAACATGGAGACACGCATGCTGGAAAATTTAAAGAATGAATTGGATTCCCTGCGCCCCGGTCGCAGCACGGAAGCTGGTGCCACACGCCGCACCGCCCTGAAGGCCGCGCTCGGCGTGGGCTACGCAGCCACTGCGATGCCCATCATGGCGCAGACTGCGATCAAGACATCCGCCGATGGCCTCATCTCCGGTGAGCAGATTTACGACGTGGACGGCTACACCGTTCCTTTCTACTACGCAGCACCCGCTGGCGGCACCGATCTGCCAGTGATCCTGGTGGTTCAGGAAATCTTCGGCGTGCACGAGTACATCGCTGACACCTGCCGCCGTTTTGCAAAAGCCGGTTACCTGGCCATCGCCCCAGACTTGTATTCCCGCCAAGGCGATGCTTCCAAGTACACCGATATCGGCAAGTTGCTGGCAGAAGTCGTCTCCAAGGTGCCGGATGAGCAGGTCATGGCTGATCTGGATGGCGCCCTGGTTTGGGCCGCCGACAACGGTGGCGACCTCAAGAAGCTGGCGATCACAGGCTTCTGCTGGGGTGGACGTATCACCTGGCTCTACGCTGCGCACAATAAAGACGTGAAGGCCGGAGTGGCATGGTACGGGCGTTTGGTGGGCACCCTCTCCGAGCTCACCCCCAAGAACCCTGTCGACATTGCCGGCTCTTTGAACGCACCGGTTTTGGGTCTGTATGGCGGCAAAGATAACGGCATTCCGTTGGACACCGTGAACGAAATGAAGAAGGCCTTGGCTGCAGCCGGCAAAAAAGGCAACAAGGCTGCCAAGGCGTCGCAGTTCGTGGTGTACCCCGATGCAGGCCACGCCTTCCATGCCGACTACCGCCCCAGCTATCGCGAAAAAGAAGCCGCTGACGGCTTCAAGCGCGCATTGGCCTGGTTCAAAGCAAAGGGCGTTGTTTGATTCTTCTGGCGATAGTGGCCGGCACAATCGTGGCCGGCATAGGGAGTGTGTGGCTGGCTGCGGCACTGAGTTTCGGTGCTTTGGCCCGCTACACCCAGCATATGTTGAGTCTGGCGGCGGGGGCCTTATTGGCTACCGCCTTCATGCATTTGCTGCCCGAAGCGTTTGAAAGCCAGGCCGGCGCGCATGATTTGTTTCTGGTGCTTCTGGTCGGGCTGGTCTTTTTCTTTCTCCTGGACAAAGCCGAGCTCTGGCACCACGGCCACGAGCACCACCACGGCCCTGCGGCGCATGGGCACGAGGCGCATGACGATCACGGACATGCTCACCATGGCCACCATCACGGGCACAGCCATGGCGCGGACAAGCCCGCGGGCAGTTGGGCGGTGCTTACCGGCGACAGCGTGCATTGCTTCGGAGACGGTGTGTTGATTGCCTCGGCCTTTGTGGCAGATTTGCGCTTGGGTGCTATTGCCGCCTTGGCGGTGCTGGCCCACGAAGTGCCGCACCATATGGGCGACCTGATGGTCCTGCGGGCAGGCTCCAGCAACAAGAGGGCAGCCCTGATCAAGGTCACGCTGGCAGGTGCAGTGACCGCGTTGGGCGGTATCACCGGTTACTGGCTGGTCGACCAGCTGCAAGACTACCTTCCATATTTCCTGGCGGTGGCGTCCAGCAGCTTCATTTATGTCGCGCTGGCGGACTTGATTCCCCAGCTTCAAAAACGGCTCACCGCACGGGAAACTGCGGCACAAATTGCGTGGTTGGGTGTGGGCATCGGAATGGTCGCGCTCGTCAGCAGCATAGCGCACGCTCACTAAGTCCGTCCTGACCCATGGACGCTCAGGCTGAGTTTGAGATGGAGTTCGCGGACTCCGAAATCCGCCAAACCCTTTGGCGTGGTGACGATCTTCATGTGATCTTTTCAGCCGTTTCTGCGACCCGGCAGGTACCTGGCGATACGCCGGTAAACGGGTTCTTGCAGGGAGTGGAGCTGGTACTCCAGCGCTGTACGCCTGCTGCAACCACCACCTTGTTCGGGCGCGTGCGGGCTGGCAGTTTGCGCGTGCAGGGTCAATCGCCACAACTCCGAATGTCCGTGCCGTCCCGGTGGGAGATGCCACTTTCCTTGGAGCTTGAGCCCGCGCAATCCGGTGTGGTGGTGTTGCAGGCGCAAGCGATGGAGTGCCATTTGCAGACAGGGGGCGTTTTCCGCGAATCCTTGTTTTGCTGAGCGAAAAACCCTGCTTGTCATCATAATTTAATCAAACGTTTGATTTATATGCTTAGAATCGGCACCTATGTCGATTCCTTTGCCTGAGTCCGTTTCCGCCAAACCCACGCGCAGTGATGGGGTAGAAGCGCGCAACCGCCTGTTGGATGCTGCGTTGCAACTGTTTGCGGAGCAGGGTTTTGCCAAGACCTCCATCCGCGAAATTGCCCTAGCTGCGCAGGCCAATGTGGCGTCCATCAGCTACTACTTCGGTGACAAGGCCGGTCTGTACCGCGCCGTGTTTTCCGACCCACGCACCAATCCGCCTTTGCCCCCCGAAGCACTGGAGGGCACCGATGTGTCGCTGGAACAGGCGATCCGCGGTTTGTTGTCCAGCTTTTTGGAGCCGCTCAAGCAGGGCCATGTCACCCAGCAGCAGTACATGAAGCTCTGCTTTCGCGAAATGCTGGAGCCTACCGGCGCCTGGCAACAAGAGATTGACACCAATATTGCCCCCGCCCACATGGCCCTGACCCGCGGGCTCTGCCGCCATGTCGGGCTCGCTGAAGCGGATGACGATATCCACCGGCTCGCCTTCACCATCAGTGGCCTGGGCGTCATGCTCCATGTGGGCAACGACCTGTACACCCAGATCCGCCCCGGCCTGGTGAATACGCCGCAGGCGCTGGATGCGTATCTGGACCGTCTGGTGTCCTATGCCCTGGTGCTGGTGGACGCCGAAGCGCTGCGACGCCGCGCCAAAGCTCCGGCTCCCGCCCATTCCTCTGAATTCATCTCACTTCAAGCCCCATGAACCCCATGCATTTACGAACCCCCAAGCCTGCTTATGTGGCACTGGTGCTCACACTCATGTTGAGCGGATGTGCCATCGTCATGCCACCCGCCAAAGTCGATGCTGCTCCTGCCTTGCAATGGCAGGCTCCTCTGCCCCACCAAGGGGCGGTAGGCTCGCTGGCCCAGTGGTGGCAGAAGCAGGGCGATCCGCTGTTGGTGGAACTGATCGATGCCGCACAAGCCGTCAGCCCCAATGTGGCCCAGGCACTGGCGAGGGTAGAGTCCGCCCGCGCGCAGCGCACCACCGCCAATGCGGCTTTGCTGCCCAAGCTGGATGCGAGCGTCAGCGCCAGCCGTGGCGTGAGCCAGCCCGATGTGCCGGTGGCCACCACCCAATCGGTAGGTCTGCAAGCCAGCTGGGAGCTCGATCTGGTGGGCGCCAACCGCGCTGTCAGCAATGCGGCGGACGCGCAGTTTCAGGGTACGCAGGCCCAGTGGCACGACGCCCGTGTGTCAGTCGCCGCCGAAGTGGCCACCACTTATTACAGCTACGCCACCTGCACCCAGTTGCTCGGTGTGGCGCGCAAAGACGCAGCATCCCGCCAAGAAACCGCACGTCTGACCGAGCTCAATGCCAAAGCCGGTTTTGCGGCACCTTCGGTAGCCGCCTTGGCCCGCGCCAGCGCTGCCGATGGCAGCAGCCGCGTGACCCAACAACAGGCTGCCTGCGACTTGGATGTGAAAGCCCTGGTGGCCCTGACGGGCTTGCCTGAGCAGGATCTCCGACAAAAACTGGCTGCAGCGCCCATGGAGCGTGCGCAAGCAGCTCCTGTTTCCATAGCAAGCGTGCCCGCACAAACCCTGACCCAACGTCCCGATGTGTTTGCCGCAGAGCGCGACGTGATCGTCGCCAGCGCCCAGGTGGGCAGTGCCAAAGCCCAGCGCTACCCGCGCCTGACCCTGAGCGGTTCGGTGGGTGCGCTGCGCTACAGCAGCATGGGGCGCGAGACGAATCTGGATACCTGGTCCTTTGGCCCCTTGGCTGTCACATTGCCACTGTTTGACGGCGGCCAGCGCAAGGCCAATGTGGTGTCTGCCGAGGCGGCCTATGCGCAAAGCGTGTCGGTCTACCGCGGCAAGGTGCGCCAGGCTGTGCGCGAAGTAGAAGAAGCACTGGTCAACCTGCAAAGCACCGATGCCCGCAAGCAGGATGCCGCTGTGGCCACCGCAGGCTATGCCGAGTCGCTCGCAGCCACCCAGGCCCGCTACGGCCAAGGCTTGGCCAGTTTGGTGGAGCTGGAAGACGCACGCCGCAATGCGTTGGCTGCGGAGTCTGCCCAGCTCTCGCTAGGGCTGGAGCGCAACCGCGCTTGGGTGTCGCTCTACCGCGCTTTGGGTGGCGGCTTCGAGCCAGACCGCCTAAACGCGGACATCACCTCAAGCGTCGCCGATCAGCCACGCCCCTAACTCCCTCATAAGTCGCGCACAACTCCCGCATACCTCCCGCACCATTCCCCGAATTTTTGTTGTCACCTCTTTGAGAGCAAAGCCATGAACCAATTTCACTTCAAGCCCCTGACCCTGAGTCTCCTGACCGCCAGTGTGCTGACCCTTGCCGGCCTCGGCCTGTTTGCCACCCGCACGCAGGCGGCCGATGCCCCCAAGGCCGCTGCTGCGCCCAAAGCCGCGCTGACCGTGTCCACGGTGCAGGCCAAGAACAGCCAGCTGCCCGTCAAGCTGTCGGCCAATGGCGGTGTCGCCGCCTGGCAAGAAGCCAGTGTGGGCTCAGAGGCCAGCGGCCTGCGCGTGGCTGAGCTACACGCGGGTGTGGGCGACAGCGTGAAGCGCGGCCAGGTGCTGGCGACCTTTGCGTCTGAAAGCGTGCAAGCCGATGTGGCGCTGGCACGCGCCAGCCTCAACGAAGCGCAGGCCAATGCGGCGGAAGCGCTGGCCAACGGCGATCGCGCGCGTGCGGTACAGGGCACCGGCGCCATCAGCGCCCAGCAGATCAACCAGTACCTCACGCAAGAAGCCACCGCCAAAGCGCGCGTGGCGTCTGCCCAAGCTCAACTGGACGCCCAGTTGCTGCGCCTGAAGCAAACCCAATTGCTCGCGCCCGACAGCGGCATCATCTCTGCCCGCAGCGCCAGTGTGGGGTCAGTGGTGGGGGCGGGCACCGAGATGTTCAAGCTCATTCGCCAAGGGCGGCTGGAGTGGCGGGGTGAAGTGACCTCGGCGGAGTTTGCCCGCATCAAACCCGGCATGACGGTGCTGGTCACCTCGCCCGGTGGCGTGCAGGCCAAGGGCAAGGTGCGCATGTTGGCGCCTACCGTGGATGCTGCTACCCGCAACGGCCTAGTGTATGTGGACTTGTTGGCTGCGTCGACGGCCGGCCAGTCGCTAGGTGGCGCATTCAAGCCCGGCATGTATGCCCGTGGTGAGTTTGAGTTGGGCAGCACCGGCGCATTGACGGTGCCACAAACCGCAGTCGTCGTTCGCGACGGTTTCAGCTACGTGTACCGCGTGGGCACTGACAGCAAAGTCAGCCAACTTAAGGTGCAGACCGGCCGCGTGGTGGGAGAGCAAATCGAAATCCAAAGCGGTGTGAAGCCTGAAGACAAGCTGGTGGCGAGCGGCGGCAGTTTCCTGAGTGAAGGCGACACCGTGAAGGTGGTGGACGCTGCAGATTCCAAGCCAAAAGCGGCTGCAGCGCCCGTAGCACCTGCGCAAGCAGCTACGAAATAAGGAGCAAAGCACATGAGCCCCCACATTCACATGCGTTCATTGCCCCCCGAGGGAGCGTCTGCCTCCTTTGAGGCGGCTCGGCAGGAGGCAGCATGAACGTCTCCTCGTGGTCGATCAAAAACCCCATTCCGGCGGTCATGCTCTTTGTGATGCTGACCTTCGCGGGCATGCTGGCTTTCAACAGCATGAAGGTGCAGCAGTTCCCTGACCTGGAGCTGCCCAACATCACCATCTCGGCCAGCCTGCCCGGTGCAGCGCCGGCCCAGCTGGAAACCGAAGTGGCCCGCAAACTGGAGAACGCGATTGCGTCCATCCAGGGCCTGAAAAACATCTACACCAAGGTGCAGGACGGTGGCGTCACGATCACCGCCGAATTCCGCCTGGAGAAGCCCACTCAAGAGGCGCTGGACGAAGTGCGCAGCGCCGTGCAGGGCGTGCGCAGTGAGCTGCCCAGCGATGTGCGCGATCCGGTGATCAACAAGGTGAACCTGTCGGGCGCGCCCATTCTGGCGCTCACCATCCGTTCGTCCAAGATGGATGACGAAGCGCTGAGCTGGTTTGTGGACAACACCGTTTCACGCCGCTTGCTGGGCGTGAAGGGTGTGGGCTCGGTAGTGCGCGTGGGTGGGGTGACCCGCGAGGTGGAGGTCGCCCTCGACCCCATGAAGCTTCAAGGCCTGGGCGCTACCGCTGCAGACATTTCGCGCCAACTCAAACAGGTGCAAACCGAGAGCGCAGGTGGCCGCGCCGACCTGGGTGGTAGCGAGCAGCCCATGCGCACACTGGCTACCGTCAAAACCGCCGAAGAACTGGCCAATCTGGAGTTGACACTCTCCAACGGACAGCGCGTGCGCCTCGACCAAGTAGCCACCGTCAAAGACACGATTGCTGAGCCCCGCGCGGCCGCGCTGCTTAACGGCGTGCCGGTGGTGGGCTTCGAGATCACTCGCAGCAAAGGTGCCAGCGAGGTGGAAGTCGGCGCCGCAGTAAACGCAGCCTTGGACGAACTCAAGGCCCAGCACCCCGACATCGAACTCACCCAGGCCTTCGACTTTGTGAAGCCCGTGGCCGAAGAGTTTGATGCCTCCATGACCATGCTTTACGAAGGCGCCTTGCTGGCGGTGATTGTGGTGTGGCTGTTTCTGCGCAACTGGCGTGCGACCTTTGTGTCTGCGGTTGCTCTGCCCTTGTCCGCGATTCCTGCCTTTATCGGCATGGCGTATCTGGGCTTCACCATCAATACTGTGACACTGTTGGCGCTCTCTTTGGTGATCGGCGTGCTGGTCGACGATGCGATTGTGGAGGTCGAGAACATAGAGCGCCACCTGAACATGGGCAAGACGCCTTACCAGGCGGCCATGGAAGCGGCCGACGAAATTGGCTTGGCGGTGGTTGCGACCACCTTCACCCTGATTGCGGTGTTTCTTCCCACCGCGTTCATGAGCGGCATTCCCGGCAAGTTCTTCAAGCAGTTCGGCTGGACGGCAGCACTCGCGGTGTTCGCCTCGCTGGTGGTGGCCCGGGTGCTCACGCCCATGATGGCCGCCTACATCATGAAGCGCAGCCCGCGCGAACACAAAGACCCGTTCTGGATGGGCGCTTACATGCGCGCAAGCCGTTGGGCGCTGAGCCACCGCTGGATCACCATGGGTGCCGCTGCGGCCTTCTTTGTGGGCTCCATCATGCTGATCCCCCTGTTGCCTACCGGCTTCATTCCGCCGGATGACAACTCACAGACGCAGGTGTACATCGAGTTGCCTCCCGGTTCCACCTTGAAGCAAACGCGCGATGCGGCAGAGCATGCCCGCCAGTTGCTGGGCAAGGTCGACCACATCCAGAGCATCTATACAACCATCGGTGGTGGTGCAGCAGGCTCCGACCCGTTCGCGCCTCCGGGTACCACCGAGGTCCGCAAGGCCACGCTCACGGTGTTGCTGACCGAGCGCGGCAAGCGCCCCCGCAAGCAAGGCATTGAAAACGCCATCCGCGCGGCCATGGCCGAAGTGCCCGGCATCCGTAGCAAGGTGGGCTTGGGCGGCAGTGGCGAGAAGTACCAACTGGTGCTGACCGGCGAAGACCCTCTGGCCTTGGCCAGTGCTGCCGCTGCGGTGGAGCGCGACCTGCGCACCATTCCCGGTTTGGGCAGCATCACTTCCAGCGCGAGTTTGATCCGCTCTGAAATTGCAGTACGCCCCGACTTTGCGAAGGCCGCTGACTTGGGTGTCACCAGTGCCTCTATTGGCGAGACCCTGCGCATTGCAACCGTTGGCGACTATGACACTTCGCTTGCGAAGCTCAACCTCAGCCAGCGGCAAGTGCCGATTGTGGTGAAGTTGGATGACTCCGCGCGCCAGGACCTAGACTTGCTGGGCCGACTCGCGGTGCCCGGCGTCAAAGGCCCTGTCATGCTGAGTCAGGTGGCCACGCTTGAAGTGGCCGGTGGCCCGGCGGTGATCGACCGCCTGAACCGCTCACGCAACATCACCTTTGAAGTCGAGCTCTCCGGCGCGCCGTTGGGCGATGTGACAGAGGCCGTGCAAAAGCTGCCCTCGATCACCAACCTGCCGCCCGGCGTGAAGCAGTTGGCGTTGGGTGACGCTGAAGTCATGGGCGAGCTGTTTGCCAGCTTCGGCCTGGCCATGCTGACCGGGGTGCTGTGCATCTACATCGTGCTGGTGCTGTTGTTCAAGGACTTCTTGCAGCCCTTCACCATTCTGGCGGCGCTGCCACTGTCCTTGGGGGGCGCGTTTGTGGGCTTGCTGGTGGTGAACCAGAGCTTCTCCATGCCGTCCCTCATTGGGCTCATCATGCTGATGGGCATTGCGACCAAGAACTCGATTCTGTTGGTGGAGTATGCGATCCTGGCGCGCCGGGGTAGCGATGGCAGTGATGGTCACACCGTGGCTGCTCCAATGAGCCGGTTTGACGCGCTCATTGACGCCTGCCACAAGCGTGCGCGGCCGATTGTGATGACCACTATCGCCATGGGCGCCGGCATGGTGCCACTGGCCGTGGGCTGGGGCGCTGCGGACAGCAGCTTCCGCAGTCCGATGGCGGTCGCGGTGATCGGTGGGCTGATCACCTCCACCGTGCTCAGCCTCTTGGTGATCCCATCGGTGTTCACGGTAGTGGACGATCTGGAGCATCTCTTGGGTCGCTTGAAGCGCTGGGTGTTGCGCGAGAAACCGGCTGCGGAGGTGAAGCCGGTACAATAGGACTTCTGTCATTGGGGAGTAGCCTCTCTTGCGTTGCAAGAGGCTTGCGTCAACACACTGGGTCCGCAGACCCTGGCGCCAGCAGTTCAGTCTTGGCAAGACCTTTGACCACCGCACATCCGCCTTGGCCGGTGATGTGCCGTGGTCATTTGTCTTCTACCGGCCTTGGAACTCGTGCTCATGGAATCCCTTCTCGTCTCTACCGGTGTGGTCGCTCTGGCCGAAATCGGTGACAAAACCCAACTCCTTGCTTTCATCCTCGCGGCTCGCTTCAAAAAGCCATTGCCCATCGTGCTGGGCATTCTGGCCGCCACTATCGTCAACCATGGCCTGGCAGGCGCCCTCGGCGCATGGATTACCACAGCCATTAGCCCCGAAGTCTTGCGCTGGGTGCTTGGCGCGTCCTTCTTGGGTATGGCCATCTGGACGCTGATTCCCGACAAAATTGAAGACGAAGAAACCCGGATTGCCGGCCGCTTCGGTGTCTTCGGTGCCACGCTAATCACCTTCTTCTTGGCCGAAATGGGCGACAAGACCCAAATCGCCACGGTGGCCATGGCCGCCCATTACGCGACACCGGTGATGGTGGTCATAGGCACCACACTGGGCATGTTGATCGCCGACGTGCCAGCTGTGTTTGCTGGCGACAAGCTGGCTAACAAGATTCCGATGAAACTGGTGCACTCGATTGCGGCAGCCATTTTTGCCGTCTTGGGTATCGCCACCTTGCTGGGGGCAGGCTCAGGTTTCGGCCTTTAAAGAAAGAGCGGAGTGGGGCGCTTCAGGCACCTTCCTCTTCCTGCCGGGGTTCGGGTGCGCTGCGCGGCAGTGTGATGGTGACGGTGGTGCCCTGGCCCACCGTGGACTGCACTTCCAGGGTGCCGCCCAGGGTCGCTTTCACCAGGTTTTCGACGATGGACATGCCCAGACCGGTGCCGCCGCGCCCTATGCGTGTGCTGAAAAAGGGCTGAAACATTTTCTCCAAGGTGTCCGGAGCGATACCGCGGCCGTTGTCGGTGCAGACCAGTGTGACGTTGTTCTCATCGGCCGTGGCGCTGATGCGGACTTCGCCGTGCTCCATCCCCTCGAAGGCATGCAGGTAGGCGTTGTTGATGAGGTTGATGAGGACCTGGCCCAAAGGGCCGGGGTAGCTGTCCATGCGGATACCTTCAGGCGCCTCCAGCATTACCGTGTGACTCTGGCGTTTGAGACTGGGCGCCAAGGTATCCAGAATCTCGCGCAAGCCCTGTTGCAGGTCAAAAGTGCGGCGCTGCTCGCTGGCTTGGTCGGCCGCCACTTGACGGAAGTTCTTGAGCAGAGCAACAGCGCGTTCCAGGTTGCGCAGTAGCAACTCATTGCCGCTTTGCACTTGGCCTACAAACTGCGCCAATTCCGAGCGTTTCAAGGTGCCCGCCACCATTTGCTGCTCAAACTGGTTAGCCTGGGCGACCAGGGTGCTGGCTGTCATCATGCTGTTGCCCATGGGTGTCGCCATTTCGTGTGACACACTGGCAATCAGGGTACCCAGAGTGGCGCGGGCCTCACTGCGCGCCATGGCTTCCTGCATCTGGGCCTCGAGGCTGGCGTTGAGGGCATGAATGCGGATCTCCGCCTCCTTTTGCTGGGTGACCTCCAGATTGATGCCGGCAAATTTGGTCGGGCGGCCATTCCCATCCCGCGCCACGATGTGAGCCAGAGACTGGACCCACATCCATTGGCCGTCTTTCTGGCGCATGCGGTATTCGTACTCAAAGCGGTCGCCCTGCAGGTTCGTCAGGTCCGCGAAGGTGGCGCTGATGCGGGGGCGGTCCTCAGGATGCACCATTGCCAGCCAACTCGTGAGCACGTTGTCGCCCAGCTCCTCGCGGCTGTAGCCGCTGACCACGTGCCAGCGCTCGCTGACACTGAGGAAGCGGTTAAGCAAGTCGTATTCCCAGATGGCAACACCGGTGCTCTCCACCACCTCTTTCAGGCGGTATTGCTCTGCCAACAATTCATCTCGCAGGGCTTGCTCGTGCGCGATGGCGGTTTCGGACCGTCTGCGGTTGATCTGGCTGCGTGTCAGCAGGATGGTGAGCAGGGCAGTGACCAGCAAGCCCAATACCAATGCGAAGGTGGCCTGATGTACCCAGCCGGAATTCAGCAATTCGGGTTTGGGGTGCAGCAGCAGTTCCCAATTGCGGGAACCGAAGTTCAACTCCAGGGCGTAATCTGCGCTTTCCCGGTGGGCGCTGTCTTTGTCGTGCCCCGGCGTATGTGCCGCGGCTCCCATCGAGGTGAACAAGGGGGCATCACCCTCGGTCTCTCTGTCGCGGACGATCAACTCATTGCCTGCGGCCTCTGCCTGATAGGCCGCGTTCCGGGCCAGCGTACCGACATCCACCAGCGCATTGATGAAGCCGATATGGCGGCTGATACTGTCCGTGTCCGCACTGCGCTGGTACACCGGCACGGTGATGATCACGGCAGGCTTGGCGCCTTCTGCCAAAGGTGTGACGGCAGCAAATGCACCGGTGGCAATGGGTGTGCCTACGACCCGCGCGTCTTTCTGGGCCTCATCCAACAGGGGGCGGGCCAGGTGCGTCCACTCTTTCAGGTTCGTCGGGAAAACAAAGCCCTCCGAAGCTTCCATTTTTTGCCACTCGAGGGCTGCTACGGTGGGGTGCGCCATCTTGAGGCGGTTGGCGTACAGGTCAAACTGGGCCCGGGTCATGGCGGGCTGCATTTCGGCCATGAGGGCCGCACCACGCACGGCTTCGATAGTGCTGGTAGCGTCGTGGTCCAGGGCGCCGAGTACGGTTTCGGCCAGTGCGCTGCGCTGCTCGTAGATCCGCAGTGCCTCGGCCTCTCGCAAGTTGCTGTAGACCGCAGCCGTACTCAGCAGTCCCGCCACCACCACGCCGAGCACCACCATCAGGTCGGCGGCCAGGCGCTTGGCGGGAAGGCTGAGGCTCGGCAAGATCATGAGGCCGCAGTGTAAGCGGGGTCTCAGCCTTGCGCTACCGGGAAGCCCGGCCGGTTGCACCACTCGCTCCAGCTGCCGGCAAACAAGGCGCTGCCTTGCAAACCGGCAATCTCCATGGCGAGGATATTGGGCACAGCACTTACGCCGCTGCCGCAGTGGTGCACCACGTGCTCCGCTTGCCGCTGCCCCAGCAGGGCCTCGAACTCGGCTCGCAGCACAGCGGCCGGCTTGAAGAAGCCATCGGCGCCTAAGTTGTTGCTGAAAACCCGGTTCAAGGCGCCGGGGATGTGGCCGGCCACCGGGTCAATCGGCTCGGTTTCGCCACGGAAGCGCGGGGCACCTCGCGCATCCAGCACATGCTGGGTAGGCTTGCCCAGGCGGGCCAGCACCTGGTCGCTGCTGCGCAAAGCCACCAGCGGGTCGGCCACCGTAAAGGTAGAGGGTGCGCGCGCAGGTTCATCACCGCGGCTGACCGCACCATCCGCTGCCTGCCAGGCTTGGAAGCCGCCGTCCAGCACAGCCACGTTCGCATGGCCCAACCACTTGAGCATCCACCACAGGCGGCCGCAGTAATTGGCGCCTTGGCGGTCATACACCACCACCTGGTCGGTGTTTTTGACGCCCACGCCGCCCAGCCATTGGGCGAACGATTCGCGCGCAGGGAGCGGGTGGCGCCCGCCCGACTGTGCGCCGGTGACCGCCGGGTCGCCCTTGGCGCTGAGGTTGTTGTCCAGATGGGCGTAGAGGGCGCCGGCAATATGGCTCTCGGCATATTGGGCAGGGCCCTTTTCGGGTTGCATCAGGTCGCAGCTGCAGTCGAAAACGACGGCAGGCGTGGCGCTGGCTTGCAGGGATTGCAGCTGGGCGACGGAGATCAGGGTGGTATAGGTCATGGAGTTGGGAGGCGGCTGGTCTGACAAATGGGGGGCCAAATGGCCGACAAAAGGTCCGGGAGACTTTGAAAATCGCGATGAACTTGAGTCTAGCCTCGCTTGGGACATCGTCCAATCCAGCCAATTTAAGCGAAACCGAAAACTTTTTTCTGCGCCTTGTCGATTGGAGGTTCATCCAAGCATCACATGAATGAGCCAACGCAATAATGCTCGGGCTCTCACCTTGGAGATCACTCATGTCTGAAGACAACGCGCAACGGGCCCTGCCCAAATGGTTCTGGCCCGTGGCCATTTTGGGGCTGGCATGGAATATTTTTGGAATCATCCAGTTTCTGCCCACCGTGCAAGGCTCAGTGGGCAGCCTGATGAGCAACGGAATGACCGAAGAACAGGCGGAGCTGTATGTCAGCTTGCCGTCGTGGATGACGGTCGCCTTTGCTACCGGAGTGTTCGGTGGCGCGCTGGGTTGCTTGTTGCTGCTATTGCGTTCGCCATGGTCACGCCCTGTCTTTGCGGTTTCTCTGGTCGCATATTTGGTGCTCTATGTGGGTGACATCACGCAAGGTGTCTTCCAGGCTTTCGGAATGGGGCAGGTCGCCATTCTCACCACCGTAGTGCTCATTGCTGCAGGTTTGCTGTGGGTTTCCATGCGCCAAGTCCGGCGCGCCAGCTGGTAGTCGGTTGGTTACTCGTTTCACCTTACTTATATTGAAGTCATTTTTTTCAGGAGAAAACCATGCAATTCATGTTGATACACAAAGAGACCGCCGAAGATTTGGCCCAACGCGCCAACCCTGAGACTGCGCCTGCTTATTGGGGCGCATGGAACGCCTATATCGGCGCGATGGGCCAGTCCGGAATCATTGTTCAAGGCAATGGTCTGCAGGAACCCCACACCGGTACCCAGGTTCAATTGCGCAATGGCAAGCGTGTGATTCACGACGGGCCTTACGCAGATACCAAAGAGCATATCGGTGGCTATTTCATTATTGAGGTCCCGAGTTTGGATGACGCCTTGGAGTGGGCCGCACGCAGCCCCAGTGCCTTGACCGGTACGACCGAAGTACGGCCTGTGCTGGTGATGTCCGCGCCGAAGTGAGTGTTGGCTGATTCCCGCGCTGCGTTCAGGGCCGCCGAGTTGGCGGCCCGGGAGTCGTATGGCCGTTTGGTGTCTTACCTGGCATGGCAGTGGCGCGACATTGCCGCCGCGCAAGATGCCTTGAATGATGCACTGCTGAAGGCGTTGGAGGTGTGGCCCGTCAGTGGGGTACCCGCATCGCCGGACGCGTGGATCTTGACGGTGGCGAAGCGCAAGTTGCTACAGGTTGCCCGGCATGACCAGGTCCGCTTTGATCCTGCGGTGACGGTGCTTCTTGAGCAAGAGGCCATTCAGGAGGAGCGCCCTGTGGTACCTGATGCACGGCTCAAGCTCATGTTTGTGTGTGCCCACCCGGCCATTGATGAAAAAGTGCGGATTCCGCTCATGCTGCAGGTGGTTCTGGGTTTGCAGGTGGCGGACATGGCGCCTGCCTTGATGGTTTCGCCCACAACCCTGGCGCAGCGACTGGTGCGTGCCAAACAAAAAATTCGCGATACTGCCATCCGGTTTGAAGAGCCCGAGCTGGCGGAGTTGCCCGAGAGGCTCGGGTATGTGCTCGAGTCCATTTACGGAGCCTTTGGGCTGGCTTTGGACGCCGTAGATGGCGCAGAGACCCGCATTACCGATCTGCGGGAAGAAGCGCTGTATATGGGCAGCATTGTGTGCGCTCTCTTGCCCGAGGAACCGGAAGCCCGGGGTTTGCACGCCTTGATGATGTTTTGTGACGCACGGCGGGATGCCCGGACGGGGCCGTCCGGCGAGTTCATTCCTTTGGCCGAGCAGGACGTGCAACGGTGGAATCGCGACGTGATCTTGCGCGCGGATCAGATGCTGTGGATTGCCGCGCAGCAACGGCGGCCGGGCCCTTTTCAGCTGGAAGCCGCTGTCCAGTCTGCACATTGTCAACGCCTCTTTACGGGGGAGACGCCCTGGCGGGGCATCGATTCGCTCTACCGACAAATCAACGCGCATTTCCCCACGCAGGGAGCCTTGGTTGCCGGTGCAGTGGCGATGGGCGAGTCCGGCAATGTGAACGAAGGGCTCGCGCAACTGGACGCGATGGACAGATCCCTGACCCAGTCGTTCCAGCCTTGGTGGGTTGCCAAAGCGCATTTGCTGCGCTTGCAAAGCGACGGCTCCAAGGCGGATGTCGAAGCCGCTTTGCAGATCGCCATAGGGCTCACCACACAACAATCGGTGCGCACGTATCTGGAAGCTATCCGCTCCAGTCTCGGTTAAGGCTGGCCTAGTGTTCCTCGGCAGGCGTGTGCGGCAGCAGGCGGGTGCGCAGCACGGTGGCCAGCACGCCGCTGGTCACGATCACGGCAATGCCTATCCAGCCGAGCGTCGGAATCTGATCGCCGAACAGCACGAGGCTGAAGATCACCCCGAACACAATGCCCGAATACTGCATGCTGGCCACCACCAGCGTGGCGCCTTTACGGTAGGCGCGGGTCATGCACCATTGACCCAAGGACGCCAGCACGCCGATGGGAATGACCCAGACGGCATCCCGCCAATCCACCTCGCTCCATGGGGTGAAGCCCGTGAAGGCAATGCCCACAGCGCCGACCACCGCGCTGCCTACCGAGAAGTAAAACACGGTGCGCTCTTCTGGTTCGCCGATCTTGCCCAGCGCCGTTACCTGCATGTAGGCCAGTGCAGCGCCCAGGCCGGAGAGCAAGCCGATCAGGCCGGCAAACAGCTGGTTCTGGTCGATGGTGGGGCGCAGGGTCATGACCACGCCCACAAAGCCCATTAGCACCGTGCCCAGGAGCGCGCCCTGTGGTTGCTCTTTGCCGTAGAGCAGGGCACCGCCCACCACAAAGGCAGCCACCCAGACGCCGCTCATGTAGTTCAGTGTCATGGCTGTGGCCAGTGGCAGGTGGGCAATGGCGTAAAACCAGCTGCCCAGAGACACCACACCGATGGTGCTACGCCACACGTGCATCAGCGGCACCGGGGTGCGCAGGCTGGAACCACTGGCCCGCACCACGATGCCCATGAACACAATGCTGACCAGGCCCCGGTAGAACACGAGCTCAAAGGTGCCAAAGCTGTTGGACGCGTACTTGATGCCCACTGCCATCAGCGCGAACCAGAACGAGGCCAGGACCATCCACAGAGCTTGCATAGGTGTTTAGTAATAAAAAGAGCCGCTAGCGCCCATGGAATTTGCGCGAGCAGCTATGTTTTTGATAGTAAATTTCAGCGACCGACAGCGCTGCCCAGCTTGCGCCGGTACCACTCGTGGAAGTGCTGCATGCCGTCCTCCATGGGGCTTTGGTAAGGGCCGACTTCGTTGTCGCCGCGGTCAAACAAGGCGCGGCGGCCGGCGTCCATGCGTTCGCCGATCTCGTCGTCTTCGATGCAGGTTTCCATGTAGGCTGCCTGTTGGGCTTCCACAAACTCGCGCTCGAAGGCGGCAATCTCTTCGGGGTAGTAGAACTCCACCATATTCATGGTTTTGTTCACGCCCATGGGGAACAGGGTGGACACGGTCAGCACATGCGGGTACCACTCCACCATGATGTGGGGGTAGTAGGTGAGCCAGATGGCGCCGTACTGCGGGGGCACGTTGTTGCGGTAGCCCAGCAGGGCCTTGTGCCAGCGCTCGTAAGTCGGGCTGCCGGCCTTGCCTAGGCGGTTGGCCACACCCACGGTTTGCACCGAGTAGTTGTCCTTGAACTCCCAGCGCAGGTCGTCACAGGTCACAAACTGGCCCAGCCCGGGGTGGAAGGGGCCTACGTGGTAGTCCTCCAGATACACCTCAATGAAGGTCTTCCAGTTGTAGTTGCACTCGTGCATCTCCACCTTGTCGAGCACATAGCCCTCAAAGCTCAGGTCGGCACGCGGGCCCATGTTCGCCAGTTGGGCTGCCACGTCCACACCACCTTGGGCACGTGCGTCTTCAAACAGCAGGCCGTTCCATTCCTGCAGCTTGTAGTTGTTGAGATTCAGGCACGGGTCGTGGGCGAAGTGGGGCGCGCCGATCAGCGTGCCGCTCTGGCTGCCATTCTGGCCCGCATGGGCGCCGCTGTAGGTCCAGCGGTGCAGCGGGCAGACGATGTTGCCGCTTTGCACCTGGTTGCCGCTGTGCGTGAGCGAGCCACGCCCCTTGAGCATGATGGCCTGGCGGTGGCGGCAGACGTTGGAGATGAGCTCAATGCCACCGGCATTGCGCACCAGCGCTCGGCCCCCGTTTTCCTGGGGCAGGGCGTAGTAGTCCCCGACGTGGGGGACGCTCAAAGAGTGCCCCACATAGCGGGGCCCTTGCTGAAAGATACTTTGCATTTCAAGCGCGTAGAGCGCCGGGTCAAAGTAGCTCGAAACTGGTAGTTGGCTGTTCGCCTGCTGCAGTTGAAGACTTAAATCAGACATGGGTGACCTGACCTAAAGACTCCCCACAGGGGGATGCACCAAAGTGCGCGGTGAATGGGAGCCGGCCAGTCCAGAAGCGGGTGGCCGGAAGCGGGAGGGGCGATTGTACCCGCACCCCGTATCAGGCACTCTGCCTTAGAGACAGTTGCCCACCCGCTATGCGCCTAAAATCGCGGTTTGCTTCAGATTGCTCCACCCATGCCCAAGGCCAGCCCATCCCAACCCGACGCCACCGCGCTCCCTGCCACCTATGAAGCGGCCATGGCCGAACTGGAAGGGCTTGTCGCGCGCCTGGAGTCCGGCGACCTGCCCTTGGACCAGCTGCTTACCAACTACCAACGCGGTGCCGCGCTGCTGCAGCACTGCCGCGACAAGCTGCAGGCGGTGGAAGACCAGATCAAGGTGTTGGACGACGGTGTGCTGAAACCTTGGAAAGCCCAATGAGCCAGGCCGCAGACATGACAGTTGATTTTGAACTGGACACCTGGATGCGCGAGCGCCTGGACCGCGTGGAGCGCGCCTTGGAAGCCTGGATCACCGCAGATGCACCGCAGGGTGTGGACCATGGGGCCCCGGCTGCTTTGGTAGACGCCATGCGCTACGCCGTGCTGGACGGTGGTAAGCGCCTGCGGCCCCTGTTGGTGTTGGCCGCCCACGAGGCGGTGGCGGAATTGGGCCATGGCTGTGATGCCGCGGCTTTGCGGGCTGCATGCGCGGTGGAACTGATTCACGCCTACTCGCTGGTGCACGACGACATGCCCTGCATGGACAACGATGTGCTGCGCCGTGGCAAACCTACCGTACATGTGCAGTTTGGCGAGGCCAGTGCCTTGCTGGCTGGCGACGCTTTGCAGGCGCTGGCCTTTGAATTTTTGACCCCCTTGGATGGCTCTGTGCCCTGCACTGTGCAGGCCCGTTTGTGCGGCTTGTTGGCGCGCGCGGCCGGCAGTTCCGGCATGGCCGGTGGCCAGGCGATCGACCTGGCCAGCGTGGGACTGCCACTCACGGAGAACCAGTTGCGCGAAATGCACCAGCTCAAAACCGGTGCCTTGCTGCAAGGCAGCGTCGTCATGGGTGCCCAATGTGCCCAACCTACTGCACAGGTTCTGTCCGGTTTGGAGGCTTATGGCGCCGCGATTGGCCTGGCGTTCCAGGTGGTGGACGACATTCTGGACGTGACAGCAGATTCTGCGACGCTGGGCAAGACCGCCGGCAAGGATGCCGACAACGACAAACCCACCTATGTGTCCTTGATGGGCCTGCAAGCCAGCCGCGACTACGCGCTCAGCCTGTACACCCAAGCGCTGGACGCGCTCGATGCCAGCGGTCTGCCCGATACCGCTGCCCTGCGGGCCCTGGCCGGCATGGTGGTGCACCGCGCCCATTGAAAGACAGGCGAGCAATTATTTATATGAAATCGGTCTCTGGCGCTCATGGAATGTGCGCGAGTAGCTACTAAAAGAATAGCAAATGTCATCCAGCAATCCCTCTGCAACGCCCTTGTTGGCCACCATCGACGATCCGGCCGCCTTGCGGCAGTTGCAGCGTCCGCAATTGCGGACGCTGGCGGACGAGTTGCGCAACTACCTGTTGCACAGCGTGGCCCGCACGGGTGGGCACCTGAGCTCCAACCTCGGCACTGTGGAGCTGACGGTGGCATTGCATTACGTGTTCAATACGCCGGATGACCGCATCGTTTGGGACGTGGGTCACCAGACCTACCCGCACAAAATTCTGACCGGTCGTCGCGACCGCATGGACAGCCTGCGCCAGTTCGGCGGCTTGTCCGGCTTTCCCCGCCGTGATGAGAGCGAGTACGACACCTTTGGCACTGCCCACTCCAGCACCTCAATTTCCGCCGCACTGGGTATGGCGCTGGCCTCCCGCATCAAGGGGGAAGACCGCTATTCGGTCGCCGTGATCGGCGACGGCGCCATGACTGCCGGCATGGCTTTTGAGGCCCTGAACAACGCAGGTGTCGAGGACTGCCGCTTGCTGGTGATCCTGAATGACAACGACATGAGCATTAGCCCGCCCGTAGGCGCGCTGAACCGCTACCTGGCCCAATTGATGAGTGGTCAGTTTTATGCGGCTGCCAAAAGCGTGGGCAAGAGCGTGCTCAAGGGCGCGCCGCCCCTGTTTGAGCTGGCCAAGCGCCTCGAAGAACAGGCCAAGGGCATGGTGGTGCCGGCCACGCTGTTCGAGAAATTCGGCTTCAACTACATAGGCCCCATCGACGGGCATGACCTCGACTCGCTCATCCCGACGCTGGAGAACATCAAGCAGCTCAAAGGCCCGCAGTTCCTGCATGTGGTGACCAAAAAAGGCCAGGGCTACAAGCTGGCTGAGGCGGACCCGGTGGCCTACCACGGCCCGGGCAAGTTTGACCCCGCCGTGGGGCTGGTGAAATCCACCACGCCTGCCAAAACCACGTTTACCCAAGTATTCGGCCAGTGGTTGTGCGACATGGCGGGCGCTGACGAGCGCTTGGTGGGCATTACTCCAGCCATGCGCGAGGGCTCCGGCATGGTGGAGTTTGAAAAGCGCTTCCCCCAGCGTTACTTCGATGTGGGCATTGCCGAGCAGCACGCAGTGACCTTTGCAGGTGGACTGGCCACCGAGGGTCTCAAGCCGGTGGTGGCGATTTATTCCACCTTCCTGCAGCGTGCCTATGACCAGCTGATCCACGACGTGGCGCTACAAAACTTGCCAGTCGTGTTTGCGCTGGACCGCGCAGGCCTGGTTGGTGCTGACGGAGCCACCCACGCCGGTGCCTATGACATTCCTTTCCTGCGCTGCATTCCCAACATGAGCGTTGCTTGCCCCGCGGATGAAAACGAATGCCGCCAGTTGCTCAGCACTGCATATGCGCAAAACCATCCGGTGGCCGTGCGCTACCCGCGTGGTAGTGGCGCCGGTGTGGAAGTCAGCAGTTCTTTGGAAGGTTTGCCTTTTGGCAAAGGTGAGATCCGCAAGCAGGGTGGCAACATCGCCATAATGGCGTTCGGCACTTTGCTGTATCCGGCGCTAGTGGCTGCTGAAGCATTGGGCGCCACAGTGGTGAATATGCGCTGGGCCAAGCCTTTGGATACCGAGTTGCTGCTGCAAGTGGCGGCCACGCACAGTGCATTGGTGACGGTGGAAGAGGGCGCCACCATGGGAGGCGCAGGCAGCGCAGTTCTCGAAGCGCTGCAGGCAGCCAAGCTGTCCATCCCAGTCCTTCAGCTGGGCTTGGCGGATGAGTTTATTGAGCATGGTGACCCTGCATATCTGCTGCAAATGCAGGGGCTGGATGCCGCCGGCATCCAAGCGTCTGTGCGCCAACGATTCGGCAATTTGCTGACGCACCTCGTGCGCGTCGTGTAAGACTGATGTCAGTCAAGCCCGCAGCTTGCGAGGCTTGGCTTGCAGGAAGCTGAATGCCTGTTGAAAAGAGCCTGTTGCCGAGGGAAAACCCCCACGAGTAGGGTTATTCGCATTCCTACAATCGCGCTTGACTTACACAGTCCTTGATGCGCGGAAGATCTGCGCTTCAAGCTGGTTACAACACAATTACCGGAGAAAAGCGAATGGATCGTCGTTCAATTATCAAAAACGCAGGTATTGCCGGCGTATTGGCTGCCGGTGCAGCTCCCGCAGTTCATGCTCAGGCCGCAGTGCGCTGGCGTCTGGCGTCCAGCTTCCCCAAGGCGCTGGATACGATTTTTGGTGCTGCTGAAATCTTTGCGAAACACGTGAAGGAAATGTCCGGCGGCAAGTTCGAAATTTCCGTCCACGCAGCCGGCGAAATCGCGCCTGCATTCGGCGTGGTGGATGCTGTGCAGCAAGGCTCCCTGGAATGCGCACACACAGCGCCCTACTACTTCTTCGGCAAGAACGAAGCATTTGCTTTGGGTTGCGCTATTCCTTTCGGCCTGAACTCCCGCCAGATGACTGCCTGGATGTACCAAGGTAACGGTTTGAAGTTGATGCGCGAGTTCTACGCCAAGTACAACATGATCAACTTCCCCATGGGTAACACCGGTGCCCAGATGGGCGGTTGGTACCGCAAGGAAATCAAGTCCGTCGCAGACCTGAAGGGCTTGAAATTCCGTACCGGTGGTTTCCCCGGACGCGTGATGGAGAAAATGGGCGTGGTGCCGCAAAACATTCCCGGCGGTGAAATCTACACCGCTCTGGAAAAAGGCACGATTGACGCGGCAGAGTGGATTGGACCTTACGATGACCAGAAGCTCGGCTTCAACAAAGTGGCTCCCTTCTACTACTACCCCGGCTGGTGGGAAGGCGGTCCCCAGTTGGACCTGTTCATCAACCAGAAGGCTTACGACGCGTTGTCTCCTGAGAACAAGGCAATCGTCAACAATGCTGCCGCTTACGCGCACGTGGACATGCAAGCCAAGTACGACGCACGCAACCCCGGCGCATTGAAGCAATTGGTGGGCGGTGGTACCAAGCTGCGTCCCTTCCCCAACGACGTGCTGGTTGCAGCGTTCAAGGCGGCAGAAGAGACATATGCCGAATTGAACGAGAAGAACGAAGACTGGAAGAAGATCTTTGCGGACTACTCCAAGTTCCGCGCAGAGTCCAACCTCTGGTTCCGCTTTACCGAAGCCAAGTTCGATTCCTTCATGCAAGCGCAGAAGCTGTAAACAGCGTTCTCTGCAAGTAAAAAACCGCGCCTCGGCGCGGTTTTTTTTGGTCACTGCTTTTGGAGGGTTTCAGCGTGGATCGCGCACCGCAGCAAGAGCCAATTCCAAGCGTTTGAATTCGTCCAGCATGGCAGGGTCAGCCGCATAGAAGATGAAAAGTTTGCCACCGAAGTTCTTGGTGTAGAAACGTGGGGCAAACAGCCATTCAAAGCCACGGATGCGGATCACCTTGGCATAGGCGAGGTTGTCCAGCTCGAGGCGTTTGGACCACATCCAGGATTGCTCTATCGATGTGCTGGTCAGGCGCGTCGTACCGGTCACCACAAACCAAGCGGTGTAGGCCATGAGCCCCCAAGGCAGCCATAGCCAACTCACCACCGTGGCGCTGGCGAGCCCTTGCTGGGCAAGTTGGTGCATTTGCACGGCCCAGAGTCCGGCAACACTGAGCAACGCAATGGCAATGCATTTGAAGATGACGCTGTAGGCCGCGGCCTCCATGGGTCCTCCGAGGGGGCTGAATTCCAGCTTGGTGGGGCCGTCTGGTTGCACGTTATCTGATTCATTCATAGTGTTCTCCTGCAAATAAAAACCCCGACTCGAGAGTCGGGGTCAGGTCCCTCGTGAAAGGGACAGGTGCTATCGATGGACGCTTATTTCTTGAACAGCTCGTCGAGCTTTTTCTGCTCGTCTTCTTCGGCTTTGGCAGCCGCTTTCGCTGCATCTTCAGACCCTGGCGCCGGAGCTGCTTCACCAGCCTTCAGTTCGGCATTCGGCATAGGCTCTTCCACCGGCATTTCTATCACGACTTTGTCGATATCGATTTCCACCTTTTCGTCCAGGAACATCGTGACCGACTGGGGCACGAAGATCACCACCACCACCAGAATGATCTGCATGATCACCCAGGGGATGGATCCCAAGTAGATGTCGTTGGAAAGAACCGGTTTCGGGATCCGCTTGTCTTTGAACAAACTGTCTGCGATTCCTCGTAAGTAGAAGAGCGCAAATCCGAAGGGGGGATGCATAAAGCTGGTCTGCAGGTTCACGCACAGCAGCACGCCGAACCAGATCAGGTCGATACCCATCTTGTCAGCCACTGGGGCCAGCATGGGCACGATGATGAACGCGATTTCAAAGAAGTCCAGGAAGAACGCCAGGAAGAACACGAAGACGTTGACCACAATCAGGAAGCCAACCTGGCCACCCGGCAAACCGGCCAACAAATGCTCTACCCACTTGTGGCCATCCACACCTTGGAACACCTGGCTGAATACCCGGGATCCGATCAGAATGAACACCACCATGGCTGTCAGGCGCATGGTGCCGGCCATGGCTTCCCAGATCAGGGCAGGTGTCAGACGCTTGGACATGGCGGCCAGAATCAGAGCGCCCACGACGCCCATGGCGCCGGCTTCGGTGGGTGTAGCAATCGCGGTGTCCTGGAAGGGCAGGCCGCCCATGGAACCCAACACAGCAAAAATCAGCAAAGCAGACGGAACGATGCCACGCAAGCATTTGGACCAGAGTGCCCATCCATCGAGAGTGCGTTCAGTGCGGGGGATGCCCGGCAGATAGGAAGGCTTGATACGGGACAGCGCAAAGGTGTAGGCTGCAAACATCAGCACTTGCAGGATGGAGGGGCCCCAAGCGCCCTTGTACATATCACCTACGGGTTTGCCCAACTGGTCGGCCAGCACCACCAATACCAAAGAGGGTGGCACCAACTGCGTGATGGTGCCGGAGGCAGCCAATACGCCTGTGGCATAGCGCATGTTGTAGTTGTACTTCATCATCACCGGCAACGAGATCAGCGCCATGGCGATCACCTGGCCTGCCACGGTGCCGGTAATGGCACCGAGGATGAAGCCCACGATGATGACTGAGTAACCCACGCCGCCGCGCACGGGGCCGAAGAGCTGGCCCATGGAGTCGAGCATGTCTTCAGCAAGACCGCATTTCTCCAGGATAGTGCCCATGAAGGTGAAGAACGGGATCGCCAGCAAAAGCTCATTGCTCAGAATAGAAAACAGCGAGATCGGCAAGGTTCCCATGAAGGCGGCCGGGAACCAGCCCATTTCAATGGCGTAAAAGCCGCTGGCCAAGCCCAAAGCGGCGAGCGAGAAGGCGACCGGGAAGCCGATCAACATAATCACTACGAGGCCCGCAAACATCAGCGGGGGAAAGTGTTCCATTTGCATAAGTGAATCCAGTGTGTCTTGTGGGGTGCGAAATGCTTAAAGCGCTTGGATGCGGCTTATTGCAAAGGTTTTTCGTAATGTGTGTCCATGGCAAATTTGCCCTGGAGGTAGCCCACACGCTTGATGATTTCAGACAAGCCCTGCAGCCACACCATGGCAAAGCCGATAGGCATAGCGAGCACCGCAGGCCAACGGATCAGACCACCTGCGTTCTGCGACATTTCGCCCGACACGTAGATACCCCAGAAGTACTGGAAGGTCAGGTAAGCCAAAAGGCCAATCACGGGCAGCAGAAAGAACACCAGCCCGAAAATGTCGACATAGACAGGACGATTGCCCTTGAGCTTGCCGTAAATCAGGTCGACGCGAACGTGCTCATTGACCTTCAACACGAACGGTGCACCCACCATCACGGTGTAGGCAAACAGGTACCACTGGATTTCAATCCATCCGTTCGAGGTAATGCCGAAGCCGTATCGGATGAAGGCATTTCCCGCGCTGATCAGCGCAGCAAACAGTACAGTCCAAGAGGCAAAAAGGCCCAGCTTTTGGCTGATCCAATCCATGCCTTTGGCAAATTTCAATAGAGCATTCACAAGCAGTCTCCAGTTGGTCTTGTTCGAGCGGAGATGCGGACAGGTATCCGCATTCAACTCCGGCATGGTGCCTGAAAACCCCTGTAAAAAGCCTGACGTAATTCCTTGGTGTTTACCCTTAAGCTTTGAAGGGCGGAGCGCGTTCCCTCAGTCAGAAGCCCGCATGGTGCATGGCGATGTAGGCCGCCGCACCGGCCAGGTAGCCGCACAAGGCCAGCCCGCTGATGCGTTTGAGGTACCAGAGAAAGTCAATCTTCTCCAATCCCATGGCTGCCACGCCGGCCGCAGAGCCGATGATCAGGATGGAGCCCCCGGTGCCCGCGCAATAGGCCATGAATTCCCAAAGAAAGCTGTCGGTGGGGTACTGCGCCAACCCGTACATGCCCATGGAAGCTGCTACCAACGGCACGTTGTCCACGACCGCGCTTACCAGTCCGATCAGCACCACGATCACATCCAATCGCCCCACGGTGGCATCCAGCCAGCGCGCCACTGCCTGAAGAATATGGGTGTGCTCCAGCACAGCAACAGAGAGCAGAATGCCCACAAAAAAGACGATGGAACCCATGTCAATCCGCGTCAGCGCGCGGGCCAATGTCAGGCGCTGCTTACGTAGGTCTTCTTCCTGGCGGTGCACAAGGTCACCCACCAGCCAGACCACACCAAGTCCGAACAGAATGCCCATGAACGGAGGCAAGTGCGTCACGGCCTTGAACACAGGCACCAACACCAGCGTAGACAGGCCCAGATAGAACATCAGGTTGCGCTCGAATGCGCTGGTCTCAAAGCTGTCTTCATCGGGGTTGCGTTCCGGGGCCACCACCGGCCGATGACCCAGCACGCGGGCGGTGATGGTCAGGGGCACCAGCAAATTGAGCGCAGAAGGAATGAACACGCCCTTCATGATTTCCAGTGCAGTGATTTGCCCGCCAATCCACAGCATGGTGGTGGTGACGTCGCCAATGGGGGTCCAGGCGCCGCCCGCATTTGCGGCGATCACGATGATGCCGGCGAAGAACAGGCGGTCGTCACGCCGACCCAGCAGCTTTTTCATCAAGGACACCATCACGATCGTGGTCGTCAGGTTGTCAAGAATCGCACTCAGGAAAAAGGTGACTATGCCCACCATCCACATCAGGGATGAGAGCCGGGTTGTTTTGATGCGGGACGTCAGCACTTCGAAGCCGTTGTGCGCATCCACCACTTCCACGATGGTCATCGCGCCCAACAGAAAAAACACAATCTGGGCCGTACCCATCAAGGATTCGCCCAGCTGCGACTCCAGTGCCGGTACCGCCACGCCCGACATGGCGTACACCGTCCACATCAGGCCCGCGCCCAAGAGGGCCGATGCTGATTTGTTGACCTTCAGCGGATGCTCGAGGGCGATGGCGGCATAGGTCGCGATGAAGATGGCAATCAGCAGGAAAGACATGGGTGCATCCAATGGTGTGCAGGGCTGCTGGTCAGCCAAATCGGCATTTGGCGCCTATAGACTATGCGCGAGCAGCTATGAAAAATGTAGCAGAGCGCATGCCGGCAATCGTCAGCGCCAAAGAGCCCAGCAGATGCACGCCGGCGGTGCCCAGTGCCAACGCATACCGTTGCTGCCCCAGCATGGCGACGACTTCGGCCGAGAAGCTCGAGAAAGTTGTGAGTGCGCCCAGAAAGCCAGTGACTAGCGCAAGGCGCCAGGCCGGGTCCAGCTGCGGCATGGCCTGGAACACGGCAACGCACACACCGATAAGGTAACCACCAATCAGATTGGCTGCCAGCGTGCCCCAGGGCAGCACTGTACCGGCGGTTGCGACCGGGTTGAGCCACAAGCCCAGTTGCCAGCGCGCCAGGGCACCGGCGCAAGCGCCCATACAAATGGCAATCACGGGATGCATTATTTGGACTCCGGTGTGTAGGTCGCACCCTGGACCGTCAGCCCTTGCGCAGAGAACTTGGCGGCAGTGGCGGGCTTGATTCCTTTGACACGTGCCATGAAGTCCGCCCAGCTTTGGAATGGACCCGCCTCGCGGGCCTGCAGTATCCGTGCAGTGCTGCTGGGGCCCAAGCCACGCAAGCCGTCTAGTTGGGCCTCGGTGGCCTCATTGAGTTCGAGTGCTTGGCTTGCCCCGCATGCCAGCAGCGCTGCGCCACAGAGGAGGCGACGGATCGCTGAGCGGGTTGTGGGTGCGTGGGCCTGCGACATCGGTCGGGTCGTTAGGTTGTCAGGCTTTACGGCTGGCCAACCAGTCCACATAGCGGCTGACGCCGGTTTGCACATCCGCAAACTGGTGGTCGCAACCGGTGGCGCGCAAAGCGCTCAGGTCAGCCTGGGTGTAGCACTGGTATTTGCCACGCAAGGCATCGGGGAATGGCACGTATTCCACCAGCCCCTGCTGGGCGATGTCATCCAAGGCCAACGCGGATTCTCCGCGCAGGCGCCGCATGGCGTTGACCACAGAGCTGGCCACATCATTGAACGGCTGCGCGCGGCCGGAACCCAGGTTAAAGATGCCGCTTTGAGCGGGGTTGTCAAAGAACCAGAGGTTCACGGCCACCACATCGTCAATGAACACGAAGTCGCGCATCTGGCCGCCTTGCGGGTAGCCACCGTATTCACCAAAGAGCTTCACTTTGCCTTCGGCATTGAACTGGTTGAACTGGTGGAATGCGACGCTGGCCATGCGACCTTTGTGTTGCTCACGTGGGCCGTACACGTTGAAATAGCGAAAGCCCACGACCTGGTGGGTGCGGCCGGCCTTGGATCGCTCAAAGTTCACACCACACTCGCGGCGCATGCGCTGGTCGAACAGCAGCTTGGAGTAGCCGTAAACATTGAGCGGACCTTCAAAGGCAGGGTCTTCACGGAAGGTGTCAGAGCCGCCATAGGTCGCTGCGCTGGAGGCGTACAAGAGACGTGCGCCACGCTTCTGGCAGGCTTGGAACAAGTGCCAGGACAGCGTGTAGTTGTTGGCCATCATGTATTTGCCGTCCTGCTCCATCGTGTCGCTGCAAGCGCCTTCGTGGAACACGGCTTCCACCTGGCCGTAGTGGCCTGAGGCGAACTCGTCATAGAAGGTGTCCATGTCGACATAGTCGGCAATCTTCAGGTCGACCAGATTGCGGAATTTGTCACCTTGTTTGAGGTCGTCCACCGCAATGATGTCGGTCATGCCGCGGGCATTGAGTCCGGCAATGATGTTGCTGCCAATGAAACCGGCCGCGCCGGTAACCACGATGCGTGTCATGCAAAAAGCTCCTCGTAAGACACCGTGGCGGTGCCGAATTTTCCGACCACAATGCCGCCGGCGCGATTGGCCAGGGGCACAGCTTCGCGCAGGGTCATGCCGGCGCCCACCAAGCTGGCCATGGTGGCAATCACCGTGTCACCTGCGCCGGTGACGTCAAACACCTCGCGCGCTTGTGCGCTGACGTGCAAATGTCCGTCTGCATCAAACAGGGTCATGCCTTCTTCACTTCGGGTCAACAGCACTGCATCCAATTGGAGTTGTTTGCGTAGTGCGTGAACTTTGGCGTGCAGATCGTCTTCACTGGTCCAGGCGCCAATGACTTGTTGCAGTTCGGCGCGGTTGGGGGTGATAACGGTCGCTTGCTGGTAGCGCGAATAGTCGCTGCCCTTGGGGTCAATGAAGATGGGCTTGCCGGCCGCACGGGCACCGGCAATCATGTCGCTCACGTGAGCCAGACCACCCTTGCCGTAGTCGGAAAACAAGATCGCATCGTGCTCGGCCAACAGACGGGTGAAGGAGGCGGTTTGGGTCGCCAGCACTTCGCTCTTGGGGGTGTTTTCAAAGTCGAGTCGGATCAGCTGTTGTTGTCGCCCGATCACCCGCAACTTCACCGTGGTCTTGAGGTCCGCATCCCGCCCGAAGTGGGTGCGTATGCCAGTCTTGGCGACCAGTGCCTCGAGTTTGTGGCTGGCTTCATCATCACCCACCACGGTCAGCAGCGAGGCTTGTGCGCCCAGGGTTGCAGCATTGAAGGCCACATTGGCCGCACCGCCACAGCGCTCTTCCTCGTGGGTTATGCGTACGACCGGCACGGGGGCTTCCGGAGAAATCCTGTCCACCGCGCCATACCAGTAGCGGTCCAGCATGACATCGCCGACCACGAGAACGCGCGATGCCGAGAGTTTGTTTTTGGTCATGCTCATAAAGGGTTCAAAGCTCCTCGACCCGCCGCGCGGGGTAGCTGTCCCAGGCTTGGCAACCGGGGCACTGCCAGAAATGGACTTTGGCTTCAAAGCCGCAGGCTGCGCAGCGGTAGCGGGTCAGTGGTTTGACGGCATGGTCCAGCGCACGCTGGACCTGAGGATGAAAGGCTTCGCGTTCCAGCTTTTCGCCGGCAATCCATTTGGTGGCTGCGACCAGGGAGGGTTCTTTTTCGAGATGGCGGGCATACCAGTCGCGTGCCGTAGGGGTGAGTTCGGTTGTACTGGCCTCCAGGCTCACGACGGCGTCCAGCACATCCAGCGAGGGCACCTCCTGGTAGGTGGCCTTCAGCAGTTCCAATGTCTCAGCGACTTGGCCGGATGCAATTGCACTCTGGGCCAGCAAGGGGGCAATGAGCGGAATGGCGGCAGGCGAGGCATGCAGTGCGTCCGTCAAGACCCGGCAGCTCTGGGCTGCTTGCCCTGACTTCGTTAACAGTGCGGCCATGTCCATGCGGGGGCGCGGAACCTGAGGTGCGCTGTCTATGGCCTGTTGCAGCAGGGACTGGGCACCTGCAGAGTCCGTTTTGGCCATCAGTGTGGCAGCTTGCTCGCAGAGGTAGTGTGCAAGGCGGCCGGTGAAGCTGCCTTGACCGGAGGCTTCGAGCTTGCGAGCGATGCCTGCGGCATGTTCCCAATCGCGTGAGCGTTCATAGTTGGCCAAGAGCGCCAAACGGGCCTGAGCTTCAAATCGGGTGCCTTCGAGCTTCAGCAGGGCTTCTTCGGCACGGTCCAACAGGCCTGCCTTGAGGTAGTCCAAGGCGAGCGCATGTTGGGCCCGGTGCTGGTCGTCCTGACTGAGGTCGCCGCGTGACAGCAGGTGCTGGTGGACGCGCACGGCGCGCTCGTACTCGCCGCGGCGACGAAAGAGGTTGCCCAGTGCAAAGTGCAGCTCTGAGGTGTCGGGGTCGCTTTGTACGGCTTCAATGAAGGCGTCGATGGCCTGATCCTGCTGTTCATTCAGCAGAAAGTTCAAACCCTTGAAATAGGCCTTGGGTGCCTGGCGGTTTTCGATGCGCAGTTGTCGCAAGTCGAGACGCGACGCCAGCCAGCCCAGCACAAAGGCCAGCAGCAGGCTGATCAGCAAAAGGGAAATATCAAAGTCCATGCGGGGGCGCTATCGGGGAAGCGTTGGTTTCAGCGGCCAGCGTGGCACGTGCGGAGTCGGCATCAGATCGGGCGCGGCGTGCGGCTTTGCGGTGTCGCCACCAGCGGGGCACCATCCCCAGCACTCCAATCAGCAGGCCTGCAGCAAATGCGCTCAGGACTACCAGCACCATGGGCGCCGTCCAGCGGGTGCCGAAGAAAAAGTGCACCGTGACGTCACCCTGGTTGTTCAGGGCGAAGGCGAACAGGGTAAAAAAAATGGCCGCTTTAAGTAGCCACTTAAAGAGCCATGCGATCTGTTTCATTCATCTCCTCGTTGTCGAGGGATTCTACTCAGGGTTTTGCCTTGGATTCCAGCTCCGCAGTGCGCGTGTCCACCGCTTCACGTAAAGCTTTTCCGGGCTTGAAATGAGGTACCCGCTTTTCGGGAATGGCCACGCTTTCGCCGCTGCGGGGATTGCGTCCCATGCGGGGAGGGCGACGGTTGATGGAGAAGCTGCCGAAACCGCGGATTTCAATGCGGTGGCCACGGACCAGTGCGTCATTCATGGCATCCAGAATGGCCTTCACGGCGAACTCGGCGTCGCGGTGGGTCAGCTGGCTGAAACGGTTGGCCAGTTCTTCAACGAGGTCGGAGCGAGTCATGGCAAGGAGCAATGGTTGGGGTAAGAAAAAACGACCGGTGCAGTCAAGCAACCGGTCGTTCAATCAGGTCAGCAACAACAGATTAGTTGTTGTTGTCCAGCTTGGCACGCAACAAAGCGCCCAGGCTGGTAGTACCGGCGGAGCCAGTGTTCTGATTCAGGGATTGCATGGCTTCGTTTTGGTCAGCCATGTCCTTGGCCTTGATGGACAACTGGATGTTGCGGGTCTTGCGATCCACGTTCACCACCACAGCAGTCACTTCGTCGCCTTCTTTCAGCACGTTGCGAGCGTCTTCAACGCGGTCGCGGCTGATTTCGGAAGCACGCAGGTAGCCCAGAATGTCGTCGCCCAGATCGATTTCAGCGCCCTTGGCGTCCACGGTCTTGACCTTACCGGTAACGGTCTGGCCCTTGTCGTTCACGGACACGAAAGTGGTGAAAGGATCGGAATCCAACTGCTTGATACCCAAGGAGATGCGCTCGCGGTCCACGTCCACGGCCAACACGATAGCTTCAACTTCTTGGCCCTTCTTGAATTCGCGCACGGCGGTTTCGCCGGATTCGTTCCAAGACAGGTCAGACAGGTGCACCAAGCCGTCGATACCGGCAGCCAGACCCACGAACACGCCGAAGTCGGTGATGGACTTGATCGGGCCCTTCACGCGGTCGCCGCGCTTGGTGTTCTGGGCAAATTCTTGCCAAGGATTGGCCTTGCACTGCTTCATGCCCAAGGAGATACGACGCTTGTCTTCGTCGATTTCCAGAACCATGACTTCGACTTCGTCACCCAGGGCAACGATCTTCGAAGGAGCCACGTTCTTGTTGGTCCAGTCCATTTCGGACACGTGCACCAAACCTTCGATTCCGGGTTCGAGTTCCACAAACGCGCCGTAGTCGGCGATGTTGGTGATCTTGCCGAACATGCGGGTACCTTGGGGGTAACGGCGGTTCACGCCCATCCATGGGTCGTCGCCCATTTGCTTCAGACCCAGAGACACGCGGTTCTTTTCGGTGTCGAACTTCAGGATCTTGGCGGTGATTTCCTGACCGGCAGTCACCACTTCGGAGGGGTGACGGACGCGGCGCCATGCCATGTCAGTGATGTGCAACAGGCCGTCGATACCGCCCAGGTCCACGAACGCACCGTATTCGGTGATGTTCTTGACCACGCCTTGCACCACAGAACCTTCTTTGAGGGTGTGCATCAGCTTGGCGCGCTCTTCGCCCATGGAAGCTTCCACCACAGCGCGGCGGCTCAGCACCACGTTGTTGCGCTTGCGGTCCAGCTTGATAACCTTGAATTCCAAGGTCTTGTTTTCGTACGGAGACAGGTCCTTGGTAGGACGTGTATCGACCAAGGAACCGGGCAGGAATGCGCGGATGCCGTTGACCAGAACGGTCAGACCGCCCTTGACCTTGCCGGAAGTGGTACCGGTCACGAATTCGCCGGATTCCAGGGCCTTTTCCAGGCTCATCCAGGAAGCCAGACGCTTGGCCTTGTCACGGGACAGGATGGTGTCGCCGTAGCCGTTTTCCACGGAGTCGATAGCCACAGACACGAAGTCGCCTACTTGGACTTCGATTTCGCCCTTGTCGCTCTTGAATTCTTCGATTGGCACGTAGGCTTCAGACTTGAGGCCGGCGTTGACAACGACGAAGCTGTGCTCGATGCGGACGACTTCAGCGGTGATCACTTCACCGGTGCGCATTTCCGAGCGTTGTAGCGATTCTTCAAATAGGGCTGCGAAAGATTCAGACATGAGTTTTGCGGTTGGTACCGCGGGGTTAAGTTGTTGAACCCCACAGCTTCTGGTGTGAACCGGTGCGCTGACGCGCGAGGGAAGCAATGGGGGCCAGGTTGCTTTTCAGGCCGGGGCTAGAAAGGCTGTTTGCTCTGCCACCAGTCCAGCACGGTTTGAACAGACGCTTCGACTGTCAAATCCGAGTTATCAAGCAACAAGGCATCTTGCGCAGGCTTCAGGGGGGCAACAGTCCGGGAGGAGTCCCGGGCGTCGCGCGCCTCCAAGTCAGCACGAAGACCGTCGAGTGTAGCGGGAATTCCCTTTGAAATCAACTGCTTATGGCGACGCTCCGCACGGCAGGCCGCGCTGGCCGTCAAATAGACCTTCAAAGGGGCTTCCGGGAAGATGGCCGTGCCCATGTCGCGGCCATCGGCAACCAGGCCCGGAAGCTTGCGGAAATTGCGCTGCAAATCAACCAAAGCGGCACGAACGGCCGGGAACGCAGACACTTTGGATGCGTTCATGCCGGCTTCTTCGGTGCGAATCGCGTCGCTCACATCTTCGTCGGCCAGCCAGATGTGGCTGCCTTCAAAGTGAATAGGCAGGCTTTGCAGCAGGGCTACGATAGCCGCTTCATTGGCCGCTTCCAATGCTATGCCTGCACGGCTGGCCGCCAGGCCGGTAATGCGGTAGAGCGAGCCGGAGTCCAGAAAGTGGTAACCCAATTTTTCTGCCAGAACCGCAGCCAAGGTACCTTTGCCGGAGGCCGTGGGGCCATCGACGCAGATCACCGGAATGTTCCCTGTATCTGCCGTGGCCACCGAAAAGAGAGCTTCAAAGTAATCCGGGAATGTTTTGGCTACGCACTTGGGGTCTTCAATCCGCACCGGCACTTGGGCGGGGTTGAAAGCAGCCAATGAGAAGCACATGGCTACGCGGTGGTCGTCATAGGTATGGATGCTCGCAGCTTTCCAGTCGGCAATACCGGCCGGAGGCGTGACTTGGATGTAGTCCTGACCTTCGACGACGGTGGCGCCCAACTTGCGCAGCTCGGTGGCCATTGCGGCAATCCGGTCAGTTTCCTTCACGCGCCAGCTGGCAATGTTGCGCAGGGTGGTGGTGCCATCGGCATAAAGTGCCATGACCGCCAACGTCATGGCGGCGTCGGGGATGTGGTTGCAATCCAGGTCGATCGCTTTGAGTGGCCACGCCCCGCGCTGAATGTGCAGCCAGTTCGGGCCGCCGTCGATCTTTGCACCCATGGCCTGTGCGGCTTCCATGAAGCGGATGTCGCCCTGGATGGAGTCGGCGCCTACACCTTGAATTTTGATGCCATTGTGGCCATTGGCGCCCGTGGATAGTGCGCCAAGCGCTATGAAATAGCTAGCGCTGGAGGCATCGGCCTCGACATGGATGTCACCTGGCGAACGCAACTGGGCACCCGCTGGAATGGTGAACCGCTCCCAGTCATCACGCCGGACCTTCACGCCAAAGCGTGCCAAGAGATTCAGGGTGATTTCAATGTAGGGGCGGGAAATCAGTTCGCCCACCACCTCAATCACGATGTCTTTGGAGGCCACCAGCGGCAGCGCCATCAGCAGGGCTGTCAGGAACTGGCTGGAGACATCGCCACGCACCTTGATGGGTGCGTCGAGCTGCAAGGCTGGCGTGCCCAGCTTCAATGGCGGGTACCCCTCGTTGCCCAAATAGTCAATGGCGCACCCCAGCTGGCGCAAAGCGTCCACCAGGTCGCCAATGGGCCGCTCGTGCATGCGGGGCACGCCGCTGAGTTCAAAGTCGCCTCCGACCACCGCGAGTGCGGCGGTCAATGGGCGCATGGCAGTACCTGCATTGCCAAGGAACAGTTGGGCCGAGCCGTTGGGCAACTTCCCGCCCAAACCGGTGATCTTGACGATGGCGCCCGACTGCTCTACCGCACATCCCAAGGTACGCAGTGCGATCAGCATCACGCGGGTGTCGTCTGAGTCCAGCAGGTCGTGGATGGTCGTGGTGCCCTCGCTCATGGCGGCGAGCAGCAGCACGCGGTTGGAAATGCTTTTGGAGCCGGGAAGCGTGACCGCGCCAGCGGCGTGGGCCAAGGGTGGCAGGTCGAGAAATGCGGTGGAGAACATTATTTGTTGAGCTTGGTCGCCATGGTCCAGTTGGCGCGCGTGTTGCTGGCTTGTTCGATCAGGCCCTCCAGCGCGTCGCCGTTGCCACTGGAAATCATCAGCTCCATGGCTTGCAGGGTGCGTTGAAAAACTTTGCTTTGCGCCAACAGTTCTTCGCGGTTGGAAATCATGATGTCGCGCCAGATTTTGGGGTCACCTGCAGCGATGCGTGTGAAGTCCCGGAAGCCCGGTCCGGCCAGCGACAAGTAGTCTTGGCCCTGCGGTTGGCTGGTGATCCCGTTCATGAGCGCAAAGGCAATCAAATGGGGCAAGTGGCTCACCGCCGCAAAAGCGGCATCGTGCTGCTCGGGCGACATTTTCAGCACCCGGCAGCCGAGTGCGGTCCAGACATCGACGGCCTTTTGCAGTTGCACAGTCAGTGTGCGTTCAATCGGGGTCAAGATGATTTGCTTGCCGGCGTACAGGTCGGGGTCGGCGTGCTCCACCCCCGAGAGTTCTTTGCCTGCAATAGGGTGGGCCGGCACGAAGGACCCGATGTGCTCACGCAGGCCGCGGCGGCCGGCATCGATCACGTCGCGCTTGGTGGAGCCCACATCCATGATCAGCATGCTGGGGGTGACCAGATGTTTGATGGCTTTGAAAGTAGCTTCAGTGGCAGACACGGGCACCGCGATCAAAACAATGTCGGCGCCAGACACCGCCAACAGCGCAGAGGGGGCTTCGATGTCGATCACACCCATCTGCCGGGCACGCTCGGTAGTGGAGGGCGATTTGCTGTAGCCGACGACGCGCTTTACCAGCCCTGCGCGCTTGAGCGCCAGGGCGAAGGAGCCGCCCATCAAACCGCAACCAATCAGACCGAGTTGTTCAAACATAGTGGGTGTCCTGCAGTCCGCTCAGTCTGCCAAAGGGTAGGTGCCCAGCACCTTGTAGAAGGCACACAGACCGGCAAGATCCTTCAGCGCAGCGGCCACATGGGGCTGCGAAGGGTGACCCTGCAAATCGATGTAGAAGTAGTACTCCCATTGGCCACTGCGGGCCGGGCGGGATTCAAAGCGTGTCATGGATACGCCGTGTTGTTTGAGGGGCACCAGCATGTCGTGGACCGCGCCCGGCTTGTTGGGCACCGAAACCACCAGGCTGGTGCAGTCCTTGCCTGACGCTTGCGGCGCCGGCAGCACGCTGGGCAGGCACACCACGACAAAACGGGTGCGGTTGAACGCCTCGTCTTGGATGGCATGTGCCGCCGTATGCAGGCCGAACTCGGACCCCGCACGTTCGCTCGCAATGCCCGCCCAAGCGGGGTTGGAGGCCGCCAAGCGTGCGCCCTCGGCGTTGCTGGAGACGGCCCGCCGCTCGGCATGGGGCAAATGGGTGCTGAGCCATTGCTGGCATTGCGCCAAGGCTTGCGGGTGCGCGAGCACCACTTCAATGCCTTCCAACGAGGCGGTAGTGCGCAGCAAATGGTGGCGCACCAGCAGGCTGATTTCGCCCACGATGTGCAGCGGGGAATTCAGCAGCAAATCGAGCGAGCGCGTGACGACGCCCTCGGTGCTGTTTTCAACGGGTACCACGCCAAACTCGGCAGAGCCAGCGGTCGCGGCGTGGAACACCTCGTCAAAGTTGGCGCAGGGCACATGGGTGATGCTGGAGCCGAAGAAGCGCAGTGCAGCTTCTTCACTGAACGTGCCTTTGGGGCCGAGATAGGCCACGCGTTGCGGTGCTTCCAGCGCCCGGCAGGCAGACATGATTTCGCGCCAGATCACGGCGACGCTGCTGTTCTTGAGCGCGCCATCGTTGGCAGACTGCAGCGTCTGGATGACCTGTGCTTCACGCTCGGGGCGGAAGACCGCGGAGCCCTCTACTTTTTTGATTTCACCGACTTCGTGCGCCAAGGCAGCACGGCGGTTCAGCAGGGTGAGGAGCTCGATGTCCAAGGCGTCAATCAGGACGCGGAGTTCAGGAAGTGTTCGTGCCATGTGTGCCTCAGCCGTGGGTTCGCTCGAACTCGCGCAGGTACGCCACCAGCGCCTGCACGCCTTCCAGCGGGATGGCGTTGTAAATGCTGGCGCGCATACCGCCCACCGACTTGTGGCCTTTGAGCTGCAGCAAGCCCGCTTCTTTGGCGCCGGCCAGGAATGCATCGTTCAGGCTTTCATTGCGCAGGAAGAAGGGCACATTCATGCGGGAGCGGGCATTGCGTGCCACGCCGTTGATATAGAAGCCGGATGCGTCGATGGTCTCGTAAAGCAACTCGGCCTTGGCGATGTTGCGGGCTTCCATTGCGGCGACCCCTGTAAGCCCATTCTCACCTTGGCGCTTGAGCCACTTGAACACCAATCCCGCCATGTAAATGGAGTACGTGGGCGGGGTGTTGTACATGGAGCCGTTGTCGGCCACAGTTTTGTAGTCAAACGCGCTGGGGCAAACGCTCTGGGCATGGCCCAGCAGGTCTTCACGCACCACCACCAAGGTCAAGCCTGCAGGGCCCAGGTTTTTCTGGGCGCCGCCAAAGGCCAGGCCCACGCGGCTCCAGTCCACCGGGCGGGATGCGACATGGGAGGAAAAGTCAATCACCAGCTCGGCTTTAGACCCCAGCGCCTTCAGGTCGGGCAGGCTCTGGAACTCGATGCCGTTGATGGTTTCGTTGCTGCAGATGTGCACATAGCTGGCCTCATCGCGCAGCTCCCAGCTGGCTGCAGGAGGAATGGCGGTAAAGCCATCGGCCTTGCCCGTAGCGGCTAAGTGGGCGCTGCAGTATTTGCCCGCTTCCTTGAGCGACTTTTCACTCCAGCTACCGGTGACCACGAAGTCCGCGGCACCGTTGCTACCGTTGGCACGCAGGGGGCTCAGGTTCAAGGGCACGATGGCATTTTCGGCCAGACCCCCGCCCTGCATGAACAGGATCTTGAAGTTCGCAGGCACCGCCAGCAACTCACGCAAGTCAGCTTCTGCAGCCTCATAGATGCTCAGGAACTCTTTGCCACGGTGGCTCATTTCCATCACGCCCATGCCGCTGAGACGGCCGTTGGCATCGGGCCAGTTCAGCATTTCAGCAGCGGCTTGTTCCAACACTTCGGCTGGCATGGCGGCCGGTCCGGCCGAGAAGTTGTAGGGTCGTTGCATCAGTGGCTTTTGGGATGAAATCGTGCTTTGGCGCCTATGGAGTGTGCGGGAGTAGCTATCAAAATGATAGTTACTCAGCGGCGGGCGCATCTCCTTCGGTACCGGCGGCTGTGTCGTCGCCTTCACCTGCATCGGTAGGGTTGGCGTCGTTTTCCACGATGCGCTGCAGACCGCTCAGCTTGGAGCCTTCGTCCAGGCCGATCAGCGTCACGCCTTGGGTCGCGCGGCCCATTTCACGGATCTCACTCACACGGGTGCGCACCAACACGCCCTTGTCGGTAATCAGCATGATTTCGTCTTCGGCGTGCACCAAGGTTGCGGCCACGACCTTGCCGTTGCGCTCGGATTGCTGGATGGCAATCATGCCCTTGGTACCGCGGCCATGGCGGGTGTATTCGGTGATGTTGGTGCGCTTGCCGTAGCCGTTTTCGGTGGCAGTGAGCACGCTTTGTTGCTCGTCTTCAGCGACCAGCATGGCGATCACGCTCTGGCCTTCATCGAGCATCATGCCGCGCACGCCGCGGGCGTTACGACCCATGGGGCGGACATCGTTTTCGTCGAAGCGCACAGCCTTGCCGCCGTCGCTGAACAACATCACGTCGTGCTTGCCGTCGGTCAGTGCTGCGCCGATCAGGAAGTCGCCTTCGTCGAGGTCTACGGCAATGATGCCGGCCTTGCGCGGGTTACTGAATTCGTCGAGCGCAGTCTTCTTGACCGTGCCCATGCTGGTGGACATGAACACATACTGGTCGGCAGGGAAAGTGCGCTTTTCGCCGGTGAGGGCCAGCACCACCGTGATTTTTTCGCCTTCTTGCAAGGGGAACATGTTCACGATAGGGCGGCCGCGCGAGCCGCGCGAGCCCTGCGGCACTTCCCAGACCTTGAGCCAGTACAAGCGGCCGCGGTTGGAGAAGCACAGGATGTAGTCGTGCGTGTTGGCCACAAAGAGCTGGTCCACCCAGTCGTCTTCTTTGGTAGCGGTGGCTTGCTTGCCGCGGCCGCCGCGCTTCTGGGCGCGGTATTCGTGCAGGGGCTGGCTCTTGATGTAACCGCTGTGGCTCATCGTGACCACCATGTCGGTGGGGGTGATCAGGTCTTCGGTAGACAGGTCGAACGAGGAGTGTTCGACCAGGCTGCGGCGCGCGCCGATCTTGGTCTGGCCGAATTCCTGTTTCACATGGCCCAGTTCTTCGCCAATGATCACCGCCACGCGTGCGGGCTTGGCCAGGATATCCAGCAGGTCTTCGATCTCTGCCATCACGTCTTTGTACTCGGCGACGATCTTGTCTTGTTCCAAGCCGGTAAGGCGTTGCAAGCGCATTTGCAGAATTTCCTGCGCTTGCGTTTCTGACAGGCGGTACAGGCCGTCGTTGCCCATGCCGAATTCTTTTTCCAAGCCTTCGGGACGGTAGTCATCCGCATTCACTACTCCACCGTCGGCACGGGTGCGGGTCAACATTTCGCGTACCAGCTTGCTGTCCCAAGGGCGGTTCATCAGCTCCAGTTTCGCCACCGGTGGGGTGGGCGATTCACGGATGATGCGGATGAAGTCGTCGATATTGGCCAGCGCCACCGCCAAGCCTTCCAGCACGTGGCCGCGTTCGCGGGCCTTGCGCAGGTTGAACACGGTGCGGCGTGTCACCACCTCACGGCGGTGGTTCAGGAAGACCTCGATCAGGTCCTTCAGGTTACACAGCTTGGGCTGGCCGTTCACCAATGCCACCATGTTGATGCCGAAGGTGTCCTGCAGTTGGGTTTGCTTGTACAGGTTGTTGAGCACCACTTCAGGCACTTCACCGCGCTTGAGTTCGATGACCAAGCGCATGCCGGATTTGTCGGACTCGTCCTGGATGTGGCTGATGCCTTCGATCTTCTTTTCGTGCACCAGCTCTGCCATGCGCTCTTGCAAGGTTTTTTTGTTAACCTGGTAGGGCAGCTCGTCCACGATGATGGCCTGACGCTGGCCTTTGTCGATGTCTTCAAAGTGGCAACGTGCGCGCATGACCACGCGGCCACGACCCGTGCGGTAACCGTCTTTCACACCCTGAATGCCGTAAATGATGCCGGCGGTAGGGAAGTCAGGTGCCGGAATGATGTCCATCAGCTCGTCGATAGAGGCTTCCGGGTTCTTCAGCAAATGCAGGCATGCATCCACGACCTCATTGAGGTTGTGGGGGGGGATGTTTGTGGCCATACCCACGGCAATACCGCCCGAACCGTTGACCAACAGGTTGGGAATGCGGGTGGGCATCACCAAGGGCTCTGACTCGGAACCGTCATAGTTGGGCCCGAAATCCACGGTTTCCTTGTCCAGATCGGCCAGCAATTCGTGGGCGATTTTCGCCAAACGAATCTCGGTGTAACGCATGGCCGCAGCACTGTCGCCGTCCACGGAGCCGAAGTTGCCCTGACCGTCCACCAGCATGTGCCGCATCGAGAAGTCCTGCGCCATCCGGACGATGGTGTCGTACACCGATTGGTCCCCGTGCGGGTGGTACTTACCGATCACATCGCCAACGATACGTGCAGACTTCTTGTAAGCACGGTTCCAGTCGTTGTTGAGCTCATGCATCGCATAGAGCACACGGCGGTGCACCGGCTTCAAGCCATCACGTGCATCGGGCAACGCCCGGCCCACGATCACGCTCATGGCGTAGTCGAGGTAGCTGCGGCGCATTTCCTCTTCAAGACTGATGGGCAGTGTTTCTTTGGCGAACTGGGTCATGTTGGGTATCTGTCTATCAATGTCGAGGACAACCTTGGATTCTACGGCCGCGGGCATGTCGCTTCATTGCAACAAATTTGCCATGTGTGGCCCTCGTTACTCCGGGGTTACCAACGAGCTTCAAATCGGTGCGCACGCTATGGCACAATGTCGAGAACGTCTTTGGTGCATCAGCCTTGGGGCGTCACAAAATTAATCGCAGCTTGCTGCAGTCTTTGCCGTAACTAGGAAGGTCTCATGAAACAATTGAACAAAGTAGCAGCCTTGATCGCTACCGCCGTATTGGCATCTGCCGCTGGCGCTCAAGAAATCCACAACTGGCGTAGTGCTTCCGGCGACGTGTGGAAAAACGTTGACGGCCAATGCTGGCGCGATGCCAGCTGGACTCCAGCTACTGCTGCCGCTGGTTGCGATGGCGCAATCGTTGCTCCTAAGGCTGCCGCTCCTGCACCTGCCGCAGCTCCTGCACCCGCACCTGCCGCAGCTCCTGCACCCGCCGCTGCTGCACCTGCCCCAGCTCCTGCTGCCGCAGCCGCCGCAAGCAAAGTAACTTACGCTGCTGACGCTTTCTTTGACTTTGACAAATCTGTGTTGAAGGCTGAAGGCAAAGCCAAGTTGGACGACCTGGTTTCCAAGGTCAAGGCCATCAATCTGGAAGTCATCATTGCTGTGGGTCACACCGACGCTACTGGCGACGACTCCTACAACCAGAAACTGTCTGTTGCACGTTCCGAAGCTGTGAAGGCTTACTTGGTGTCCAAGGGCATCGAAAAGAACCGCGTTTACACAGAAGGCAAGGGCGAGAAGCAACCTGTTGCTGACAACAAGACCAAAGAAGGCCGCGCTAAGAACCGCCGCGTGGAAATCGAAGTGGTTGGCACACGCTCCAAGTAATCTGTTCTCTTGAACGATTCGAAAAAACCCGCTCCGGCGGGTTTTTTCTTGCCCCTACATAATCAAGCCATGCAAACCACACTCAACGCCGATCCTGCTGAACTTGCCAAATTTTCTGAGCTCGCCCATCGTTGGTGGGACACGGAAAGTGAGTTCAAGCCTTTGCATCAGATCAACCCTCTGCGGTTGGCGTGGATTCAAACTTTAGTGCCCCTGGCAGGCAAGACCATGGTGGATGTCGGCTGCGGTGGCGGGATTTTGGCCGACTCAGCAGCCCGGCAAGGTGCCAAAGTGCTGGGTATTGATCTGTCCACCAAGGCCTTGAAGGTCGCCCAGCTTCATGCTTTGGAAGCTGAAACCCCTAATGTCACCTACCGTGAAGTCAGCGCAGAAGCGCTGGCCGCTGAAGCGCCTGGAAGCATGGATGTGGTTACTTGTATGGAAATGCTGGAGCATGTGCCCAACCCGGCTTCTGTGGTTGAAGCCTGCGCCCGCATGGTCAAACCGGGAGGGTGGGTGTTCTTTTCGACATTGAATCGCAACCCCATGTCGTTCATTCAGGCCATCGTCGGGGCTGAATACGTGTTGAATTTGCTGCCCAAAGGCACGCACGAGTACGCAAAGATGATCCGCCCGAGTGAGCTGGCGCACTATTGCCGCGAGGCTGGCCTGGAGCTTCAAGCGACCAAGGGGCTCAGCTACAACCCCTTGACCCGTCGTTATTCCATGAATAACAACACGCAAGTGAATTATTTGTTTGCCACCCGGAAACCTGCCGCATGAGCTTGAAAACACCGGTGGGTGAAGTAAAGGCGGTACTTTTCGACTTGGACGGCACGTTGATCGACAGTGCGCCGGACTTGGGGGCTGCAGCCGACAAAATGCGAACTGACCGCGGTTTGCCCTCCTTGCCAGATGCTGCTTACCGGCCCATGGCGGGTGCAGGTGCGCGAGGAATGTTGAGCGTAGCGTTTGGAATGAATCCGGATTCCCCGGGGTTCGATGCGATGCGTGAAGAGTTTTTCGTGAACTATGAACGCTGCATGACCGAACGCACCTATGTGTTCGAGGGCGTTGAGGACATGTTGAGCCAGTTGGAAACCCGCGGAGTATTGTGGGGTGTAGTCACCAACAAATCAAAACGGTTCACCGAGCCCTTGGCCGCTCAAATGCCATTGTTCACGAATGCCTCGGTTGTCATCAGCGGAGATACGACGCCCCATGCGAAGCCGCATCCCGAGCCTCTCTTGGAGGCCGCACGCCGCCTGCAGCTTGATCCGTCCCAATGTGTCTATGTCGGCGACGATGAACGTGACATCCTGGCGGCGCGTGCTGCGGGTATGTATTCTGTGGCTGCATGCTACGGGTATCTGGGTGCCAAGGCGGATACGGCTGAATGGGGTGCCGACCTGGAAATTAAATCTCCTACCCTGCTCTTGCAAAGTCTGACGAGCGCCTAAAATAGGGACTGAGGGGCTGCACTGGTTTCGACGTGGATTGGAATCGCTGTGGTGCATGTCGAGCTGAATGCGCTCGTAAAACAGATTCAAAAAAACTAACTGCAAACGACGAACGTTTCGCACTCGCTGCTTAATAACCAGTGAGCCTTACAACGGCAGGCCGATGGGCCGGGCAAGGGTGGCGCAAGCTGTCCAGGCTGTAAGGTCATTTACATCGGCTGGCTTTTTACCGGGTACCTTGGTGAGAGGCGAGAAAGTAGGGTACTGGCGTCCGGCATAGCGTGCGACTGCGCGATTCCGGTGGCGAGACTTAAATCAGACCGCTAAACATGTAGATCTGCTCGAGGAAGTTTTGCGGACGCGGGTTCAAATCCCGCCAGCTCCACCATACCCCCTGATGAAGGCCGCTAGGAACATACACCTAGCGGCTTTTTTCTTTTGCAGATAGTTTTGATCAAATCACGTGCTGGCGCTTATGGAATGTGCGCGAGCAGCTCCTGTTTTGATAGCGTTTCCGACATCCCATCTGATGATGATTACTCATCTCCGCGGTTGCTGCGAGCCTGTTTGATGCCACTGCGCTGGGCTTTGTCTTCCCTTCTGCGCACGCGGGACGCGTAGCTCGGTCGCGTCGCTTTGCGGAGCAGGGGCTCGATGGCCGCGGCTTCAAGTATGGCGCGCAGGCGTTCGTAGGCATCCTGGCGGTTGAGTTCGCGGGTTCGGTGCTGCTGGGCTTTGAGAATCAGGACCCCATCCCGCGAGATACGGCTGTCCGGGCTTTGCAGCAAGCGCTCTTTCATACCCTGCGGTAAGGAGGATGCCGGGATATCAAAGCGCAAATGAATGGCGCTGGAAACCTTGTTGACGTTTTGCCCTCCGGCCCCCTGGGCGCGGATAGAGATTAGTTGTGCTTCTGATGCAAAACGGTCAAAAAGAAAAGCCACGGTGGGGTGTTTAGGCGGTTAGACTGCCTCGCACCATACCACTCCCGAACAAGGACTCTCCCATGGCCAAAGGTCAACAAAAATCCAACAAAGAGTCCAAGAAGCCCAAGAAGGACAGTACTGCGCCCAAGCCCTTGTCCAGCGGGGAGCCGGTGCGCGCTACGGTGACGACTGCGGTGATGCCACGCGGCAAGCTCAAAAACAAGGCCTGACGAATCAGGCCTTGTCGGTTTACAGAAGCGCTTGGGTTTCTGAGTAAGTGGGGGGCTGGCAGCCCGCCCTGGAACAGTTGATGGCCGCAGCCTGCATGGCTTCCGTCAAGGTTTGCTTCACGCGTCCTTTGCCATCGGCATTGAGGACCCAGTCGCCCAGGCAATTGCCCCAGAATGTGTCGCCTGCACCTACGGTGTCGACCACGGTCGTGCGTGGTACGTCTGCATCTGCAAAAGCGCCGTCCACTTCCAGCCAAGCGCCTTGACTGCCAAAGGTCAAGGCGATGCGGCTGGCGCCTTGGTCACGGAACAGTGCTGCAATCTGGAGACCTTTTGTCCGGCTTGGGGCATGTACACCGAGCAACTCCAGGTCTTCGTCGCTGGCTTTGATCCAGTCGGCCAGCTTGGCCACTTGCTTCACTGCTTCCACATAAGCAGCCAGATCAGCTGCGAGTTTGGGGCGCAGATTCACATCCACACTGATGATCCAGCCCAAGTCCTTGGCGCCTTGGAGGATCGCAAGCACCTTGGTGTGCTCGGGCGGCACCAACAGCAGGGACCCGGTGTGTAGCACGCCGGGCGGGTGGGCTATGAGCATGGCCAGCACGCTCTCGACGGTGTAATCCCGGTCCGCGATGCCTTCGCGATAGAAGCCATAGCTAGGCTGGCCGTCCGTAATCTGCACCACGGCGAGCGAGGTCGGCAAACGACTCTCACCAGCCAGCACTTGGACCCCGTCTTGTTGCAGTTGCAGGCCCAGTTGTTGCCCGAAGCGGTCAGTGGACAGCGGGTTCACATAGCCCACCGGCGCACCGCGCAGTGCCGCTGCACGCGCCATGTTGTATGGGCTGCCGCCCATAAAAGGGCGCAAAGTCCCCTCAGGCTGCGAGAGGCAGTCCATCAATGCTTCACCGAGTACCCAGATAGATGCTGTCATTTTTTCAAAAGTCGTTGACGACGGATCACGTCAATCCACACAGCCACGATCACCACCGCACCGATGGCCATCATCTGTTTGAACTGCGAAATTTCCATCAAGTTCATGCCATTGCGGATCATGGTGATCAACACGGCGCCCAAAAGGCTGCCCCAGATACTGCCACGTCCGCCAAAGAGAGAGGTGCCGCCCAGGATGACCGCCGCAATGGCGTCCAGCTCGAACATCTGTGCCATTTTGCCGCTGGATGAATCCATGCGGGCCATCAGCACCAGCGCACCAAGAGCACAGCTTAAACCGGACACCACATACACGCCTAGCTTGTACCAGCGGATATTGATACCGACTTGTCGTGCGCCCATTTCATTGGAGCCCATGGCATACACATAGCGCCCCAGCTTTGTGCTGGAAAGAATGAATGCCATCACCACGAAAAAGATACCGGTAATCCAGATCGGCATGGGCACGCCCAAAAGCTGGCCGTAACCGATGAAGGGCATGGGGTCGGGCATACCGGAGTTGTCGAAGCCGCCGGTGGACTCAAAGGCCAGGCCGCGCCACAAGGTCAGGCCACCCAAGGTCACGATAAATGAAGGTATGCCGACAAAGGCCACCAAGTAGCCGTTAAAAAGGCCCACAGCGGCGCCAATGGCAAATGCTGCTGCGATACATAGGTAGGGATCAATCCCGAGTTTGATCATCATGTGGCCCGCCACTGCGCCTGCCAGTGCGGTTAGGGCGCCCACCGCAAGGTCGACACCGCCGGTCAGGATCACAAAGGTCTGGCCACCCGCCAACAGGGCGATGACAGAGGCCTGCACCAGAATGTTGGACAAATTGCCGGTGGTCAGAAAATAGGGCGATGCAACGGTAAGCAAAGCACCCAGGACCAATACGGCGACAAGGGCTCCATACCATTCCTGGCGGGTGATGGACTTCATGAAATCAATTCCTCAAATAAAAAATGACGACCGCCCTGCAGCGGTCGTCTGTGCCCGATGGCATGCCATCGGGCAGGGTCACCGAAAACTTATTTCACCTTCATGAACTGGACTACGCCGGAGTCCTTGGCGAACTGGTCCACGTTAGAGGGCAATACCAGGAAGGAGCCGGTGTCGATACGGGCTTCCACTTTTTTGCCTTCAGCTGCAGCTATAGCGGTTTCCACGCCGACCTGACCGATCTTGGCCAACATTTGCGCGGCGTTGGCAGACTGCCAGCCTTGTTTCATCATGTCCAGACCGCCGGGGGAGCCGTCAAAACCAGCGATCTTGACGTCGCCGGCCTTCTTGCCCGCTGCCATCAATGCAGCCTTGGCACCCAAGGCGCCGCCGTCCCATGCGCAGGCAATCACCTTGGCTGTGGGGTTCGCACGCAGTGCGGTTTCCACACCGTTTTGGGCCATGGTCTGGTCCCAGGTGGTGGCTACTTCCACCACTTTCACGTTCTTGCGCTTGGCATTCAGACCGTCCAGGAAGCCTTTCTTGCGTTCCTGACCAGTGGATTGACCTTGGTCGCCAGTCACGTAGATGACGGTATCGCCGTCCTTGATTTGTTCAGCAGTCCAGTCGCCTTGCACCATGGCGGCCTTGATGTTGTCAGTAGCCACGTAAGAAGTGATCTTGGCGCCGCTGATGCCGGTGTCCACCGCCACCACTTTGATGCCGGCAGCCAGTGCCTTGTTGATGGCGGGGGCGATGCCTGCGCTGTCCACGGGGGCGATGGCGATGGCATTCACCTTACGGGTGATCATGTCTTCCACGATGGCGAGCTGCTTGGAGAGTTCGCCTTTTTCTGCTGCTAATTCAATGAACTTCACACCGGCCTTTTGACCGGCTTTCTTGGCGCCGCCGTTGATCAACGTCCAACCTTCGTTGGTGTTGCCATTGGTAATGTAGGCGATGGTGGTTTCTGCCATGGCGGCAGACATCAGGCCGGCGGTGGCCATGGCGATGGCCAAGCGGCCCAGCATGCGTTTGGTGATCATTCGTTATCTCCGTTGTAGGTTGAATTAGCAGCCGAGGTGGATTCCATGGCTTGCTGGGACCGAATTACAGCAGAGTTTCATTTAATTAAATCTAGTAGTTTTACTAATACGATGTCGGGTGCGTCTCTGGCATGCTTATGCCCAATTTCCCGAAATGAGTCCCCAATGACAACTTCCCAACCAGTCCTCCAGATCAAGAATCTGACCAAGCACTACGGCGGCGTAAAGGCCCTGACGGACGCCAACTTCCGCCTTCTGCCCGGCGAGCATGCCGCCATCGTGGGAGACAACGGTGCAGGCAAAAGTACATTTGTGCGTTTGATCACGGGTGTGGAGCAGCCCAATTCCGGCGACATCACGCTGGACGGGCAAAGCGTGCATTTCAGCTCGCCGTTGGACGCACGGGATCAAGGCATTGAGACGGTCTATCAGACCCTCGCGCTGGCTGAGGATCTTGACGTGCCTGCGAACATTTTTTTGGGCCGCGAGATCACCCGCCTCTCACTGGGGCCTTTGTCCGTGTTGAACCACAAAGCCATGCGGGAGCAATCGGCATCCATGTTGTCCACGACCGGGGTAAAGATCCAGGACATGTCCGAAAGCTTGCGTGGCATGTCCGGCGGCCAACGCCAATGTGTGGCTATTGCACGTGCGGCTGGTTTTGCCAAAAAGCTGATCATTCTCGACGAGCCAACCGCGGCTCTGGGCGTTGCAGAAACAGCGCGCGTCGAGCAAATCATCAAGGGTTTGAAGCAGCAGGGCATTCCGTTGATCATCATCAGCCACAACCTGCGCCAAGTTTTCGATCTGGTGGACCGTATCTGGGTGTTCCGCCAAGGGCGCATCATCTGCAGCCGATTGACCCGGGAGACTAACCCCGAGGAAATCGTCGGCTTGATTACCGGTGCGATCGATCCCGCTACGTTGACCTCTGAGGAGGCGGTGGCATGCTGAAAGGACTGGACCCCCTGTTGACGCCGGAACTGCTGATGCATTTGTCTGCGATGGGGCATGGCGAATGGGTGGCCGTGGTGGATGCCAACTTCACGGCAGATTTTCTGGGCAAGGGCAAGGCGCTGGTCCGCTTGCCGGGCCATAGCCTGGAGCGAGTCAGCAAAGCCGTGCTTTCTGTGTTCCCGCTGGCGGAGGATGTGGCGTGTCCCGCTGCATACATGCAGGTGTGCAACAGCACCGAAGGCCACAGGACGGCCGCGCAAAGCTCGGTAGTCGACTTGCTGGGGCGCGACGGCCTGCCCGCAAACCGTGTGGAGGCGGTGGAGCGTTTCGCGTTTTACGAAAAAATCAAAGGCGCCAGCGTGATTGTCCAGAGCGGTGAAGCCACTGCCTACGGCAACGCGATGTTTTGTAAAGGCGTTATTCTCTGAGGCCTTGGCCGGTAAAGCCCGGCCTTCATAAGAGAGTTGCATGGTCAAAATTTATCTGGATTCAGCCCGCGTGGACACGTGGGCCTTGCCGGCGGGTTGTCCGCCGGTTCGAGGCGTTACAACCAACCCCACCCTCGTGTTTCAGGCGGGTCTTCCTGTAAGTCTGGCCACTTATTTGGGCTTAATTTCGGCGGCAGCAGATCACGGCATGTCCGAGCTGATGTTGCAGTTGCCCCAGAGCTATGCCGAGCAGGCGCGCGAGTGGCTCAAAGCGCTCCAGCCGGCAGCCCAAGCGCGTAACGTGCTGTTGACGATCAAGCTGCCCTGCGCGTCCGATTGGGAGGCTTGCATTGACGCAGTAAAGGCTGAGCAGCAGGACATTCTGCTGACCGGTTTATCTAACGCCGTTCAACTGCTGTGGGCCCAGAGTAAGGGCGTACAGTACGTGGCGCCTTACGTAGGCCGCTTGGCCAATGACGGACGCAACGTCTGGGCACTGATGGAGGCCTGTATTCGCGTGCAAGCCAACGGGCCCGCATTGCTGGCTGCCAGCATCAAGACGCCCGAAGTGCTGGCGCAACTGGTGGCGGTGGGTGCCGCTGCTGTGACCTTGCCGCCCGCCAGTCTTGCGGCGTGGTGTACCGACGCATTGACCCAAACTGCAGTGCAGCAGTTTGACCACGACATTCAGGCGAGCTTGAAGATTCCCCAACGCTGAACGCAGCAGTCGGACTTGTGCGCTTCACGTGCAGGGTTAACGCAGTTTCGCGATACTCGCCTGCCAGCCATCTTGCTGGGATGCCGGTAGCGCATTTATGTCTTACAGCGTTGTCTGGTTCAAGCGGGACCTCCGGACGCACGATCACGTGCCATTGAAGCAGGCCCTCCAGTCAGGGCCCGTGATGTGTCTCTACTGCATAGAGCCCAGGCTGTGGGCGCAACCCGACGCGTCCGCCCAGCACTATCACTTCGCGCTGGAATGTCTGCGGGATCTGTGGGTGCAGCTCAAAGAGCTAGGCCTGCGATTGCAACTGGTCGCAGGGGATGCGCCAGAAGTATTGGCAAAATTACACGCAGAGGCGCCTTTCGTGGCCGTTTACTCCCATGAGGAAACCGGCAATGAGGCCAGCTATGCCCGGGATCGGGCGGTCTCCCGTTGGTGCAAGGCGCAGGGAGTGTACTGGCATCAATACAAACAATTCGGCGTGGTGAGGGGAGTCGTCAACCGCGATGTGTGGCATCTGCAATGGACCGAGCACATGTCCGGGGTGCAGGTCAACATAGATGGTTCGTTGCAGGCGGTCAGCATTGGGTTGCCCTGGGATGCGTCCAAACCGCCGGTGGCAGTCAGTCTTGGCCTGAAAGGGCCTGACAAGCCTCAACGGCAAGTCGGTGGCAGGGCGCGCGCTAAGCAGGTTTTGCAGAGTTTCTTGACGGACCGCAGTGCGAGGTATCGGGGCGGTATTTCTTCGCCCCTTTCTGCCAGCGAGGCTTGCTCACGCCTGTCCCCTTATCTGGCTTTGGGTTGCCTCAGTGTCCGTGAGGTGGTGCAGGTCGTACAAGAAGTGCAAGGGGCCAAAGGACAGGGGCGTAAGCGCCATCAGGCGGGTTTGCGATCCTTCACCAGCCGCTTGCACTGGCATTGTCACTTCATTCAAAAGCTTGAATCCGAGCCTGATATCGAATTCCGGAACATGCACCGGGGCTATGACGGCCTGCGGGAGGCCGAGCACAACCCAGAGCATCTCAAGGTGCTGATGGCAGGCCGGACAGGTTGGCCTTTGGTAGATGCGTGCATCGCGATGCTGCGCGAAACCGGTTGGGTCAATTTCCGCATGCGGGCCATGATTGTGTCTATTGCGGCCTATCCTTTGTGGCTGCACTGGCGCCCGGTAGGCGAATGGCTGGCCAGAGAGTTTTTGGACTACGAGCCGGGCATCCATTGGAGCCAATTGCAGATGCAGTCGGGCACCACGGGCATCAATATTCCGCGCATTTACAACCCCATCAAGCAAGCACGTGACCAAGACCCCGATGGTCAATTCGTCAGGCGATGGCTACCCGCTATGCGCAAAGTGCCGGATGCCTGGTTGTTCGAGCCCTGGCGCATGCCCTTGGACATGCAAAGCCGCCTCGGGCTGACAGTGGATGGTCCGGAGCCCGACATCCCGCAGCCCTTGGTGGATTTGGAGGCTGCAACCCGTGCCGCCAAAAAACGCTTATTTGAACTGCGAGCACAACCCAGTGTGCGGGCGGCAAAGGCCGGCATCGTGCACAAGCACGGATCGCGAACATTCCGATCTTCGCGCGGTGCTGACAAGAGGTCTGCGTCGGATCACACCCAATTGGAACTGTTATGAAAATGCGGAAGAAATCCGACTTGCCCCGCAAAACATGCGTGGCGTGTGGCTTGCCCTTTCAATGGCGCAAGAAGTGGGAAAAAGTCTGGGACGAGGTCAAATACTGCTCAGACCGATGCCGACAACAAGGAGCCAAGAAGTCATGAGCCTTGTTGACGTTGGCGCACCGGTGGTTTACTGGTTCCGGTCTGACATGCGCCTGCAAGACAACCCTGCCTGGACGCGTGCATGTGCCATGGGGCGTCCGGTGCTCGCTGTTACTTTTGCTCCGGTCTTGTCTACTCGGGAGGGTGCTTGGGGCATTCCGGGCCTCAGCCCTTCCCGCAAAGCATGGTGGGCTGCGACGGTGCAGGAACTGCGGAGGGAGTTGGATGCGCTGGGCGTCTCGCTGCTCGTTCTTCGGGGTGAGTCCATGGTGGCTCTGGTGCGTTTGTTTGAAGCCAGTGGCGCCGTCGCTTTGGTATGCGAAGAGATTGCGGCTCCCTATGAAAAAGCTCAGTTGTCTTCATTGCGCGCGTCCGGCATTGTGGTGCACAGTGTCTGGCAAAGCACTTTGTTTAAGGCGGAGGATCTTCCCTTTCCCGTGACCGATCTGCCGGGCGTGTTTACCCGTTTTCGTAACGAGGTCGAGCGGGCCAAGGTTCCATTTCGCACCCCTTTGCCGGCTCCCGTGAATGTGACGGGCTGTGACCTCGCTTCCGACGCTGTGTCATTCGTCGAAGACTTTGTGGACGGGGTAGCTGCAAGTAAATTTGTGGCCGATCCCCGCAGTGCATTTCAGTGGCGTTCCGGCTCTTCTGGTGCCAGCGACGAAGTTCTGCATCTTGATGAGGTGCTGGCGGGCAGTGGCGGTGGCCATGCGTATTTGCAACGCTATCTGGAGTCAGGCCGGGTGGCGCTGTACAAGGCGACGCGCAATGGCCTGACCGGCATGGCCTACTCCAGCAAATGGTCGCCGTGGTTGGCGCTGGGGGCAGTGTCAGCCCCGGAGTTAATGGCTGCCCTCAAAGCGCATGAAAGAGAGCATGGCACCACGGATGGCAGCTATTGGTTATGGTTTGAGCTGCTATGGCGGGACTATTTCCGTTGGCTGCATTTGCAATACGGTGCCGGCCTCTATCGCCCGAAGGGCTTGCTGGAGGCTGCGAAGTCAGATCGGGTGCCACGCCACCGGCGCTCATTCATCTTGTGGACAGAAGGGCGCACCGGTTGCGACTTGGTGGATGCGGGCATGCGTGAGTTGGCTTGCAGCGGGTACTTGTCGAACCGGATGCGGCAGGTGGTGGCCAGCTTCCTGATTTATGAACTGGGTTGCGATTGGCGCGCTGGCGCGGCGTGGTTCGAGTCGCAGTTGCTGGATTTTGATGTGTACTCCAACCAGGGGAACTGGCTGTACATCGCCGGTTTGGGCACAGACCCGCGTGGGGGACGTCGCTTCAATGTGGCGAAGCAAACTGCTGACCACGACCCCGATGGCGCCTACCGCGCTTTGTGGAGTGCCGGGTCATGAGCGCCCCAATTGCCTCAGCCCACACGGTCCGACTGATTCTGGGGGATCAGCTCAACCCGCAACACAGCTGGTTTGCAGCGGTTGACCCGCAGGTGGTGTATTTAATGATGGAAGTCCGCCAGGAGACGGACTATGTGCTTCACCACGCCCAAAAAGTTATCTCTATCTTTGCCGCCATGCGCGCCATGGTCGCCCAGCTCAGGGCGGATAGCCATCGCGTGCACTACATCTCCATTAGTGAGCCGGAAAGTGAAAACGCGTTGGTGGAAAACATCGCGAAGTTAGTCCAATCATTGGCTGCAACGCATTTTGAATACCAGGAGCCGGATGAGTGGCGTCTGGACGCATTGCTCCGTGAATACGCCGCCATGGCCGATGCCTCCGGCACCCATGCCAGCCGCATGGTATCGAGCGAGCATTTCTTTACCGGACGGCTGGAGACGAAGCAGATGTTCAAACCCGGTAAACGATGGCTCATGGAAACCATGTACCGCCAGATGCGCGTGGGCCACCGGGTGTTGCTGGATTCTGATGGTGAGCCTGAGGGCGGCCAGTGGAACTTCGATGCGGAAAATCGAAAAGCCTGGAAAGGTGATCCCGTTGAGCCGATCGATTTCAGGCCCAACCATGACCACGGCTTACTTTGGAAAGAGATTCAGGCGGCGGGGGTAAAGACCTTTGGTCTTCCGGCGGCGAACGCTATCCGCTGGCCCGTGGACCGGGTTGAGGCACTGCAGCAACTGGAGGCGTTCATCGCCCATGCATTGCCGCATTTCGGTGACTACCAGGATGCCATGAGCCGGGAAGCCAAAAGGCTGTTTCACTCGATGCTGTCTTTTGCGCTGAACACCAAAATGCTGTCACCGCGTGAAGTGGTAGGGCGTGTGGAGTCAGCTTGGCGATCCCGTGGGGTGCCTCTCCCTGCGGCCGAAGGGTTTATCAGGCAGATACTCGGTTGGCGCGAGTACGTACGCGGCGTGTATTGGGCGCAGATGCCGGGTTACGAATCCAACAATTTTCTGGAACACAGTGCCGATTTGCCCGAGTGGTTCTGGACGGGCAAGACGCACATGGCGTGCATGTCAGCCGCTATCACCCAGTCCTTGGAAATGGCCCATGCACACCACATACAGCGGCTCATGGTCATCGGCAACTTTGCTTTGCTGGCCGGCTTGAATCCGCAGGCCTTGCACGCGTGGTATTTGGGCATTTACATCGATGCCTTTGAGTGGGTAGAGTTGCCCAACACCGTGGGCATGAGCCAGTTTGCTGACGGCGGTGGGCTGGCCACCAAGCCTTACGTTTCCAGCGCCGCCTACATCGACCGCATGGGGGACTATTGCTCCGGGTGCCGGTACAACAAAAAGCTCAAAACTGGCCCGGATGCTTGCCCGTTCAATGCGCTTTACTGGGAGTTTTACGAGCGACACACGCCCAAGCTCGGGCACAACGCCCGTATCGGGATGGCCTACCAACAGTTGAAGAAAATGGACCCGGCGACCAAAGAAGTCCTGATGGAAAAGGCCCGCGAACTCCGGGCAGACCTGAACCGGCTTTAGTCGCTTCTCCTATTGGAGCTTGTCCATCCGGCTGTCCAAGGGGCTCACAAACGAGTTCAGCTCCCAGCCGGATGCGAGGCGGCTTTCCTGAAACTCTCCGCTGGAGAGGGGTGTGAATCCTGAGGTACTGCCCTCGGCGGATTTGCTCTGGCGTCTGCGGGTCACTGCGGCCTGCAAATGTTCGCGAACGTTCTGGAAACGGGTATCCAGTTGCTTGTCGTTGGCGACCATCGCAGCATGCTCACCCAGAAACGCCGTGCGGATTTGGGTCAGGTGGGGGAGGTTGTCCGGATCTACCACCCAGTAACGCACATTGCATTGCTCCAGCAGGGTGTGCTTGAGGGTCTGGTTCCCTAGGGACAAGCCGCCGGGGCCCGGCACATCGACACAGCCGATGACTTTCCCGTCCAGCCCGCATACGGTAAAGGTGCAGTAGACGCCATTGAGCAGCTTGTACCAATGCGTGGCTTCTGTTTGCTGGGAGGGAACGGTAAACCGGGTCACTGGCAGCTTGACCAGCACCTGCTGGTCAAACATCACTTTGGTCAGCCAGAGCCACACCTTGCGCTCGCGGCTATTGACCATGGGGCGCACCTTCAGCGGCCAGACAGACGGGATCCGGCGCCGTTGCCTCTGCAGGTAACGGTTGCGCCAATAGGCGGCTGCGATGCCGACTATCAACCCGCCCAAAAAATAAAGGAACATGACTTCACCCTGAATGTGAGGCTTTCTGTGAAGCCTTTAGTGCTTGCAAAAGTTTATCCGTCTTTTGCAATCCCCGCTATCGGTCCGAAAGAGGGGGGAGTGGGTGAGCCAGACTATTGACTAGCCGCTTCAATTAGCCTTGGTAAATATGCTCGACATCGGCCCGGTGCGATAGCAGCACGCTGACCAGCATCGGGTCAAAATGGGTGCCGGCCCCTTGTCGCAGATAGTCCAGCGCAGTGCTGAGTTCCCAAGCGGGTTTGTAGCTGCTGGGGCTCACAAGCGAGTCAAGCACGTCTGCGATTGCAGAAATGCGCCCCACCAGGCTGATGGCGTCCCCTTTGAGGCCGGCGGGGTAGCCGCTGCCATCCCAGCGTTCATGGTGCTCGCTGGCGATGAGGGCGCCAAGTGCATGCACCCGGGAGGCGGATCGCGAGAGGAGCAAGTGTCCCTCGCTGGAATGGGTGCGCATGACGTTCCATTCTTCATCTGTCAGCGGCCCGGCTTTGGTCAGGATCTGGTCGGGGATGCAGGCTTTGCCGACATCGTGCAGGGTGGCAGCGGTGCGGATCAGTTCTGCTTCTGCTTCATTGCTGCCAGTGAGCTTGGCTAACAATGCGGCAATCGCTCCAACCCGCTCCAGGTGCCGTGACGATGCGCTGTCACGCCGCTCGATGGCGTTGCCCAACACCGAAATGGTGTCCCGTTGGGTGCTTTCGGTTTCTTCCCGTAGCAAAAGGCTGTCATACGTAATGGCGACATTGCGGGAGAAAAGCTCCAGCAATTCACGGGCTTGGCTGTTGATGGGGTCAGGGAACTCCATGTAAATGAGGCTCTCGCTGCCGGCCTTGGTGCAAAAATAGCCGGCGTAAAACCGCTCCCCATGGCGGCTGGCTTTGGCGGAGAGGGACTCCCGGATGGCGGTTTGCACCGCCACCGGCAAGTTGGCGACCTGGTCATCGACCATCAAACGGGAGTAGGCATCGGTAACAGCCAGTACTTTGAGCTGACCGTGTGCAGCATTGGCGGTGTAAGCCGATACTCTGCTGGCGCACAGCCCTTCGCCATTGAGGCCCAGGAGGGAGTTGAGTTGTGCCAACACGGCGGAAGCAAAACTGCGCAGGTTGTTGGAGTCGCATACCTCGCAAATCGCTTCAATCGAGCGGATCAGGCCCAAGCGAGCATTTTCAATGCGCATCAAATCCCGGTAAGCCCGCAAGCCGGCATAAAACACGGTGATCAGCTTGCGGCGGGTGAGGTCTGTTTTTTCCTTGTAATCGTTGATGTCGTAATCGCGGATTACTTGTTCTTCGGGCGCCTGCCCGGGTTGACCGGTGCGCAGCACAATGCGCACATTAAGGTTGCCCAGGTCTTCACGGATGTACTTGGCCAGATCCAGCCCGGCATGCTCGGACTCCATGACCACATCCAGCAGAATCAACGCGATGTCGTTGCGCTGGGCCAGCAAAGCCCGGGCTTCGGCAGCGCTGTAGCAGTGGGTGAACTGCAAACCGCGGCCGTCCATCTCAAAGTCCGACATCACCAGCTTGGTCACTTCATGCACGGCCGGCTCATCGTCCACCACCAAAACCTGCCATGGAGCAGCTGCCTTGGTTTGAACGTCTGCCTCTAGCTCGTCACTGAACACCAAATCGTCGGTCATGGCACAGATTCCGGTTGGAAGGGTAGGCTTCAAGTCTAGCGGAAGTCACTGCGATACTACGGTTATGCAGCTTCAGGAAATACTCTATACCCAAGGTTTCGGCACGCGCCGTGTGTGTGCAGGATTGATTCAGCAGGGTCTGGTTCAGGTTTTTATGCCCAATGAGGGTCCAGCGCCCGTTACCATTGCGCAAGCAGCTACTGAATTTGTAGCGGAAGGCTTGCGTTTCAGGGTGCAGGGTGTGGACTGGCCCTACGCCGAGCGGGCCTACTTGATGCTCCACAAGCCCGCTGGTACCGAGTGTTCGCAAAAGCCTTCCACTTACCCCAGCATTTACACCCTTTTGCCCAGCCCATTGCGCCTGCGTCCTCAGAAAGCGGCGGTGCAGGGCGTGCAAGCCGTGGGGCGGCTGGACCAGGACACCACCGGCATGCTGTTGCTCACCGATGACGGCAAATTCATCCACCGCATGAGCTCACCCAAGCACCATGTGCCCAAGGTGTACGAGGTGACGGTGAAGCACCCTCTGGATGTCAAGCAGGTCAATAAACTTCTGAGTGGCGTGGTGCTGGACGATGACCCCAAACCGGTCCGTGCAGCAGCCTGCGAAGCGGTGAGCGAATTTCACTTGCGCCTGACCCTGACTGAGGGCAAATACCACCAGGTCAAGCGCATGCTGGCAGCTGTCAGCAACCGTGTGGAAGGTTTGCACCGGTCCCGGATTGGCGGGGTGTCCTTGCCCGACGACCTGGCTCCGGGCCAATGGCGCTGGCTGAGTGCGGAGGAAATTGCCGCCGTGCAATCCAAGGAGTAAGCCCATGAATGCCGTCCTGGATGCCTTCTGGCGATCGCTGGTGTACTGCTTGCACCCCAAGGTCATGCTGTGGTCGCTACTGCCCCTGGTGCTGATGGTGGGCGTAACCGCCGGCCTAGGCTACTTTTACCTGGACGGCTTGCTGGCCTGGGTGACCCAGTTGCTCGAATCCATGGACTGGCTGCAAATCATGTGGGGCTGGCTGGAGTCGGTGGGGGCTGGAAAACTCAAAACCGTGCTGGTTCCCCTGATCGTGATCCTGATGCTCACCCCGCTGGTGCTGGTGGGCTGTCTGTTCGTGGTGGCCACGCTGATGGCACCCATGATCGTGCAATTGGTCGCAAAGCGCCGCTTCCCCACTTTGGAAAAGGCGGCCGGAGCCTCCTATTTCGCCAGCGTAGGTTGGGCTGCCATGTCTACCATCGTTGCCTTGCTTGCGCTGGTGCTGTCCATGCCGCTGTGGCTGGTGCCTCCCCTGGTGCTGATTTTGCCGCCACTGATCTGGGGCTGGTTGACCTGCCGCGTGATGGCGTTTGACGCCTTGGCAGACCATGCCAGCGCGGAGGAGCGCCGTGAAATTTTCAAGCGCCACCGCTGGTGGCTGTTGGGCATGGGCGTGGTCACCGGGTACATGGGCGCTGCGCCCAGCCTGGTGTGGTCTCTGGGCTTCATGGCAGTGGCGCTGGCGCCGTTTCTGGTGCCGCTGTCCATCTGGTTGTACACCCTCATTTTTGCCTTCTCGTCACTCTGGTTTTCCCACTATGGACTGAGTGCCTTGCAGAACCTGCGGGCCCAGCGCTCGCCCGATACCGCTACCACGCAAATGCCCTTGGTGGTGGACACCGTGGATATGGAGCTTTTATGAAATTCGGCGTCATCATCATCGGGGACGAGATCCTCTCCGGCAAGCGCGCCGACAAGCATTTGTCCAAAGCCATTGAACTGCTGGGCGCGCGTGGCTTGCCTCTGGCCTATGCGCACTACGTGGGGGATGACCCCGAGCGCATCACAGCGACATTGGCCGCGGCATTCGCCTCCGGCGACACCGTGTTCTCTTTTGGTGGAATCGGCGCGACGCCGGATGACCACACCCGCCAATGTGCAGCCAACGCACTCGGCAAAAGTCTGGCGCTTAGTGAAGCGGCCCGCGCCCTGATCATGGAACGCATGCAGGACGTGGCCCGTGAGCAAGGTACCGCCTTTGAGCCTGAGCGCCCGGACAATGTGCACCGCCTGCAGATGGGCATGTTTCCCGCCGGGTCGGCCATCATTCCCAACCCGTACAACAAGATTCCCGGCTTCAGCCATCCGGGCACGGGGCAGGGGGCTGTCCACTTTGTGCCGGGCTTTCCTGTGATGGCCTGGCCCATGGTCGAGTGGGTGCTCGATACCCATTGCAGTGCATGGTTCCAAACCGATGCCTGGCGCGAGCAGTCGGTCATCGTGTTTGGCGCCATGGAGTCTTTGCTAACCCCGCTCATGGAGCAGTTGGAGCAGCAGCACCCGGTGAAGGTGTTCAGCCTGCCCAGCGTGGATCACCCGCAGTACGGCAAGCATATTGAGCTGGGGGTGAAAGGTCGCCCGCAGGATCTACCCGCCGCCTATGCGCAGATGTTGGAGGGCCTGCGAAAACTGGAAATGCCTTTAGGCCCCGAATTGGTGCGTTAATCAATCCGCATTGTTTTGGTGCGTATTTTGATATGCACGTTTTCGGTGCGTGCGAGTTGCTAATCGGGGCTCCAGGCAGTTTCTTTGTTCTGGCAGGGGTGCAAAAGCACGTTTTAAGGATGCAAAATAGAGCGGTTTGTCGAATTTGCTTTGGTGCGTGCTTTGGCACAAAAGCTGCATTAACAGCAGGGCAAATCTTTTTACAACCGTGCAACAGGAGTATTTGATGGCCAAGACCGTCGCAGATGTGATGAAGATGGTGAAAGAGAACGAAGTCAAATTTGTTGACTTCCGTTTCACCGATACCCGTGGTAAGCAGCAGCACACCACTGTGCCTGTTTCGCATTTTGACGAAGACAAGTTCACCTCCGGCCACGCGTTCGACGGCTCCTCCATCGCCGGCTGGAAGGGAATCGAAGCTTCCGACATGTTGTTGATGCCCGATCCAGGCACAGCAAACATCGATCCTTTCTTCGAAGAAACCACCCTGATCATGAACTGCGATGTGGTGGAACCTGCCGACGGCAAGTCCTACGATCGCGATCCACGTTCCATCGCCAAGCGCGCAGAAGCCTACTTGAAGGCTTCCGGCATGGGCGACACCGCTTACTTCGGTCCCGAGCCAGAATTCTTCTTGTTTGACGGCGTGCGTTGGTCCACAGATGCCAACAACACCTTCTACGAAATCGAAGAGTACGAAGCTCCCTGGAACACCGGTTCCAAGCTCGAAGGCGGCAACCGCGGTCACCGTCCCACCGTCAAGGGTGGCTACTTCCCCGTTCCTCCCGTTGACAGCACGCAAGACATGCGCGCTGAGATGTCCCTGATCCTCGAATCCCTGGGCATCCCGGTTGAAGTGTTCCACCACGAAGTGGCGGGCGCTGGCCAGAACGAAATCGGCACCAAGTTCTCCACTTTGGTTGAGCGCGCTGACTGGACCATGTTGCAAAAGTACGTGGTGCACAACGTGGCCAATGCTTACGGCAAGACAGCTACTTTCATGCCCAAGCCTTACCACGGTGACAACGGTTCCGGCATGCACGTGCACCAGTCCGTGTGGAAAGACGGCAAGAACCTGTTCGCCGGCGACGGCTATGCAGGTCTGTCTGACTTCGCGCTGTACTACATCGGCGGCATCATCAAGCACGCACGTGCCCTGAACGCCATCACCAACCCAGGTACCAACAGCTACAAGCGCCTGGTTCCTCACTTCGAAGCTCCGGTCAAGTTGGCTTACTCTGCCAAGAACCGTTCCGCTTCCATCCGTATTCCTTTCGTGGCGAACCCCAAGGGCCGTCGCGTGGAAGCACGTTTCCCCGATCCATTGATGAACCCGTACCTGGGCTTCGCAGCCTTGCTGATGGCGGGTCTGGACGGCGTGGAAAACAAGATCCATCCCGGCGAAGCAGCCACCAAGGACCTCTACCATCTGCCTCCCGAGGAAGATGCAAAGGTGCCAACCGTGTGCCACAGCTTGGATCAAGCCTTGGAGCACTTGGACAAGGACCGCGCGTTCCTGACCAAGGGTGGTGTGTTCACTGATTCCATGATCGATGCCTACATCGACCTGAAGATGCAAGAAGTGACCCGCTACCGCATGTCTGTACACCCTGTCGAATACGACATGTACTACAGCCTGTAATCCCGGCGCTGCAAAGCACTGAGGCAAGCGAAAAAGGACGGCGCGAGCCGTCCTTTTTTCATGGAACACTTGCTCACAGATAGCCTCCCCCAAGTCGGGGATACTCGGGTGTTTTGTTCTTGGGCACTTTTTAGCGCATACTGAATCCCAGCGCTCACGAAAAGATAGCGCGGACACCGAAACAGCATGAAACCCACACTCCTGATTCTTTTGCTCACTGCAGGCGCCATCTCGGGCGTAGCAGCGCAGGAGCGCATCTACCGTTGCGGCAACGAATACACCAACACCGTCACTGAAGCCCAGGCCAAAACCTGCAAGCTCATTTCCGGTGGCAACGTCACGGTGGTGCAAGGGCAGAAGCCTGCCGGGGGTGGCGGCGGTGTGAAAGTGGCGTCTGCACCGAGCTCCGCACCGCGGATAGACAGTGCCGACCAGCGCGCCAAAGACTCCGACGCCCGCCTGATTTTGGAAGCCGAGCTCAAAAAAGCGGAAGCCCGCCATATCGAGCTGCAGAAGGAATACAACAACGGCGAGCCCGAAAAGCTGGGTCCCGAAGCTCGCAACCACCAGAAATACCTGGACCGTGTGGCGGAGCTCAAGGCCTCACTGGCCCGCAATGAGAGTGACATCGCCGGTATCCGCCGTGAACTCGGCCGCTTGCCTGCGGCGACCGTCAAGCAGTAAGCCCGTCTGCGCGTGGCCCCGGGCCGCTATGCTGACGGCAAATCCTTCATTTCATCCACCGGACAAGCCCCATGGAGCGCTTCCATTCTTTTGACTTGCTGGCCACGCTCGTGGCAGTGGTCACGGCCGATGCTTCGGTGCAGTTCTCGAACGCAGCCCTAGAGGATGCCTTGGGCATCTCGCGCCGGACCATCATCGGCTCCAACTTTGCCGAGGTGTTTACTGAGCCGGCCCAGCTGCACAGTGCCCTGGAGGGTGCGCTCGACAACGCGTTTGCGGCCTTGCGTTACGACGCTTTGCTCAAGCGCAACGGGCTCGATGCCATGCCCGTGCACGTGATCGTGACGCGTACGGAACTCTCCAATGACATCATTGTGGAAATGGTGCCCCAGGAGCAGCAGACCCGTCAGGACCGCGAAGAACGTCTGGCTGAACAGGCCCAGACCAATAAAGAGCTGATCCGCAACCTCGCCCACGAAATCAAGAACCCTTTGGGTGGCATTCGTGGCGCGGCGCAACTGCTCGAGATGGAGATGGAGTCTCCGGAGCTCACCGAGTACACGCAGGTCATCATCCATGAGGCGGATCGCCTGCAGAGTCTGGTAGACCGCCTGCTGGCTCCGCACCGCCGGCCTCACTTGGTGGGCGATGTGAATATTCACGAGGTGTGTGAGCGCGTGCGCTCCCTCATCCTTGCCGAGTTCCCCAAAGGCTTGCGGGTGGTGCGGGACTACGACACCTCCATCCCCGAGTTCCGGGGTGACCGCGAGCAGCTCATACAAACCGTGCTGAACATTGCCCACAATGCCTGCCAGGCCCTGGCCGAGCGCATTGCTGCGGGTGACGGTTGTGTGACATTCAAGACCCGCGTGACACGGCAGATCACCTTCGGCAAACAGCGTTACCGGTTGGCATTGGAATTGCATGTCATTGACAACGGACCTGGCGTGCCAGATTCGATCAGAGACCGCATTTTTTACCCGCTGGTGTCGGGCAGGGATGGCGGATCCGGACTGGGGCTCACACTGGCGCAAACCTTTGTTCAGCAACACCACGGTCTGATTGAAGTGGACAGCGTGCCGGGCCGTACGGACTTCAAAATCTTGATTCCGTTACCGTAACAGACCGACAAAGAATATAGGGTGCCGCACAACATGAAGCCGATTTGGATCGTAGATGATGACCAGTCCATCCGCTTCGTGCTGGAGAAGGCACTGCTGCGTGAGCACCTGCCCACACGCAGTTTTTCCAATCCACGCGATGTACTGACTGCGCTGAGCACCGCAGCAGACGATGAAGGCCCGCAAATCCTGGTGAGCGACATCCGCATGCCCGGGGGCTCCGGTCTGGACCTGCTCGAAAAAGTCAAGGCCAAACACCCCGGACTGCCCGTCATCATCATGACGGCCTTCTCGGACTTGGACAGCGCAGTCAGCGCCTTCCAGGGCGGCGCTTTTGAATACCTGCCCAAACCCTTCGATCTACCCAAAGCAGTAGAGCTCATCCGCCGCGCAGTGGAAGAAAGCCAGCGCGAGGAAGTAGCCGAAGAGCGCATGGCCGAGTCCCCCGAAATGCTGGGTCAGGCGCCCGCCATGCAGGACGTGTTCCGTGCCATCGGCCGCTTGAGCCAGAGCAACGTCACGGTGATGATCACCGGCGAATCCGGCTCCGGCAAAGAGCTGGTGGCCCGTGCGCTGCACAAGCATTCCCCGCGCGCCGATGGCCCGTTTGTGGCCATCAACACTGCAGCCATTCCCAAAGACCTGTTGGAGAGCGAACTCTTCGGCCATGAACGCGGTGCCTTCACCGGCGCGCAAACCATGCGCCGTGGCCGCTTTGAGCAGGCCGATGGCGGTACGCTGTTTCTGGACGAAATCGGCGATATGCCGTTCGAGCTGCAGACCCGTTTGCTGCGCGTTTTGAGCGACGGTCACTTCTACCGCGTGGGCGGGCACAGTGCCGTCAAATCGAACGTGCGTGTGATCGCTGCCACTCACCAGAACCTGGAGCAACGCGTCAAGGACGGCGTGTTCCGGGAAGACTTGTTCCACCGCCTGAATGTGATTCGCCTGCGCCTGCCGGCCCTGCGCGAGCGCAAGGAAGACGTGGCCATGTTGACCCGCCACTTCTTGCAGCAAAGCGCCAAGCAACTGGGCGTAGAGCCCAAGCGCATTTCGGATTCTGCACTGACCTGGCTGGAGGGCTTCAGCTTCCCCGGCAACGTGCGCCAGCTGGAGAACATCTGCCACTGGTTGACCGTGATGGCGCCAGCGCAGGTCATTGAACGCAAGGACCTGCCGCCTGAGGTGAGCCTGGGCCGTGCGGAAACCGGTGAACCTTTGGTGGCCAAGCCCGTGCTCACTGCTGCCCCTGAGGCGCAGCTCAAAGATGTGCCTCTGGATGCGCATGCCCATGCACCCGCGAGCCATGAGTCGGAAGACCTGTCGCACGTGCTGGCACGCGCGGCAGCGGCCCATGGACCGCTGGAAGGCTGGGAGGCCGAGCTGGAGACCGAGGCTGTGGCCTTGCTCGGCTCCGGTCAGCCCGAGGTGTGGGACACCTTGACCCGCCGTTTTGAGTCGCGCCTGATTTTGGCGGCCTTGGCCAATACCAAAGGCCGCCGCATTGAAGCCGCGCAAAAGCTGGGTATCGGCCGCAACACCATCACCCGCAAGATCCAGGAGCTGGGCTTGGAGTGAGTTTGAAGTAAAAAGAGCCGCTAGCGCCCAATAGATAAGCGCGAGTAGTTCCTGATTCGATAGCAAAAAGCCGGCGCATGCGCCGGCTTTTTTGTGGGTGGAGTTTGATCAGGCTGCCGGGTTGATATCCACCACCACCGGCGCGTGGTCGCTGGGGCGCTCGTTCTTGCGCGGGGTCTTGTCGATGGTGCAGGCCTTCACCAGTGGCTTGAGCGCGTTGCTCACCAGAATGTGGTCAATGCGCAGCCCGCGGTTGCGGCGGAAGCCCGCATCGCGGTAATCCCACCAGCTGTAGGACTTGGGCGGCTGCGGGAACAAGCGGTAGCTGTCGCACAGGCCCAGCGCTATCAGGGCGCGCAGGTGGTAGCGCTCTTCCTCGGTACAGTGGATGGTGCCTTCCAGGTTCACCGGGTCCCACACATCGTCCTCGTCAAAGGTGATGTTGTAGTCGCCCATCAGCACCAGATTCGGGTGCGCGGCGAGCTCGTCTTTCACCCAGCGGCGCAGCGCAGTGAGCCACTCCATCTTGTATTCAAACTTGTCGCTGCCCGGCTCTTGCCCGTTGGGGAAGTAAGCACCAATCACGCGTATACCCTCCACCGTGCCGGTGATCACGCGAGACATATCGTCGTCGAAACCGGGGATGTTCTTGATAATGTCGCTGGCGGGCGTGCGCGAGAGCAGGGCCACGCCGTTGTAGGTCTTCTGGCCGAACCACTGGGCGTGGTAGCCGATGGCCTCAAACGCGTCGGCGGGAAATTTGTCGTCGGTGAGTTTGAGCTCTTGCAGGGCGAGCACATCGACCGGGTTGGCGGCCAGCCAGTCCAGCACTTGGGGCAGGCGCACGCCTAAAGAGTTGACGTTCCAGGTAGCGAGTTTCATGGTTGTTTCCAAATAAAAACGGGCGCTAGCGCCCGTTTGATCTGCGCAAGCAGCTCCTAAATATGTAGCGCAGCCAGTGCGCCCACGGCAACACCCACACCGCCCACGCCGAACATGGCCAACTCCAGCCACTTCTTCTTGGTCAGTAGCGCAATGGCGGCCAGTGCAATCGCGACCTGCAGCACCGTGGTGGCTTGCGCCCAGCGGTGGTGCTGGTGCATTTGCTCATCGCTCTTGTGGTCCCACTCGGTAGCCTCAGCTTCCAGGGCTTCGGCCTTGGTTTTGATATCGGCCTTTTCGCCTTCGTAGCGGTCGATCTTGGCCTGGTACTTGGTCTTGTCTTCCGGCTTGGCGGTCAGGTCGCGGGCCAATTCGGCCAGGGACTGTTTGGTGCTCTTGGCCTGGAAGAAATTCCACTGGTTCGAGGCTTCGGTCTTCTTCAAGGCTGCGTTGTTCTTGTAAAGGCCGGCATTGGCCTGGGTGGCGCCGCCCATGTAGGCAAAGATGGCGCCCACGGTGGCGATGATGGCCGTGAACATGGCGATCTGGTTGATCATGCCGCCGCTGTGGCCTCCGTGCTCACCGCCGTGGCCACCACCATGTCCCCCTTGGGTGGCGTGCTCCAGCTCGTGGTCGTGGGGTCCGTGGACGTGAAAACCGCCGCCTGACATGTGCGAATCTCCTTAACTGCGTGTGTAAGTTACAAAACTGAAAGGCAGCCCGCTGGCTGCCACATGGCGTTCGCGGGCAGTCTCTTGCCACGCTGCGCCCAAGGTGGGGGCGAAGGCGTCACCTTCAAAGTCTTTCTCTATCTCGGTAACCACCGCCGTCTGCGCCACAGGCTCCGCCAGGGCGTAGAGCTGCGCACCACCAATGACCCAGACGTCTGTAGCCTGCTCACAAAGTTGTAGCGCCTCGCGCATGTCAGAGGCGCGCTGGGCACCGGTTTCGTTCCAATCTGGTTGGCGTGTCACCACGATGTTGGCGCGGCCGGGCAGGGGACGGAACTTCGGGGGCAACGAGTCCCAGGTCTTGCGGCCCATGATGACCGGGCAGCCCAGCGTAGTCCGCTTGAAGTGGGCCAGGTCTTCGGGCAAATGCCAGGGCAAGCAGCCGTGGATGCCGATCACACCGTTGGCGGCGCGGGCGTAAATCAGGTGAAGACGGGGCAGGGGGGCGGATGTGTGCATCGTGCCTGCCATCACACCGCGACCGGTGCCTTGATGGCGGGATGGCACTCGTAGCCCACTACTTCAAAGTCTTCGTACTGGTAATCGAAGATGCTCTCCGGCTTGCGCTTGATGTGGAGCGTGGGGTAGGCCATGGGGGTGCGGCTCAGCTGCAGCTCTACCTGCTCGGTGTGGTTGCTGTAGATGTGACAGTCGCCACCGGTCCAGATGAAGTCGCCCACGTCCAGGTCGCACTGCTGGGCCACCATGTGGGTGAGCAGGGCGTAGCTGGCAATGTTGAAGGGCACGCCCAAAAAGATGTCGGCACTGCGTTGATAGAGCTGGCAGCTGAGGCGACCGCGTCCGCCTTCGGTCTCGGCCGGCGCCACATAGAACTGGAAGAAGGCGTGGCAGGGCATCAGGGCCATCTTGCTCAGCTCGGCCACGTTCCAGGCGCTCACGATGATGCGGCGGCTGTCGGGGTTGCTTTTGAGCGTCTTGATGACGTCCGCAATCTGGTCGATGTGGCCGCCGTCTGGCGTGGGCCAGCTGCGCCACTGCACGCCATAGACAGGGCCCAAGTCACCGGTCTCAGGATTCGCCCATTCGTCCCAGATGGTGACGCCGCGCTCTTTGAGCCAGTTGTTGTTACTCGACCCGGTCAGGAACCACAGCAGCTCCTGGATGATGCTGCGCAGGTGCACCTTCTTGGTGGTGACCAGTGGGAAACCCTCGTTCAGGTCGAAGCGCATCTGGTAGGCGAACACGCTTTTCGTGCCGGTGCCGGTGCGGTCGGATTTGAAAACGCCCGTGGTGTGCACGTGGCGCATGAAGTCTTCGTACTGGCTGCGCACAGGGCGGAGGGTGGTGGGGCTGGTCATGGCTGAAATTGTAGGTCCGTCAGGGGTATGTCGTGCGCGCATGTGGTGAACACATTTCCGCATGGAATTCGGGCAATTTTCGCTGGCTGTGCGGCAGCAACGCGCGCAGAATCTGGCGCTCCGCCGGACCCGGCCTATCGCAATCCCTGCAGAAACGCATTCCACGCATGTCTACCTCCGCACCCCAGATGGCGGCCGCCCAGGCCACAGGTTCCGAACAACAACAGCAATTCGTGGGCGCCGACGGCAGCGTCAGCCTGCATGAAGCGGCGCTGGCCTACCACCGCGCACGGCATTCGGATGATATCGGCGGCAAGATTGAAATCCATGTGACCAAGCCCGTGAGCAGCCAGGACGACCTGTCGCTGGCTTACTCGCCAGGCGTGGCCGTACCATGCCTGGAGATTGAGCGTGACCCGGCACTGGCCTACGAGTACACCGCCAAGGGCAACCTGGTGGCCGTCATCACCAACGGTACCGCTGTGCTGGGCCTGGGCAACATCGGCGCGCTGGCGGGCAAGCCAGTGATGGAAGGCAAGGCCGTGCTGTTCAAGCGCTTTGCCGGCATCGACGCGTTTGACATCGAGATTGACGAGACCGACCCGCAAAAACTCATCAACACCATTGCCAGCCTGCACCCCACGTTTGGCGGCATCAACCTGGAGGACATCAAGGCGCCCGAGTGCTTTGAGATCGAGCGCGCTCTGCGGGCCCGCTTGTCCATCCCCGTGTTCCATGACGACCAGCACGGCACCGCCATCGTGGTGGCCGCCGGCCTGATCAACGCGCTGCACTTGCAAGGCAAGTCGCTGAATGCGGTCACGCTGGTGTGCAACGGTGCGGGAGCGGCGGCCAACGCCTGTCTGGAGCTGCTGGTGAGCCTGGGCGCCAAAAAGTCACACATCACCGTGTGCGACTCCAAGGGCGTGATCTACACCGGCCGTGGTGCCAAGGGCGACGACGGCGAGAAAGCCGCCTGGGCCCGTGACACCGCCGCCCGCACACTGGCCGATGCGCTGGCCGGTGCCGACGTGTTCCTGGGCCTCTCGGGCCCCGGCGTGGTGAACCAGGACATGGTGCGCAGCATGGCCGCCAAGCCAGTGGTGTTTGCGCTGGCCAACCCCGAGCCCGAAATCCGCCCCGAGCTGGTAATTGCCGCCTCGCGCGACGCCATCACCGCCACCGGCCGCTCGGACTACCCCAACCAGGTGAACAACGCGCTGTGCTTCCCCTACCTGTTCCGCGCCGCGCTGGACGTGGGTGCCCCGCAGATCAATGAAGACATGAAGAAAGCCGCCGTGCTGGCGCTGGCGGATTTGGCGCGTGAAGACGCGGCCTTCAGCAAAGACAAGCTCCTGCCCACCTTGCTGGACAAACGCCTGCTGCAAACCGTGTCCCTGCGTGTGGCGCAAGCGGCGGTGGACAGCGGCAGCGCCCGTCGTCCGTTTGATGCCGAGGGCTACAAAGGCCGGCTCGAACAGCTGGCCCGCAAACTGGCGCGGACCTGATCGACGCTGATCGGGTCAGGTCATCCGGTCCAGCGCGACGGCCAGTGCCAGCAGCGCCAGCAGGATGACCACCACGACCGGCATCACCGCGCCCAGCCCGGCCCAGGTCGCCAGTAGCCCGAAGCCGGCGGGAATGACCGAGCCACCGGCATAGGCAAAGGTCATTTGCCGGCCGATGACGGTGCGGGCCACGTCTTCCGGAAAGCGGCGCGCGGTTTCGTGCATCAGCGACGGAAACACCGGCGCACAGCCCAAGCCCATAAGCACCAGCCCGAAGCTGGCGGCGCTGCCGAATACACCGGGCAGGGCAAACACCAGAGCGCCCAGCGCAGCCACTGCAATGCCCAGCTGCACCAATTTGCGGTTACCCAAGCGGTTGGCGATCAGCCCCACCGCAAAGCGCCCTGCGGTGATGGAGCCGAAATACACCGACACCCAAATGCCCGCTTGCGCCTGCGTGAGGCCGCGGTCAGTCACCAGAATACTGGCCGCCCACAGGCCGGTGCCCATCTCGGCCGCCACGTAAAACAGGAACAAGGTTGGGGCCAACCAGGTGGCCAGCGGGCGCACGGGTTGGAAGGCAGCCTCTCCATGCGCGTCTTCGCCGGCGGGTGGTTTGGAGTGCTCTTTGGCCCAGAGTGACAAGGTCGCCCAGAGCACGACAGCCAGAGTCAGTTGCATCAGGCCGATGCTGCGTACCCCCAGCGCCCAGCCTCCGGTGCTTGCCAGTGCCAGGCCCATGATCAGCGGACCGGTGGTGGCGCCCACGCCCCAGAAACCGTGCAGCCAGTTCATGTGGCGGGAGGAGTAGTGCGCCGCCACAAAGTGGTTCAAGCTGGCGTCCACAGCGCCAGCACCCAAGCCCAGTGGCACCGCAAGTGCCACCAGCCAACCGAAAGAAGGGGCCACCGAGAAGCCCAATAGCGCCAGCGCTGTCATCAGGCAGCTGCTGGCCACCACGGCACCAGTACCCATGCGTTTGGCAATTGGCCCCGCAAAGAAGCTCGCAGTGGCCGAGCAAATCGTCATGGTGATGGTGATGGCGCCCACTGCCGCCAGCGGCTGGCCCATGTCCGCACGGATGGCCGGCCAGGCCACGCCCAGAATGCCGTCCGGCAGCCCCAAGCTGATGAAGGACAGATAGACGATGGCCAGAAGAATGAGGTGTGCCACGACGGGATCCTGAAAAATGAAGAGGAGTCGGCCTGAGTCTATATAAAACAGGCCCCTATCGCCGGTGGAATATGCGCGAGCAGCTACTCAATTGATAGCACTCTGCCTGGATTCATGAGATTTTTCGGATCCAGCGCGCCCTTGATGGCCCGCATGGCGTTCAAAGCCACGGGTGATTTGTGGTGCGCCAGCTTCTCGCGCTTCAGGCTGCCGATACCGTGCTCGGCGGATATAGAGCCATTGAAACGGTCCACCACTTCGTACACCAGGGTGTTGATGGGGCCTTCCTGGTCGCGCAAAAAGGCTTCTGCATCTGCGCCGTCCGGGGCTTGCACGTTGTAGTGCAAGTTGCCGTCGCCCAAGTGGCCGTAATTGACCAGGCGCACGCCGGGGAAGTGCTGCTCCAGCAACGCATCCACTTCGGTCACAAAGGCGGGAATGCGCGACACGGCAATCGATATGTCGTGTTTGATGTTCAGGCCCTCTTGCGCCTGCGCCAGCGGAATGCTCTCGCGGATGTGCCACAGCGCGCGGGCCTGGGCAATGTTTTCTGCCACCACGGCGTCGAGTACGCAGCCTCGTTCGAGTGCGGCTTCCAGCAGACGCTCGAATTGCTCACGCGCATGGCTTTCAGACTCGTGATCGGAGTTTTCCAGCACCACGCAGTAGGGACTCATTCCACCAAACGGCACGTTTTGCTGGGGAAAGTGTTTGCGCACCAGGCTCAACGCAAAGTCGCCCATCACCTCAAAGCCGGTCAGGCCGGAGTTCAGGTGCTGGTGCGCCAGCCCCAGCAGTTGCACGGCCGCGTCCAGCGAGGGGACAGCAGCAAAGGCGGTGAGTTGGGCCGCGGGCAGGGGATACATGCGCAAAGTGGCTGCGGTGATCACGCCCAGGGTTCCCTCGGAGCCGATGAACAGGTGGCGCAGGTCATAGCCGGTGTTGTCTTTGCGCAGTCCGGTCAGGCCGCTCCAGACCTCGCCCTGCGCGGTCACCACTTCCAGGCCCAGGCACAGCTCACGGGTGTTGCCATAGCGAACGACCTGCGTGCCGCCCGCGTTGGTAGCCAGGTTGCCGCCAATGGTGCAGCTGCCCTCGGCGGCCAGGCTCAGGGGGAACAAGAAGCCATCTTTTTCGCAGGCCTCTTGCAGCGTCTGCAGCACACAGCCAGCCTCTACCGTCACCGTCAGGTTAGCTGCGTCAATGGTGCGGATGCGGTTCAAGCGCTGCAGGCTCAGCAGTACCTGAGTGCCCGACGCATCGGGAATGGAGCCGACCACCATGCCGGTGTTGCCGCCCTGAGGCACCAGGCTCACGCCCGCTGCGGCACAGGCTTTCACTACAGCGGCTACTTCTTCTGTTGTGCCGGGGCGCACCACGGCCAAGGCGCGGCCGCGCTCGCGTTTGCGCCAGTCTTGTTCATAGGCGGTGAGGTCACCGTCGGTAAGTACATGGGCTTCACCGACGAGGGTGCGCAGCGTGGCGCGCAGGGCTTCTATATCCATCATGGGGCAGGGCGGGTGGTGGGTTCTTCGGGGTTGGCAGGCAGCGCCTTGGCGTGCTTCAGGCGCAGGCGGATATGGAAGGTGCAAGCCACAAACAGCACGATGCACAGCAGCACTTCCAGCAGGGCCAGCCAATTGCCGGGCGCCTTGTCGCTCCATGCGCGGACTACGCCCTCAGTGAAGTACAGCCACACCATGAGGCTGAGCCAGCGGTAGGTGTACATGCGGCTCTTGAGCAGGCCGGCCAGCGGTATGCACAGGGGCAATACCTTCAGGGCCAGCGTCCCGCGACCGGTGGGGGCCAACCACAGCTCCCACACCAGGCCCAGAAGAATCAGCGCAATCAGGCTGATGACGGCTGCCCAGCGGGCGATGACAACAGAGGAGGCGGGGGTAGCAGCTTGCACGGGGTGGGCGCCGGTTTATGGATAGCCGCGTAGCTTAAGCCAAACGGCTGAATGGGTCTGAATAGGGGGCTTGATCTAAGCTTTCCCGCGGATTGCCCTATTGCCAAGGCCGTCCTGCGCGATTACTGTGCGATGTGTCCCCAGTGGGACAAAGGGATTACATGATCTGGCGAAAAGTCGCACAAGGCTTGCTGGCGGTCTGGTTGGTGACGTGCAGTTTCTTGGCACAGTCCCAGTGCACCCGCATGGTGGTGACCTCAGACCCCGCTTATCCGCCTCTGCATTGGTATGACGGCGAAACGCTGCAAGGCGCCAGCATCGAGATCGCCAAGCGCGTCCTTGGCGATCTGAAGATCGACTTTGAGATCCGCAGCGTGGGCCCCTTTCCGAGGGTGATGGCGCTGGCCGAGCGTGGCGAGGTGGACATGGTGGTCACCTTGAAAAAAACGCCCGAGCGCGAAGCCTTTTTGCTCTACCCCAAAACCATTGCGCTCCAAAACCCGGTGGCCGCATTCACCTCCAAGGACCTGCCGTTGGTCTACCGCGACAAGGCGGACCTGATCGGCATGCGGGGTGCCATGGCCCGTGGGAATGTGTTTGGCAACGGCTTGGACGAATACATCAAAGAGAAGCTCAACGTGCAAGAGGTCAACCGGCCCGATGCCAGCTTCAGCCTGATGTTGCTGGGGCGGGCGGACTACTTCATTACCGGCTACTACACCGGCATGGCCCTGATCCTCAAGCGCGGGGATGAGGCCAACTTCGTGGCCAAAGAACCATTCCTGGTGGACACCCCCAATTACCTCGCCCTGACCCGCAACGGCAAGTGCGCCGATAAGCTCGAGCAGATCGATGCGCGCTTGGCTATCCTGAAAAAAACCGGGGTGCTGGATGAGATTCTTCGGGCCAGCTTCCTGCGCTGGAAGAACCATCCGGTGATGGTAGAGCGCTGAGGCTTACAGCCCGACACACCGGCTGCATTGCGGCGGTGGCATGATGCGGGCCATGCAAGCCAAACCCCTTTTGACTTCCTGGTTGCGGGACATTGCCAGTATCCCCTGGCGGGACGCTGCCATCACCTTGCGCGAGCGCTTCCGCGAAGACCGCCTGGGTCTCACTGCCAGCAGCCTGACCTTTACCACCACCATCGCACTGGTGCCCCTCATTACCGTGGCGCTGGCGGTGTTTACCGCCTTCCCGATGTTTGCCAAGTTTCAGGACGTGCTGCAGAAGTGGCTGATCGAGAGCTTGGTGCCCGACAACATCGCCCGCCAAGTGCTGGGCTACTTGAACCAGTTTGCCGGCAAGGCCAGCCGCCTCGGCGTGGCCGGCCTGACCATCCTTTTAGGCACTGCGCTGGCGCTGATCTTCACCATAGACCGCACGCTCAACAGTATCTGGCGCGTGAAGAAGCGCAGGCCCTTCGGGCAGCGGGTGCTCATCTACTGGGGCGCAGTGACCCTGGGGCCTTTGTTGCTGGGGGCTAGCTTGTCTATCACTTCATATGCCATCACCGCGTCCAAAGGCGTTGTGGGTGGCTTGCCCGGCGGGCTGACCCTGTTACTCGACAGCTTGCAGTTCGTGCTGGTGGCAGCTGGCACGGCGGCCATGTTTCATTACGTGCCCAACACCCATGTGCGCTGGGGCCATGCCTGGATGGGGGGCCTGTTCGTGTCTACCGGCATGGAGCTGGCGCGCAAGGGGTTGGCGCTGTACCTTAGCAAGGTGCCTACCTACTCGGCGGTATACGGTGCCTTCGCCACCGTGCCGATTTTGCTGATCTGGATCTATATCGCCTGGGTCATTGTGCTGTTGGGTGCCGCGCTCACCGCCTACCTGCCCAGCCTGTTGGCGGGTGTGCCGCGCCGCAAACTGGGCCATGGCTGGCAGTTTCTGCTGGCGCTGGAAGTGCTGCACATGCTCGATGCTGCCAAAGGCGCCGAGGACCGCGGGCAGACCTTGTCGACCCTGCGCCTGGCCCTGCAAGTGGATTCACAACGCCTGGAGCCGGTGCTGCAAACCCTGCAGGAGCTGGATTGGGTAGGCCAATTGCAAGAGACCAATGGCCGCGATGGACAGGCCCGCTACGTGCTGCTGGCCGATTTGAATCAAACCGTGCTGGAACCCTTGATGCAGCGCCTGCTGCTGGCCCCCGAGCCCATTACCGCCAATTTATGGAAAATCGGCCGCTGGCGCACTACTACTGTGCGCGAGGCGCTACAAAAAGAGTAGCAATTTGGTGTTATGTGGCACGTTCTCGTTTTTTGCCTTGTATCTCTGGTTCTTGGCAGTGTGGAGCTAGAGGCTTAGGCTGAATGGTCAATGCCTGCTTTACAGCGGGGGCGGCCATACGTTTCCAACTTTGACGTGCTGGAAGTCGACGCAATAAAGCCATTTTTTTTTCGGCTTTGGAGCACCGAATTTGCAGCGCAATAGGAGTTAAGTTTGTATTGGGATTCGTCGGCACCGCGCACTTGCCTATCGGACGGTCCGCCGATTTGCCTGCTCCAGACCTGTCATTCGCATGTAGGAATCGAAGACAACTTTGTTTCTAGCAATTCATTACTGTATTAACCCGCAAAGGTAACGCGATCTACTGCCGCATCTCAATAGTTTTCTCGGCTGTAGATCAGAGGGCTTTTGTAAATACCGAAAAATGCTCTTGCGGTCGGATTTGCTGGCGAGCCCCCCAACCATGGAAATTTGAGCCAATCGGGAACACTCAGGGTGATGTCGACAAATCCACTGTTTCCGCTGCCGGGCCTGCTCAACACTAAGCCACCATTGCCGGAAACCCAGGTTCCAAGACCGGAACTGGTGCCGTTGATGCTTGCGACAGTCTCGCCGGCCGACAGATTGCCTGTTCCAAAGGTCAGCCCGCTGGCGGCAGTCGGCACTGGCACGGTGGTGCAACTGTCGCCAGTGTTTTTGACAAAGTAGCCTGAAGTGTCTCGGTACTCCGTAGTGGCAACAACTGGTAGCGCCAGCAGTTCTGACCCGTAGGCGTTTTGCAGTCTCAGCCGCCCGTAGCGAAGGGGCGTGGAAGCTGCCACCTGTGAAGCCGTCATCGTGACATTGTCCGAATCCACAGGCGCAGCCAGCACCATAACGGCTGTATCGGTTGCCAAACCAGTCAGTGTCGTGGGTCGACTCACCTGGTGCCTCGCGTTGACTGAAGCTGATCCAGCACTCCAAGTCCCCGTGGGTGCAGTCGCACTGGCCGCCAGTGCTGAGCCAGACGGCAGACCTGGAGCCGTAAAGCGAAAGTTGCTCCAAGTGGTGAGCCCCAGTTTCGCAAAGCTGCCTGTGTAGTTCCGCGTCGTGGTATTGCCCACATTGCGCGCAGTCAGGGTGAAGGTAGTGGCAAAACCATCCTGTCCAAAGTAGCTGAACACATTGCTGCACGCTGGGGTGGCGACTCCCTGTGTCACCGCAAAATGGTCCGGGAAAAAGCGCCCGATGTTACCGGTCGTTGTGCCTGTTACATTGCCCGCGCCGAGGTAGTTACCATCGGTGAGACTGGGTGTGAGGGTGATGATGCCCACCTCGTTCCAGGACAGTGTGGAGACCGTGGCGCTACCCGTTCCGCCAAAGCTCCCTCCTGCAATTTCGCCATTGGTGAGTGCAGAATTTGTTCCCCCAGCGGGAGCCACTAAGTTGGCCGTAAGCGTCACCCCCTCGGGTACCGTCTCTCGGCCAAAATTGGGTGTGGCCACGCCGCCGGAAGTCACGGCCGACACCGTGGCAGTAAAGGCTTCCCCAGCTTTGACAAACTGGTTGCCTGCCGCGTCTGCGGCTGCCGGATTTGTCAGCTGTGGACTTGCGGTCCGCTTGATGCTGCTGGCACTGACCGTAAAGCCGCCCGGCTTGACGATAAATGCGTTGGAACTGGCCGCGAGTGCACTTAAAAGGTCACCACCAGCTGCCTTGCTTGCCCACAAAGTCACTTGCCCGGTATCAGCGTAGTTGAAGCTAAAGGGTGCGCTTCCATTGGCATCAAAGGTCATATTCACCAACGTTGAAGAACTGACGCCCGCGTTGGGATTGCTCGCAATGGGATTGCTGCTAGCCGCAGTAGTTTTATTGCCCGTCAAACTCATCAAACTACCAGTCGAACAGGTAGTGGGATTGTTGCATTGTGCGGCCCAACTCACGCTTTGCGTTCCACTCAGTGCAGCCTCGCAGGCCTTTGTGGTGGTGTTGGTTCTGACTGCGCGCAGGTAGGTGGTGCCACTTGTAGTGCCCGCCGTTTGGGTCGGTAGGGTAGCCGATGCACCCGTAGCAGCATTTGCAAAGATGAATCCCGCTGTATTAAACGTGACCGCACAGTTATTGGTGGTTGAGCAGGTATTGCCAGTGCAGCAGGTTCGCGGGTTGGCCCCCGGAACGGATTCGCCCGATAGAGTGAGGATGGCGATGTCTCCATCGGCTGCATTGGGATGGCTTAGCGTTGTTGTAGTGATGCCACCAGAGCTGAGCGTCAGCGCATTAGATGCCAGCGCTCCCGCGCTCGTGGCGAGGTTTACGGTAGGCATAGATGGAGTGGCGAGGGCATTTGTGCATGGATTTGAATTGTCGGCACATGCGATAACCTTTACCGCGCTCGCCAGGCAAGCAACATTGCTGCTCGGGACGCTGACCTCGTAATGGTCCGGGAAGAATGTTTGTAACCGGACGTTGTCAATCCATGATCCCAAAGAATTATCGGAAGCGCTAGGCTCGCAGAACTCGATGCGATCGTTTCCCGTTGCGGTCAGTTCCGAGACCGTGATCGTTTGCCAGGCAGAAGTAGGTGCAGCGGTGGTGCTGTACCTCTGCACGCCATTCCATTTGACGATCAAACCCTCCTGGGTAGAGGTTCGAGCGCGGTAGTCCACCTTAAGCGTATAGGCGGTTCCAGGGGACGTCGCGACGTTTTGCCATAGGCAATCGACGTTATTGGAATAACCATCGATTTCCACGAACACAGTACCACGTGATGCGGGCGTCACGGTCGTGCCCTCCCATGTTTCCATGCCGGTACCGTTCATGTTCCATCCGCACACACCGTTGCGCATATTGACGGTGCCGCCGTTAACTGCTCCAAAATTCTGAATAATGGTGGTTGCGCACAACTGCTCGAAGTCCGGGTTGGCAATCAGGTTGCCATTCTGAGGGACACAGGTGCAGGGGGTATAGGTCAGTTGAACTTTGCCGTTGCCGCCAGTGCCCGCGTTCGAGCCGTTGAAGTCCGATGCGCCGCCGCCACCGCCGCCCGGCTGCGAGCCGTTTGAGCCGTTGCTTGCGGTGGATGAGCCGGCCCCGCCAGCACCTTCGCCCGTGCCATTTGCGCCGCCTGCACTAGCGCTGGCGTTACCTCCGGCAGTGCAGATACCCGAGCTGGTCGGCGATCCTCCCCCGCCGCCCCCCGGCTTGTCGTTGCCATTCTGCCCTGTACCGCCCGGACAGCCCGGAAACTTGGTCGTACCAGTGCTTGCGGCGGTGGTTCCGCCGGTCCCAGCGGCAGCGGTCGACGTACCACTACCACCCGCCGCAACAACGGTAGAAGTTCCAAAACTCGAACTGCCGCCATTGGTTTCTACAACGCCGCCCGCTCCTACGGTATATGAATAAGTTGTGCCTGGTACCACGGTCACCACTGCTCTGGCATATGCACCTGCCCCACCACCACCGCCGCCGTTGTTGCCGCCAGGGTCTCCGCCACCTCCGCCAGCGCCCCAAGCTTCGACGGTAATCGAGGTCACGCCAGCAGGGGCAGTCCAGGTACGGGTTCCGGTTGCAGTGAATACTTCAGTCACAGCCCAGACATTGGGAGTTGCCGCGACCAGCAAGGCTGTCAATGCCGCGACGATGATGGTGTGTGCTCGCATAGGGGGGATAAACCACGGTTTTGTGTTCATCTTTTCCTCCTTGGCGTGGATGACGGAGCCGAAACCGAATACGAAAAATAAGAGAAAGACCGAAATGTACTCAATCTATCCAAGTTCAATCTCATCGTTGCCTTCCGCAAGTCGGCGCTGAGGACTCTGGGGGGCGGGTCACTTTTCTATTCTTCTTTGCTTGCGGTGAGTGCGTTCGACATATCCGAAGGTAACTTGCGTGCCAAACTTGGCGACATGTTGGAAGTGATAGTAATTAGCTGTGGCAATCCTTTGCGGTCAGAGGCTGCGATGGAACTAGCAGATCGCACATCTCTAGGACTGGGAACGCAACAAACCCGCAGGACTGGAAAAGCGCCTGACGGTCAACATGTTGGACTCCTGGGTACCACCCATTCCTGGCCGGCAGTTTGCGCCACAACTCGGTCGACCTACACTGCGGTTGCGAAGCGTAATTGGATGCCAGCTTTACGGCCACGAGTTTTGATCCGTTGGACTACCGGGTCAGCCAGCTATTGAAGGCTACCTTTGAAAAAGGAAAGTCAGCTTCCAGCCTAAAGCAACCCCAAAAATCTGCCAAAAAAAGACTGCTAGCGCCCATCGGATATGCGTCGAGAACTACTAAAAATATAGCAATATGTTCTCGCGCGTCGCAGCAAAGCGAGTTCAGAACTTGATCTTCCCCGTCCAGATATCTGCGTACATGCGCCAATCTCCCATCAGGCTGTAGAGCGGGCGCTTGAAGCTGGCGGGTTTGTTTTTCTCAAAGCCGAAGTGGCCCAGCCACGCAAAGCCGTAGCCGCACAGTAGCGCATACACAAAGTACTGCGGCTTGCCCGTGGCAATCAACATGCCCAGGCACACCAGGCTCAGGGTGGAGCCCACAAAGTGCAGGCGGCGGCAAGTGGTGTTGCTATGCTCACCCAGGTAGAACGGATAAAACTCGGCAAAGCTCTGGAAACTGCGTAGGTCCACGGATGTGTCGGTTGGCATGGGGGCTCCGTTGTCAATGCAGCCCTGATGCTCTACCGCGCCGGCCGGGCCGGCAAGAGGGTGCGCCCTAGGGTTTGCCCAAAAACTGTCGCAAGGCCGACAGAGTTTCCTCTGGCGCCTCGGTCATCTGGTGGTGGCCTACCGCGATCCGCACGGTCTCTGTGCGCACGCCTGCTGATTTGGCTGCTTGCACCAACGTCTGCGCGGCTTTGGGCGATGTCATCTGGTCCTGATCACCCAGCACAAACAGCACCGGGCATAGCACCTGTGCCATGGCCGCCTCGCCACCTGCGTAGCTGTCGCAAGCCTTGAAGCCGCGGTGGAACACGTTGACCGTTGTGTTACTGGCCAGCACCCGCCGGCCCAGTGCCATGCTGGCGCCATAGACCCAGGTGCCCGGGCCCAGCGCTGAGGGGGGCGCTGCCAGCGTGCTCCGCGAAAACACGTTGATCATGGTGAGCGCCTTCATCGGCTCATGGAGTGAAGTTTCCAGCAGGGCAGGGGATACCTTCATCGGGTAGGCAGTGCCCACCAGCACCAGGTGGGTGGCGAGTGCGCCTAGTCGGCTGGCTGCCTCCAGCGCAATCAGTGAGCCCCAGCTGTGGCCCACCAGAGCGGCTTTTTCGACACCAGCCGCATCCAGCAGGGCCACGATGAAGGCGGCGGCTTGCTCTACCGTCTCAGGTGCTTCGCCGCCGCTGCGGCAGTGGCCGGGCAGGTCGACCGCCAGCACGTTGTAGCCGTGGTGGGCGAGGTAGCGGCTTTGCAAAATCCAGACACTGTGGTCATTGAGCACACCGTGGATGAAGACCACCGTGGGCTTGGCCGCATCGAAAGGTTTGCCGCCGGTGTAGCAGTAGGCGTTGGCGCCGTTGACTAGTAGTTGCATGTGGCCTCCTGCCGGGCCGCCCCAAAGGAGGCCAGCACCCCCATGGGGGGCAGCGAATACACGAAGTGATGAGCGTGGGGGCACATATCACGCACCTGCCTTTTCTGCGGCTTTGAGCGCGCGTTTGAGGTCGTCAATCAGGTCGTCCGGGTCTTCCAGCCCGATGGACAGGCGGATGGTGCCCTGCGTGATGCCACCCGCGGCCAGCGCCTCATCGCCCATGCGGAAGTGAGTGGTGCTGGCCGGGTGAATGACCAGGCTGCGGCAGTCGCCCACATTGGCCAGGTGGCTGAAGACCTTGAGGGTTTCAATGAACTTTTTGCCTTGCTCGCGGTTGCCCTTGAGGTCGAAGCTGAACACCGAGCCTGCGCCTTTGGGCAGCAGCTTTTGCGCCAGTTGGTGGCTGGAATGGCTCTCCAGCAGCGGGTGGCCGACGCGGCTCACAAAGGGCTGACTGGCCAGGAACTGCACCACCTTTTCGGTGTTGCTGATGTGGCGGGCCATGCGCAGGCTCAGGGTCTCTATGCCTTGCAGGATCAGCCAGGCGCTGTGCGGGCTCATGCAAGCGCCGAAGTCGCGCAGGCCTTCGCGCCGAGCGCGCAGCAAGAAGGCACCCACGGTGCTTTCCTCGCTGAAGTTCATGTGGTGAAAGCCCTCGTAGGGCGCGGCCAGCTCGGCGAATTTGCCGCTCGCTTCAAACGCGCGCGCCCAGTCAAAGCTGCCACCGTCCACCACCACGCCGCCAATCACGGTGCCATGTCCGCTCAAGAATTTGGTGGCCGAGTGGTACACCAGATCGGCCCCCTGGGTAAACGGCTGTACCAGCCAGGGCGAGGTGAGGGTGGAGTCCACCAGTAGCGGCACACCTGCCTCGTGGGCAATTTGCGAAATGGTGGGCGTGTCCAGCACATCCAGGCCGGGGTTGCCCACGGTTTCCCCGAAAAACAGGCGGGTGTTAGGCCGCACCGCAGCCCGCCAGGCATCAACATCGCCGGGCTTCACAAAGGTGGTTTCAATGCCGAAGCGGGACAAGGTGTAGTGCAGCAGGTTGTGCGAACCGCCATACAAGGCGCTGGACGACACAATGTGCCCGCCCGCGCCCATGAGGGTGGCAATGGCCAGGTGCAGAGCGGCTTGGCCGCTGGCGGTGGTGATGGCGCCTATACCGCCCTCCAGCGCGGCGATCCGTTGCTCGAGCACTGCATTGGTGGGGTTGCTGATGCGGCTGTACACATGGCCCGCGCGCTCCAGGTTGAAGAGGGACTGCGCATGCTCGCTGGACTCGAACACAAACGAGGTGCTCAGGTGGATGGGCACGGCGCGAGCGCCGGTCGTGGGGTCCGGTGCGGCACCTGCGTGAAGCGCTAGGGTGTCGAAGCCGGGGTCTGCGTAACCAGCCATGGGAGTCTCCAGTGATGAAACCTTGATGAAACCGCGATGAAACCCGCGCATTGTGGGCTATATTTGCCATACAAATTCAACCCCAGTGTCACGAGGAAGTCCCCATGAAAGTCAGCGATATCCTGCGCGTAAAAGGCGGAACGCTTTACACGACCACGCCGGAGGACTCTCTGGCCGATGCGGCCCAGCTGATGGCGGAGAAAGACATCGGCTCATTGGTCGTGATGTCACATGGCTTGGTAGTGGGCATGTTGACTTTTCGCGAAGTGATCCAAGCCGCTGTCAAAAACGGGGGCACTTTCGGCACCACCAGCGTGTACCGCGCCATGGACCCCGGCCCGCTGACCTGTACCCTGGAAACCGAGATGGATGAAGTGCGCCGCATGATGCTTGAGCGCCACGCCCGCTACATGCCGGTCATCGATAACCGCATGCTGCAAGGCGTGATCAGCTTCTACGACGTGGCCCGCGCCGTGGTGGACAGCCAGAATTTCGAAAACAAGATGCTCAAGGCCTACATCCGCGACTGGCCCGAGGGCGAGGCTGAAAAGCCGGAAGCTGAGAACACATAAGACCTCGCCGCCGGGCCGCCCCAAGGCGAGCTAGCCCCCTCGGGGGGCAGCGACCCGCTCAGCGGCGGAGCGTGAGGGCAAGCCCCTAGCCTTCGCTGGCGTGAATCATCTCCCGCACCCGCGGGTAGATTTGCTGGTTCCATTTGCGACCACTGAACACACCATAGTGCCCCACACCGGTCTGCACGTGGTGTGTTTTTTTATAGGGGCGTATGCTGCTGCACAGGTCTTGCGCAGCTACGGTCTGCCCCACTGCACAGATGTCGTCCCGTTCGCCCTCCACGGTCATCAAGGCGGTGCGTCGGATGGCCGCCGGGTTGACCAGCCTGCCGCGGTAGCTGAGCTTGCCCAGCGGTAAGTCGTAGGTCTGGAAGACCTTTTCCACGGTCTCAAGGTAGAACTCGGCGGGCAGGTCGTTGACGGCCAGGTACTCGTCATAAAACACGCGGATCACATTGGCCTTTTCCACATCGCCGTTCACCAGGTGCTGGTACAGGTCTTTGAACGACTGCTTGTGCCGCTCCGGATTCATGCTCATGAAGGCGCTGAGCTGCACAAAGCCGGGATACACGCGGCGCATATAGCCCTTGTGGGGTAGAGGCACGTGGCTGATGAGGTTCTTCTCAAACCAGTCAATCGGCTTGCTCACCGCCAGCTTGTTCACCTCGGTGGGGTTCACCCGGCAGTCCACCGGGCCGGCCATCAGCGTGAGGCTACGGGGCTGGGCCGGGTCATCGTCTTCGGCCATCAGGGCAGTTGCGGCTAGTGCCGCCACACATGGCTGGCATACCGCCACCAGATGGGTGCCAGGGCCTATGGTCTGGGTGAATGTGATCATGTGGTCGATGTAATCGTCCAGCCCGAACGGGCCGTGGCGCAACGACACATCGCGGGCGTTGTGCCAGTCGGTGATGTACACATCGTGGTGCTGCAGCAGGGTGCGGGCGGTTTCACGCAGCAGGGTGGCAAAGTGGCCTGACAGGGGTGCTACCAGCAGCACTTTGGGCTGGGGTTCCGCCAGAGCCGCAGTTTTGCGGAAGTGCAGCAGGCTGCCGAAGGGCAGGCTCAAGACCGTTTCTTCTTCAATCGGGTAGACCTCGTCATCCACCGTCACCGAGTGAATACCGTAGTCCGGCCGCGAGTGCGTCAGGCGCATGCGGGAGATCACTTCCATACCGGCCGACATTTTTCGTAGCCAACTGCCCTCGGTCTGGTTCATCCACAGCATGGCGCTCATGCTCTGAGCCATGAGGCGCAAGGGGGAGCTCAGGTCGGTTTGGTTCTGGTAGGCCTGGTACAGCATGGGAGTCCTGTCTTGGTGCGGCAAAAGCCTTGTGTTTACCCCTAGGCAATTTGCGCGCCAAGACCGCGGGTCAGACTATGGCTGCCGTGCTTGGCACAACCCTTGCACGGCATGGGGTACACCGACAACCCCGAAAGCAGCACCATGGCCAAAGCGATTCTTACCATCAGCAGCAAAAACTACGGTGCCTGGGCCCTGCGCGGGTGGTTGATGGCCAAGCTGGCGGGGTTGGATTTCTCGGAAAAAGTGATTTCCCCGGACGACCCGGCCATGCGCGCCGAAATGCTGCTCCTCTCCAGCAGCATGCTGGTGCCTTCTTTGCAGCATAACGGCGTGACGGTGTGGGACACCCTCGGCATTGGCGAATACCTGAACGAAGTCAAACCCAAGGCAGGCTTGTTGCCCGCCGATATCAAGGCGCGTGCCCATTGCCGCGCGGTCAGCGGCGAAATGCATTCCGGCTTTGCCTCCATGCGCGGTGCCTTGCCCATGAACATCAAGGCGCATTTCCCCAACTTCAAGGTCTGGTCCCGCGCGCAGGCCGACATTGACCGGGTGCTGGCCATCTGGAAAGAATGCCTAGAAAACTACGGCGGACCTTACCTCTTTGGCAAGCAGCCTTGCATTGCGGATGCCATGTATGCGCCTGTGGTCACCCGCTTCATGACCTATGACGTCAAGCTGGACAAACAGGCTGCCGCGTATTGCAAGCTGATGATGGCATTGCCTGCGATGCAAGAGTGGGTGGAAGCCGCCCGGGCGGAGCCGGACGAGATTGACGAGTTGGATGCGGAGTTTTAAGGCTCCGCATCTCGCAGCTTCAGGCTGCTTTTTGTTCCGGCCACGGGGTGGGCGCAGGAATCTCGCAGACCGGCTCCACATCAATCGACTTGAAGTCCGCCGGGGACACGATTTCCAGGTACTCCATGTCGGGAGAGTAGTCGAACAGGTAGTGGCGGATGCCGGGGCGCTGGTGAATCACATCGCCGGCTTGCACTAGGGTTTCTTTGTCTTCATACATGAAGCGCGCCCAGCCTTTGGTCATGATGACGATTTGAAAGTCCGCCTCATGCCGGTGCCAGCCGGTGCCTTTTTCTGGTGCCATATTGGCTTTGACCAGGTGCGCAATCACTTTTCCGTGCGTGGCTTCGGCGATGCCCAGATCCCGGTACAGGAAAAAATCACGCAGGCCCCCGGACACAAATTGCGTGTCTTCAGGTTTGACATGGGAGAACTTGGTTGCAGTGCGGTCTAGCATGGCTCACTCCTGGTTCAAAAAAGCGGTGAAACACTGAAATGGTGCACTGCAGCACGATGCATAAACTGTTCCAGCCCGGTTACCGGGTCCGGCAGTCGCGTCAGGGATAATCGGAGCACTATGAGCGGCAATACCTTCGGACACACATTCACGGTCACCAACTTTGGTGAATCCCACGGCCCGGCTATCGGCTGCATCATTGACGGCTGCCCCCCGGGCATGGAGCTCTCAGAAGCTGACATCCAGATCGATTTGGACCGCCGCCGCCCCGGCACCAGCCGCCATGTGACCCAGCGCAATGAACCGGACGCGGTGCAGATCCTGAGCGGTGTTTATCAAGGCAAAACGACCGGCACCCCGATTGCGCTGCTCATCCAGAATACCGACCAACGCAGCAAAGACTACGGCAACATCCTCGACACCTTCCGCCCCGGCCACGCGGACTATGCCTACTTCCAGAAATACGGCATCCGCGATCCGCGCGGCGGTGGCCGTTCCAGCGCCCGCCTGACGGCGCCCATGGTGGCAGCAGGTGCTGTGGCCAAGAAATGGCTCAAAGAAAAATATGGCACCGAATTTCGTGGCTGCATGACCCAAGTGGGTGAGTTGCCTATCGCGTTCGAGTCGTGGGATCACGTGCCCAACAACCCTTTTTTCGCCCCCGTGGCCGATGTGCAGGCTCTTGAGGACTACATGGACGCCCTGCGCAAAGCCGGCGACTCCTGTGGCGCCCGTATCCGCGTGACCGCGAGCAATGTGCCGGTCGGCTTGGGTGAACCTTTGTTTGACAAGATGGACGCCGACATCGGCTACGCCATGATGGGCATCAATGCCGTCAAGGGCGTGGAAATTGGCGCCGGCTTCGCCAGTGTGGCCCAGCGCGGAACCACCCATGGCGACTCCCTGACTCCTGATGGCTTTGCCTCCAATAACGCCGGTGGCGTGTTGGGCGGCATTACCACCGGGCAGGACTTGGAGGTGAGCATTGCCATCAAGCCCACCAGCTCCATCATCACGCCACGCGCCTCGATTGACTCCCAAGGCAATCCCACCGAAGTCGTGACCAAAGGCCGCCACGACCCCTGCGTCGGCATTCGCGCCACCCCCATTGCCGAGGCCATGTTGGCATTGGTAGTGATGGACCACGCACTGCGCCACCGCGCCCAATGCGGCGATGTGGTGCCTACGTTGACGCCCATTCCAGGCAGCGTTTGAGCGATACGCCGACGCAGGCCGCCGCACCGGGCATGCGGCAGGTCTTGCCCTTTGCCGCGCTTTCCGCCGTTTACTGCGCGCATGGCGCTCTGATGAACCCGTTTTTGCCACTGTGGTTGAAGAGCTTGGGCCTGAGCCTGGTGACCATCAGTGTGCTCACTTCCATTCAAGCCGCGACCCGCATGTTTGCCCCTTATGCCTGGGGAGCGCTGAGTGACCGCACTGGCGAGCGCGCCCGCTTAATGCAATGGGGCGCAGGCTTGGCCCTGATTGCGTCTGGCGGCCTGTGGTGGAACGGCGGCTTCTGGTGGTTAGGCTTGGTGTTGCTGATCGTCTACCTGCAAACCAGCGGCATGATGCCCATGACTGAGGCAACAGTGGCTCATGTGGTAAGCCGGGGTGGGGTGTTTGACACCAAGCTCTACGGCCGGGTGCGCTTGTGGGGTTCGCTGGGCTTCATGTTGGCTGTGATGGCCGCAGGTGCTTGGTATGAGCATGTGGGCATGGCCAGCTTTCCGCTCATTGTGTCTTTGAGTCTGGCAGCTTTGCTGGTGTTTGCATTCCGCATGCCGGATGTTAAAGAGCAGCACGCGGCATCGCGCTCAACGTCGGCCCCCATCCTTCCGGTGTTGGCCCAGCCAGTGGTACGTTGGTTTTTTGCCTCGGTGTTTTTTCACATTCTTTCCCACATGGGCATCTACAGCTTCTTCTCGCTGTATCTGGATTCCTTGGGCTATTCCAAAACCATGATCGGGGTGCTGTGGGCGGTATCGGTCACGGTCGAGATCGGCTGGTTTTTTACCCAGAGTCGTTGGATGCCGCGGCTGAGCCTGAGTGGATGGTTGGTTTTGTGTGCCGGCGTGATGGCATTGCGCATGGGAGTTACTGCGTCCATGGCCTCGGTACTCTGGCTGCTGGCAGTCATGCAGGCGCTGCACGCGCTCACATTTGCGGCGCATCACAGTGCTTGCATCGCCTTGGTGTCGCACCACTTTCCCGGCAGCTTACGCGGGCGTGGGCAAGCGCTGTACACCGTCATCGGCTATGGCGTGCCGGGCGTGATCGGTGGTCTGGTGGGCGGACAGCTCAGCGCCCGATGGGGGCTTCAGAGTGTTTTCTGGGCTACTGCGGTGATGGCCGTGTGCGCGATGGGGTGTGCCATCCGCGTGTGGCGCCTCAATCACCGGGTTGCTACACCTGCGTGATCGTTTCGGCTGGTTGTAGCGGTCTCAAAAAGTCCGCCAGAGAAGTTTCGAATCGTTCCGCAGGCACCGGTCTGCTGAACAGGTAGCCCTGGTATGCATGGCAGCCATGCCGTGCCAGATACTGCATTTGCTCCACCGTTTCCACGCCCTCGGCGATCACGCTCAGGCCCATGCTGTTTGCCAGCGCGACGATCATGTTGGCAATCGCAGCGTCATTGGTGTCTACCAGTACATCCCGCACGAAGCTCTGGTCGATTTTGAGCACATCCAACGGCAGGCGCTTGAGGTAGGTAAGGGATGAATATCCGGTACCGAAATCATCCATGGCAAAGCCCACGCCATGGTGCTGAAGCTCCTCCATGCGCACAATCACATCATCGACGTTGGCAATCAACATGCTCTCGGTAATCTCGATCTTGAGGCCGCTGGCTTGCGCGCCATGCCGCGAAAGCGCATCCAGCACCTGTTCCACAAAGTCATGCTGGTGGAACTGCTTGGCACTCACATTGACTGCGATCGTCATGTGGGCAAAGGCCGGTTGGGAGGCCCACAAAGCCAATTGCTTGCAAGCCGTGTTCAGCACCCAGTTACCGATAGGAACAATCATTCCGCAGTCTTCTGCCACGGCAATGAACTCGCCGGGCATCACGAGACCCCGCGTGGGGTGCTGCCAGCGGATCAAGGCCTCGGCACCGGTAACGCGCACGTCTTCGGAGATCTGGGGCTGCAGGTAGAGCACAAACTGTTCTTCTTCCAAGGCGGTGCGCAGAGCAGCTTCCAGGTCCGCACGCAGGGTCACCGCGGCTTGTGTTTTGGGGTCAAACAAACGCGAGGTGTTCCGTCCTGCAGCCTTGGCCTGGTACATCGCAAGGTCTGCCCGCTTGAGGGGCTCATCCAAGGATTCCTGATGCTTGCCGAACACCGTGATGCCCACACTGGGTGTGCTGCTGCGGGTCAGAGTGCCGAGGTCATAAGGCTGGTTCAGGGCCTGCATGACTTTGCCTGCCACAGCCTCCGCTTGTGTCGAAGCCTCGGCCACGTCTTTGCTCAAGCCTTCAAGCATCACCACAAATTCGTCGCCGCCCAAGCGTGCCACAGTGTCAGCTTCCCGCACACAGGATTGCAGGCGGTTGGCCACTTGCTGCAACAGGATGTCGCCCTGGTGGTGCCCCAGTGTGTCGTTAAGCGTCTTGAAGTCGTCCAGATCCACAAACAGCAGGGCGCCCAAGTGGCCTGTGCTCAAGGCTGCGTGCATGGCAGTTTCCAGGCGACCCATGAGCATGCGCCGGTTGGGCAACATGGTCAGCGAGTCAAAGTACACCAGTGTTTTGATTTCGTTCTCAGCGGCTTTGCGCGCACTGAAGTCGGACAGATTGGCCACATAGTGGGTAACGTCTCCGCTTTCGGACCGCACTGCCGTGATGGTGGTCCATGCAGGGTAGGTTTCTCCGTTCTTGCGGCGGTCCCAGACCTCGCCTTGCCAACTCCCGTTGGAGCGGATGCTCTCGTTCATGACCTCGTAGAACTCCTGGGTCTGAATCCCGGAGCCCATGAGGTCCCGTGGTGCCTTGCCGATCGCTTCTTCCGGCAGGTAACCGGTTACCCGCTGGAACGCTGAGTTCACCTGCAGGATCCGCCAATCGGCGTCGCACACAAACATGACATCGTTGGACTCAAAAGCAGTGGCTGCAATCCGCAGTGCATCCCGGGATTGCACCAGTTCCTGCTCGCGTTGCTGCAAGGTGTCCAGCATGGCGTTGAATTCCTGCGCGAGCCGGGCCGCCTCGTCGCTGCCCTTGATGTCGACGCGCCGGCCTGTATCGCCGGCTTGCACCGCGTCAGCCACCTTGCTGATGGCGTTCAGGCGGCGGGTGAAATACAGGCCCGTGATCGATGCGAACAGACCAATCAGTGCAATGCTGCTGGCCAGGTACCAAAGCCCGCTTTGGAGCATGCGCTCGACCTGTGTGTTGAACTGGGTGCGCCCCATCCCGATGCGCACCCAGCCGAGGTGTCTGGCGTCCAGCATGACCGGACTGACCAGATCCAGCAAAGTACTGGCGTCTTGCAAGGTTTGAGTGTTGGGCTCTTCCGGCAGGTCGTTCATGTATTGACCCAGACGCGCAGCGTCCGAATGGGCCAGGACCTGCCCACGCCTGTCCAGAACGATGACGTAGCGGATGTCCGGAAATGCGGCAGCACTGTCCACAATCTCTTGCAATCCGGACAGATCGCGGGATGCCACCCAGACACTGGAAGACAAAGCAATGCTCTCGGCCATGGTGGTGGCCTGCTCGGTTTGCCGGATTTTGACCTCGCTGTGTTGGCGTTGGGCCAACTCCCACATCAGCAACAGCATCATCAGCAGAACCACCAGCGCCATGCCCACCATGAGCTGGCGGCGCAGGCTTCCCAGAAGCAGTTGGCGTAGAGAGAGTCGCATCAGTTCAATTGGAGTTGTACCGGCCGCACGTTTTGCTCGAAAGTTTGCAGATAGGTTTGCACTACATCGTAGCTCTGGTTGTCCGCAGGATAGAAAGCTGCAGTCTCCAGATTCGCCAGTATGGCTGCGCCTTCAGGCACTTTTTTCAACCCGACCAGTAGTGCTTTGACTTGTTGGCGAACGGGCAGGGGCACCGATTCATGGGCCATTACCGAGTTGTTGATCAGGGGGGGCGTTTCCCAGATCTGCATCATCTGGGCAGCCTCGGCAGGGTGGTCTTTCTGGAACATGCGCCAAGGGGGTGGCCATGTCGCCGCAGCGGACGAAGTGCCGAGGTAGGCGTTCAAGATGGAAGACTCCTGAGAGCCTACGTAGGAGTTTTTCAGATCCCGCTGCACATCAACACCCTGCTTGTACAAAAAATACTGCGGCATGATGGCTGCCGCCAGTGCGGTCGGCGAGGGGTAACTGACTGTCTTGCCCTTCAGGTCTTGCGGCTGGCGTATGCCTGCATCCTTGCGCACAATGAAAATGCCCCTGAAGTCTTCGGCGTCGCCAGCCATGGCCAGCACTTGATAACCCCTCTGACGCGCGAGAAGGGTTTGCACCGGGTTGGGCAATAGGAATGCGGGCCCTGCTTCTCCGACTTTGGCCTCAAAAGCTCCGTAATCTCTGGAGGCCTCCACCTCCAGATGCGCATTGATCAGATGCGCGTTGAGGTAGTCAATCAAGGGTTGGTAAGTTTGCAGCAGCTTGTGCGGGCTATGCAGTGGGTGAACCGCAAACCGGTAGACCGGCACCGTGCCCTCACGGGCCCCCTGGCTATAGGTCAGAGCATGCTCCGGTTCCCCGGGTGAGCAGCCGGCCAGCAGCATCAGTGCCGCAGTGGCAATGATCAGGGCTTTGCAAAAGTTTGGCATCCGGACTCCCATCAGGGCCAATGTAGCGGTGCGTCAGCTTGTCGGATTGATATTGGTCAAGCCTTTACCGAATCAGGGCACGATGGTGGTGAACAGGTAAGTCGCCAACAGCACCAGATGCACCGTGCCTTGCAATACGGTAGTACGTCCCGTGCTTAATGACAAGCTGGTCACGAACAAAGACAGTAACAGCAGCACCACGGACTTTACGTCCAGGCCCAGAGTCAGTGTCCAACCGGTTGCCAACGACACGATGGCGACGGCTGGAATCGTGAGGCCGATACTGGCCAAGGCAGAGCCCAGCGCCAGGTTCAGGCTGGTTTGCAGCCGGTTGGCCTGGGCGGCACGAAAAGCGGCAAGCCCTTCGGGCAGCAGCACCACCATGGCAATAATGATGCCTACCACGGCTTTGGGAGCACCAGCCCGGTCCACAGCCGCTTCAATGGTGGGCGCCAGGGCTTTGGCCAGCAGCACGACCGCAACAAGGCCCAACAGCAGCAAACCACTGCTCATGGCTGCCACCTTGACGCCCGGCGGCGCGGCATGGGCCTCTTCACCGGTCTGGGGCAAAAAGTAGTCGCGGTGGCGCACGGTTTGCACCAGCACAAAGGTACCGTACAACACCAGAGACACCACCGCCACAAAAGCGAGTTGGCTGGCGCTGTACACCGGCCCGATCACACTGGTGGTGTAGTTGGGCAATACCAGCGTCAGCACGGCAATGGCGGCCAATGTGGTGAGCGATGCGCTCACGCCCAATTGGCCGAAGGTCTGCTCCCGGTGCTTGCTGCCGCCGGCAAGCAGGCACAGGCCGACAATGCCGTTGAGAATCAGCATCACGGCGGCGAACACGGTGTCTCGCGCCAGCGCAGTGGTTTGCGGCCCGCCGGCCAGCATCATGGAGACGATCAAGGCCACCTCAATGACCGTAATGGCCAACGCCAGCACCAAGGTGCCGTAGGGCTCACCCACTTGATGGGCCACCACTTCGGCATGGTGCACTGCGGAGAGTACCGCGCCTACCAACCCGGCGGCCAGCAAAGCAACCCACCAGCCGCCAGCCAGTCCGGCCATATTGCCGGCCAGCAGACACCAGGCAATCAGAGGCCAGGCGACGGACCACTTGGGCAGGGGGGCATGGGGCGCTTGCATAGGGAGTTTTCTCGTGCGAATGAAAAAACACCATTGTCGGCAATGTAGGGGCGCTTGGGCCGCAGTCACCTGATTTTTTGGCCCCCATAGGCTGCGGGTAAACCCCGCTTTTTTCGGGGTTAAGGCTTGCAGCCTTGTGCCTACACTGTGGTGGTCGGGGCCTCGTACTCCACCTTTACTACCGGAACGCTTATGCCCGTTTTTGATTCCATGACCTTGAGCCGGCGCATGGCGCTGACTTATGCGCTGGTGCTCGCGCTGACACTGGCGGTTCTGTACAGCGGTTACTCCGCCCTCAATGCCGTGGTGGCGCAAGCCCCCCAATTCAAAACGCTGGCGGGTGATGCGCAAAGCAGCATGGTGCTGTTTGCGGTGCTGGCGGTGTTGTTAGGCGTGTTCTCCGCGTTCCGGCAGGTGCAAAGTATTTCCAGCCCCTTGGCCGATGCCATTCACATTGCCGAGACGGTGGCTGCCGGTGATCTGAGCCACGACTTTGAGAACACCCGCGGGGGCGAATTCGGCAGGCTGCTGGACGCCATGGGCACTATGGAAGACACGCTCACCGACCTGGTAACCCGCATCAAGGACAGCACCCAACCCCTGACGGCATCGAGCGGCGACATTGCGCACGCCAGCGCCAACCTTTTGCAACACACCGAGATGCAAACCCATGCGCTGGACTCAACGGCAGCCAGCATGGAAGAGCTGACTTCGACCGTCCGCGAAAATGCACAACGCGCCCAAAGCGCAAGCACCCTCGCGGTGAGCGCATCCGGCATTGCCCAGCGTGGCGGTGAGGTAGTGGGGGAAGTGGTAAGCACCATGCAGGCCATTACCGACAGTTCGCGCAAGGTGGTCGACATCATTGCGGTGATTGAAGGCATCTCCTTCCAGACCAACATCCTCGCGCTCAATGCAGCCGTAGAAGCTGCCCGCGCCGGAGAGCAAGGCCGCGGCTTTGCCGTGGTGGCCAGCGAAGTGCGCTCTTTGGCCGGGCGCAGCTCGGAAGCTGCCAAAGAAATCCGCCAATTGATCAGCCATTCGGCTGAACAGGTGGAAAGCGGCTCCCAGCTGGTGGGCCGCGCCGGCAACACTATGCAAGACATCGTGAACGCTGTGCGCCAGGTCACCGAAATTCTGGGCGAAATTTCGGCGGCCAGTCAGCAGCAAAGTCACAGCGTGCAGGAGGTCAGCAGCGCGGTGGTTCAGATGCGCGCAGACACGCGCAGCAACCACCAGCAGGTCAACCACACGGCTGCGGCGGCTGAGGCCATGCGCCAGCGGGTGCAGGACCTTCAGCGCGCCGTGGACCAGTTCAAGGTCTGACGGACCTTAGAACTTGTAGCCGATACCGATGCTGTAAACGTTTTCCTGCAGTGCGGCCGTGGTGCCGTTGCTGTAGGTGATGTCGTTGAACTTGTTCAGGTCGTAGCCGGCCTGCACGTAAAGGTTTTTGTCCAGCATCTTGCGCACGCCGATACCGTAGCCCACGCCTTGCACGTTGCTGGTGGCCACGCCGTCGGTGCTGGCGGCCGTACCGTAGATGGACGACAACTTGCCGTAGAGCTGGTAGTTGTTGGACAGGGCCACGGTGGGCACGATATCCAGCGAATAGCGGTTGTTCACGGTGGCGGCGGTACCGTTGGCGTAGCTGCCGAACGCATGGTTACCGGTGCTGTAGCTTGCGCCCAAGCCCACTGCGAAAGTAGGGGTCAGCGACCAGTCGTAGCGGGCATTAATGCCGGCGCTGGTGGTGGCGCCTCCGTCTGAGCTGCCGTCGTTGGCGCTCACCGTGCCGCGGGAGAATTCGGCATTGGTGCCGATGCTGAAGCCGGACAGATCCGTGCCGCCGGCAGGGCCAGCAGCAAACGCTGAGCCTGCAGCCAAAGAGCCAAGAACAAAAGACGTGATCAACAGTTTTTTCATGGAGAGGTTCCTAAGTGAAGGGACCTTCATGGTGCGCGCGAGCTGTGAAGCAGGTTTGCAGCTCCGGCAAACGTGGGTAAAGCTGTGTAATGCGCTTGCAAGCAGATGTTGGCTGTCGCGCTACAGTCGTGCTTTGGTAAAGCTTGTACCCGCACGTATGCAACGCAAACACTTTCTGGCTCTGTTGGCCGTCATCCTCGTCGCGCTCGTCGTAGTGCTATTGCTGCCGCATGGCGAGTTGGTGCAAACGCTGGCGGCCGTGCCCATCTTCGGCGCGCTGTCGGCGGTGGTGGTGGACATCCTGCGCGAGCAGGCCAAGCGCCAGCAGGAGAGCCAGCTCGCTGAATCCCAGCAGCGGTTTTCTCTGGCGGCAGGCTCGCACATGGCGTCTACCGCCTTTGACAAGCACGTGGCCTTTTGCGAGGAATATGTGGCCGAAGTTTTGTCCGCATTGCGCACCCTGTTCCGCGAAGGACCCACACAGGAAGCCCTGGACCACTCCGACCGGCTGCTGCAAATTAAACAGAAATACGTGCTCTGGATCACCCGCGATGTAGAGGCCCGGCTGGAGCCCTTTGAACGCGCCCTGCGCCGCATAGGCGCCAACGACCGCGCCGAACGTTTGTTCCCCGAAGGCGAGGGCAGTGTGCAGCGCATGACAGAAACCTATCGCCAGTTCGCAGAAGTGCTGGGCACCGAGCACATGGGCACCGAGTGGGAAGGCGAACCCATCACCGATGTCGCCGCCGTTAGCCGGGTGGTGGCGCAGCTGCGCGACATCTTGGGTGTAGAAGAGCTGACCCGTCTGCGCGCGGCCATCGTGCGCAACGCGCTGGCTTAGCGTGTGAAAGCGCCTGGTGCGATTGATCAGGCCAAGGGATTATCGAGGCGGAGTTTTAAATGATTTCGGCCTCTGGCGCTCATGGAATATGCGCAGGCAGCTATTGATTTAGGAGCTATTTATCCTCGTTGGTGCAGAGACAGTACTTAATCTGGATACTGTTTAAGCAAGTGATTGATGTCGAAAACTCGCGGTCAATCTCTCGGTGCAAAATCTTGATTGCGCCAAATTGCTGCTAACCAGAGGACCCCCATTACTGCCTTTGTTGTTGCGGCCGGCCCCCAAACTCCATTCAATTGCGCTAGACGATAAGTCCAGTCCAATCGGGACTCCCCTAGAGTCCGCCAGACATACGGCAACACATAAACCGAGCCGACGATTGCACCTGAAAGCAGAAAGTGCCATGCCGCTGTAAGGCGTAAGCGTAAAAGAAGCCATAGGGCCCCGGCAAGCAGCAGAGGCATGGGCATGAAAAGAACAATCACAACGCCGGGCATCACCATGCCGGCGGCAATCCATTCGCTAGCGGTGCATCCTGCAGGACCAATACACTCAACGAGCGAAAACGCAAACATCGCCATTAAGGGCAGAGCGACAAGCGAGATCGATAAACGTTTCACTTTGGTCCTAACGTGCTCTGGATACCAAACTGGTCTTTAGCAAAAAAATACTCGAAACGCGCTGGCTTCAAGGCCAGTCACTTAACGCGCTGCACGCTCCCACATGCACGATGCCGGCGCGGCTGTCGTTGGGCACAAACACTTGGGTTTGCGCCGTTTTGGGGTAGATGCTGCCATCGGCACACTGCGCGCTTTGGGTGGTGCCTATCACCAGCTGAGTGCCGGGGCGCACCTGGCAGGACACCACCTTATTCAAAGGGCTCCATTCCGGGCAGATGGCGTTGTCCGCGCGGTACTGCTCTTTGGTGCCCGAAGGCGGCTGCAGGGACCACCAGCTGCCCAATTTGGTGTAGGGCTTGTCAGCATCAAACACCCGGTACAGCACCACCGGTGCGGTGACGGCCAGCACCTTGGCTTCGCACACGCCGCCCTTGTCGCTGGGAAGCCGGGCCATGGCCATCAAGGCCGGGTTGTCGGAGGCCTGCACGCCTTGCGCAGGTACCTGCGGGGTGCCTACGCACGCTACGCCGTCCACACCCACTGACCCGTCGGGTGCGCTCGTTGGCAGGCTCGCACAGCCCGTCAAAACAACGGCTGTCGTTAACGCAAACAACGCACTTTTGAGCATGACCCGACTCCCCTGAAGTAAACCGGGATTGTGCCTTCGCCAAGGCGCTCAGTCGCGGCCGATCAGCACTCCACGATGTTCACCGCAAGCCCGCCGCGGGCCGTCTCTTTGTATTTGGTCTTCATGTCCGCGCCGGTTTCACGCATGGTCTTGATGACCTTGTCAAGGCTCACGAAGTGGCTGCCGTCGCCGCGTAGCGCCATGCGTGCGGCGTTGATGGCTTTGACCGAAGCAATCGCGTTACGCTCGATGCATGGGATCTGCACCAGCCCGCCCACCGGGTCACACGTCAAGCCCAGGTGGTGTTCCATGCCGATTTCGGCGGCGTTCTCCACCTGCTCGGGTGTGCCGCCCATCACCGCACACAGGGCGGCGGCGGCCATGCTGCAGGCCACGCCCACTTCGCCCTGGCAGCCTACCTCGGCGCCGCTGATGGAGGCGTTCTCTTTGTACAGGATGCCGATGGCCGCAGCGGTCAGCAAAAAGTCGATCACACCGGCATCACTCGCGCCCGGCACAAAACGGCTGTAGTAGTGCAGCACGGCGGGGATGATGCCTGCTGCCCCGTTGGTGGGTGCGGTGACTACGCGGCTGCCTGCGGCGTTTTCTTCGTTCACGGCCAGGGCATAGAGGTTGACCCAGTCCAGCACCTGCAGCGGATCACGCAAGGCCTCCTCAGGTTTGGATACCAGCGCATCACGCAGGGCCTTGGCACGGCGCTTTACCTTGAAGCCGCCCGGTAGCAAGCCCTCGGTCGCACAGCCGCGCTTCACGCAGTCTTGCATGACCTGCCAGATGCGTAACAGGCCGGTGTCTATCTCGGCATCGCTGCGCCAGTGCTGCTCGTTGCGGCGCATCACCTGGGCAATGCTTAAGTCCTCGCGGCGTGCCACCTCCAGCAGCATTTCGCCACTGGTGAAGGGCAGGGGCAGCACGGTAGCGTCTGGAGCAATCACCTTTTGGCGACTGCCGTCGGCGGCTACCTCGTCACTCACGATAAAGCCGCCGCCTACGGAGTAGTACACCCGGTTGGCCAGCTCCTGGCCTGCAGCATCCAGCGCCACCAAACGCATTCCGTTGGCATGGAAGGGCAGGGGCGCGCGCATGAAGAGCAGGTCGTCTTTTTCGTTGAAGGCAATCGTGTGCTGCCCCGCCAGCTGGATGCTTTTGTTGCCGCGGATGCCGGCCAGCGTGGGGGCAATCTGCTCTACCTCCACCGTGTCCGGCTCCAGGCCGGAGAGGCCAAGCAGCACCGCTACATCGCTGGCGTGGCCCTTGCCCGTAGCGCCCAGGGAACCATGCAGCCAGCACCGCACGGTGGCGGTGCGCGCCAGCAGCCCCTCGTGCTGCAGGCGGCCCACAAACAGGCGGGCGGCCCGCATGGGCCCCACCGTGTGCGAGCTGCTGGGACCGATGCCGATTTTGAACAGGTCGAATACGGAGACTGCCATGGTGGTTTCCTAAGGGCGATGGGAAATGGTAGATCAGGCCGGCAGCTGCTGGTGCACATGCCCTGCCAACTGGTGGGCGGTGATGGCCGAGAGCGTCCAGCCCAAGTGGCCGTGGCCAGTGTTGTAGAACACGTTGTTGCGCTTGCCGCGGCCGACGCGGGGCATCATGTTCGGCATCATGGGGCGCAGGCCGGCCCAGGGTTCGCAGCGGCGGGTGTTCACACCAGGGAAGAGCTGGTTGACCCATGCGATCAGGGGGCGGATGCGGTCAGCGCGGATGTCGTAGTCAATGCCGTTGTACTCGGCGGTGCCCGCCACGCGGAAGCGGTCTGCCCCGAGACGGCTGGTGACCAGCTTGGTCTCGTCGTCCAGCAGGCTGACCCAAGGGGCGGCTTGTTGGCTGGCTTCGTCGTTCAGCGCCACGGTAATCGAGTAGCCCTTGACCGGATAAATGTTCAGCCGGTCGCCCAGTTGTGCGGCAATGCCACGGCCGTGCACACCGGCGCAGATCACCACGCCGTCAAACCGGTGAGTCTCAGTTTCGCCCTCGTGTTGCAACTCCAGCGTCGCGACTGTGCCGTCGGTGCTGGCGCTTGCGACCTGATGGCCGTAAAGCGTGGTCACGCCCAGGCGCGCGCAGGCTTGCGACATGCCGTGGGTGAACTTGTGGATGTCGCCGGTGGAATCGCTCTCGGTGTAGTAGCCACCGTAGTAGGTGCCTTGCAGGGTGGGCTCGATGGCGCGCATTTCTTCAGGTGTGACGGTGCGGCGCGAGAGGCCACCGGCTGCCAGCATGGTGGAGACCTTGCCCGCGTGCTCAAAACCTGCCTTGTTACGGTAGATGTGCAGGATGCCTTTGCGCTGGTGGTCGAAGTCAATGCCCTCCGCCTGCGCCCAGGCAAACAGGTGTTCGCGTGCTGCAATGGCCAGGCGGGTGGTGGCTTCGGTGTTCTCGCGGTATTTGGGGATGGAGGCCACAAACTCGGTCATCCAGCTCAGCTTGTGCCAGCTGGGGGCAGGGTTCATGAGCAAGGGCGCGTCCTTGGTGAACATCCACTTCAGCCCCTTCACGAGTGTGCTGGGGTGGGTCCAGACCTCGGCGTTCGAGGCCGAGAGCTGGCCGCCGTTGGCATAGGACGTTTCCATGCCCGCGTAGCGGTTCTTCTCGATCAGGGTGACCTTGTAGCCGGCCTTGGCCAGGGTGTAGGCGCTGGTGACGCCGGTGATGCCGCCGCCAATGATGGCAATGTGTTTCATGAGAGCTCTTTCAGGTGTGTCGCAAACAAGGGAACACGCCTGTGCACACTGCGTGCCAGGCGAGCCCCCTCTGTTTGAGACCTGAGAGATTCACCCGCTGCCTGGTCGGCAACCGGCTTGCTCCTGCGGTGTGCCGGCGGACAAATGCGCGGCAGCTCTTCAGAGTGCAAACGATCACAGCGGTCCTGGGTGCCTGAGAGTTTCCGGGGTGGTTGCTCCTTCGGCGCTGCTGCCCGGGTGGGCGGCAGGCTCTCCCGCTGCGATGCCGGGGCCAGCCCGGCAAGGGCGGCGGCATGCAATGCACAGCCGCCCTGAAAACCATGGTTACTGGTGTGAGACCTACCTTTATGCGCTGGCGTAATCCGCCACTGGCACGCAGCTACAGAAGAGGTTGCGATCGCCATACACGTTGTCTACCCGGCCCACCGTCGGCCAGTATTTGGCCGCCTTCAAGGTCGCTACCGGGAAGGCGCCAACCTCACGGCTGTAAGGGCGGTCCCACGCGGCGCCAATCACACTGGCAGCGGTGTGGGGAGCGTGCTTCAAGGGGTTGTTGTCCTGGGGCCAGACACCGCCCTCGACTTGCGCAATTTCGCCTCGGATGGCGATCATGGCGTCGATGAATCGGTCCAGCTCGGCCAGCGTCTCGCTCTCGGTGGGCTCCACCATCAAGGTGTTGGGCACGGGGAAGGACAACGTGGGGGCGTGGAAGCCATAGTCCATCAGGCGCTTAGCCACGTCTTCGGCCATCACGCCGCAGGTTTCCTTGAAGTGGCGCAAATCCAGAATGCACTCGTGGGCGACGTGCCCGTTGGCCGATGCGTACAGCGTGGGGTAGTGGTCAGCCAGGCGGGCACTGATGTAGTTGGCGCTCAGGATGGCGACTTCGGTGGCTTGCTGCAGGCCATCCGGGCCCATCATGCGGCAGTACATCCAGCTGATGGGCAGCACAGCGGCATTGCCCAAAGGTGCCGCACTGACGGCACCGGTGCCGGGGACACCGCCGGTGGCATGGCCGGGCAGGTAAGGCACCAGGTCTTCCACCACGCACACAGGGCCTACGCCGGGGCCGCCACCGCCGTGGGGGATGCAGAAGGTCTTGTGCAGGTTCAGGTGGCTCACGTCACCGCCAAATTCACCGGGGGCCGCAGTGCCGACCAGCGCGTTCATGTTGGCGCCGTCCACATACACACGGCCACCGTGCTGGTGCACCAAAGCGCACAGCTCTTTAACCGAGGTTTCAAACACACCATGGGTGCTGGGGTAGGTGATCATCACTGCCGCCAGGTTGGCGCTGTGCTGCTCGCACTTGGCTTGCAAGTCAGCCATGTCCACGTTGCCGTTGTCATCGCACTTGGTCACAACGACGGTCATGCCGACCATCATGGCGCTGGCAGGGTTGGTGCCGTGTGCGCTGCTGGGGATCAGGCAGATGTTGCGGTGGCCCTGGCCACGGGCTTCGTGGTAGGCCTTGATGACCAGTAAGCCGGCGTATTCGCCCTGGCTACCGGCGTTGGGCTGCAGGCTGATGCCCGCGTAGCCGGTGGCGGCGCACAGCCAGGCGCGCAGTTGGGCGTCCAGCTCGGCATAGCCCTCGCGCTGGTCGGCGGGTGCGAAGGGGTGGATATTGGCGAACTCGGGCCAGGTGATGGGGATCATCTCGCTGGTCGCGTTGAGCTTCATGGTGCAGGAGCCCAGCGGGATCATGCTGCGGTCCAGCGCCAAGTCCTTGTCACTCAGCATGCGGATGTAGCGCAGCATGCCGGTCTCACTGTGGTGGGTGTTGAACACCGGGTGGGTCAAAAAGGCACTGGTGCGGCGCGAGGCAGCGGGAATCAACGGCTGTGCGCCGGCCTGGAGTGCTTCGACCGTAGGCAACGTCTGACCCGGCTGCGCGAAAAGGCTCCACAGCAGTTCTACATCGTCGCGGGTGGTGGTCTCATCCAGCGAGATGCAGATGTAGTCATCCCAAGCAATTCGCACGTTCACGCCCGCAGATAATGCGCGGGCAGCTATGGATTTGGTAGCGCCATCGGTCTTGAGGCACAAGGTGTCGAAGGTTTCGGGGCGGCCTGTGTTGACGCCCAGTTGCTCCAGGCCCTTGGCCAGAATGGCGGTGAGGGTGGCAACGCGGGTGGCGATGCGCTTGAGCCCTTCCGGTCCGTGGTACACGGCGTACATGCTGGCCACCACTGCCGGCAGCACCTGCGCGGTGCAGATGTTGGAGGTGGCTTTTTCGCGGCGGATGTGCTGCTCGCGGGTTTGCAGGGCCAGGCGGTAGGCGGGGTTGCCGTGGGTATCAATACTCACACCGACCAAGCGGCCGGGCATGGAGCGTTTGAACTCGTCACGGCAGGCCATGTAGGCGGCGTGCGGTCCGCCGTTGCACAGGGGCATGCCAAAGCGCTGGGTGGTGCCGACCACAATGTCGGCCGCGCCTGTGGGGTCGCCCGCGCCCCATTCGCCGGGAGGCACCAGCAGGGTAAGCGCCAGCAGGTCAGCTGCCACGATGTAGGCGCCGCCCTTGCGGTGCACGGTTTTGACATCCTCCCCTTCTTCGCCCAAGCGGCCGCTAGTGGAGGGGTATTGCTCCAGCACGGCAAAGTAGTCGTCGCCGGCAATCAGTGCATCCCATTCCTCCTGGGAGTTGGCCAGCTTGACGGTGATGCCCAGTGGTGCCGCGCGGGTCTGGATGACTTCAATGGTTTGCGGGTGCGCATCGCCCGCCACCACGAACACATTGCCTTTGGCCTTGACCGAGCGGCGGGCCAGCGTCATCGCCTCAGCGGCGGCTGTGGCTTCGTCGAGCATGGAGGCGTTGGCAATCGGCATGCCGGTCAGGTCGCACACCATGGTCTGGAAGTTGACCAGCGCTTCCATGCGGCCCTGGCTGATCTCGGCCTGGTAGGGCGTGTAAGCGGTGTACCAGGCGGGGTTCTCCAGGATGTTGCGCAGGATCACGCCAGGCGTGTGGGTGCCGTAGTAGCCCTGGCCGATGAAGCTTTTAAGTACCTTGTTCTTGCCTGCAACCGCCTTCAGCTCCGCCAGCGCAGCCGCCTCGGTGATGGCCGCCGGAATCGCCATGGCGCTTTTGCGCGCGATGCTGGCGGGCACGATGCTGGCAATCAGGTCGCTGCGCGACTTTTCGCCGATGGCTTGCAGCATGACGGGTTCGTCATCCGCAAAGATGCCAATGTGGCGGGCCTGGAATTCGCTGGCGTTTTCCAGCTGGGCCAAGGTGGGCGTGGAGGTTGTAGCAGAAGTGGACATGGCGGTGGCGTTCGGTGGTGGGCAGTTCACACAAACGGGTAGCCTGCTGGTTCAGGGCGGGCTCCCGGGGACTTTGCAGGCTGGGCCTGCAAAGCGGCTTTAAGCGTTGGCGGAAAACGCGGTGTAGCTGGTTTCGTCCATCAGGCCTTCGAGTTCGGCTAGGTTGGCCAGCTTGACCTTGAAGAACCAGCCAGCACCCAACGGATCGGTGTTGGCCAGCGAAGGGTCATCGCGCAGGGTTTCGTTGACCTCAAGGATCTCGCCCGTCACGGGCATGTACACGTCAGCAGCCGCCTTCACGGACTCGACCACGCCGGCCACGGCCTTGGCGTCAATGCTGGCGCCCACGGCGGGCAGATCCACAAACACCACGTCGCCCAGCGCATCCTGCGCGTGGTGGGTGATGCCGACGGTGGCGATATCGCCTTCGACCTGGAGCCATTCGTGATCGGCTGTGTATTTGATAGACATAACGTTCTCCTGAAACTAAAGATTAAGGTTTGCGGTAAAGGGTTGAACCACCGGAACTGGAACCTGCCAGACGCCACTGTAGCGGCTGAATGTGCGGTTTCCAGCACCAAGCTGTCTTGGATCAGCCGCGGTAATAGTTCGTGGGCACAAAGGGCATTGCGCTGACCACCATGGGCACAGCCTTGCCGCGCACGATGGCCACCACGGGGGTGCCCAAAGCTGCCGACGAGGCGTCGATGTAGCCCATGGCCACGCACTGGTTGATGGTGGGGCCGAGCAAGCCGCTGGTGACTTCGCCGATACGGTTACCCGCGCCGTCTTGCAGCTCAGTGTGCTCGCGCACCGGAATGCGCTCCTGCGCAATCAGGCCCACCCGCTTTTTGGTGCCTTTTGTGCCGCTGGCGCCCGTGGAATCTGCGAGAGCAGCTAGGATTTTTGTAGCGCCGGGGAATCCGCCTTCGCGCGCACCACCAGTGCGGCGCACTTTCTGGATGGCCCAGTTCAGGCTGGCTTCTACCGGCGTGGTGGTGGTGTCAATGTCGTTGCCATACAGGCACAAGCCGGCTTCCAGGCGCAGGGAGTTGCGGGCACCCAGGCCGATGGGCTGTACTTCGGGCTGTGCCAGCAGGGCGCGGGCCAGGGCTTCGGCGTGCTCGTTGTGGACCGAGATCTCAAAACCGTCTTCACCGGTGTAGCCGCTGCGGGTGAGGAACACGTTGATTTTCTGGGTGCCGGTATCAACGGTGAAGTCACCACCCGTCATAAACACCAGTTTTTCTACGCCGGGGGCCAAGCGGGCCAGCGCGGTCACCGCCTGGGGGCCTTGGAGGGCCAGCAGTGCGTAGTCGGGCAGGGGGGTGACCTGGCAGCGGCTGCCGATCTTGGCTTGGATGTGGGCGATATCCCCCGCCTTGCAAGCACCGTTGACGATGACGAAGAGTTCGTCTTGCGCCTTCTTGAAGAACATCAGGTCATCGATGATCGTGCCCTCTTCGGTGAGCAACAGGCCGTAGCGCTGTTTGCCCACGGGCAGGTCGATCACGTCCACCGGCATCAGGCTCTCAAACGCCGCGCAGGCGTCCGGGCCGCTCAGGCGCAGCTGGCCCATGTGGGACACGTCAAACAGGCCGGCGGCTTTGCGGGTGTGGTGGTGTTCGGCCATCAGGCCGGCGGGGTACTGAACCGGCATGGAGTAACCGGCAAACGGCACCATGCGGGCGCCCAGCTCTATGTGCAATGCGCTGAGCGGCGTGGTTAACAAGGTTGTGTCAGAAGCGGACATGGCGGCGATCCAAACAATCCCGGCGCGATACGCCGGAGGGGCAATCCAAACCCGGATGCACGCAAGTCTGCGCCCATCCGGTGCTGCCCCCGCTGTCCGCTTTACCTGAGAGATTCGCCGGGCCTGCGTGCACGATGTGGGGTGCGCAGACTGCGGGTTGCTCCTTCGGTGGTTTGCAGGCCGCTGTGCGGTGCAAACTCTCTCCAGTGGGGTGTTGCCGGCAGAGCAAGCCTTGCCGGCAGGGATCAGTCCTTTTGCCTGAGCGTTCAGACCGCTGCAATCAGCCGTCCTGCGCCTTCGGCGGCCCCGAAAAAGGGCTCTCTCCTGAACGTTGTGGATTCTAAACCAGCCACAGCGCCGGCGGGCCACTTGTTACCATTCGACAGGCATTTGCCAAATTTCACCTCCTTCGCATGCTCTACTTTTTACGGCTTGTGCTGATCAGCATCCAGTTCCTGTTGGCCTCTGTAGTCAACCTCCTGATCTGTTTTTCCCGGCCTTTCAATCCCGACAATTCCCGGCTCTCGGGGTGGATGTTTTCAGTCCCCGCGCTGAAGATTCTGGGCCTGAAGATGCGCCTGGAGACGGAGGGCTTGAAAACCCAGCCCAACCCCTTTGTGATCGTGGCCAACCACCAGTCCAACTGGGACTTGTTTGTACTGGGTTGCGCGGTGCCACGGCGCACGGTGTCACTGGGCAAAAAGAGCTTGAAGTGGATTCCCTTTTTCGGCCAGATTTACTGGTTGGCCGGCAACATCCTGATCGATCGGGGTAACGCAGTCAAAGCCAAAGCGGCCATGTTGCACACCACAGCGGTGATGCAGGAGCAGGACACTTCAATCTGGGTGTTTGCCGAAGGCACCCGCAACCTCGGCCGGGGCATGCTGCCGTTCAAAAAGGGCGCCTTCCAGATGGCCATTAACGCTGGCGTGCCCATCGTGCCGCTGTGTTGCAGCAACTACAAAAAGACCATGCGCCTGAACCGCTGGAACAGCGGCAACATCATCGTCAAGACACTGGCACCCATTCCCACCACGGGCATGACTCTGGACGACATGCCTGCCCTGATGGAGCAGTGCAGGGCGCAAATGGAAGCGTGCATCGCCGAGCTGGACGCCCGCGCCGCCGCACTGTGAATTCAGCGGGCAGTCTGATGCTCGCCGAACCAAGTCAGCACGTCGTTCCACAAAGGCTGTGCCTGTCTGCGGAAGTAGCCCATGTGGCCGATGGGCCCTATGCCCTGTTGACCGGGGTGGATGTCCACCTTGCTCACGGTGGTGTTGCTGTAGGCGGCCATAAAGGCATCGCGTGACGCGGGTGGCGCCCAAAGGTCATCGGTCGCATTGGCCGCGATGATGGGGGTGCGCACCCGCCCGAACAAACCGGCCACATGCGGCATGCCGGGGTCATCAAAGAAGTAGCGCGGAAACTTGCACCAGCGCTTCCAGTCCCGGTAAACGCCTAGTGGCAAGTCCTCGCCCATCTGGAGCTTGCTCCAGGCCAGATAGCCCTTCCAGCGGGTGAGCAGCGGGCCGATAACGTGCCACATCAGCAGCACCTTGAATTGCTCGGCACGTGGCATCCAGCCGTGCCAGCCCGCCCCGGTGGCAAAGGTATAAAACCGCGCGACCTTGTCGTGGTTGGGGAGCAGGCCGAATGCATGGCCACCGAACGAGTGCCCCACCATGAACAGAGGAACGGTGTCATCCGCCATAGCGTCTACCGCAGCTGCAACATCGTGAAAAGCCCAATCCAGATAGTCCATCTGAAAGCCGCGCAGAGCAGCCGGTTTGGAGAGGCCTATGCCGCGGTAGTCCACCGTCAGAGTGGTGTAGCCCTGCTGTGCAGCGAAGATTGCGAAGTTCTTGTAAAACAACTGCGGAACGCCAGTGGCACCTGCGACCACCAGATGCCCGCGCAGAGGGCCTACTGCGGTGTAACGCAGGGCTTGCAACGTATAACCGTCGCGGGTTGTGAGTGTCAGTGACTCTGGTGTGTTCATGGGCTGGTGGGCTTTCATGGCGAGCTGGGAATTCATGGTTTGGATGCGATGCTCAGACGAATCAAGTCCACCAGTGCGTCGGTGGTGTTTTGCATGGCGTCCACCTGCCCGGCCACGCGGGCCTGGATGAGGGCGCCTTCGTACGCAGACACCATCAACGCCGCAAGGTTGGCGCTCCGGGTAGGGGCGACTCCGGCGTTTTCCAAAGCCATGCCTAGCTGCTCGCGAATATGGGCGAAGCCCTTTGCCAAGGCCTTCCGAATGGCGATGTCTTCCGGTGTCGATTCCGAGGCCATAGAGGCCAGCGGGCAACCTTGCTGGTAGCCGCTGCCAGCCAGCAGTTTCTGGGCGGATGTCATCCATGCCTGCAAAGCATCTGCGGGATCCGCATGTCGTTGCATGAGCTTTGCCAGTCCTCCGGTGATCTGGCCGACCACGAGGTTGATCGCGGCAATGGCCAATTCCGACTTGCCACCGGGGAAGTGGTGGTACATCACCCCTTTTGGGGCACCGGCTTCTGACAAAAGCTCACTCAAGCCCACACCATGAAAGCCGGTGCGTCGCAGGGCATTCAGCATCGCAGCAATCAGCCGGTCCCTTGTGGGGGCGGGGATGTTGTCGGCAATGGGTGGTGGTGGGTTGTGAGTGGCCATACCGAATTCTATAGACCGGTCGGTCTAGTTGTCAATTGACCATGGCACAAAAAAACGGGACCCTGAGGTCCCGTTTTTTTGTGAAGCGTGGTTTACATGCCAGCGTAGTTGGGTCCGCCACCGCCTTCGGGTGTGACCCAGACGATGTTCTGGGTCGGGTCTTTGATGTCGCAGGTCTTGCAGTGCACACAGTTCTGGGCGTTGATCTGCAAGCGGTCGGTGTTGTCTTCGTTCTTGACGAACTCATACACACCGGCCGGGCAGTAGCGGACTTCGGGGCCCGCGTACTTGGCCAAGTTGATGTTCACAGGCACCGAGGCGTCCTTGAGTGTCAAATGCGCGGGTTGCTGCTCTTCGTGGTTGGTGTTGCTGATGAACACGCTGCTCAAGCGGTCGAAGGTGAGCTTGCCGTCCGGTTTGGGGTAGACGATGGGCTTGCACTCGGCTGCGGGCTTGAGGTAAGCATGGTCGGGCTTGTCGCGGCGCAGGGTCCAAGGGATGTGTCCGCGCAGCACGAATTGTTCAAAACCGTTCATCAGCGTCGCGGTGGTCAGGCCGTACTTGAACCAGTTTTTGAAGTTGCGGTCTTTGTTCAGTTCGGTGTGCAGCCAGCTCTTTTCAAACGCTTCGGGGTAAGCGATCAGCTCGTCGTGCTGGCGTCCGTCCACCACGGCGTCATAAGCCGCTTCTGCGGCCAGCATGCCGGTCTTGATGGCGGCGTGGCTGCCCTTGATACGACCAACGTTCAGATAGCCTGCATTGCAGCCGACCAGGCAGCCACCGGGGAATACCGTTTTGGGCAGGGCATTGATGCCACTTGCGTTGATGGCGCGAGCGCCATAAGACAGGCGTTTGCCGGTGATTTCACCTTTGTCGTTCTCGAAGTAGTAACGCACATTCGGGTGAGTCTTCCAGCGCTGGAACTCTTCAAACGGGCTGAGGTAGGGGTTGCTGTAGCCCAAGCCGGTGACAAAGCCCAGAGCGACTTTGTTGCCCTCGAGGTGGTACAAAAAGGCGCCACCGTAGGTGTCGGACTCCATGGGCCAGCCGGCGGTGTGCATCACAAAGCCGGGCTTGTGGCGGCTGGGGTCGATTTCCCACAACTCCTTGATGCCGATGCCGAAGCTTTGCGGGTCGCGACCCTCGTCAAGCTTGTATTTGGCGATGAGCTGTTTGCCCAAGTGGCCGCGGGCGCCTTCAGCAAACACGGTGTATTTGCCCAGCAGCTCCATACCGAGCTGGAAGCTTTCCATCGGCTCACCGTCTTTGCCCACCCCCATGTTGCCGGTGGCCACACCCTTGACAGAGCCATCGTCGTTGTAAAGCACTTCAGCCGCAGTGAAGCCGGGGAAGATTTCCACGCCCAGACTCTCCGCTTGCTCTGCGAGCCATTTGGTGACAGCGCCCAGGCTGATGATGTAGTTGCCATCGTTGTGCGCGAAGGGCGGCAGCACCATGTTGGGCACGCGAAAGCCAGACTTTTCGCTCAAGAAAATGTAGGCGTCGTCAGTTACCGGCTGGTTCAGGGGGGCGCCCAAGGCCTTCCAGTCGGGAATCAGTTCCGTCAGCGCTTTGGGGTCCATGATCGCGCCGGACAAAATGTGTGCGCCGGGCTCAGAGCCTTTTTCGAGTACGACCACCGAAACATCGGTGCCTTTCTCGGCCGCCAGCTGTTTGAGGCGGATCGCTGTAGCCAGACCGCCGGGGCCTCCGCCAACGACGACCACGTCGTATTCCATGGATTCACGGGGGCCGAATTGAGCCAGTATTTCCTGGTTTGTCATGGGGAGTCTCGCTTAATAATGGGTGGTCTTCTTGTCAGCGTTCGCGCGCTGGAGCGCACGCGACCGGCAGCAGATTTTATTCGCTGATTTTCAAAAAAAGAACGACCGTTCTTTTTTAATTTGTGGAGGCACTCTAAATGGCTTACAGCATCGATCTTTCCGGGCGAATTGCATTCATCACAGGTGCTTCCGGCGGGCTGGGGGCGCAGTTTGCCCGCACCTTGTCGGCAGCCGGTGCCGCGGTCGTGTTGGCCAGCCGCCGCATCGACAAGCTCAAAGACTTGCGCGCCGAAATAGAGGGGCAGGGCGGTGACGCCCATGTCATCGAATTGGATGTGACCGACCACGATTCGATCAAGTCGGCGGTGGCCCATGCCGAGACGGAAGTGGGCTCTATTGACATCCTCATCAACAACTCCGGGGTGAGCACTACGCAGCGCTTGCAGGATGTGAGTCCGGAAGACTACGACTTCATGTTTGATACAAACGTCAAGGGTGCCTTTTTTGTAGCCCAGGAAGTCGGCAAACGCATGCTGGCTCGCGCAAAAGGTGCAGCACCCGGCAGCTATACCGGCGGGCGCATCATCAACATCGCGTCCATGGCGGGTCTGAGGGTGTTGCCCCAGATTGGGGTGTATTGCATGAGCAAAGCGGCGGTGATCCAGATGACCAAGGCCCAGGCGCTGGAGTGGGGCAAGTTCGGGATTAATGTCAACGCGCTGTGCCCGGGTTACATCGACACCGAGATTAACCACCACCATTGGCAGACTGAAAGCGGGCAGAAATTGGTGCAAATGCTACCGCGCAAGCGCATCGGCCACCCCACCGACTTGGACGCCATGTTGGTGACTCTGTGTTCTGACCAGAGTCACTTTATTAACGGAGCCGTGATTGCGGCGGATGATGGATTTGGAATATGAGACTTGCTTAAATATAAGCAGCAGCACTAATGCAATGGTGGTTGATTGCTAGCCGGGGTAATTGCTGGTCTGGCGGCCGGTGCCCTGTGGGGTTTGGTGTTTGTGGCGCCTGCAATGGCACCGGGTTTGTCGCCGGTGGATCTCACCGCCGGGCGTTTTGTGGTTTTCGGTCTCACATCGCTGTGCATGATCGGCATAGGCCTGTTGAATGGAAGTTCACGTCTGCCTACCCTGAAACAAGCGGGGACTGCACTGCTACTTAGCGTATTGGGTTTCTCCGGCTACTACTTGCTGCTGGTCTACGCCATCCGGGATGCGGGTGTGGAAGTGCCCACCATGATCATCGGGACCATTCCCGTGTGGGTCATGTTGCTCGGCAAGCCTGTGGGGTTGCGCTGGCGCAGCCTGATTCCGGGCTTGCTACTCACACTGGCGGGTGTCACCACAATGATAGCGGCTGAAAGCAGCGGCAGCGACGTTCAAATGCACGGTTGGATATTCTGGCGCGGTGTGCTCTATGGCTTGTTGGCCATGGTCTTTTGGGTGGCCTTTGCGATCATCAATTCGGCATGGCTTAAGCAACACACCAATGTGAACTTGAGGGACTGGACGAGTTGGATGGGCGTGAATGCGGGCTTGGCGGCGTGGTTGCTGTGGGTGGCCTTGGGAACACCTGTCGAAGAAATGCTGGCGCACGCAGATGTTGCGCGGGCAGCTATGGTTTGTATAGCAACGGGCATTGGTTCAGCATGGATCGCGGCCGTGCTGTGGAATTTTGCCAGCCGGCGATTGAGTGCCAGTTTGTGCGGGCAACTTATCGTCTCTGAAACTTTGTTCGCACTCGTCTATGCGTTTCTGGTGTACGGAGACTGGCCTACAGCCTTGCAATGGCTGGCCAGTGCGATCTTTATTTTGGGGATGGTGTCTTCGATCCGGGCGCACCGATAAAGGTTGCACGCCCGGAGCGTGAAGTCTGAAGTCTTCTCCTCCAGAGGAACCCGACTTACTTCGGTGCCAAGCGAATGGCGCCGTCCAATCGAATGACTTCGCCATTGAGCATATCGTTCTCAAAAATGTGGATCGCGAGTTTTGCGTAGTCCTGCGGAGTACCCAGACGAGAAGGGAATGGAACGCCAGCAGCCAATGAATCCTGCACTTCCTGAGGCATGCTGAACAGCATAGGCGTCCCAAAGATGCCGGGGGCGATTGTCATATTGCGGATGCCGTTACGTGCCAGGTCGCGTGCAATGGGAAGGGTCATGCCCACCACACCACCTTTGGACGCACTGTAGGCGGCTTGGCCGATTTGTCCGTCGTAAGCTGCAACTGATGCAGTGGAGATCATGACGCCGCGCTCGCCCGTGGATTCGGGGTCGTTTTTGCTCATGGCTTCGGCAGCTAAACGGATCATGTTGAAGCTGCCGATCAGGTTCACAGTGATGGTTTTGCTGAATGAGGCGAGGGCATGGGCGCCGTTTTTCCCCACCGTCTTTTCAGCCGGTGCAATGCCGGCGCAATTCACCAACCCCATAAGTTTGCCAAGCGACAAGGCCTTGGCAACCACAGCCTGACCATCGGCTTCATTACTGACGTCGCACTTCACGAAAGCGCCGCCCAATTCTTTGGCAATGGCCTCCCCTTTCTCGGCTTGCATGTCCGCAATGACAACCTTGCCGCCTTTGGAAGTGAGCATGCGTGCGGTGCCTTCGCCCAAGCCCGATGCGCCGCCGGTCACGATGAAGATTTTTCCTGCGATATCCATGAAGTACTCCTTGTAGTAAAACTGAAAGGGATTGACGTTTACGTAAACGTCAATTATGGCTCAGCATGAATGCTGGTTTTTTGAACTTTCTGTCGTGGTTTGTCCGGGATGCGGTTTTTATGCTGCTATACTTCGTCCTCTCGGATAAATGTAGGCGCATAGCTCAGCTGGTTAGAGCACCACCTTGACATGGTGGGGGTCGTTGGTTCGAGTCCAATTGCGCCTACCAAATTTTTCCGAACGTCTCTTATAACTAGGGTAATCCTAGGTCAGCATCAGCCGGTCCCTCTCTAGAATGTGCTGCAGTGCAACACTAACTTGGCTCCCACACTTCGTGCCGAGCGATCGCAATGCAAAAAAACTCCACCAAAGATTCCAAGTCGTCGCAGAGGGTGATCAAAAAGTACCCTAACCGCCGGCTTTACGACACTGATACTTCTACGTACATCACACTGGCTGAAATCAAACAGTTGGTCATGGACAGTGAGATTTTTGCGGTGGTGGATGCCAAGACCGGCGATGATTTGACGCGCAGCATTCTGCTGCAGATCATCCTGGAAGAAGAGGCCAATGGTTCGCCCATGTTTACCACTCCTGTGTTGTCCAACATCATCCGTTTTTACGGACATGCGATGCAGGGCATGATGGGTGGGTACTTGGAAAAGAACATGCAGGCGCTCATGGAGATGCAAGCCCCCATGGTGCAGGGCGTCATGGGCAACAATATGTTCCAGCAGATGCAGGAACAAATGCAAAAACAAACCGAGCAATTCCTCGGCACATTCGGCCTCAAGCGCTAAACGCTAGGGCCGGTGTCTGGGAGGCGGGCTCCGGAACTTCGCTATATGACTGATATTTTGACCCCCATCCAGACAGCGCAAGCTGCCCCCAAAGTCGGTTTTGTGAGCCTGGGTTGCCCCAAGGCTTTGACCGACTCCGAGCTCATCCTGACCCAGCTCAGCGCCGAGGGCTACCAAACATCCAAAACCTTCCAGGGCGCAGATTTGGTCATCGTCAACACCTGCGGATTTATTGACGATGCGGTCAAAGAAAGCCTGGACACCATCGGTGAGGCGTTGGCCGAAAACGGGCGCGTGATCGTGACGGGTTGCCTGGGTGCAAAGACCACCGATGGCGGGGAAAACATGGTTCGCCAGATGCACCCCAAAGTGCTTGCCGTAACCGGTCCGCATGCAACCCAAGAGGTGATGGATGCGGTGCACTTGAATCTTCCAAAGCCGCACGACCCATTTCTGGATTTGGTGCCGCAGTCTTTTGGTGTTGCAGGTGTCAAGCTCACGCCACGGCACTACGCATACTTGAAGATCAGCGAAGGTTGCAACCATCGGTGCACCTTCTGCATCATCCCCAGCATGCGCGGCGACTTGGTGTCCCGTCCCATTGGAGATGTACTGAGCGAAGCTCGGGCATTGTTTGAAGGCGGCGTTAAAGAGCTGTTGGTCATCAGTCAAGACACATCGGCTTACGGTGTGGATGTGAAGTACCGCACGGGTTTCTGGGATGGAAAGCCTGTCAAGACCCGCATGCTCGAGCTGGTTCAAGCCTTGGGCGATCTTGCCGAGCCTTATGGTGCTTGGGTTCGTTTGCACTATGTGTACCCCTATCCGAGCGTGGATGAGATTGTCCCCTTGATGGCAACAGGCCGAGTGTTGCCATACTTGGACGTTCCCTTGCAACACAGTCACCCTGATGTGTTGCGTCGCATGAAGCGGCCGGCCAGCGGTGAAAAGAACCTCGAGCGTTTGCAGCAGTGGCGTGAAGCGTGCCCGGAGTTGGTGGTGCGCAGCACGTTCATTGCGGGCTTTCCCGGCGAGACAGAAGAAGAGTTTGAGCACTTGCTCGACTTTGTGCGTGAAGCCCAGATTGAACGCGCGGGCTGCTTTGCCTACAGCGCTGTGAATGGTGCGACTGCCAATGATTTGCCGGGCATGTTGCCCGTGGAAGTACGGGAGGAGCGCCGCGCCAGATTCATGCAGGTCGCAGAAGAAGTATCTGCGGCCCGGTTGCAGCGCCGTGTCGGCTCTGTGATGCAAGTGCTGGTGGATTCCGCGCCGGCTTTGGGTCGCAAGGGCGGTGTCGGTCGCAGCTATGCGGATGCCCCTGAAATTGATGGCGTGGTGCGTCTGTTGCCACCCGAAAAAATCAGCAAGACACTCAAGGTGGGGGAGTTCACCAAGGCCCGTATTGTGAGTGCGCAAGGTCACGATCTGGTCGCACTTCCCATCTGATTTTTTTGCCACTGACTGATGCATCAAACGGTCAGTGGCACGAATCACACAGGCAAAAAAAAGCCGCTGTTTTCACAGCGGCTTTTCATTAACTACATTACCATTGTTGGTGCCCAGAAGAGGACTCGAACCTCCACGATGTTACTCGCTAGTACCTGAAACTAGTGCGTCTACCAATTCCGCCATCTGGGCATCTCAGGAAAGAGAGAAGTATATCAAACATTTAGGCCAAAACAGCAGTTTGCTGGAAGAAGTTGAAGGAATTGTTCAGGGGCATCGTGATGGACACGGCTTCGTGTCCCGCGATGACGGTGCTCCCGACATCTACCTTCCCCCCAATGAAATGCGGGCCGTGCTGCACAAAGACCGCGTCAAGGTCCGCATCGTACGTAGCGATCGAAAGGGACGCCCCGAAGGTCGTGTGGTGGAAATCACAGAGCGTTCCAAACAACCCATCATCGGCAGGCTATTGCAGGAAAGCGGTGTCTGGCTGGTAGCGCCTGAAGACAAGCGTTATGGGCAAGACGTATTGATCCCGAAAGGCGCCACCAGTGTGGCCAAGCCGGGGCAAGTGGTGGTGGTGGAACTTATCGAACCTCCCGCCCTGTTTGGTCAACCGGTGGGGCGCATCAAGGAAGTGCTCGGCGAGGTAGATGACCCCGGCATGGAGATTGAAATCGCAGTGCGCAAGTACAGCGTGCCGCATGAATTTTCTGATGCATGCGTAGCGCTCGCACGAACTCTGCCGGACAAGGTCCGCCCCCAAGACAAGTTGCACCGGATTGACCTGACTGATATTCCTTTGGTCACCATCGACGGTGAAGATGCCCGCGACTTTGATGATGCCGTGTATTGCGAGCCCGCCAACAAAGGGCGTGGCAAGGCAGCACTGAAAGGTTGGCGTTTGTTGGTGGCGATTGCGGATGTCAGTCACTATGTGGAGACAGGCAATGCTATTGATGTGGATGCCTATGACCGCGCGACCAGCGTGTACTTTCCACGCCGCGTCATTCCGATGCTGCCGGAGAAACTGTCCAACGGCCTGTGTTCGCTGAACCCTGAAGTCGAGCGACTGTGCATGGTGTGCGACATGTTTGTCACCGAAGACGGCGAGGTAGATGCTTACCAGTTCTATCCCGCCGTGATGTGGAGCCACGCACGGTTCACATACACAGAAGTGGCCGCCATTCTCGGCAACACGCGTGGTCCTGAAGCAAGTAAACGCAAGGAGCGTGTGCAGGATCTGTTGAACTTGCATGGCGTCTACCAGGCATTGCTCAAGTCCCGCCACAAACGGGGCGCTGTGGATTTCGAGACTACTGAGACGCAGATTGTTTGTGATGAAAACGGACGCATCGAGAAGATCGTTCCCCGTACCCGCAACACGGCGCACCGTTTGATTGAAGAGGCCATGTTGGCTGCGAACGTTTGTAGTGCAGACTTCATTGCCCAGAACAAGCACCAAGGCCTCTTCCGCGTGCACGAAGGCCCTACGCCCGAAAAGCAGGAGATGCTTCGCAATTACCTGAAGGCGAGCGGCATCGGCATGTCGATCAGCGACAAGCCTGCCCCTGGCGAATTTCAAGCGATCGCAGAAGCCACCAAAGACCGGCCAGATGCGCAGCAGATCCACTCGATGCTCTTGCGCTCCATGTCGCAGGCGATTTATACGCCTATCAACAGCGGACACTTTGGTTTGGCATTTGATGCCTACACCCACTTCACCAGCCCGATCCGGCGCTATCCGGATTTGCTGGTGCACCGTGTGATCAAAGCGATCCTCGCCAAGAGCAAATACCAGCTGCCAGCGCTGCCGACTCCGGGTGAGGCACACGCCAAGCTCGCTCGACGTCTGGAGAAAAATCTGGCGTCGCGGGTGGCCAATCCGGAAACCAAACCCAAAAAACTCAATGCGGAAGGCACTGCCTGGCAGGCGGCCGGTTTGCACTGCAGTGCAAACGAGCGCCGCGCTGACGAAGCCAGCCGCGATGTGGAGGCATGGCTCAAATGCAAGTACATGCGCGAGCACTTGGGCGAAGAGTATTCGGGTGTCGTGTCCTCAGCGACAACCTTCGGCCTGTTCGTGACCTTGGACGCCATGTACGTGGAGGGCCTTGTTCATATCACTGAGCTGGGGGGCGAGTACTTCCGGTTTGATGAAGCCCGCCAGGAGCTGAGAGGTGAGCGCACAGGTATCCGCTACGCGATCGGTACACGGGTCCGCATCCAAGTGAGCCGAGTGGACCTCGATGGGCGGAAGATCGATTTCCGTTTGGTGCAAGAAGGGGCGGGATCCATTCCCAGACTGCCTCCTGAAAAGGGCGTCGGCCGCGACATCAAGCCGGGTCGCGCTGACTTCGCGGGGCGTTCAGATTCGGACGCCGGTGCGGGCGCCGCCTTCAAAGGCAAGGTTCGCCAACAGCGAAGTACCGCGAAGTCTTCGCGCAGCAGCCGAAGTGCCGAGAAGGTGAGTCCCACAACAAAGAAGACTACCAAGAAGCGCAGATAGCCTGAAGACTATTTGCTATTAAAATGGTAGCTGCTGGCGCATATTCCATGAGCGCTAGCAGCTATTTTTATATGGATTCCAGCAGTCCGCTTGCAGTGAGCGACGTGGGCTTCATCCACTGGTCCGCTAGCGCACCGTGGTGGTAGCAGGCTGCGCATGCCGCTTTCCACGCACTTTCGTGGCGCGCCAGTGCGGCGCCTGTCATACCAGCAAGTACGTCACCCGTGCCGGCGATGGCCAGTTTGCCGTTTCCGGTGGGGTTGATGTGCGGTACGCGATCTGGCGCTGCGATGATGCTCCCGGAACCTTTGAGAATCACGGTGCACTTGAACTGATTCGCTAGAAGTTGCGCGGATCGTAAGCGGTCTGCTTGCACTTCACTGACGCTGCAGCCCAGCAAACGTGCTGCCTCCAAGGGGTGAGGGGTGATCACTGTTGAATCTCCGGCGCGACCCTGAAGCAGTTTTTGGAGGTCGGCGGACGCCGCAATGGCGTTGAGCGCGTCGGCGTCCAAAACCAAGTGCTTGGACTCCATGAGCCAACGTGGAAGAGTGTGTGCAATTTCTTCGCCACCGCCACAGCCGACGACCAGTGTGAACTGTTGTGGCTGCAGTGCGTCTGCATGTCGCTGCATGATGTCCGCGGGTACGTCGACCGAAGTGCTTCCTTGTGCAGAAGGCAGCAAAACCAAGTAGACCCTGCCAGCACCGGACTGCAATGCTGCCCGAGCCGCCAATACAGCGGCGCCTTGCATGCCCAGCGTTCCGCCGGCAATGGCAACGTCTCCAAAACTGCCTTTGTGGGAGAGGTGGGGGCGTTGGTGAACAACGGGCAAGTGGTTCAGCCACGCTGTCGACTCCTTGGAAGCATCTACTCCCAATGTGTTGAGCCAGACACTACCGCAGGCATCCCGCCCCTGAAATGTCAACAAGCCCGATTTCAAACTTAACATCGACAAGGTGTGCGTGGCCGCCACACAGGCGCCGGGTGCATCACCGGTGTCAGCCATCAGTCCGCTGGGAATGTCGGCGGATATCACGTCGCATGATCGCGAATTGATGAGGCCTATCCAATCAGCGTATGTCCCGGTGGGCGCATTAGTCAGTCCGATACCCAACAACGCATCAATGCATGCATCCCAGTGATCCGGAGCGTGGTCATGTATGGCCAAGCCTGCTTGTCCTGCCCTTGCGAGGGCCAGTCCAGCATCAGTGGGCAAGGGCTTGTTTGCGGCTGGCATGCTGACATGGATTTCTTTGCCCCACTGGTGCAGATGGATGGCGGCCTCTAATCCATCGCCGCCGTTATTGCCGCGCCCGCAGGCGATCCAAAAAACGTGTGCATGTGGTGCTACGGCTAGCGAAAGCTTTGCCAAAGCGAGGCCGGCCCGTTGCATCAGGTAGCCCGGCGGGTGGTTCTGTATCGCGTTTTCCTCAAGAGTTCTTGAGGCGGTTGTGCCGAGTATGGGCAGGCGCGCAAAAGTCTTGGGGCCTTGGGTGGAAAGAATCCACTCAGAATTCATAGGTGTCGCCCTCTCGGGCAAGCCGGATATCCATGCCCGTGCTCAAGTGGGCGTTTTGTTCCAATGCTTCGGCAAAAGCCATTTCCAAGGCGTCGTCACTGCGGGTCGGTTCGTGGTGTGTGCAAAAAAGCACCTTGGCCCCCGCTGCATGGGCCGAAGCAATGCTGGTGCTGAAAGTGCCATGCCCCCATCCTTTTTTGGCAGGGTACTCGGCATCGGTGTATGAGGTGTCAGCGATGTACACATCTACTCCCTTGATAGCCTCCAGGATGGCCCTGTTCTTCTCATCGACAAAGGCTTGGTAGTCAACAAACCCTTCATCGCCGAGTTCGTAGATGTTGTAGGGGGGCTCATGGTCGCCGGTGAAGAACACAGACTTTCCGTTGCATTCGATGCGGTAGCCGAAATCCACTACCGGATGATTCAGGAGGCACGGTGTCACAGTGGCACTTCCAATCTGGATCGGCTGGTCAGGCATGAGCGTGACGTACTCGATGCGGGCTTTCATCTCTTCCTCACGCACCGGAAAGTAGCTGTACTGCAGTTGCACCGCCATCACCTGCTCGATGCCCTTGCCGGAGACCGGGTCGAAGCCACCATGCAATCGTAGGGTGTTTCCAGGGATGAAATTCGGGATAAAAAATGGAAGCCCCTGAATGTGATCCCAATGAGAGTGGGTGATTAGCACATTGGCGGTTACCGGCATTTCTGCCAGCAGGGTCTGGGAGAGAGGGAAGATGCCGGTGCCTGCGTCCAGAATGATCAATTCGTTGTTGTCTGTACGGATTTCAATGCAGGTCGTATTGCCGCCGTACCGCACGGTTTTGGGACCGGGCGAAGCTATGGAACCGCGTACTCCCCAAAACCTGACTTTCATAAGCCTGTCCTTTACAACTTCGCAAATACTTGTGCTTCTTCAAACAAGCCTGTCAGATCACCCAAAGAGGCGATGACCTGCTCCAGATTGCCACCCAAGCGCTTTTGAAGGAGTGCTGGAAGCTCGTCAATGCAGTGGTTGCCGGCAAAGCCAAAAGCCAAGCTTTTGCTGATCTGATTGGCGCCAAAAACGCAGGCAATCATGTCGGTGTCTTTCAGGTTGTCTGTTCTTTGGTGCCTGATGGTGTCCACCAAGGCAGGTGCGAATCGCCACTTCTCTACCAGCATGGCACCGACTACTGCGTGATCTGCGCCGATAGTGGTTTGCAGGGCCGTGTGCAAAGAGCTATTGTCTGCCGCACTCAATGCCAAAGCGGCTTTGAATTCCTGCGGCATGAATTGGGCAAAAACCATCTTCCCAAAATCATGCAGTAGGCCGGCAATGAAGCAATCCATTGGGTCTGCATCGTCCACCTTCAACGCAAGTTGCTTGGCGATGCTCGCTGTGGCCAATGAATGCAAAAGATACTGCTGAACGTCGAAACCCGCTTGGTTTTCTTTTGGAAGCATGCCAATGGCCGCGATACTCAACGCCAGATTTTTGATCGTGTTGAAGCCAAGGTAGACCACCGCATGACCGATGGAGGTCACCTGCCGTGGCAGGCTGTAGTACGCAGAGTTGACGACCTTCAAGATTTTTACCGTGACCACCGGATCTTTGTCTATGACATCAACCAGATCCTTGGGTGTGCTGTTGACATCCCGGGTCAGTTCCAAAATACGTTGGACGCTTTTCGGAAAAGCAGGCATTCCGTCCACCGCGGCGGCAAGTCGTTGTGACAGTTCTGGGCTCATGACGTCTCTTTCCCTGTGCTGCTTTGCCTGCCGGAGGACAAGGTTCGCAAAATCTATCGGATAAAGCGTTGCGGACTTAGCGGTTCACTCGGCAAGCTGGTGGATTGGCCTGTAATTTGTTCGGATAGTAACCTTGCGCTGGCGGTTGCCAGTGTCCAGCCATTGGCTCCGTGCGCCAGATTGAGCCAAACGCCGGGTAGTCCAGCACTGCCTACCAATGGCAGGCCGTCCAAGGTAAATGTGCGGCTGCCGCGCCAGATTTGTGTCCCTGCCGGGTAATTGGCTGCGCCTGGAAAGTATTGATCCAGCGTACGAAACAGCTTGTTCACAACGCGTTTATCGTGTTCATTTGTACCTGACTTGTTCAATTCCGCTCCACCGCACACTCGCAATCTCTTGCCGATGCGAGTGATCGTAATGCCTGACCTGCAGTCCTGCACTGCGCTACGCGGTGCATTCAAAGGTTCGCGAATGGCCGCACTCAGGGCGTAGCTGTCGATCCGTGCGGTAGATGTCTGAAGGCCAGTCTTCAGAACATCCTCCCTTGGAAGGGACTCAGTACAAATCACAACATGATCAAAAGACTGAGTGTCCCCGGTTTTGAGGCGAACCTGGGGCTTGCCTTGTGCTTGTAGACCCGTGATTTCAGTATCAAAGTGAAAGTCTACCCCGTTGCGTTGAGCGGCCTGTTTGACCAAAAGCGAGAACTGACGGCAGTTCATTACACGGTCCCCTGGCAGGTGTATCGCCTTAAATATCTTGTCTGCTCCATGTAGCGCAGGCTCATGGACTTCCATTTCTTCCCTGTCCAGTAACCGGTAGTTTTGTTCAGCGTCCTTCAAAAATTGGAGCCTCGCCGAATATCCATTCAGTTCTGCTTCGTTGCTAAGCAATATCAGTTGCCCCTCACTTTGCTCGATCTCCCACTGGTGATGCGAGATCAATGTGTCTGTAACCTCCATCCCCAGGCGTGCCATTTGTTGTCCGTATGACTGAATGGCGCACACCTTGGCGGCCTCTGCCGGCGAGCTTTGTGCCCATAGCCAACGAAAATTGGCCGGTGTCGCCCAGTTCGAATGCGACATTTGGCGGGTGGTTTGCCAAAAACGGCGCAACTTGTGCCCAGTAAATGTGGAAGCCGAGAGTGGCAAAGTAAAGCTGTTGCAGTGAATGCCGCCATTCGCAAAGCTGGAGGATTCACTGGCTGCACCATTTTTCTCAAATACGGTGACAGCATGGCCGGCTTCGGCTAATTCATGGGCAGTCGTTATTCCTACAACTCCCGCGCCCACAATGGCTATTTTCATTTCAACTTTCAAAATCGTATGCGTCTTTCGCCTGCCCTTATTTTTTCATAGGTTTCGGGTGGTTTGACGGAAATACACAATGCGTAGACCCAATTGGCGCACTTGAAGGTGTGGGTCACTGGAAGCCGGTGCGTGCTATACTCGACTGGCTTTGGTGGGCGTACCCGCCAAGGTATTCACAAACCATCCCCACAAGGTGTTTCCTTCAGCGCTGTCTGAGGGCGATCAGCGGGGTGGATTTCAGACCTAACCTTCGGAGTTAAATATGGCAGTAACAATGCGCGAGATGCTGGAAGCCGGTGTCCACTTTGGTCACCAAACCCGCTTCTGGAACCCCAAGATGGCCCCGTTCATCTTCGGTCACCGTAACAAAATTCACATCATCAACCTGGAAAAATCGCTCCCGATGTTCCAGGAGGCTGCCAAGTTCGTGCGCCAGCTGTCGGCAAAGCGCGGCACCATTTTGATGGTGGGTACCAAGCGCCAAGCCCGCGAAATCGTGGCGGCTGAAGCTCAGCGCGCCGGTGTTCCTTTTGTGGATCAGCGTTGGTTGGGCGGTATGTTGACCAACTTCAAGACTGTCAAGACTTCCATCAAGCGCCTGAAGGACATGAAAGTCCAGCAGGAAGCCGGTTTGGACAGCATGAGCAAAAAAGAACAGTTGATGTTCGCTCGCGAGCTGGAGAAGCTGGAAAAAGATATCGGCGGTATTCAAGATATGAACACACTGCCTGACGCTATTTTCGTGATTGACGTGGGTTACCACAAGATTGCGATCGCAGAAGCACGCAAGCTCGGCATTCCTTTGATCGGCGTGGTGGACTCCAACCACTCTCCCGAGGGGATTGACTACGTGATTCCCGGTAATGACGACTCTTCCAAGGCAGTGGCTTTGTACGCTCGCGGAATTGCTGATGCGATTCTCGAAGGCCGCGCGAACGCGGTGGATGACGTTGTCAAGGCGGTTGCCGCTGAAGGCGATGATGAGTTCGTTGAAGTGAGCGAAGCTTCCGCTTAAGCACTTCTGCACCCGAAAAAGGGGGCTTCGTTGCCCCTTTTTTTTAGCCCTTATTTAAACTGTTGAAATTCGGAGAATACAAATGGCAGCAATTACAGCGAGCATGGTGGCAGAACTGCGTGGCAAGACCGATGCGCCCATGATGGAATGCAAAAAGGCTTTGACCGAAGCTGACGGCGATATGTCAAAGGCGGAAGAGATTCTGCGTGTCAAGTTGGGCAGCAAAGCTGGCAAAGCCGCTGCACGTGTGACGGCTGAAGGCGTTGTTGCAACTAGCATCGCGAACGGCGTGGGTGCGTTGATTGAAGTCAATTGCGAAACTGACTTTGTTACCAAGAACGACAGCTTCCTAGCACTTGCAAATGCTGCGGCCAATCTGGTGGCGGTGAACAATCCTGCCGACGTTGCTGCGCTAGGTGCACTGGCTTATGAGCAAGACGGTTTCGGCCCCACCTTGGAAGATGTCCGCAAGGGCTTGATCGGCAAGATTGGTGAGAATATGACCTTCCGCCGTTTCCAACGTTTTGATGGTTCCAGCAAATTGGCTTCTTATCTGCACGGTACACGTATCGGTGTGGTGGTTGAGTTTGAAGGTGATGAAGCCGCTGCTAAGGATGTTGCCATGCACGTGGCGGCGATGAAACCGGTGTCTTTGTCCTCTGACCAGGTTCCCGCAGAGTTGGTTGAGCGTGAGCGTTCTGTGGCGGCAGCGAAGGCAGCGGAAGACGCAGCGATCGCCACCGCTGCAGGCAAGCCTGTGCAATCCGCTGAGATCGTTGCAAAGCGCATCGAAGGCGGCGTCCAGAAGTTCCTGAAAGAGGTTTCTTTGTTCAACCAGCCTTTCGTCAAGAACGACAAGCAGACCGTGGAGCAAATGCTCAAGGCCGTCTCTACTACTGTGAAGGGTTTCACTCTTTATGTGGTGGGCGAAGGCATTGAGAAGAAAGTAGACGATTTCGCTGCTGAAGTTGCTGCGCAAGTGGCTGCGGCCAAGCAGTCTGCTTGATCTGATAGAAAAGTTGTTAGTCACCGAACGGGAGTCGTCCATGAGCCAATCCAAACCTGCTTACAAGAGAATTTTGCTCAAGTTGTCCGGCGAGGCATTGATGGGCGACGACCAGTTCGGTATCAACCGTGACACCATTGTCCGTATGGTTGATGAAATTGCGGAAGTCACCCGCTTGGGTGTAGAGGTTGCAGTTGTGATCGGTGGCGGCAATATCTTCCGCGGTGTTGCGGGTGGTTCTGTCGGTATGGACCGTGCGACTGCCGATTACATGGGTATGCTCGCGACAGTGATGAACGCACTTGCGCTGGGCGACACGATGAACAAGGCTGGACTAACAGCACGTGTCATGTCCGCTATCGGCATCGAGCAAGTGGTGGAGCCCTATGTGCGTCCCAAGGCCTTGCAATACCTCGAAGAAGGCAAGGTAGTGATTTTCGCTGCGGGTACCGGTAACCCATTTTTCACTACGGATACTGCCGCAGCATTGCGCGGAGCAGAGATTGGTGCCGAGATGGTGTTGAAGGCGACGAAAGTTGATGGTGTTTACACAGCGGACCCCAAAAAGGATCCGTCGGCAACCCGCTACTCGAAGATTACGTTCAATGACGCGATGACCCAAAACTTGGGCATCATGGACGCAGCTGCATTCGCCCTTTGCCGGGATCAAAAGCTGCCGATCAAAGTTTTCTCTATCTTCAAACACGGAGCGCTGAAGCGAGTGGTGATGGGTGAAGACGAAGGCACTTTGGTGCATGTGTAACCTGAGTGCAGGCCAAGTGATCGCATAGGAGAAAATAATCTATGTCCATTGAAGAAATTAAGAAGACTTTGGATGCAAAGATGGATCAGTCCATCGCATCCCTCAAGAACAATCTCACCAAAATCCGCACAGGTCGAGCGAATCCTGCTTTGTTGGATACCGTACACGTGGATTACTATGGTTCGATGGTCCCATTGAGTCAGGTTGCCAACCTTTCTCTCATTGATGCTCGTACCATCAGCGTACAGCCGTGGGAAAAAAACATGGCTCCTAAGATTGAAAAAGCTATTCGCGACTCGGATTTAGGCTTGAATCCTTCCAGCATGGGTGAGTTGATTCGGGTCCCAATGCCCGCGATGACTGAAGAGCGTCGCAAGGAACTGACCAAGGTCGTCCGCGGTGAAGGTGAAGGTGCCAAAGTTGCTGTCCGCAATTTGCGCCGTGACGCCAACGAGGCAGTCAAGAAGCTGGTCAAAGACAAGCTAGCGTCCGAGGATGATCAAAAGCGTTGTGAGGCAGATGTGCAAAAGACGACCGACAAGCACATTACCGAGATTGATCGTTTGGTGGCTTCCAAAGAGCAAGACATCATGGCGGTGTAACGCTGAACCGCATGTCGGCTTCAGTTTCACCGAGCCCCTTGCATGTCGCCATCGTTATGGATGGAAACGGGCGATGGGCATCCAAGCGCTTTCTTCCCCGCTTGGCAGGACACAAGCAGGGGGTGGACACGCTTAAGCGGATAGTCAGAGCCTGCCCCCCCAGGAACATAGCAACTCTTACGGTTTTTGCTTTTTCCTCTGAGAATTGGAATCGTCCAGCAGACGAGGTATCGGGCCTTATGGATTTGCTTGCCGGAGCACTTGCCCGAGAAGTTTCGCAGCTCAAGCAGGAAGGTGTTCGTCTCAGGTTCGTGGGTAGCAGATCCGGACTATCAGAGAAAGTACGGCAAGGACTTCACCTGGCTGAGTTGGAAACGTCCTCCAACACGGGGTTGACACTTAATGTCTGCTTTAACTATGGCGGACGATGGGACATCGTCCAGGCAGCCCGCGCGCTGGCTGAACGCGGAGAGGACATCACGGAGGATAGTCTTTCCAGTGCGATGGCTTTGTCACCTAGTGCGGATCCCGATTTGTTTATTCGTACAGGCGGTGAGTACCGGATCAGCAACTTTTTGCTGTGGCAGTCTGCATATGCTGAGTTTTTCTTCAGTCCTGTTTTGTGGCCGGATTTCAGTGAAATTGATCTTGATACAGCGTTGACCGAGTTCAATAGCCGTGAAAGGCGATTTGGTAAGACTTCTGAGCAGGTTCGCTAAGCGCGCGTTGCTCCATCTGAAGGGTTTTCTATGCTGCGCTTGCGCATCCTTACTGCGATCGCCCTGTTGGCTGTCTTGGTTCCTGCAGTTTTTTATCCGCACACCTTCGCATTTGCCTGGGTTGCTGGCGCATTGATGGCGTGCGGAGCTTGGGAATGGTTCCGGTTGAATGGAGCAAGCCAAACACACTCTGTTATTGCGGGGGCAGGGTGTGCACTAGCCTGTGGTGCTTTGTGGGTGTTCCAACCCTCTGCTTTGGTCTTGCAGTGGATCTGGTTGGCGATTGCAGTTCTTTGGGTTGCGGGTGGCGGCGCATTGATTCGTGCCGGTGTAACCGCTTGGATAGACCTCCATCAACCTCTGCGCCAATTGATCGGCTTCGCTGTTTTGTGTGCAGCATGGCTCGCGGTTGTGTTGGCGCGGGCGCGCGGAATCAACTTCCTCTTTTCGGTTCTGGCGTTGGTTTGGGTGGCTGATATCGCCGCTTACTTTGTGGGGCGCTCTTTGGGGGGGCGTTTTTTCAAAGATAAGTTGGCACCCGACATCAGTCCGGGAAAAACCCGCGAAGGCGCCCTAGGCGGAATCGTTGGTGTGCTGTTGCTTGCTGTTTTTTGGGTCTACATCGACCGTACTTGGATGATGGACTCGCTCAGCATTTACAGTGTTCTAGTCGCCTGGCATTGGGCTGTCATGGTTCTTGCTGTTCTCTTTCTTGGAACCATGAGTATCTCTGGCGATCTACTGGAGTCCTTGGTGAAGCGTGCAGCGGGCGCAAAAGATAGTAGTCAACTTTTGCCAGGCCATGGCGGTGTACTGGATCGAGTCGATGCGTTGTTGCCCGTAGTGCCGCTAGCAATGCTTATGCAGTCTTTTTCATCGGGTCCCCTATGAAAAAAATCACAGTGTTGGGATCGACAGGGTCTATCGGGGTCAATACCCTGGATGTATTGAGACGCCATCCCGAAAGTTTTTCTGTCTTCGCGCTCACTGCTTCGTCCAACGTTGAGGTGATTTATGCCCAATGCATGGAGTTTCGGCCGCAATTTGCGGTCATGGTGAACCCCAAACATGCGATGGAGCTTCAGGCACGCCTGAAGCAATCCGGTGCAAAGACGGAGGTGCTCGCGGGACCAGCCGCACTGGATGAGGTGGCAGCACATGCCGATGTAGATACGGTGATGGCGGCGATTGTTGGGGCCGCAGGCTTGTCGTCGTGTATTGCTGCGGCAACCGCCGGGAAAAGATTGCTTTTGGCAAATAAAGAAGCTCTAGTAGTTGGCGGTGAAGTGTTTATGTCGGCCGTAAAGCAAGGCGGAGCGGTTTTGTTGCCCATTGATAGCGAGCACTCGGCCATTTTCCAGTCGCTTCCGGATAGTCGGGATCATTGGCCATCCGTTATTGACAAACTGATCTTGACGGCATCGGGTGGTCCTTTCCGAACATGGAACCAATCTCAAATCCGTGAGGCGACACCTGAACAAGCCTGCGCTCACCCCAATTGGGTCATGGGGCGCAAAATTTCAGTGGACTCCGCGACCATGATGAATAAGGCGTTGGAGGTCATTGAGGCTAAGTTTCTTTTCGATGTGCTTCCCCGACAGATTGACGTCATCATTCACCCACAAAGTGTGGTGCACTCCATGGTGCAGTACGTCGATAACTCAGTGGTTGCCCAATTGGGTACCCCCGACATGCGCGGCCCTATCGCGTATGGCTTGGCATGGCCGCAACGGGTCGCATCGGGGTCTTCTGCATTGGATTTTTCCACCATGGCGTCGCTAACCTTTGAATCCATTCATTCGGAGGCGCACCAAGCACGATTCCCCGGGTTAAAACTCGCTTGGGAAACTTTAATGGGGCAAGCAGGATCTACAGTCGTGTTGAATGCAGCGAATGAAATTGCTGTTGCTGCATTTTTGGATCGCCGTATCCGTTTCGATCAAATCCATACCGTGAACACACGCACCTTGACCCAGCTGGATTTCGTATCCCCTGACAATTTATCGTCTTTGATGGCTCTGGATACAGAAGCCCGGAGTCTGGCTGAGAACATTTGCACATCACTTCTTCAGTAAATAGGCAATAGTTTCTCTATGCAAACAGTTCTGGCTTTCCTCATTGCCATTGGTTTGCTGGTTGCCGTGCACGAATGGGGGCATTTCTGTGCAGCCCGCCTTTGTGGGGTCAAGGTGCTCAAATTTTCCATCGGATTTGGCCCGAAGCTATGGGGATGGTCCTCTCCACGGACGGGTACAGACTTCGTCCTGAGTGCAGTTCCCCTTGGTGGCTACGTCAAGATGCTCGATGGACGTGAGGGGCCGATCGCAGAGTCGGAAGCATCTCAGGCTTTTGACAGGCAGTCTTTGCGCCGTCGATCTTTCATCGTGGCTGCCGGTCCCCTCGCTAATTTGTTGTTGGCGATAGGTCTTTACTCCCTTGTGAATTGGCAGTCGGTCACATTAGCCACTCCAGTTCTCCCGACACCGGTCGCGTCTTCACTGGCAGAGAAGGGTGGTTGGGTAGGCGGTGAGCGGGTTTTGGAGGTGGGTGTTTCGCAAGACGCGCTGATCCCGATCCAAACCTTTGAAGAGTTCCGATGGTGGCTCACAACGGCCAGCCTGGATCGCAAAGTTTTGTATTTGAAACTCAATGAGTCTGGTGACAATGCGCCTGCTGACAGTACGTTGCGTTCGCTGGATTTAAGCTCGCTGGGGGGCAGTGCCGCCGATGCAGCGCTTTTTCAGAAGATAGGCTGGCTCGCTCCTTTCTCCAAACCGCTTATGGGTGACTTGAGCGCGGAGGGGCGTGCCACTGTAGCGGGGCTGATGCCTGGTGACTTGGTATCAGCAGTAAATGGAACACCCATACGCGATGCCAATCAGCTTCGAGCGCTGATCCGTAACTCTCCAGAAGTACCGATGACTTGGCAAGTCATGCGGGCAAGCCGAGCTGTGACCATCGTTGTGACCCCAAAAGCCGAAAAACAGGGCGAAGAGGTCGTCGGTCGGGTTGGTGCCTTTATTGGTGGCGCCCCTGACACTGTGTCTGTTCAGTACGGATTTACCGAAGGCCTTGCGCGGGCCGTTGAGAAAACGTGGGACATTTCCCGCATGTCTTTGGTCGCAATGGGCCAAATGATCACCGGTCAGGTATCACTTCGGAATTTGAACGGGCCATTGGCAATTGCTGACTATGCCGGCAAATCTGCTGCCTTGGGCCTCCTGCAGTTTCTGAGTTTTCTGGCGCTCATCAGTATCAGCCTAGGGGTGTTGAACCTGCTTCCCTTGCCGGTCTTGGATGGAGGGCACCTGATGTATTATCTTTGGGAGGGGTTGACCGGTCGTCCGGTGCCCGAAAAATGGTGGGAAGTGCTTCAGCGTGCTGGTGTTGCGTTGTTGCTGGTGATGATGTCAGTCGCCTTCTATAACGATGTTTTGCATATCTTTGGTTAAGTCCCTTTCGCTTGACCTGACCCCCGGAGATTCAACTTGAGTACTATGAAATATCGTCGTCGCAGCGTCCGTTTTGCTGCTTGCAGCGGCTTGCTCGCTGTCTTGCTGCAATCTGCTTGGGCGCTTGAGCCGTTTGCGGTTCGTGACATCCGGGTGGAAGGCCTTCAGCGTGTGGAAGCTGGGACAGTGTTTGCGTCCATTCCTGTGCGTGTGGGGGATACCTACACCGACGAGAAAGCAGCAGCCTCTATCCGCTCCTTGTTTGCGCTCGGGCTTTTCAAGGACGTACGGATCGAGAGCAAAGATGGTGTTGTGGTCGTTATTGTGGAGGAGCGCCCCAATGTCGCGGATGTCGATTTTTCTGGTAATCGTGAGTTTGACAAAGACGTCCTGAAACGTGCTTTGCGGGACATCGGATTGTCCGAAGGTCGACCGTTCGACAAAGCATTGGTTGACAGGGCAGAGCAAGAACTCAAAAAGCAGTACATCAGCAAAAGCATGTACGCTGTGGATATCGTTACCACGGTGACACCAATTGAGCGCAATCGTGTGAATGTCAGTTTTGCTGTCGCCGAAGGTGACACTGCAAAAATCAGCGAAATCAATATTGTCGGGAACAAGAACTTTCCCGTAAGCACACTTCGGGGGCTCTTTGACTCTGATACCGGAAACTGGTTGAGCTGGTACACCAAATCCAACCGTTATGCGCGCACCAAGCTCAATGCGGATATCGAAACCCTGCGCTCCTATTACCTTGCGCGCGGGTTTCTGGAATTCAAGGTCGATTCGACCCAAGTGGCGATCTCGCCGGACAAAAAAGATATTGCAATCACAGTCAACATCACCGAAGGTGAGCAATTCGCAGTTTCGAAGATCAAGCTAGCCGGCAATTTCCTGGGGAAAGAACAAGAGTTCCAATCACTGGTGACCATCAAGGCAGGCGAGCCCTATAACGCTACGGATGTGGCTCAGACGACCAAGGCATTTACGGATTACTTCGCCAATTTCGGCTATGCCTTTGCGCGAGCCGAAGCGCGCACAGACATTGACCGCGCCACGAATCGTGTTGAAATTACATTGGTAGGCGAGCCGTCCCGCCGGGTCTATGTCCGTCGGATTAACGTTGCAGGTAACGATCGCACCCGCGATGAAGTCATTCGCCGTGAGTTCCGGCAACTGGAAGCGGCTTGGTACGACGGAGAAAAGATCCGGCAATCTCGCAATCGTGTGGATAGGTTGGGTTATTTCACCAATGTAGGTATTGATACTCAGGAAGTGGCAGGATCTCCCGATCAGGTTGACCTGACGGTCACGGTCGCAGAGAAGCCCACGGGCAGCATCAGCTTGGGAGCAGGTATTTCCAGTGCGGACGGATTGGGACTTTCCTTTGGTTTCAAGCAGGAAAACGCATTCGGGTCGGGCAACTCTTTGGGTATCGAAGTCAATACCAGCAAGGCGAACCGTACCGTGGTGTTGAGCACCACCAATCCGTACTTCACCGACGATGGCGTTTCCCGCACCTTTGATTTGTACCAACGCACCTCCCGACCCTACGACGACGTGGATACGTACGCGATTGAAACAACTGGCGTTGGGGTACGTTTTGGGGTTCCATTTTCGGACTCGGACACCGTTTACTTCGGCCTCGGCGCGGACAAGACCCGGATCATTCCTGGCACCTATTTGCCAACTGTGTATCAGGACTACGCCAATGAGTTCGGCTACAGCGCAACGGCTGTCCCTCTTACGGTAGGCTGGTCCAGGGATACGCGAGATAGTGCATTGGTGCCAAGCATGGGTCGGGTTATCCGGACGAATGCCGAGTGGAGTGTGGGCGGCGACATGCGATATGTACGTGGCACAGCCCAGTATCAGCAGTTCGTTCCCGTGACCCGTACGATGACCGCTGCATTCAACACGGAACTGTCGATGGGTGCCGCCACCGGTTCCGGTTCATACTCGATTTTTAAGAACTACTATTTGGGTGGTTTGGGCTCGGTACGCGGGTTTGAGCAGGGTAGTTTGACCACTGCGGCACAACGCGCCTCGTCTCTTACCGCCACAGGCGGCGCCAAGAAAGTGGTTTTCAACGCAGAGTTGCTGTCTCCGCTTCCAGGTGGAGGCAATGACCGTACATTGCGGGGCTTTGCATTTGTAGACGCTGGTGGCATTTATGGCGTGGATGAAGCGATTCAGTTGTCCGACATGCGGGCTTCATTTGGTGTGGGCATTAGTTGGATTTCTCCGGTGGGTCCATTGCGTCTTGCCATTGCCCGGCCTTTGTCCAAGTTTGACGGGGATAAAATGCAAAACGTTCAATTTCAAATCGGAACAACCTTTTAATGAAAACAGCACAAGTGAAATGGGCGTTGGCGGCTGCGTTGGTATTGGCTTTGGGTAGCAGTTTTGCTCAGGAGTCCAAAGTAGGCTACATCAACACCCAACGGATCACCACAGAGTCGGCACCCGCAAAGGCGGCACAGGCCAAGCTGGAACAAGAATTTTCCAAGCGACAGAAAGATTTGACGGACCTGCAGCAATCGCTCAAGACCATGAGTGAAAAGTTTGAACGTGATGCGCCCGCCATGTCGGAAGCGCAACGCTCAGCACGACAGAAAGAATTCGCAGAGCAAAACCGCGACTTTCAACGCAAACAGCGCGAGTTCCAAGAAGATTTGAATGGTCGCCGCAACGAAGAGCTGCAAAAAGTGCTGGATGCGGCAAACCGCGCCGTCAAGCAAGTGGCAGAAGGTGAAAAATATGATCTGGTGCTTCAAGAAGTTGTTTACAGCAGCGCCCGTCATGACATTACTGAAAAGGTTCTGAAAATTCTCAACGCTGGTGCCAAGTAAGCCTTGACGACTCCGGCCGTTCATGTGAAATCAATTTCTCTCGCTACGCTCGTTGAACAACTGGGTGGCGAGCTTGTCGGGTCTGGCGATGTGTTGATTTCCGGACTGGCTCCCTTGGAGTCAGCCTCCGGTACAGACATCAGTTTCCTCAGTAACCCCAAATACCAGAAGCAAATTACACAGTCGCTTGCGGGCTGTGTGATTGTGGGCCCCGCTATGGCGGCATTAGCATCGGCCCGAGGGCCGTGCATCGTTACACCCAATCCGTACCTTTATTTCGCCCGTCTGACTCAGTTCTGGCGCCAGCGGACCTCCCGTGATGCATTGGGTATTCCAGTCATTCATCCCAGCGCGGTGGTAGACCCCGAAGCCCATATTGCTGCAACGGCCCGCATCGGACCTTTGTGTGTCATCGAGGCCGGCGCAACGGTAGGCGAAGGCACCATATTGAAGTCCCGCGTCACCTTGGGCGAGGATTGCCATATCGGGGACCGTTGCATCGTCCACTCGGGTGTGGTTATCGGTGCGGACGGTTTCGGCTTTGCGCCTGACGGCGGGCGCTGGGAAAAAATTGAACAGCTGGGTGCAGTCCGTATCGGAAACGACGTGGAAATTGGTGCCAACACCTGCATCGACAGAGGTGCGTTGAGTGACACCATCATCGAAGATGGCGTGAAGCTGGACAACCTGATCCAGATCGGTCACAACGTGCGCATAGGGGCGCATACCGCCATGGCAGGTTGTGTCGGTATCGCAGGTTCTGCGACCATCGGGTCTCACTGTACGGTAGGTGGCGGCGCAATCATTCTGGGGCACCTCACCCTGGCTTCCGGTGTGCACATCTCGGCAGCTACTGTGGTCAGCAAGTCGATTCACAAGCCGGGCAACTACACCGGGATCTTCCCGCTCGATGAAAATGCAAACTGGGAACGCAACGCAGCTTCTTTGAAGCAGCTTCATAGTTTGCGCGACCGAATTAAAACCTTAGAAAAAGAGAACAAGCCATGATGGATATCCACAAAATTCTGAAGCAACTGCCGCATCGCTACCCCTTCTTATTGGTGGATCGTGTGCTGGAGTTGGACAAAGGCAAGACCATCAAGGCGCTGAAGAACGTCACCATCAACGAACCTTTTTTTGAAGGCCACTTCCCTCATCGGCCGGTGATGCCGGGTGTGTTGATGCTCGAAGCATTGGCTCAGGCAGCAGCGCTATTGGCGTTTGATGCCTTGGACACTGCGCCCAATGACCAGATGGTCTACTACTTCGCTGGTATTGACGGCGCCCGCTTCAAGCGCCCTGTTGAGCCGGGTGACCAGCTTCACTTGAATGTGGAAATGTTGCGCATGAAAGCCGGAATTTTCAAGTTCAAGGCCAGCGCTACGGTCGGCACCGAGTTGGCCTGCGAAGCGGAGTTGACCTGCGCCATGCGCGCTATCAGCTAAGGGGTGGGGCGTGTCAAACGTTCACCCTACCGCCATCGTAGCGCCCGGTGCTGCGCTCGACAGCTCGGTCACGGTCGGTCCTTACACCGTCATCGGGCCTCATGTGCGAATCGGTGCCGGCACCACGGTGGGACCGCACTGCGTGATCGAGGGACACACCACCATCGGTGAGAACAACCGGATATTCCAGTTCAACTCTCTGGGGGCGATTCCGCAAGACAAAAAGTATGCCGGTGAGCCCTGCGAACTGATCATCGGCGACCGCAACACCATTCGTGAGTTTTGCACCTTCAACATCGGCTCCCCCGGGGATGCCGGCGTTACCAAAGTGGGAAACGACAACTGGATCATGGCCTACGTTCATCTTGCACACGACTGCATGGTGGGCAATAACGTGATTTTTGCCAATAACTCCCAGCTTGCCGGCCACGTGCATGTGGGCGACTGGGTGATTCTGGGTGGCTTCACCGTGGTGCATCAGTTTGTCCGTTTGGGCGCGCATAGCATGAGCGCTATGTGCTCCTTGCTGTTTGCAGACCTGCCTCCGTTTGTGATGTGCCAAGGCCAACCGGCCGGCGCGCGGTCCATGAATTTTGAAGGTCTGCGTCGCCGTGGCTGGACCCCGGAGCGTATTTCCGGCGTGAAGGCGATTCATAAAGCTTTGTACCGGGACGACCTCACGCTGGAGCAGGCCAAAGAGCGCATTGCCACCATGGTCTTGGAGCGCCCTGAAACTGCGCCTGACGTGGCGATGATGAACGACTTCCTGGCCGGCGTATCCGCGAACCGCGGCATCGTGCGCTGAGCGTTAGCGTTCACTGCTTGTGATGGACAGCAGCCCCCGTGCGAAGGATGCGCCTGTCATCGCGATGGTGGCGGGCGAGGCTTCCGGCGACTTGCTGGCGGGGCTGCTACTGGCAGGCGTGCGTCAACGCTGGCAGGGAGCGATCGCTCACGGCATAGGCGGCCCGCAGATGGCCAAGCTGGGCTTCCAAGCTTGGTGGCCACACCACAAGTTGGCAGTGCATGGCTTCAGCTGGGAGCTGTTGCGACGTTACCGTGAAATCGTGGGTATCCGCGCTGCATTGGGTGATCGGCTTTTGGTCCATAAGCCGGATGTGTTCATTGGCGTCGATGCGCCTGACTTCAATCTTGATCTGGAGGCCCGCCTCAAGGCTCAGGGGGTCAAGACGGTGCATTTCGTGTGCCCCTCTATCTGGGCCTGGCGCCCGGAGCGGGTGGAAAAATTGCGCCGCAGCACCGACCATGTGCTGTGCATTTTTCCCTTCGAACCGGAATTGCTCGCCTCACATGGGATCGCCGCGACCTATGTGGGCCATCCTTTGGCCAATGTCATTCCCATGGAGCCGGACAGGGCAGCCGCGCGGCGTGCGCTGGGTCTCTCTGATGCCGACGAGGTGGTAGCCATCCTGCCGGGCAGTCGCCAGTCAGAAATCCGTCACTTGGCTTTCAGGTTCTTTAGGGCTGCGGCGCTTATCCAGTCTACGCGACCTGCTATCAAATTCGTAGTTCCTGCCGTGCCGGGACTGTTGCCCGAAATCGAGGCGATTGCACAGCGCAGTGGTATGGCCGGGCGCTTGCAGCTGCTGACAGGCCAGTCCCATACTGCTTTGGCCGCTTGTGACGTCACCCTGATCGCCAGCGGCACTGCCACCCTGGAGGCCGCCCTGTTCAAGCGCCCCATGGTGATCGGGTACCACATGTCTTGGTTATCGTGGCAGATCATGCGTCGCAAGCGCTTGCAGCCGTGGGTAGGCTTGCCCAATATCTTGTGCCGTGACTTTGTGGTACCTGAGCTGCTGCAGGACGCGGCCACACCGCAAGCACTCGCGGCCGGTGTTTTGCAATGGTTGGATGCGGCGCGTCAAGAGCCTGCGAGAATAGCCACTCTCGAATCCACCTTCCGCGCGCTGCACACCGAGTTGCTGCGCGACACCGCCTCCCTTGCCACCGATGCCATTGAAAAAGTCCTCCAAAGCTAAAAGCACCGTCGCTGCCAAGGTGCAGCAAGTGGCCTTCAGCTGGGACATTCCGGGACTGGTAGCCGGAGTGGATGAGGCCGGTCGCGGCCCCTTGGCCGGGCCGGTAGTGGCTGCTGCTGTCATTCTGGATGATCTGCGCCCGATTGCGGGATTGAACGACTCCAAGAAGCTCAGCGCTGCGCGCCGAGAAAAGCTCTTTGACGAAATCCGCGCCAAAGCCCTGTGCTGCTCCATCGCACAGGCCAGTGTGGAAGAGATCGACGAGATCAACATCCTGCAAGCTACGCTGCTCGCCATGCGTCGCGCGGTAGAAGGTCTGCGCCTCAAGCCGGCCAAGGTGCTGGTCGATGGCAACCGCCTGCCGGTACTGGATGTGTTGGCTGAAGCCATCGTCAAGGGCGATGCCACGGTGCCCGCCATTTCTGCTGCCTCCATCCTCGCCAAGGTCACCCGCGACCGTTGGTGCGCCGAGTTGGACGCTCGATACCCCCAATACGGCTTTGCCACCCACAAGGGCTATGGCACTGCCGAACACCTGGCCGCCTTGCAGACCCACGGTGCCTGCCCTGAGCATCGCAAAACTTTTGCGCCGGTGACCCGCGTGCTCTAAAGCCTTTATGTCCGAACCCATCCTCATCAGCTCCCGCGAGAACGCGCTCCTCAAAGAGCTGCGCAAGCTCAGCAACGACAACACCGCGTACCGCAAGGCGGGGCGCTTCTGGATTGAGGGTGACCACTTGTGCAGTGCCGCACTGGCGCGGGGCGTGGTCCCATCAGTGCTGGCGGTTTCTGAGTCTTTCTGGCCTGCAGCGCCCGTGGAGTATGCGCGAGCAGCTATTAAAACAGTAGTGATTCCGGATGCCTTGTTTCGCGAAATCAGTGGGCTGGAGTCGCCTGCCAAGGTCGGATTTGTGCTCGACCTGCCTGAGGCGGTAAGCATCGAACCCTTGGCCGCCACCGTCATTCTCGACCGGGTGCAGGATGCCGGGAACGTGGGGTCCATACTGCGCAGTGCCGGGGCGTTCGGTTTTCGTCAGGTGCTCGCGCTCAAAGGTTCGGCCGCGCTTTGGAGCCCCAAGGTATTGAGGGCCGGCATGGGCGCGCACTTTGGCCTTCGATTGATCGAGGGGCTGGAGCTGCAAGATCTGGATCCATTGAAAGTCCCTATGGTGGTAACCAGCTCGCACCAAGGCGATCTGGTGCAAAAACTGGAATTGCCTCACCCCTGTGCTTGGGCCATGGGGCACGAAGGGCAGGGCGTCTCCGAGGCGCTCATGGCCAAAGCCTCGGTTTTCGCGCGCATAGGCCAGCCGGGCGGGGAAGAGTCCCTCAATGTGGCAGCGGCAGCGGCCATTTGCTTGCATGCCAGCAGCTTGAAGCTTGCCTGAAACTGAATTCGGGTTTGCCCTCGGCTATAATCAGAGGCTTTCCAGAAAACAGCCGTCCCAAGCGCACCTCTGCACATTCCCTCGTAAAAAGCATCCGCCAGGAGTCACATCCCGCGCGGCACCCGCCAAGAGCCTGTCTTGAGCGCGTTTGGGCGTACCCGTAAAACATTCGGAGAAACCAGTGCTTTTGTCTCTCAAGGGAACCACCCCACCCGCCATCCTGGCGCTCGCAGACGGCACGGTCTACATTGGCAATTCCATTGGAGCCGCAGGCTCTACCGTCGGTGAAGTCGTGTTCAACACCTCCATGACCGGCTACCAGGAGATCCTCACCGATCCCAGCTATTGCCAGCAGATCGTCACCCTGACTTACCCCCATATCGGCAACTACGGTATCAACCCCGAAGACGTGGAGTCCAACAAGGTCCACGCCGCCGGCTTGATCATCAAGGACCTGCCCTTGGTGGCCAGCAACTTCCGCAAGACCCAGACGCTGACCGAGTACCTGGTCGCTGAAGGCACCGTGGCGATTGCCAACATCGACACCCGCCAGCTGACCCGCCAGCTGCGCACGCAAGGCGCGCAAAACGGCTGCATCATGGCATTGGCTGCCGGCGAAACGGTGACCAAGGAAGCCATTGAAAAAGCCGTGACTGCCGCCAAAGGCGCGCCCAGCATGGCGGGCTTGGATTTGGCCAAGGTGGTTTCCAGCGCCAGCAGCTATGCGTGGACGGAGGCTGAATGGACCCTGGGCCAAGGCTACGGCCAGCAAACCGCCCCCAAATTCCATGTCGTAGCCTATGACTTCGGTGTGAAGAAAAACATTCTGCGCATGTTGGCCGAGCGCGGCTGCAAGGTGACGGTGGTACCTGCTCAGACCTCCGCTGCCGAGGTGCTCAAGCTCAACCCGAACGGCATCTTCCTTTCCAACGGCCCCGGTGACCCGGAGCCTTGCGATTACGCGATTGCTGCGGCCAAAGAACTGATCGAGACCGGCACCCCCACGTTTGGCATTTGCCTGGGTCACCAGATCATGGCGCTGGCCAGCGGTGCCAAGACCTTCAAGATGAAGTTCGGCCACCACGGTGCCAACCATCCGGTCAAAGACCTGGACAGCGGCCGCGTGTCCATCACCAGCCAGAACCATGGCTTTGCGGTGGATGAGAAGTCCCTGCCTGCCAACCTGCGCCCCACGCACGTCAGCTTGTTTGACGGCACCTTGCAGGGTCTGGAGCGCACTGACAAGCCGGCTTTCTGCTTCCAGGGGCACCCTGAAGCATCGCCGGGTCCGCACGACATCGGCTACCTGTTTGACCGCTTCATCACAGAGATGGAAAAGAAAGCAGGCTGAGCAGCATGAGCTTTTACGGCGTCACTGATCTCTGGACCTACGTGATAGGCGCTTTGGGCATCATTTTGTTGCCCGGCCCGAATTCATTGTTCGTCCTGTCAGTGGCTACCGTGCGCGGAGTCAAGGCCGGTTACCAGGGCGCCATGGGCGTGTTTGTAGGTGACACCATCTTGCTGCTACTCACTGCGCTGGGGGCAGCAGGTTTGTTGCGTACTTACCCCGCCTTGTTCATGGTAGTGAAGTACGCGGGTGCTGCCTACCTGACTTGGGTGGGTGTCAACCTCGTGATCGCAGCCATCCGCAAATGGCGTAGCGAGGCTCCGGTTGCGGCCGAAGCTGCCGTGGCAGAAGCCGCAAGCAACTTGCAACAGCCTTTCAAGCGAGCGCTGGTGATCAGCTTGCTGAACCCCAAGGCGATTCTGTTCCTGCTTTCCTTCTTCGTGCAGTTCATCGATCCCGGTTACGACACCCCGGCGGTGCCATTCCTGATTCTGAGCGCCATCATCATGGTGTTCAGTGCGTTGTATCTGTCTGCCCTGATTTTTGCAGGCGCCCGCCTGGCCCAAGGTTTCAGCCGTCGGAAGCGGCTGAGCGCCACCTTGTCCAGTGCTGTGGGTGGCCTGTTTGTCTGGTTCGGCGCCAAGTTGGCAACCGCCAGCCTGAACTGACCCCGATTGAATTGATTCAAGAGTAAAAAGCCCTAAAGCTAAGAGCCCACCATGCCAAAACGTACCGACATCAAAAGCATTCTCATCATCGGCGCCGGCCCCATCATCATCGGGCAGGCCTGTGAGTTCGATTACTCCGGCGTGCAAGCATGCAAGGCGTTGCGTGAAGAGGGCTACAAGGTCATCCTGATCAACAGTAACCCTGCCACGATCATGACCGATCCTGCCACGGCCGATGTGACTTATATCGAGCCCATCACCTGGCAGACCGTCGAGAAGATCATCGCCAAGGAAAAGCCTGACGCGATTTTGCCCACCATGGGCGGCCAGACCGCGTTGAACTGCGCGCTGGACCTGTGGCATCACGGCGTGTTGGACAAGTACAAGGTGGAGCTGATCGGCGCAACGCCTGAAGCCATCGACAAGGCGGAAGACCGCCTCAAGTTCAAGGACGCCATGACCAAAATCGGTCTGGGTTCTGCGCGATCAGGTATTGCCCACAGCATGGAAGAAGCCTGGGCGGTGCAAAAGACGCTGGGCTTCCCTACCGTGATTCGCCCCAGCTTCACCTTGGGTGGTACCGGTGGCGGTATCGCCTACAACTCCGAAGAATTCGAAACCATCTGCAAGCGCGGCTTGGAGGCTTCGCCTACCAACGAGCTGCTGATTGAAGAGTCTCTGCTCGGCTGGAAAGAGTACGAGATGGAAGTGGTGCGCGACAAGGCGGACAACTGCATCATCGTGTGCTCGATCGAAAACCTGGACCCCATGGGCGTGCACACCGGCGACTCCATTACCGTGGCACCCGCACAGACGCTGACCGACAAGGAATACCAGATTTTGCGCAACGCCTCTTTGGCGGTACTGCGCGAAATCGGTGTGGATACGGGTGGGTCGAACGTGCAGTTCTCCATCAACCCCAAAGACGGCCGCATGGTGGTGATCGAGATGAACCCGCGCGTGTCGCGTTCCTCCGCACTGGCCTCCAAGGCGACGGGTTTCCCAATTGCCAAGGTCGCGGCCAAGCTGGCGGTGGGCTTCACGCTGGACGAACTGCGCAACGACATTACCGGTGGTGCTACCCCCGCGTCGTTCGAGCCTTCCATCGACTATGTGGTCACCAAGATTCCGCGTTTTGCGTTCGAAAAATTCCCTGCGGCTGACAGCCGCTTGACTACCCAGATGAAGTCGGTGGGTGAGGTGATGGCCATGGGTCGTACCTTCCAGGAGTCTTTCCAGAAAGCCTTGCGCGGCCTGGAAGTGGGCGTGGACGGCATGAATGAGAAGACCCAGGACCGTGAAGTGCTAGAAAAAGAGTTGGGCGAACCCGGCCCAGAGCGCATCTGGTACGTGGGCGATGCCTTCGCCCAAGGTATGAGCGTGGACGAAGTGTTTGCGTTGACCAAAATCGACCCATGGTTCTTGGTGCAGATCGAGCAGATCGTGAAGCTGGAACTCGAAATCGAACGTCTGCCCCAGCCCGCCAGCGGCTCTGCGCTAGACAAGATTGATGCGCCCACACTGCGTGCTCTGAAGCAAAAAGGCTTCTCGGACCGCCGCTTGGCCCGGCAATTCAAGACCACAGACAAGGCGGTACGCGAAAAGCGCCGTGCTTTGGGTGTGCGCCCCGTCTACAAGCGTGTGGATACTTGTGCCGCCGAGTTCGCGACCAACACGGCATACATGTACTCCACTTACGAGGCAGATGGCTCCGAGTGCGAAGCTGCGCCAACCGACAAGAAGAAGATCATGGTGCTGGGCGGTGGTCCCAACCGTATCGGCCAGGGTATCGAGTTTGACTACTGCTGCGTGCACGCTGCCTTGGCCATGCGCGAAGACGGTTACGAAACCATCATGGTCAATTGCAACCCCGAAACCGTATCGACCGACTACGACACTTCTGACCGTCTGTACTTTGAACCCTTGACGCTCGAAGACGTGCTGGAAATCGTAGACAAGGAAAAGCCGGTCGGCGTGATCGTGCAGTACGGTGGTCAGACGCCTTTGAAGTTGGCGCTGGACCTCGAAGCCAACGGAGTGCCCATCATCGGCACCACACCCGACATGATCGACGCGGCCGAAGACCGTGAGCGCTTCCAGAAGCTGCTGCACGCACTCAATCTGCGTCAGCCACCCAATGCCACGGCCCGTACCGAAGCTGAGGCCCTGGAAAAGGCAGCTGCTCTGGGTTACCCGCTGGTCGTGCGCCCCAGCTATGTGCTGGGTGGCCGTGCGATGGAAATCGTGCACGAGCAGCGCGACCTGGAGCGCTACATGCGCGAAGCCGTGAAGGTGAGTAATGACAGCCCTGTGCTGCTGGACCGCTTCCTGAACGACGCTATTGAGTGCGATGTGGATTGCATCCGCGATGCGACCGGCGACACCTTTATCGGTGGCGTGATGGAACACATCGAGCAAGCCGGTGTGCACAGCGGCGACTCCGCGTGCTCCTTGCCGCCCTACAGCCTGCATGCAGATACCGTGACCGAGATCAAGCGCCAGACCAAAGCCATGGCCGGTGCCCTGAACGTGGTTGGTTTGATGAACGTGCAGTTCGCTATCCAGAACGTGGACGGCAAAGATGTGATTTACGTGCTGGAAGTGAACCCCCGCGCCAGTCGTACCGTGCCATTTGTCTCCAAGGCCACGGGCATCCAATTGGCCAAGGTGGCTGCACGTTGCATGGCCGGCCAGTCCTTGGCGAGCCAGGGTATCAGCAAAGAAGTGACTCCGCCGTACTTCAGCGTGAAAGAAGCCGTGTTCCCCTTCGTCAAGTTCCCCGGTGTGGACACCATCCTCGGACCTGAGATGAAGTCCACCGGCGAGGTGATGGGTGTGGGCAAGACCTTTGGCGAAGCCTTTGTGAAGAGCCAGTTGGGCGCGGGCGCCAAGTTACCTCGCGGTGGTAAGGCTTTCATCTCGGTGAAGCAGACTGACAAGCCCCGCGCTGTGGAAGTTGCTCGCAAGCTGGTGTCCCTGGGCTTTGAAGTGGTGGCCACAAAGGGAACTGCGGCGGCCATCAACGCTGCTGGTGTGACCTGCGGTGTGGTCAACAAAGTGACCGAAGGCCGCCCACACATTGTGGACATGATCAAGAACGAAGAAATTTCCATGGTGGTGAACACCGTGGAAGAGCGCCGCAATGCGATTGCGGACTCGCGTTTGATCCGTACCTCCGCCTTGCTGGCCCGTGTGACTACCTACACCACCATTGCAGGTGCTGAGGCTGCCGTAGAGGGCATGAAGTATCTGGATAGCTTGGGCGTAATCTCTGTGCAGGAGATGCACGCAGAACTCACTGCTTAAACTTTTCAGGTTTTACCGCCGGGTCGTCCCAAAGTAAATCGCGGCCCCCTCGGTGGGGCAGCGCAGCCAACGAAGTGGCAAGCGTGGGGGGCCAATTACTTGGCATAATCGAGGCCAACCGCATAGGACAGTGCCGCGCGCAAGCGCCGCACTGTCCTTGTACTTTGAGGCTCCATAAAACCTGGCTAGAGACACCATGGCAACCTATCCCATTACCAAGCGCGGCGCTGAAATGCTCAAGGCCGAGCTACACAAACTCAAGACCGTAGAGCGTCCCTCGGTAATCCAGGCGATTGCCGAAGCCCGTGCGCAGGGCGACCTGAGTGAAAACGCGGACTATGATGCCGCCAAAGAGCGCCAAGGCTTTATTGAAGGCCGCATTCAGGAGGTCGAAGGCAAATTGTCTGCCGCCCAAGTGATCGATCCGTCCACCATCCAGGCCGACGGACGTGTGGTGTTCGGTGCCACGGTCGAGCTGGAAGACGAAGACAGTGGCCAGCAGGTCAAGTACCAGATCGTCGGGGAAGACGAGGCGGATCTGAAGCAAGGTCTGATTAACATCAGCAGTCCGATTGCCCGAGCCCTCATCGGCAAAGAAGTTGGCGATACCGCCGTCGTGCAAGCCCCCGGTGGCGAGCGCGCCTACGAGGTCGTTGCGGTTCACTACATCTGATGCGGCAACTCCCGGTCTGGTTAGCGGCAGCGTGGGCCATGAGCCTGACGATGCTGGGTTTTATGGTGGTGCCCATGTTGTTTGTGCACCTGCCTCCCCCGGCCATGGCCGGCCAGATGGCGGCCAAACTCTTCAGTGCCCAGACTTGGATTTCAGTGGCTTGCGGTGCCATGCTTCTGATGACTTTCAGGTCAAATCGCCTGTTGGTGCCCGTGGAATCTGCGCGGGCAGCTACACTTTTTGTAGTGGGTGGAGTTTTGCTGGCCTTGTTGGTGGAGCTGGCAGTGGCACCCCGCATCGTTGCCCGAGAAAACTTGGCCTTGTGGCACCGCTTGGGTAGCGTGATGTACTTCGCGCAGTGGGTGTGCGCGCTGGTGGTGTTCAAGAAAATGATCAGTGCACTCTTGCCTGCGAATGCCGGGAGCGACGTTCAGGCATAAAAAAACCGGAGCTTTGGGCTCCGGTTATCAGTAGAAAAATCCGTATCAGGTCTGGCTGCGTTTCTTGACGCTGGTCTTCGGCTTCGGCTTGGCGCGCTTGATGTTGCCGCCGGGTGTGAGGCGCTGGTTACCCAGTACGCGCAGTGTCTTGACTTCGGGGCGGGTGCCTGGGCGGCCGAACTTCAAGACCTTGAAGTCACGAGGGCCGGGCATGCGGTCTTCGTCAACCGCTTTTTCCTTGGCCGGCTTGGGGCGCCAGAGCACCAGCAGTTTGCCGATGTGCTGGATGGGCGCAGCATTGAGTTCTTCCGCCAGGGTTTTGAACATCTCGTCGCGGGCAGTGCGGTCATCAGAAAACACGCGGACTTTGATCAGTCCGTGGGCGTTCAGGGCAGCGTCGATTTCTTTTTTTACGTTGGCAGTCAGGCCATCGCCACCGACCAGAACCACGGGGTCCAGGTGGTGGGCTTCAGCGCGATGTTCTTTGCGCTGAGCGGGTGTCAATTGGATTTGAGGCATGTGGGTATTATCAACGCAATGAAAACGCAGAGCAAAAGTAACAAGCCCGATAACAAGGCGGGCAACAAAAAGGTCAATAAGGCATGGTTGCACGACCATATCAATGACCCTTACGTCAAGCTCGCAAACAAAGAGGGATATCGCGCCCGCGCAGCCTACAAACTCAAGGAAATTGACGAAGCCCTGCACCTGGTCAAGCCGGGGCAGTTGGTGGTGGACTTGGGGTGCACGCCCGGTGCCTGGAGCCAGTACCTGCGCCGCCGCATGTCACCCCAAGGGGCGGCGGTCGGTGAAATGAACGGCACCATCATCGGCCTGGATTTGCTCCCGATGGAGCCCATTGAGGGGGTGACCTTTATCCAGGGTGACTTCCGGGAAGCCGAAACCTTGGCGAAGCTTGAGGCAGCCCTGGGCGGGCAGAAGGCGGATCTGGTGGTGTCGGATATGGCGCCTAACCTCTCAGGTATTTCGTCGGCTGATGCCGCCCGGGTGGAATACCTGGTTGAGCTGGCTATTGAATTTGCCCAGAACCACATGAAGCCCCAAGGGGCTTTGGTCGCCAAGGTGTTTCATGGCGGCAGTTACAACGAGGTGGTGCAGCGTTTCAAGCAGGCGTTTGTCACGGTCAAGCCGCTCAAACCCAAAGCCTCGCGCGACCGTTCGTCAGAAACCTTTCTCATCGGGCTGGGTCTCAAGGGTTTTTGAGCCTGGGTTGACTAAACCCATGCAGTTTCTATGGCCGCGATAGCGTAAAAAACGGTGCCGCTTGCTTGAAAGGCCTAAAATGGGTCCCATGTACGCGGAGCACGGGCCTTCGCGTCCTTATTGGAGCTTCGCTTGAATAATCAGTGGTTTTCTAAAGTTGCAGTGTGGTTGGTGATCGCCTTGGTGCTGTTCACCGTGTTCAAGCAATTTGACTCACGCACCGCAGCGTCGGGCACGGTCGGCTATTCCGATTTCTTGGAACAGGTGCGGAACAAGCAGATCAAGAGCGCCATCATCCAGGAAGGGCAGGGCGGAACCGAGATCCTGGCCGTCACAGCGGACGACCGCAAGGTACGCACCACGGCCACTTATCTGGACCGCGGTCTGGTGGGTGACCTCATCAACAACGGCGTGAAATTTGACGTCAAGCCCCGCGAAGAAGGCTCTTTGCTCATGACACTGCTGGTCAGCTGGGGCCCCATGTTGCTGTTGATCGGCGTGTGGGTGTACTTCATGCGGCAGATGCAAGGCGGCGGCAAAGGCGGAGCCTTCAGCTTCGGCAAGAGCAAGGCCCGCTTGTTGGACGAAAACACCAATACTGTGACTTTTGCCGACGTGGCAGGCTGCGACGAAGCCAAAGAGGAAGTGAAGGAAGTCGTCGACTTCCTGAAGGACCCCAGCAAGTTCCAGAAACTCGGCGGACGCATTCCTCGCGGTTTGTTATTGGTGGGCCCTCCCGGTACCGGCAAGACTTTGCTGGCCAAGTCGATTGCCGGTGAAGCCAAGGTGCCTTTCTTCAGCATTTCTGGCTCCGACTTCGTGGAGATGTTCGTTGGCGTGGGTGCATCCCGTGTGCGCGACATGTTCGAGAACGCCAAAAAGAACGCACCTTGCATCATCTTTATCGATGAAATTGACGCCGTAGGCCGTCAACGTGGTGCTGGCTTGGGTGGCGGCAACGATGAGCGCGAACAGACCCTGAACCAGATGCTGGTGGAGATGGACGGCTTTGAGACCAACGTCGGCGTGATCGTGGTGGCTGCCACCAACCGCCCTGACATTCTGGATGCCGCTTTGCTGCGCCCCGGACGTTTCGACCGTCAGGTCTACGTGACACTGCCCGACATCCGTGGCCGTGAACAGATTCTGAACGTTCATATGCGCAAAGTACCCTTGGGCCAAGACGTGAGCGCCAGCGTGATTGCCCGCGGCACCCCCGGCATGAGCGGTGCTGATCTGGCCAACCTTTGCAATGAAGCCGCCCTGATGGCCGCGCGCCGCAATGCGCGACTGGTCGAAATGCAGGACTTCGAAAAGGCCAAGGACAAAATTATCATGGGACCTGAGCGCAAGTCCATGGTCATGCCCGAAGAAGAGCGCAAGAACACGGCCTACCACGAAGCCGGTCATGCCTTGATTGGCAAGATGTTGCCCAAGTGCGACCCGGTGCACAAGGTCACCATCATTCCCCGCGGCCGTGCCTTGGGTGTGACCATGAGCCTGCCTGCGCAAGACCGTTACTCGTATGACAGCGAATACATGCTGAATCAGATCAGCATGTTGTTCGGTGGCCGTATTGCCGAAGAAGTGTTCATGAATCAGATGACCACTGGTGCCTCCAACGACTTCGAGCGCGCGACATCGATTGCTCGCGACATGGTGACCCGCTACGGCATGACCGACGCCTTGGGCCCCATGGTGTATGCCGAGAATGAAGGCGAAGTGTTCTTGGGTCGCAGCGTGACCAAGACCACCAGCATGAGCGAGCAGACCATGCAAAAGGTGGACTCGGAAGTGCGCCGCATCATCGACCAGCAATACTCTTTGGCCCGCAAGCTGATTGAAGACAACCAGGACAAGATGCACGCCATGGCCAAGGCCCTGCTGGAGTGGGAAACCATCGACAGCGACCAATTGGACGACATCATGGCCGGCCGTGAGCCCCATCCTCCCAAGGACTGGACGCCCCGTACTCCGCCCAATAGCGGTGGTGGAAGTGGTGGAGCCCCTGCCGTAGCGGCAGACCCCGCACCCAACGCGGCTTGATTCGCTAGTGATCACGTGACAACAGGGCCTTCGGGCCCTGTTGTCATTGGGGATAATCAAACGCTATGCATTGGCAAACTACCCGTTTCTCGCTTGACCTCAGCCGCCCACGCGTCATGGGGATTGTTAACGTCACGCCGGACTCGTTTTCTGATGGCGGCTTGCATGCCACTAGTCAGACGGCAATGGCGCATTGCGAGACTCTGCTCAAGGATGGTGCAGACGTTCTGGACATCGGTGGAGAGTCCACCCGCCCGGGCGCGCCTCCAGTCTCGCAAGAGGAAGAGCTCGCCCGCGTTTTGCCGGTGATCCGGCATGCGGTCACTCTCGGGGTGCCGGTGTCAGTGGATACCTATAAGCCGGCCGTCATGCAGGCTGCGCTGGACCTGGGCGCCGACATCATCAACGACGTGTGGGCGTTGCGCTGGGCGGGCGATGCACAGGGCAAGACCGGCAAAGACGTCATCGCAGCGCACCCCAATTGCGGCGTGTGTCTGATGCACATGCACCGTGACCCACAGACCATGCAGGTCGCGCCCATGGAAGGCGACGTGGTGCCCCAAGTGCTATCATTTTTAGAGCTGCTCGCGCAGGATCTGCGTGTGCTAGGCATTGATCAGGCTCGTATTTGCCTCGATCCGGGCATTGGTTTCGGCAAAACGGTGCAACAAAATTTTTCACTCCTCGCACGCCAGGCACAGGCCGTTCCTCAAGGCTATGTGGTGTTGGCGGGTTGGTCCCGCAAATCGTCGCTGGCGGCGGTCACTCACACCTCTTTGGCGCAAGCGGCCGGCATGAACATCGAACTGCGCCGTGCGCCCAGCGTCACAGCAGCGGTGCTGGCTGTGCAGAACGGCGCGCATGTGGTGCGCGTGCATGATGTGCGTGATACGGTCAGCGCCCTGCGGGTGCTGGCTGCCATGCAGGCTGAAGAAATGCCCCCACGCTCCACAGCTGCTCCCGCAAATACATAACAGAACAGGAATTCCATCATGGGACGACAATATTTCGGCACCGACGGCATACGCGGCACCGTGGGCCAAGCCCCCATCACCCCCGACTTTGTGCTGCGCCTTGCGCATGCCGTAGGCCATGTGCTTAAGGAAACCGAGGCTCGCCCCACGGTGCTGATCGGCAAGGACACCCGCATTTCCGGCTACATGCTGGAAAGCGCGCTGGAAAGCGGCTTCAACTCTGCGGGGGTGGACGTGGTGCTTTTGGGCCCCTTGCCCACACCTGGCGTTGCTTATTTGACCCGCGCGCAACGTGCTTCATTGGGCGTGGTGATCAGTGCCAGCCACAACCCGTTTGCCGACAACGGCATCAAGTTCTTCAGTGCAAAAGGCAGCAAGCTGCCTGACGCCTGGGAGCTGGCGGTGGAAGCAGCCCTTGAGAAACCACCCGTGTGGGTGGAATCCGCCCATTTGGGCAAGAGTCGCCGGCTTGACGATGCAGCCGGCCGCTACATCGAGTTCTGTAAGAGCACGTTCGCCAATGACCTGACCTTGAAGGGCATGAAGATCGTGGTGGACGCGGCCCATGGCGCGGCGTACCACATTGCGCCCAAAGTCTTTCACGAGCTGGGTGCCGAAGTGATTGCCATCGGCTGCTCGCCGGACGGGCTCAACATCAACAAAGGCGTGGGCGCCACCCACCCTGAAGCGCTGGTGCAGGCTGTGAAAGACCACCGTGCGGATTTCGGCGTGGCGCTGGATGGCGATGCGGACCGGCTGCAATTGGTAGACGCCAGCGGCCGGTTGTTCAATGGCGATGAGTTGTTGTATTTGATGGCAGATGACCGCTTGGGCCGCGATGAACATGTGCCCGGTGTAGTGGGCACGCTTATGACCAACATGGCGGTGGAAGTGGCCCTCAAGGCCCGTGGTGTGCAGTTCGTGCGGGCCAAGGTGGGTGACCGTTATGTGCTCGAAGAGCTGGAAAAGCACAAATGGATCTTGGGTGGCGAGGGCTCTGGTCACTTGCTCGCGCTGGACAAGCACACCACCGGCGACGGGCTGGTATCCGCCTTGCAGGTGCTGCAAGCTTGCGCGCGTAGCGGCAAGACCGTGGCCGAGTTGCTGGCCGGCGTGACCCTGTTCCCCCAGACCCTGATCAATGTGCGTCTGACCCCCGGTCAGGACTGGAAGAGCAACACCCGCATGGCCGAAGAAACCAAAGCCGCTGAAGCCGCTTTGGGCGACAGCGGCCGTGTGCTCATCCGCGCCAGCGGCACCGAGCCTCTGGTGCGCGTGATGGTCGAAGCTCGCGATGCGGCATTGGCCCAAAGCTGCGCCCAGCGCATTGCAGACACCTTGAAGGCCTGAGTCATGAGTCACCCTATTCGCGTCGTGCGTGCTGATTACGCCAACCCTGTGCATGCAGCGGCGCTGGTCATGCTGCTGGACGCATACGCCAGCGACCCCATGGGTGGCGGTGAGCCCCTGAGCGACTTTGCAAAGGCGCAGTTGGTGCCGGCATTGGCGGCGCGTCCGCAAGCCTACAGCGTGCTGGCCTTTGCATCGGCTGATGACTCTGTGCCAGTGGGTCTGGTGAATTGCATCGAAGGTTTTTCGACCTTCAAATGCCTGCCACTGGTCAACGTGCACGATGTGGCCGTGTTGGCGGGTTACCGCGGCCAACGCATAGCTGAACAGATGCTGGCCTTGGCTGAGACCATCGCACGCGAGCGCGGCGCCTGCAAGCTCACGCTGGAAGTGCTGTCGGGCAACACGGGCGCCGAAAAGCTGTATCGCCGCGTGGGCTTTGCCTACTACGAGCTGGACCCCGCCATGGGGCAGGCCGGCTTCATGCAAAAGTGGCTGGACTGAACAGCCAAGCGCAGACTTGAAGAGGGCTCCCCATGTTCAAAATCTACTGGACCGACACCGAGGGCCAATCTCACGGTGCAGAAACCGCAGACCTGGTGCAGGCCCTGCAGATCACCAAGGAAAAGCGCGATGCCGGCTACACTTTTGTGACCATGGCCAGCGAGAACCCGCAAAACGTGGGCAAGCAGGGCGTGGACGCAGTGGTGGACGGCAAGACGCCCGACGGCCAGGACTACGACTGGTCTAAAGCCGGCCGCGCCGGTAAGCCACGCCGCGGTGACAAGGTCATCACGAACAAAGATCACTGAGTTCCAAGCGCTACTGCCTGACTTTACGCATGTCCCTTCTCTTCGTTCTCTACACCCTCGCCAGCCTCACGCACTTTGCGCATAACGCCGAATACATCGCGTTCTATCCCGGCTTGCCGGTATGGATGACGCGTGAGTCGGTTTATCTGGCTTGGCTGGCGGTTGCCGGTGTGGGGGGGCTGTCTTTGATCGCCCGCCACTTGGGCTGGTCGCGGTTGGCAGCCGTTTTGTTGGTTGCCTATGGCTTGTTAGGGGTGGACGGGCTCTTGCACTACACCCTGGCCCTGTGCTCGGAGCACACGCTGACAACCAATTTCACGATCTGGGCGGAAGTGCTGCTGGGTGTTACGTTGGCCTGTGCAGCGGCGCTGCGTTTGAAGCGGCTGGGTTTTCGCAAGGCAGCTGCCAAGTTTTGATTAAAAAGTATCTCTAGCGTCGGTGGAGTGCGCGCGAGCAGCTACTCTTTTGATAGCAAAGTCAACTCCCCCAGCGTAGCAAGGCCTACCGGCCGCTCGACCATCCTGGGGACGATATAGCTGTTTTCGGACAGTCCTTGTGCAATGGGGGTCATCTGCAATAGCTCGCCGTTCAGTCTTGCCGCCAGCAGAACCTGCTTGCCACTGTCGGCCGGCGTCATCGCACTTGCGGTGGACAGCGAGGTTTTACCCACGCCGCCTTTGCCGGTGAAGAATAGGTGGCGGGTGGGGTGCTGCAGAAGCTGAAGTGCGTTCATGGCTTACAGGCTACGCTGATTCACCCGCTTCATCAGTTGCTCAGCGCTCTCTTTGCGCTCGCTGTAGCGGTCCACCAGATAGTCGGACGCATCGCGGGTGAGCAGAGTGAACTTCACCAGCTCTTCCATCACATCGACCACGCGGTCAAAGTAAGCAGAGGGTTTCATGCGGTCGTCGTCGCCGAACTCCATGAAGGCCTTGGCCACCGAGCTTTGGTTGGGAATGGTGAGCATGCGCATCCAGCGGCCCAGCACGCGCATCTGGTTGACGGCGTTGAAGCTTTGCGATCCACCGCTCACCTGCATGACTGCCAGTGTTTTGCCCTGGGTGGGGCGCACAGCGCCGCTGTTGAGTGGGATCCAGTCAATCTGGGCCTTCATGATGCCGGTCATGGCGCCGTGCCGCTCGGGCGAGGTCCAGACCATGCCTTCGGCCCACTGCGTCAGCTCGCGCAACTCTTGCACCTTGGGGTGGGTGTCGGGCGCGTCGTCGGGCAGGGGCAGGCCGCTGGGGTTGAAGATGCGGGTCTCAGCCCCCATGGTTTGCAGCAGGCGTGCCGCTTCCTCGGTGAGCAGCCGGCTGAAGGACCGGGGCCGCAGCGAGCCATACAGCAGCGCAATGCGTGGCGCGTGGGTGGACGGTGCCGGGCGCAGCGCGGCCGCATCCGGCAGGCGAAAGTGCGCGGCCTCCAGCTGGGGCAGGGTGTTCAGCACATCAGACACGTTGGCCCTTGTCATTCACCACCGCTTCGCCGTCTTCTTTGGTGAATGCAGCTTGTTGGGCCTGGGGCAGGATGTCCAGCACCAGCTCGGACGGGCGGCACAGGCGGGTGCCCAGGGGCGTTTCCACTAAAGGGCGGTTGATGAGGATAGGGTGTGCCAGCATGAAGTCCAGCAGCTCGTCGTCGGTCCACTTTTTATTGGCCAAATCCAGCTCGGCATAGGGCGTTCCTTTTTCGCGCAGCAGCTCGCGGGGGCCGGTGCCCATGGCGGCCAGCAGCTCCTGCAGACGGGCCTTGGTGGGCGGGGTTTGGAGGTATTCAATGACCGTGGGCTCCACGCCGCTGTTGCGGATCATGGCCAGTGTGTTGCGCGAGGTGCCGCAGGCGGGGGTGTGAAAAATGGTGATGGTCATACTGAAGTCTTCTTGGAAGAAAGTGATTGGGCCAAGGCTACGCCGAGGGCCGCGCCCACGGTTTGCGCCAGCACAAAGCCGATAGCGCTGGCCGGGGCGATGCCGGCAAAGGTGTCGCTGAACATGCGGCCCATGACGGCTGCGGGGTTGGCAAACGAGGTGCTGGCAGTGAACCAGTAGGCCGCGCCGATGTAGCAGGCCACCAGCGCAGGGGCTTTGCCCTCGGGTGCGCGCAGGATGGTGAACAGCAGCCCGCCTGTGGCCACGGCTTCTGCCACCCATTGGCCCCAGCCGGTGAACTGGCCGGCAGCGTCCCAGCCGCCGCGCAGGTGCTGGCTGAAGTGCAGCAGCGGCAGCTCAAACATGGCGTTTGCCAGAGCTGCACCCGCCACGGCGCCGGAGAGTTGCGATGCTATAAAAAACGTAGCTGCTCGCGCACTATTTTCAGGCGCCATCTGCCCTTTTGACCACATCACCAGGGTAACCAGCGGGTTGAAGTGCGCGCCGCTCACGGGGCCCAGGCTTTCAATCAGTACGTAGAGCGCGAACACGGTAGCCAGGGTGTTGGCCAGCAGGGCGACGCCATCGTTGCCACCGCTGATGCGTTGGGCCATGATGCCCGAGCCAATGACGGCGCAGAGCAGGGCGGCGGTGCCTGCGAATTCTGAGAGCAGCTGCTTTGGAAGTGGGGCCGGTGTATTCATGCTGTTGCCAGCTCCTTGGCGGTTTGCTGCAGCACCATGGCGTCCAGCTTGTCGGCGGGCAGGTTCACCAGCAGCTCCAGGCGCTGGTGGATGGCGTGCAAGGTGTTTTTGAAGGCTTCAGCCTTCTGTTCGTCGCTGCCATCACCCGCAGACGGGTCGGCGTAGCCCCAGTGGGCGGTGGCGGGCTTGCCGGGCCAGAAGGGGCAGACTTCGCCGGCGGCGTTGTCACAGACGGTGATGATCAGGTCCATGTGCGGTGCATCGGGCAGGGCGAATTCATCCCAGCTTTTGCTGCGCAGGCCGTCCACACTGATGCCGGCGTTGCGCAGGGTTTGCAGGCCCATGGGGTTGGGCTGCTGGTTCTCGCGCGGGCTGCTACCGGCAGAAAACCCTTTGAAGCGGCCGCCGCCGATGTGGTTGAGCGTGGCTTCAGCCAGGATGCTGCGGGCCGAGTTGTGGGTGCACAAAAAGAGTACGTTGAGGGGTTTGGCAGACATGGTGGCTTCCTTTGCGAGTGGAACGTAAATGAAAGTTTTGCTATGAATTCAGGAGCTGCTTGCGCATGTTTTATGTGCGCTGGAAGCAGATTTGATATTTGCTATCTCTAGCAGGTGGTGCAAGCATTGGCCGTGATGCTCACCTCGCAGGCAGCGCCCTGGCAGCAGTGCTCGGTCAGGTAGGCCAGCACGCCGTTCATGCGGGCGAAGTTGGCGCGGTAAATCAGGTTGCGTCCGCGCTGTTCGCTGTCAATCAGGCCAGAGTGGGCCAGTTCCTTCAGGTGAAACGACAGGCCACTGGGCGTGGAGGCCAGTTGCTCCGCCAGTACGCCGGGGGTCAAACCGTCCTGCCCGGCCACCACCAGTGCCTTGAAAATGCGCAGGCGCTGGGCCTGCGCCAGGGCGGTCAGGGCTTTGAGGGTCCGGGCTTCGTTCGAAGCGGCATCGATGTCAGTGCTCATATTTCAATGATATTTGAAATATTGAATTAATTGCGCTAGCGAATCGCATGTCACGAAAACTTCACTGAACTGCCACGTTCGGGTCACGGCGTCTGACCACACTTCCTGCTCATTGAAACCGCACTCACAGAAGGGGATAACAATGACAAGTACCGCCATCCACACCACGCCCACGCTGGCCTCGCCCACCATCCAGGCCCCGGCCATGCCGGCAGCAGCGGTACCCATTGCCCTGAAACTGGCGGAGCGCGCCACCGGCATCGAAGTGCAGTGGGCCCGCCATCAGGACGATGTGCGTGCCGCCCAGCGCCTGCGCTATGACGTGTTTGCCGGCGAGATGGGCGCGCGTTTGAACACCCCTTTGGCCGGGCACGATGTCGATTTGTTTGACAACTTCTGCGAGCACTTGCTGGTACGCGACCAGGCCACCGGCCAGGTGATAGGCACCTACCGCGTGCTGACCCCTGCCCAGGCCAAGCGCGTGGGCAGCTTCTACAGCGACACCGAGTTTGATTTGACCCGCCTGCGTTCCTTGCGCGAGCGCATGGTGGAACTGGGCCGCAGCTGCGTGCACCCGGATCACCGCCACGGTGGCGTCATCATGGCGCTGTGGGGTGCCTTGGCGGAGTTCATGGTGCGCAACCAGCTGGACTCCATGATCGGCTGCGCCAGCATCCCCATGCTGCACAACGGTGTGGTGAGTGGCGATGTGGCAGCCAGCATCTGGCGCCAGGTGCAAGCCACCCACCTGGCCCCGATTGACTACCACGTGCGCCCCCGCTTGCCATTGCCCATCGAGCAGTTGGACAGCACTCTGGACGTGGAGCCGCCTGCACTGATCAAAGGCTATTTGCGCTTGGGCGCCAAGGTGCTGGGCGCGCCGGCCTGGGACCCGGACTTCAACACCGCAGACCTGCCGATGCTCATGCGCATCGCGGACCTGCCGGCCCGTTACCGCAAGCACTTCCTGGGGGCGTAATGCGCAGCACATTCGACGCCCTGGGAGCCAACTTGCATGGATTGGTGACGGGCGCCGAAGGCACCGACGCCGATGACGACGTGGGCCACCGCCGCTACCGCGCGGTGTTTGTGTCAGACATCCATTTGGGCACGGCGGGTTGCCAAGCCAAGCCGCTGCTCGACTTCCTGAAGCACCACCCCAGCGACAACCTGTATCTGGTGGGCGACATCATCGACGGCTGGCAACTGCGCCGCCGCTGGTTCTGGCCCCAGGCCCACAACGACGTGGTGCAAAAGCTTTTGCGCCGCGCCCGCAAGGGTTGCCGCGTGGTGTTCATCCCCGGTAACCACGATGAGTTTGCCCGCGCGTTTGTGGGCCACCAGTTCGGTGGCATCGAAGTCCATGAGGACACGGTGCACACCACCGCCGACGGGCGCAAGCTCTGGGTCACCCATGGCGACTATTTCGACGCGGTGATTCAGCGCGCCAAATGGCTGGCTTACACCGGCGATTACGCCTACGAATTCACCCTGCGCATGAACCGCCATTTGAACCATTGGCGTGCCCGCCTCGGGCTGCCCTATTGGTCGCTCTCGGCCTACCTGAAACACAAAGTGAAGATGGCGCTGAACTATGTGACCGACTTTGAAAAGGCAGTGGCCCAGGAAGCCCGCAACCGGGGGCATGATGGCGTGGTGTGTGGCCATATCCACCGCGCCGAAATGCGCACGATTGACGGCACCTTGTATTGCAACGATGGTGACTGGGTGGAGAGCCGCACCGCACTGGTAGAGCATATGGACGGTCAATTGGAATTGGTCCAATGGGGCGACACACCCGCCAAACCGGCAGCTGCCTTGTTGCCTGCACCTTTGCAGGGAACCGTGGCATGAAATTGGTTCTGGTAACGGATGCCTGGCTTCCGCAGGTGAACGGCGTGGTAACCACGCTGGTCGAGCTGGTGCGCGAGCTGGAGGCCTTGGGGCATGCGGTACAAGTCATCCACCCCGGTTTGTTCCGCACCCGGCCTTGCCCCGGCTACGACGGCATCGACATCGCGGTGCGCCCGGCCAAGCCCCTGGCTGAGATGCTGGACGTCGCCAATGCAGATGCAATCCACCTGGCCACCGAAGGCCCGCTGGGTTGGGCTGCACGGAGTTACTGCCGCAAGCGCGGCTTGGCGTTCACTACGGCGTATCACACCCGGTTTCCCGAGATTCTGAAGGCTGCACTCAAAGTGCCTTTGTGGATTGGCTATGCGCTGTTCCGGCATTTCCACAAACCTTCGTCCGGTGTGCTGGTGCCGACCTCAGCGATGCTGCGCCTGCTGCATGACAAAGGCTTTCGCAATTTGCGGAGCTGGACACATGGAGTGGATACCCGCCTCTTCAACTACCAGGATGCTCCGCAGGTGTACGCGCCTCTGGGGGCGATGGCACGGCCCGTGTCCTTGTTTGTAGGCCGGGCTTCGTATGAAAAGAACATCGAAGCCTTTTTGAAGCTCGATGTGCCAGGCACCAAGGTCGTATGCGGCGTCGGGCCGTTGGAAAAAGACCTGCGCGAGCGCTATCCCATGGTGCGTTGGTTGGGGGTGTTGCCACGCGCCGAGTTGGCGCAGGTGTATGCCGCGGCCGATGTATTTGTGATGCCCAGCCAGCACGAAACCTTCGGGCTGGTGATGTTGGAGGCCATGGCCTGCGGCACACCGGTAGCCGCCTACCCGGTGGAGGGGCCGACCGAAGTGGTGGGCGTGCCACCACAGGGCGGCGTAACGCACAGTGATTTGCAGCAAGCCTGGTATGGTGCGCTCAGCGTCCCACGCCATGAAGCACGCAGCCGGGCCCTGCAGTTCAGTTGGGCGTATGCTTCGCTCATGTTTGCGGGCCATCTGGTTCCTGCCCGCGCCGGCACACGTCTTCAGCGCGCAGCGGTTGGTGCGGTAGACGTCATAAATATGTCATCTGAAGCGTCAAAAATCTGACATCTATCAGTCATTTGAAAAACGCTATGTGGACCTCTTTTCAGGATCGCTCCTCCATTGCAGACCCTCGTCTGTTGGACCGCGACCTTAGTCTTTTAGCTTTCAACGAGCGCGTGCTGGACTGGGCGGTGCGTGAAGACGTGCCTTTGATGGAGCGCCTGCGTTTCCTGTGCATTGTCTCTAGCAACCTCGACGAGTTCTTTGAAGTCCGCGCAGAACCGCATTTGAGTGCCGCACGTGCCCGGGACGAAAAAGGCCAGTACTCGGTGGCCAGCTTTGACCGTTTGGCTGACTCGCTGCACAAGCTGGTGAGCCGCCAGTACACGCTGTACAACGAACAACTGATGCCGGCCTTCGAGGCACAAGGCATCCGCATCATGTCGCACGGCGAGCGCAACGCGGCGCAACGGGCCTGGGTCAAGCAGTACTTTGAAAAAGAAGTGCGCCCGCTGCTGATCCCGGTGGGGCTGGACCCTTCGCACCCCTTCCCGCAAGTAGCCAACAAATCACTCAACTTCATTGTGCGTTTGACCGGCAAAGACGCCTTCGGTCGCGAAAATGAAATCGCGATTGTGAAAGTGCCGCGGGTGCTGCCGCGCCTCATCCGCATGCCCGACAAGGTGGCCGGGGCCAAGGCCTCGTTTGTGTCACTTTCCAGCGTCATCCGTGCGCACTTGGCCGAGCTGTTTACCGGACGGGAGGTCTGGCAGTTTTCGCAATTCCGCGTGACGCGGCATTCTGATCTGGCGGTGGACGAGGATGACGTGCAGAACCTGCGCATGGCGCTGCGTCAAGGCCTGGAGCACCGGCATTACGGGCAGGCCGTTCGCCTGGAGGTGTCGGCAGGTTGTTCCGAGCACCTTGCGGACTTTTTGCTGAAGCAGTTTGAGTTGCCGGCCAAGGCGCTTTACAGGGTACATGGCCCGGTGAACTTGGTGCGCCTGACGCAGTTGATCGACCTGGCCGAACGTCCCGATTTGTGCTTCGCGCCGTACAAGCCTAACTTTCCGGTTCAGATGCATCCGGGACGCTCCATCTTTGAACAACTCAAAGAGCGCGACATCCTGATTCACCAGCCGTACGAAAGCTTTGATGGCGTGCTGTCTTTCCTGCGCGAAGCGGTGAACGACCCCAAGGTGCTTGCTATCAAGCAAACCATTTACCGCACGGGCTCAGATTCCGAGCTGATGGAGTTGCTGCGTGAGGCCGTGCGCCGCGGCAAAGAAGTGACAGTCGTGGTGGAGCTCAAAGCCCGCTTTGACGAAGAGGCCAACATCAACTGGGCTGAGATGCTCGAGTCCATCGGCGCCCAGGTGGTGTACGGGGTGGTGGGCCTCAAAACCCACGCGAAGATGATGCTGATCACCCGCCGTGAGGGTAAAAACCTCAAGCGCTATGGTCACTTGTCCACCGGTAACTACAACCCGCGTACGGCGCGTCTTTACACCGACATCAGCCACCTCACGGCAGATGCATCTATCACCACCGATATGGAGCATGTGTTCGTGCACATGGCCAGCCAGAGCAAGTTGCCACGCTTGTCCAAATTGTGGATGGCGCCTTTCCATTTGCACCGCAATACGATCGCCAAGATCGACGCGCTGGGCCGTGCTGCAGCAGCCGGCAAAGACGCCCGCATCGTGGCGAAGATGAACTCGCTGACGGACGAGGCATTGGTCCGCAGCCTGATCGCTGCCGGCCAGCAGGGCGTCAAGATTGATGTCATCGTGCGGGGTGCTTGCATTCTCCCGGCCCAAGTGCCGGGCTACACCGACAACATCCGGGTCCGCTCGGTCATTGGCCGTTTATTGGAACACTCGCGGGTGTTTTACTTCCGGATCGATGGAGTGGACGAGCTGTACCTCTCGAGTGCGGATTGGATGAACCGCAACATGGTGCGCCGTGTGGAGGTGGCTTGGCCGGTCACGGATGAAGGCTTGCGGCAGCGCCTGGTAGACGAATGCCTGGTGGCCTATTTGCATGATGGCGTGGACGCCTGGGACATGCATGCGGACGGGCTGTACTACCGCAATGGCTCGGTGGAGCAGGGCAACGCCCACAGCGCACAAAAAGCGCTGATGGACCGCTACGGCCGCTTCGAAAAACGCTGAGGGAGACCAAGCCATGGACCTGATTTTGTGGCGGCATGCAGAGGCCATAGACCTGGATCTGGTCGGTGACGACATGTTGCGTTCGCTGACCAGCAAAGGCGAAAAGCAAGCTGCTCGCATGGCAGCATGGCTGGACCGGCAACTGCCGGATGGTGCAAGGATCTGGGCGAGTCCGGCAACCCGCACCGAGCAAACGGCTATGGCCTTGCAGCGCAAATACAAAACCCACTCCTCACTGGCGCCGCTCAGCAATGTGGATGATTTGTTGCGCTTGGTGCAGTGGCCCAATGCCAAGGGATGTGTGGTGGTGGTCGGCCACCAACCCACGCTGGGACAGACGATTTCCCGTCTGTTGGGCTTGAGTGAGAGTGAGTGCGCCGTGAAGAAGGGCGCACTCTGGTGGCTGCGCCACCGGGAGCGCGACGGAGTCGGGCAAACGGTGGTGGTGACGGTGCAGTCACCCGAGGTGCTCTGACCCCGTCAGCGCACTCAGCAAAGGCCTGAATCAGGCCTTTTTGCCTTTGGCAGGGCGGCCGGTTTTTAGGCTGGGCACTGCGGACAGGGCAGTCTTGAAAGCTGCGTCGCTCAGGGCGGCGATGGCTTTCATGCCGGCGCGGATCAGTTCGGTTTTCTTGACCGGGCTGCCCAGCTTGGCGGCACGCATTTTCAACACATCCAGCACGTCATATTCATTCTTGGGGATGGTGAAGCTGTCACGAACCATTTTGGGTTTCTTCGCTTTTTCCACTTTTGGGGTGGCCGCCTTGGCTGCTGGCTTTGCCACAGGTTTGGTCACTGGCTTTGCAACAGGCTTGGCAGCTTTAGCGGCCGGCTTGGTAGTGACTTTGGCAGCTACTGGCTTCGTAGCTGGTTTAGCGGCAGCTTTGGGTGCTGCCTTTGCAACGGCCTGTGGGGACGCTTTGGCGGGAGCTTTTGCAGCGGGCTTTGCAGCTACTTTCTTGACAGGCTTGGTCGCAGGTTTGGCGATGTCTTTTTTAGCAGGCTTGCTTGGCACTGCTTTGGCTACCGGCTTCGCTGCAGTTTTTGCAGGTGCAGCACTTTGCTCAGCAGTAACTGTGGGGGTGATGGTTGGATTTTGTTCGGTAGTTGTCATGCAGAGCACTCCTTTGTTAAACGGTATATACAGTTTATACCGTTTCATGTTTTGTGTGAATGAAAGCACCCGGGATTCAACATGAATCGGGCAGGGATGAAGAGGTTTTGTCACTTCACTGTCATTCATCGGCGGGAAAATCGCGGCCCCTACGTCGTTTGGAAGCTCGCCATGCAGTCAACCCAGTTGCGTTTGGTCAAGGGCAACATGCCTACCAACAGCGGGCCAAGACCCCTGGAGGCAATACTGCAACGCAATGCGTTGTACCCCGTTTTTCAACCCATCATTAAATTGGATGATGGGGCTGTTTATGCACATGAGGCCCTGATCCGTGGGCCTCAAGGCAGTGCTCTGCACACTCCGGATAAGTTGTTGATTGCCGCGGTCCAGGAAGGTCTTTCCTATGAGCTGGAGACCGCTTGTGTTGCGGCAACCCTGAGCAGCTGGGGGCGCCTCAAAACCGCGGGACGCTTGTTTGTGAACATCAGCGCCGAGGCGCTGATAAAGGCCTTTGATTCGCGTGGGCGCGAAGGCTTGCTGCATTGGATTCAGGATTTCCATGTGATCCCCCGCATGCTGGTGTTGGAGATTACCGAGCACGAGCGTGTGGAGAACATGGATCGTCTGGCCGAGGTGGTGAATGAGGTCCGTTCTGCGGGCTTGTCTCTCGCCTTGGATGATTTCGGTGATGGCCGTTCCAGCTTGCGTCTTTGGTCCCAGATCAAGCCGGAGGTAGTGAAGATTGACAAGTACTTCACCCGCAACATCAGCGCCCATGGTGACAAGCTCAAAACCATCCAGGCGCTGCAGCAAATTGCCAACATCTTTGGTACCGCCCTGGTCGCGGAGGGCATTGAAACCGCCGAAGACTTGCGGGTGCTGCGAGACGTGGGCATTGAGTACGGCCAAGGCTATTTTCTGGGGCGCCCTGAGGGGAGTCCGCTACAAACTTTGCCGGAAGAGCCCCGGCGTGTATTGGCAGAGCGTCAGGTGGTAGTACTGCCGGAGCTGGGCCGCATTTCGCAGGGTGGGCATTTGCGAAGCCTGTCGCTGCTGAAGGCGCCTACCGTGACGCCCGACACCAACAATGACACGCTGGCACGGATATTTTTGGAAAACCCGGTTTTGCATGCGGTGGCAGTGCTGCAGGGCGAGCGTCCTGTGGGCATTATCAACAGGGCACAGTTCATGAACGAATACACCAAGCTGTATTACCGCGAGGTGTGGGGCCGCAAACCCTGTGTGGTGCACGCCAACCCTGAGCCCCGCCTGATTGAGCGGGAGCACAGCGTGGATGAGCTGGTGGGCATTCTGACCTCACAGGATCAGCGCTACCTGAGTGATGGTTTTATTGCTACAGAGAACGGTCGCTATGTGGGCTTGGGCACCGGAGACCAGCTGGTGCGCTCGGTGACCGAGACGCGCATTGAAGCCGCCCGGCACGCCAATCCACTCACGTTTTTGCCGGGCAATATTCCCATCACCCAGCATATCGAACGCCTTCTCAAGAAGCAGGCGTGCTTTGTGGCTTGTTACGCGGATTTGAATCACTTCAAGCCTTACAACGACTATTACGGCTATTGGCGGGGCGACGAGATGATTCGTCTGCTTGCCCGTATCGCGATGGAGCAATGTGATTCCCAGCGGGATTTCTTGGGGCACGTGGGGGGCGATGACTTTATTTTGTTGTTCCAAAGCACCGATTGGCGTGAACGCTGCGAACGTCTGGTGGCCGAGTTTGCCGAGCGGGCCCGCGCCCTGTTTGACGACAACGCGCGTGCGGCGGGGGGAATCGAAGCCGAGGACAGGCACGGGGTACGACGGTTTTTCCCATGTACCACTTTGTCCATCGGTGCTGTGGTGGTTGACGGTCAGCACTTCACCCGTGCGGAGGACGTGGCCAACCTGGCCGCCATGGCCAAGCACGAGGCCAAACTGTCCACTACCGGTTTACACGAAACAGTGCTGGCTTAGATTCCGCTGATGTGTAGAGTCCATGGCGTTTTCTGCCATGCGAGCTCTTCTTCCCGCAACAGGTGGGCACTTTGCGGGTAGGCAGTCGCCCAAGCCGTACGGCAATTCAAATGCACCTCGTGGCTGCCTGCAGGTCCGGCTGCCAGGGTCATGCCCTTGAGGTCCGGGTCGCGTCGTGCGTGGCACAGAATCACTGCCAAGCGCAGGCAAATCAGTTGCAGCACCAAATCATCCTGGGTGAGCACCGGTTCCAGTTTGCGCAGCTTACCGCGGTGCCCCAGCACCAGCAGGCTCAGGCGGTGCATCTCTGACAGCGAGAAGCCGGCAGCATCTGCGTTATCCAGAATGTAGGCCCCATGCTTGTGATAGTCGCTGTGCGAGATATGGCTGCCGATTTCGTGCAACTCCGCCGCCCAAGCCAACTTGCGCAACAGGCGTTCAGGCTCAGGAGCTTCATAGGTGCCCAGCAATTGTTGGAGCAATTGGGTGGCGACCTTGGCCACGCGTGCGCTGTGCGTGGTGTCTACATTGAATTTGGATGCCAGACGCTGCACGCTTTTGGCACGCAGGTCGCCATAGTCGCGTGCACCGCCGGTCAGATCGCAGATCAGGCCGTGTCGCAAACCGCCGGTGGCCTGTTGCATTTCTGAAATTCCCAGCAGGCTGAAAATAGCCCGCATTACGCTCAGACCACCGCCAATGATGGCGCGGCGGTCTTCACGCATGCCGGCGATACGCAGGCGGTCCGCACTTTGCGCGCTTACCAGTCGCTCCAGCAACCAGTCCAACCCCTCCTGGGTTAGCACGCCTTCAGGCCAGCCGGCGGCCACCAGCACATCGCCTATGGCGCCCACGGTGCCTGCGGAACCGTATGCGGTGTCCCACAGGTCCGGGTGGTAGGCATCGAATGCTTCATCCAATACTGCTTTGGCGGCGACTTCGGCAATCTCAAATGCTTTGCGGGTGAAGGTGCCGTCCGGGAAGTAGCGTTTGGACCACGCAATGCTGCCCACGCGGTAGGACTCCATGGTGCCGGGCACCAGGCCTTGTCCCAGAATGAGTTCGGTGGAGCGGCCCCCCACATCAATGACCAGTCGGCGTTCATCGCTGGCGGGCAGCATGTGTGCCACGCCTTGGTAAATCAGCCGGGCTTCTTCCCGGCCGGAGATCACGTCGATCGGGAAGCCCAGCACGGCGTTGGCTTTTTCCAGGAATACGTCGCGGTTGCGGGCTTCACGCAAGGTTTGGGTGGCAACGGCTTTAACTTCGTGCGGCTTGAAGCCCGCCAAACGCTCCCCGAACCGAGCCAGACACTCCCATCCGGCCTGCATGGCGGCCGGGGTGAGGTTGCGCTCTTCGTCGAGCCCGCCCCCTTGGCGCACGGTTTCTTTCAGGTATTCGGTGCGCTGGAATTCGCCGTGGTCCACCCGTCCGATTTCGAGCCTGAAGCTGTTGGAGCCCAAGTCCACTGCAGCCAGGCGGTTTCCGTTGTTCATGAATAAGTCAGGTGAAAAGATTAATCGGCGTGGTGTGCATGGTACCCCTGCACAAAGCGGGGGTAGAAATTCAGCCCACTATTTTGCCGTCTGCGCCCAACATGCTTTGGGTGACGAGGACACCGGTGCGTTTGCGGGTGTCCGGATTCAGTCGCAAACCCGCGAGTTCTAGGGGTTGGCGTTTGGCAAAGGCCTGAAACACATTGGGGCGGTTCAAGCTGCCTTCTACCGTCTGGAGCATCTCAGCACAGTAGCGTGCCGACACAAAGCCGGCCAGGCTTTGGGCGGTGGGCGGCTCGTCATACAGGCGGCCCAGCACTTCACGGTAGTTGCGCACGATGGGCAGGTTACTGTTCACGGCCGGCACACTCTGGGTGGCGATCACGGGGGTGAAGCGTGACACGCCCAATTGCTGCAAAGCGACCACATTCACATCCGACATGGCAACGATGTAGCGCTGAGCGGCCTGCTTTTCGATACCTTGGGCGAATTGGGCCAGTTCCGGCGTGCCGCCCAGAAAAATCAGGATGCGCGGGCTTTGGGCATTGAGAGTGGTGGCCAAGCTGTCCAGGGTGGTCGTGGGCGCGTAGGTACGGACCTTGAGTTTGAGCTCGGTGGCGGCACGCTCCACGTCTTCGCGGTAGGTGGCCAACTCCGAGGTGCTGCCATACACGGCGCCAACTTCCTGCACGCCCATGACAGAGAGCGACTTGATGGCGTAGGCAATCTGCTCCTGCCGTGTGGCAAAAATGCTGAAGGTGTTATCGGCGCCATCACCGGGGTTGTGCAGCCAAGGCGCTACGTGGGGCAAATCGGGCAGTTCCCGTCGCAGAACAGCAGCCAATTGGGCAGCCACTTTGTCGCCCACAGTGCCGACGGCTGCGACGCATTCGTTCATGCCCTTGAGGGCGTCGGCCACGCCGCGCAGAGACTTGGCACTGCCATCCACTTCCAACACCAAGTGACGCACCGCCTTGTTGCGGATACCGCCGCGCGCATTCAGGTCCTGCCAGGCAGCGCGGGATCCGACCAGAAAGTCCCGGGAAACGTCGATTTGTGAGGCTGACACGTCCACCACTTGCACAACCACGGGGCCATTGGAAGCGGAAGCTGCCTTGTTGCCCTGCGCAAAAGCGGCAGGCGCTGCAAGGGCAGAACTGCCCAGGGTAATTTGGGCGAGCAGGGAGCGGCGGGTCAGGCGGTACGACGTCTGGAACATGTAGTAATTGGATTGCTATAAAAAGAATAGCTGCTGGCGCACGTTCTATGTGCGCCAGCAGCTCATTTGCTTGTTGCTTTAAGACTTATTTCGCCGGCGGCAGCAACACGGTGTCGACCACGTGCACCACGCCGTTGGTGGCAAGCAGGTCAGCGTCGGTCACGGCAGCGTTCTCTACGGTGACAAAAGCTCCGGCCTTGGAAACTGCGAGAACTGCGCCATTCAGCGATTTCACATTGCTGTTTTTGATGTCCGCAGCAGCCAGCTTGCCCGGCACCACGTGGAAGGTCAGTACGGCCTTGAGTTTTTCAGGGTTGGCGGCCAGTTCGTCCAGGGTTTTGGCTGGCACAGCCTTGAATGCGTCGTTGCTGGGCGCAAACACGGTGAATGGGCCCGCGCCCTTAAGCGCTTCTGTAAGTCCGGCTTTGGACACCAGGGAGTTCAGGGTGCTCAGAGAAGGGGTGCGGGCGATGGTGTCAGCCACGCTGACGGGCTGGGACACGGTGGCGCAACCGCTCAAGCCGGCCAGGACAGTGGCTGCGACGATGAGTGTGCGGCGGGAGAGGGCGAATACGGACATGGCGGGCTCCAAGGTTGAAAACCGCAGAGCGTAAGTATCTTTTGCGTCAGTTTTGTGACAAAAGTTTGAAAATCGGGCTTGGCGAAGCTCCTTTGCTTGCCCCTTTGCATTGGATGCGCTTCGTCACATACTTGTCATAAAAGATTCTTAAAGTTCAACCTGTTCGAATTTTCCAACCCTACGTCTAAAGGCTTCCCATGACATTGACATTTCAACGCATCGCCTTGGCTGCCGGAGTAAGTGCTGCTCTGGCTGCTTCCGGTTTCGCCTCTGCTCAGGAAATCACCGGTGCAGGCGCTTCTTTCCCTGCACCCATCTATTCCAAGTGGGCTTCTGATTACAACAAGGCCACTGGCGTGAAGGTGAATTACCAGTCCATCGGCTCCGGTGGTGGTATCAAACAAATCGACTCCAAGACTGTGGATTTCGGCGCCTCTGACGCTCCCTTGACTGACGACGTTTTGAAATCCAAGGGTCAAATGCAGTTCCCCACCGTTTTGGGTGGTGTGGTTCCCGTGATTAACGTGAAGGGTATCGAACCCGGCACCCTGAAGCTCAACGGCCAAGTGTTGGGTGACATCTACTTGGGCAAAGTGGCCAAGTGGAACGATCCTGCCATCAAGGCTTTGAACCCCAGCTTGAATCTGCCAGACGCTCCTATCGCCCAAGTGCGCCGTGCGGACGGTTCCGGTACCACCTTCATCTTCACCAACTACTTGAGCAAAGTGAACGCCGAGTGGAAGTCCAAAGTGGGTGAAGGTACAGCGGTGAACTGGCCTGTAGGCGCAGGTGGCAAGGGCAACGAAGGTGTGGCCGCATTCGTGGCACGCCTGCCCAATTCCATGGGTTACGTGGAGTACTCCTACGTCAAGCAAAACAAGCTGAACTACGCCATCATGCAAAACGCTGCCGGCAACTTTGTGAAGCCTGAAGATGACACTTTCAAGGCAGCGGCTGCAGGTGCTGACTGGACCAAGACGTTCTACCAGATTCTGACCAATCAGCCCGGCAAGGATGCATGGCCTATCAGCGGCGCTACCTTCATTTTGATGCACCTGAAACAAGACAAGCCAGCTAACGCTTCTGAGACCCTCAAGTTCTTCAACTGGGCTTACACCAACGGTGCCAAGGCTGCTGAAGATTTGGATTACGTGCCTATGCCTCCAGCTGTGGTTGCCGCCATCCAGAAGTCCTGGGGCGAAATCAAGGATGGCGCTGGCAAGCCCATCGCTTTCAAGTAAGCCGCTGTTGAATTGACACTGACGGAGGAAATCCCCATGTCATCTACACTCGTCCATGGGGATTCCCCGAGTCAGAACATTGTTCAACAATCTTCCCGCGTCATGACAAAACCACCCCCGATGAAACGTGCCCGTTCAGGGCCCCTGGCTGACCGCATGTTCGGTTGGGCGGCCAAGGCCTCCGCTCTAGTCACCCTGGTCCTGCTGGTGTCCATTTTGGTTACTCTGACCATGAGCGCCTGGCCGGCGATCAGCAAGTACGGACTCTCCTTTTTGACCAGCACCACTTGGGACCCTGTACAAGAGGATTTCGGTGGCTTGGTCATGATCTACGGCACCTTGGCAACTTCGTTGATCGCACTTTTGATTGCGGTCCCCGTCAGCTTCGGTATTGCTTTGTTTTTGACAGAGTTGTCACCCGCGTGGCTCAAGCGTCCCTTGGGCACTGCCATTGAGTTGTTGGCTGCCGTACCGTCCATCGTGTATGGCATGTGGGGGCTTTTGGTGTTCGGCCCGGTATTGGCCACCTATGTGCAGCAACCCATTCAAGCCTGGACTGCTGGCGTGCCCTATATCGGCGCATTTTTCTCCGGCCCGCCCGTAGGTATCGGCATTTTGTCGGCCGGCATTATTCTGGCCATCATGATCATTCCCTTCATTGCATCCGTCATGCGTGATGTGTTTGAAGTGACCCCACCCATGCTCAAAGAGTCCGCTTACGGATTGGGAGCCACAACCTGGGAAGTCGTGTCCAAGGTCGTTTTGCCTTACACCAAGACCGGCGTTATTGGCGGCATCATGTTGGGCTTGGGGCGTGCCATTGGCGAAACCATGGCAGTGACCTTTGTGATCGGCAACTTCAACCAACTGGATTCGCTCAGCCTGTTCCAGGCAGCGAACAGCATTACCTCTGCACTGGCCAATGAATTCGCCGAAGCCGGTGAAGGCTTGCACCAAGCGTCATTGATGTACTTGGGTCTGGTGCTTTTCTTTATCACCTTTGTGATTCTCTCTTTGTCCAAACTTCTGCTGGCGCAATTGCGCAAGTCGGAAGGAGCCAAGTCATGAGCGCAACTTTGTCTGAAATCCGCACCGCGCGCTTTGCGTATCGCAAGCGTGTCAACGTTGTCGCAACGGCTCTGGCCTTGGCTGCCATGGCGTTCGGCTTGTTCTGGCTGTTCTGGATCCTGTGGGAAACAGTCCGCCTGGGACTGGGTGGCTTGTCCATCGCTACCCTGACGCAAATGACTCCGCCGCCCAATGAGGCCGGTGGTTTGGCCAACGCCATCTACGGATCTTTGTTGATGGTGGTTCTGGCTACTTGCGTAGGCACTCCTATCGGCGTGATGGCCGGCATTTACCTGGTCGAGTTCGACAGCAAGAGCTGGCTGGCAGCCACCGTGCGTTTTGTCAACGACATCCTCTTGTCTGCGCCCTCTATCGTGGTCGGATTGTTTGTCTATGCCGTGGTGGTATCGCGGTTCAAGTCATTCTCCGGCTACGCAGGCATTCTGGCCTTGTCCCTGATCGTGATCCCGGTCGTGATCCGCACCACGGAAAACATGCTCCAGTTGGTTCCAGCAGGTTTGCGTGAAGCGGCCTATGCATTGGGCGCGCCCAAGTGGAAAGTGATTCTGAGCATCACCCTGAAGTCGGCCCGTGCCGGTGTGATTACCGGTGTGTTGTTGGCGGTCGCCCGCATTGCCGGCGAAACAGCGCCCTTGTTGTTCACGGCGCTGAGCAACCAGTTCTGGACGTCTTCCCTGAGCGAGCCCATGGCCAGCCTCCCGGTGACTATCTTCAAGTTCGCCATGAGCCCCTATGAAAACTGGCAACAGCTGGCTTGGGCAGGCGTGTTCCTGATCACCCTGGCTGTTTTGGGACTGAACATTCTGGCGCGGGTGCTGACCCGCTCCAAAGCCTGATGCGCGCCGCGCACTGACGATTAAAGGATTACCTGTATGTTGAACACACCTAGCGCCCCTACCAAGTCCAAGATTTCTGTCAAGGACCTGAACTTCTACTACGGCAAGTTCCACGCCCTCAAGGGCATCAACATGGAGATCCCGGAGAAGCGCGTGACCGCCTTCATCGGCCCCTCCGGTTGCGGCAAGTCCACTTTGTTGCGCATTTTCAACCGCATGTTTGAGCTCTACCCCGAGCAGCGCGCGGAAGGCCAGATCCTGTTGGACGGCCAGAACCTGCTAACCAGCAAGGAAGACGTGGCCTTGCTGCGTGCCAAGGTGGGTATGGTGTTCCAGAAGCCCACACCGTTCCCGATGTCCATTTACGACAACATCGCCTTCGGCGTGAAGTTGTTCGAAAACCTCAGCTCCACCGACATGGAAGAGCGCGTGGAATGGGCCTTGCGCAAGTCCGCGCTGTGGACTGAAGTGAAAGACAAGTTGCACCAAAGCGGCTCCAGCCTCTCGGGCGGTCAGCAGCAACGTTTGTGCATTGCCCGCGGCATTGCGATCAAGCCAGAAGTCTTGTTGCTCGACGAACCTTGCTCTGCGTTGGATCCTATCTCTACTGCCAAGGTGGAAGAGCTGATTGTGGAATTGAAGAACGATTACACCGTGGTGATCGTGACCCACAACATGCAGCAAGCGGCCCGTTGCAGCGACTACACCGCTTACATGTACTTGGGCGATCTGGTCGAGTTCGGTCCTACAGAACAAATGTTCTTCAAGCCGACCCGCAAAGAAACAGAAGACTACATTACAGGCCGCTTCGGCTAAGCAAGGAGAGGACCCCATGCCAGATAAACACCTATCAACCCAGTTCGACAGCGAACTGACCTCGGTTTCGTCGCAAGTGATGGAGCTGGGTGGATTGGTTGAATCCCAGATCCGCCAGGCAATCTACGCACTGTCGCAGTTCAGCGTGGAAGTGGCTGACGAAGTCACAGCCCGCGAAGCCCGCGTGAACGCCATGGAACTGGAAATCGATCGTGATCTCTCCAGCATCATCGCCCGCCGCCAACCGACTGCCCGCGATCTGCGTTTGTTGATTGCCATCTCCAAGACCACCGCCAACCTTGAGCGTGTGGGGGATGAAGCGGAGAAGATCGCCCGCATGGTGCGTTCCATCATTCACAGTGGCGCACCCCGTTCATTGCCTTCCTTGGAGCTGCGCGTCGCCGCCGACCTGGCCTCCGGTTTGTTGAACAAGGCGCTGGATGCGTTTGCCCGCTTGGATGTGAACGCTGCAGTGTCTATTCTCAAAGAAGACGACTTGATCGATGCCGAGTTTGATGGCTTCGTGCGCAAGCTGGTGACCTACATGATGGAAGACCCACGCATGATTTCCCCCAGCTTGGATTTGTTGTTCCTGGCCAAGGCGATCGAGCGTATCGGCGATCACTCCAAGAACATCGCCGAGTTCATCATCTACGTGGTCAAGGGTGAAGATGTGCGTCACTCGACCATGGAAAAAATCGAGTCTGTCGTCAAATGAAAACCATGCCCGCCGTTCTGGTGGTCGAAGATGAATCGGCCATTGCTGAGTTGATAGCAGTGAATCTTAGGCATAACGGGTTCCGGCCTCGTTGGGCTATGGACAGTGACTCTGCGCAGCGCGAGATCGATGCGGGCGTGCCTGATTTGATCCTTCTGGACTGGATGTTGCCCGGCGAAAGCGGCTTGACCTTGGCCAAGCGCTGGCGCTCTGATCCAAGGACCAAAGAGGTCCCCATCATCATGCTCACAGCCCGTGGGGATGAGGCGGATCGGGTTGCCGGCTTGGACGCAGGGGCGGATGATTACATTGCGAAACCGTTTTCCACGAAGGAGTTGCTGGCCCGTGTACGCGCAGTCTTGCGCCGCCGTACGCCGGAAAGCACCGGCGAAGCGCTGACTATCGCCGGCTTGACCCTGGACCCCGCCACGCATCGCGTGTCCTTCGAAGAAACCGCCCTCAAGCTGGGGCCCACAGAGTTCAAGCTGTTGCATTACCTTATGGGACATGCTGAGCGGGTGCATAGCCGGGCGCAACTGCTTGACAACGTCTGGGGCGATCATGTCTACATCGAAGAGCGAACTGTGGATGTGCACGTCAAACGTTTACGTGAAGCTTTGGCGCACGCCGGTTCCATGGTGGAGACGGTGCGCGGTGCAGGCTATCGCTTGACGGCAAAGCCAGCCATTCCGGTTCAAACTGTTGTGCAGACTGCTGCCCGGGCAAGCGCCTGAGCGATTACAGTTCACGAATGTTTTTTCGAGTTCTGTCGTTCCTGCTTTTGCAGGCGCTGGGGGCTGTCCTCGGCTATCTGCTTGCCGGTAAGTATTCTCCCGTCTGGGGTGCTGTAGTCGGCATTCTTGTGGGCAGTTTTCTCTGGTTATTGATCGATGCGGTGCGTGGTGCGAAGCTCATGCGCTGGCTGCAGTCGGGCGAGTCCACGGAGTTGACCCTCGGGTATGGCTTCTGGAATGAGGTGGCAGACCGCACGCGCCGTCAGATGCGTTCCCGCGAGCGTCGCGTGGCCGAAGGTGAAACCAAGCTCCAGGATTTTTTGGCTGCGCTGCAAGCCTCTCCGAACGGTGTTGTTCTGCTGGATGCAAACGGTCGCATCGAATGGTTTAACCAGATGGCAGGGCAGCACTTCGGCTTTGATGCTCGTCGTGACATGCTTCAGCATTTCGGGAATCTGGTTCGCGACCCTGGTTTCGCTACCTATTATTCCGGTCAGGATTTCTCACACGGCCTGGTGATGCCGGGTCGCGAAAGCACAGGTTCGAAGCCTGTGCGTTTGTCTGTGCACCTACATCCCTACGGGGAGGGGCGCAACCTCTTGCTGTCCCGTGACATTACGGCCCTGGAGCAGGCGGAGGCCATGCGCAGGGATTTCGTGGCCAATGTGTCTCACGAAATCCGTACGCCCTTGACGGTGCTCGCTGGTTTTGTTGAAACCCTGCAGACGCTTCCCCTGGATGAGTCTGAGCGGCAGAGCTACCTGAATTTGATGTCCCAGCAAGCGACGCGCATGCAGAGTCTTGTCAACGACTTGTTGACGCTTTCCCGCTTGGAGGGGAGCCCTGCGCCTTCAGGCTCAGATCTCGTGGACATGGTGCAGCTGTTGCAGCAGTGCAAGCAGGAAGCCCACAACCTGTCGTCGTTGGTCTGGGGCAAGCCTCAGGATATCCAGTTTCTGGTGTCGGATGCCGTGGCGGTCACCGGTTCACCGTCTGAATTGCACAGTGCAGTATTCAATTTGATCGGCAATGCCATCCGTTACACACCGGCAGATAAGAGTATCCGGGTCCATTGGCATAAAACGGCTGAAGGCGAAGGCGAACTATCGGTCCAAGATACGGGGCCGGGAATCGCGCCTGAACATATACCTCGCTTGACCGAGCGGTTTTACCGGGTCGACAGAAGCCGCTCGAGGGATACGGGAGGCACGGGGCTGGGTCTTGCTATTGTCAAACACGTGGCACAGCGCCATGGTGCTGAATTGCTGATTGAAAGCATTCCCGGACGGGGCTCTACCTTCACCCTGCGGTTCAGGGCGGCACGCGTCCGCCCTCAATAGGTCCTAGGTTCGCCAAGGTTCCGGGCGTTTAGCGGCGCTTCATGATCCAGAACATTTCCGAGTTGGCCACAGGGTGCTGCACCAAAGTGTGCGGTGCCCATACTGATCGGTCGACGATGGATGCAATTTCGGAGTTGGCTCCCGGTTCTGTCAGCAGCCATTCGCATGCTGCGGCTTCAGTGGTGGGGCGCAGATTGAGCTGACCGTACCACTGGAGCGCCGCAATTTGCGCGGTATCGAGGTTCAGCACTTGGGCACATTGGTCACGGGCAACAATTTGTGTCGCTTGCCGCACCATGGTGCGCGCGCTTTGCGCATAGTCCAGCAAGGGCATCCACAAGGTCATCAACAATAGCCAGCAGAGGGACGCCCCGCTAGCGGGAAGCACCAGGCTTTTCCAGATCGCTGCGCGATGACGTCCCGCCCGCCACCGAACCAACCATCCCCAGGCCAAAGTGGCACCCAACGCAAACAAGAAGGGCAGTATCTGGAAGCTCGCCTCATAGCCCGGTGCCAAGCGGGCCACATTCGCTGCCGGCTGCGGTGGGGTGCCGGTTTGCATCGCAATCCAAACGACCCAGATGATCACTCCACACCCTGTAAAGAACAGCAAGGTGAACCAGTCGATCAATGCCGCAACTTGTCTGCGTAGGGTAGGCAATGCAAAGGCAGCCATGGCAGAGAAAGCGGGGAGTGCCAATAGCAAAGTCCGATCCGGAGCTCCTGAGAGCAGCATGGTGCCTACGCTGGTCACGATAAACCAAGATGGCAACGAGAGGTGCCGGCTGATGTTCAGATTGAACAACTGCTTGCGCCAACGCCAGACACTGTAAAGCGCCAAGGGCCAGGCAGGCCATGTGAACCAGAGGAGTAATTGAATGTGTCCATTCCAATAGGCCCAAGTCAGGGCGGGCCACTCCACCTTCCAACTCCAAAGTCCCAGCTTCCAAGCAAAGACGGCAGTGATGACGGAGACCGTCGCGAGGCCTATGGCTTCGAGGGTGATGTAGCTTTTGACTGCGTCATTTCCTGCACCCGTGCGTTTGTCCATGGCGTGAATGCAAGCGCCGCCCATCCCGAACATTAGTGACAGGGCAGGTGCCCCGCTCAAAGCCAAGCCGGCTAGTCCCAAGACTGCACTGACGTAGGGTCCAGTGCGGTGGTAGGGAAGTGCGCTGAGCGCAAAAAACAGGAGCGCGCTGAATCCCAGTTGCGCGAGTGCAGGTGTGGTTTCGTGTCCGAGTTGCGCCAGACCCAGGGATGCCAAAAATGCCAATAGGCCTCCATCTGCCATGGCTCGCGCATAGTCGGTAGGTTTGGCTTCTCCGCCGAACGCGAAAGCGACTGGCTGGGCTGCAGGAGTGCGCGCGAGGTAATAGCTGCCGTACCAAGTTCCGACAAAAGCCAATGTCAACAAGAGCGCAAAGGGAACCCGAACCCAGAAGTCTGCCGGCCATCCTGCTGGTGTCCAATTCAAGACCAAGGCTCCAATCCAGTAAGGGAGGAGTGCAGGGAAATCCGGCTTGATGCCGAGTAGCGTCGGGTGGATCCAGGATGCGTCCCCGCGTGCGAGCGCTGCCATGAATCCCAGAGCGCTTAAGTCGGCTGTCCGCCATGCATCACGACCGATAAAGCCTGCACCGATAAAGGCCAGACACAACAGAATCAGTGCGGGACGCGGGAGGCGCCTGACAGAGGCTTGCGCAACGATGGCGGGGTTCGGTAGGTTCACGCGGATCAGTGGGGAAACAGGTTTAAATCAAAAAAAAAGCAGCCCGGGATTCCGTGCTGCTTTTATACCAACCCAGGCCGGAGCCTGAACTGAGATTACTTCGCTGCGGTCTTGCCGAAACGGTTGCGGAATTTTTCCACGCGTCCGCCCATGTTGTCCACCGACTTTTGCGTGCCGGTGTAGAAAGGGTGGGATTCGCTGGTGGTATCCAACTTGAAGAGTGGCAGCTCGCGGCCGTCTTCCATCTTGATCATTTCCTTGGTGTTTGCGCAAGAACGTGTCACGAACTTGAAACCGTTGGACATGTCCTGGAAGCAAACTTCGCGGTAGTTGGGGTGAATGCCTTCTTTCATACTCTTCTCCATCAGTTGCGCTAGCCGCGCCGGTCCTTGCGCAAACCCTGCGCAATATAAAAACTCGGCGTACTTGTCGCGAAAACCCTAAATTATAGCTTAGTCCGAATCAGCCGCCCCGACGCATCATGTCGAAGAACTCGCTGTTGTTCTTGGTGGCACGCATTTGCTTGAGCACCATTTCCATGGATTCGATTTCGTCCATGTTGTAGAGGAACTGTCGCAGGATGCGGGTCTTTTGCAGAATTTCCGGCTGCAACAGCAATTCTTCGCGGCGGGTACCACTGCGGTTCAGCTGGATAGAAGGGAATATCCGCTTTTCGTACAGGCGACGGTCCAAATGCACTTCGCTGTTGCCGGTGCCCTTGAACTCTTCAAAAATCACTTCGTCCATACGGCTGCCGGTATCCACCAGTGCGGTCGCAATGATGGTGAGTGAGCCGCCTTCTTCGACGTTACGGGCCGCACCCAGGAATCGTTTGGGGCGCTGCAACGCATTCGCATCCACACCACCGGTCAACACTTTTCCGGAAGATGGAACCACGTTGTTGTAGGCCCGGGCCAGACGGGTGATGGAGTCCAGCAGGATCACCACGTCTTTTTTGAGCTCTACCAAACGCTTGGCACGCTCGATCACCATTTCGGCTACGTGAACGTGACGCGCAGCGGGTTCGTCGAAGGTGGAGGCAATTACCTCGCCTTTGACGGTGCGCTGCATTTCGGTCACTTCTTCGGGGCGCTCATCGACCAGCAGCACCATCATGTGGCTGTCGGGGTAGTTGGCAGAAATCGCATGGGCGATGTGCTGCATCATCACGGTCTTGCCACTCTTGGGCGGGGCGACCAGCAGGGCGCGCTGGCCTTTGCCGATAGGGGCAATGATGTCAATGACCCGGCCGGTGATGTTTTCGTCGGTCTTGAGGCCATCTTGCTCCAAGCGCATTTGCACCTTGGGGAACAAGGGGGTCAAGTTTTCAAACATGACCTTGTGCTTGTTGCCTTCAGGCGGTCCGCCGTTTACCTTGTCCAACTTGTTCAGCGCAAAGTAACGCTCACCGTCTTTCGGTGTGCGGACTTCACCTTCAATCATGTCCCCGGTGTGCAGGTTGAAGCGGCGCACCTGGCTGGGGCTGATGTAGATGTCGTCCGTGCTGGCGGTGTAGCTGGTATCGGGACTACGTAGAAAGCCGAAGCCGTCCGGCAGGATTTCCAGCACGCCGTCGGCAATGATCTGCTCGCCGGCACGGGCCCGTTTCTTGATGATTGCGAACATCAGCTCCTGCTTGCGCATGCGGCCGGTGTTTTCAATCTCAAGTTCTTCTGCTTGCTTGAGCACTTCGGACACGTGCAGTGCTTTGAGTTCGTTTAAATGCATGGAGTGGGTCCCGTCAGGGCGTTAACCGGAAATCGGCAAGGAAACCAGGGTTGGTTCGAAAAATTCAGGGGAGTGGGGGTTGAGGCAAGACCGTGTGCTTGGCCTCGGTGTCCTGAGCCTGATCTGGCTGACCGCCTTCAATCCGGCGGGTGAACACAAATATTATGACAGGAAATTGCGACCGTGCTGCAGTGTCACGGTCGCTGGGGCGAAAGGCGGATCAGGCCAGTTGCTGGTCGATGAAGGCAGTGAGTTGCGCTTTGCTCAGTGCGCCTACCTTGGTAGCAGCCAATTGACCGTCCTTGAACAACATCAATGTTGGGATACCACGGATACCGAACTTGGCTGGAATGTCGCGGTTTTCGTCCACATTCATCTTGGCGATCTGCAACTTGCCCTCGTAGGTAGCAGACACTTCGTCCAGAATGGGCGCGATCATTTTGCAGGGGCCGCACCACTCAGCCCAGTAGTCCACCAGGATGGGTTGCGCAGACTGCAATACATCGGCTTCAAATGTGGCGTCGGTGACGTGTTTGATGAGTTCGCTGGCCATGGAGTTTCCTTTGGAAGAGTGCTAATGCAGCTAAAGTTGCGGCATTGTGACAGAAACCAAGCCCCCCCACGACGCCCCGCAAACTATCGCTGGCATAGCCAAAAGCGATGCAGCCCGGGGGCTGCGGGCCTTTGCTTATGCGCCAAGTCATCCTGCGATGGCCTTGTGGTCAGCACCCGGCAGTGGGTTGATGGTTCGGCTTCAGCGCTGGATCGCTGATTCCGGCGCCCACCCCGGCCGCACGCTGGTGTTGCTGCCCTATGCCCAACTTCTGCCCTTGGCACGCCGAGTGTGGTCAGACCTTCATCCGCAGGGTTTTTCTCCCCGGTTCGAAACCACCTCGAATTGGCTGGCATCCATCTCTGCGCGCAGCCTTCAAGCCACCGACATTAGCCATGACATGGCGCTGGATACGCTCACCGCTCAACATCTGTTGGCTCAGGCAGGCATGGGGGCGCAATCTTCACTTGCTGGCCTGTTAGCGGAAACAGCGCAACAACTCGCCCCGTGGGCCGCAGCTGCAGGTCCGCAGGGGCGCGGGGAATGGGCCTCGCAGGCCCGCGCTGCCGTGTCGGTGGGCATGGAAAGCCAAGCGCTTGCTTGGGAGGCCAAGGTCGCCCGGGTCGCTGTGGAATGGGCGGCGGTGTCTTCCTATTCCACCGACGCGTTGTTTGATGCAGAGGTATTGGAAGCTTGGGATTCTGTAGCCTTGGTGCAAGGGCTGGCCTCCGACCCGGTTTCCGGCGCGCTCAAGGCGCATTGGGGTAGCAAGGCGGAGTTATTTCGGTTGGATGACGTCGAACCCCATACAGGCAACGCGTTGAACTTGGCGTTAGAGCATTTGCATTTTCATACTTGCGCGGATGCTGAAGACGAAGCCCAGCGGGCAGTGGCATGTGCCATCTCGCATGTGGCGGCAGACCGTTATCCACTTGCCCTGGTGTCGTCCGACCGCGCACTGACGCGCCGTGTGCGTGCCATGCTGGAGTCTGCAGGTATTGCCATGCGGGATGAGAACGGCTGGAAGCTCTCCACCAGCCGCGCCGGAGCCGCACTGATGGCCTTGCTGCGAGCGGCCGTTTGGAATGCCAGCACGGATGCCGTGTTGAATGCGTTCAAGCAGGCTCCAGCCTTTGCTGCGGACCTACAGGCTCTGGAGCAGGCCCTGCGCAAAGAGCAAGTGCGCGACTGGCGCCATGTGTCCGGCTGCAAACCCGTCAAGGACTCAGAGACATTGCGCGCCATGTGTGCCCGTATCGATCACGTGCGCATTGAGTTGAGTGGCAGCCGCCCCTTGCCCGCATGGTTGGCACGCATGCAGGCCGTGTTGCAGAACTGTGGCTGGTGGGAGTCCTTGCAGGCCGATGAGGCCGGAGCCATGGCCTTGGGTGCGCTGCGCTTGACCCCACCAGAGCCGCAAGCTTGGGCAGACTATATGGACGCTGCCTTGTGGGCGGGTACCCGCATGGACCTGAGCGCTTTTTCGTCTTGGGTGAATCAAGTGCTGGAGGCGCACAGCTTTCAACCCGCTTATCCGGATGAGGAACAAGTCGTCATTCTACCCATGAGCCAGATGCTGGCCCGCCCCTTTGCCGCCGTGGTGTTGGCCGGCTGCGACGAGGTGCGTTTGAATCCGTCCCCAGAGCCGGCAGGCATTTGGACTCCCGCGCAGCGTGCGGCACTGGGCATGCCCTCACGCGCTGAATTGGAGTCCCGTCTGCGCGCATCCTGGCGCCAGGCCTTGCAGGCGCCAGCGGTCGAGGTACTGTGGCGCAGCAGTGACGACACCGGTGAACACATCGCGGCCAGCCCGCTGGTGCAGTGGTTGCGCCTGCAACCCGGTGTGGCAGAGGTGCAGGCGAGTGATCCACGAACATCCAGGCAGGTCATGCCCGCGACTGTGCTCCCGCCTCAGCCGCCCGGTGACCGCATTCCGGTGCGTCAACTATCAGCCAGTGCCTACGAGGATTTGCGCACTTGCCCCTACCGCTTTTTTGCGCTACGGCAACTCGGTCTCAAGCCGGTGGACGAGTTGGAGTCCGATGTGGACAAGCGGGACTTCGGGCTCTGGCTGCATGCGGTGCTGCAGGAGTTTCACAGCGCTTTGCAGACAGAGCCTTTGAGCGGGCTTGAGCCGCGCAGCGCCTTGTTGGAAGCTTGCGCAACTTCCGTTACCGCATCCATGGGATTGCCCGATGGCGAGTTTTTGCCCTTCGCCGCAGCGTGGCCCAACGTCCGCGACGGCTACTTGCAGTGGCTGGAAAAGCACGAGGCCCAGGGCTGGACCTATGCCAGTGGCGAAACCTCGCATACCCAGCCGGTTGGCAGCGTCACGCTCATGGGGCGCATTGACCGTACGGATACGGGCACCGATGGAGCGACCATGGTGCTGGACTACAAGACCGAGCCTTCGGCCAAAACCAAAGAGCGGGTCAAGAACCCGCTGGAGGACACGCAGATCGCCTTTTACGCGGCGCTGCTGCCCCACGACACCTTGCAGGCCGCCTATATCAACGTGGGCGAGCGGGACGGGACTGTGCCCGTAGAGCAAAAAGACATTGTGCTGGCCCGTGACGCCTTGGTGGAGGGTATTGCCTCTGACATGGCCCGCCTGGCGGCCGGAGAGCCCTTGCCCGCGCTGGGGGATGGCGTGGCCTGTGACTACTGCCAGGCGCGTGGCTTGTGCCGCAAAGATTTCTGGAGCGCGCCATGACTGCCGTGCACGACATCGCCGCCTATGAGGTGAATGGCCGCCACGTTGCACGGGCTGACTTTTATGCCATCGCCTGCGACCCCCGCCGCAGTGTGGCGGTGGAGGCCTGTGCCGGCGCCGGCAAGACCTGGATGCTGGTGTCCCGCATGGTGCGCGCCTTGCTTGACGGCGCAGCGCCGCATGAGATTCTGGCCATCACCTTCACCAAAAAAGCTGCCGGTGAAATGCGCGAGCGCCTCTATGACTGGCTGCGCAGCTATGCCCGGGCCGATGACGCCACCTTGCGGCGCGAGCTGCAGCTGCGGGGTGTGCAGGGCGATCCCGGTGCGGAGCAGCTGGCCAAACTGCGCGGCTTGCATGAGGCTCTGCTGCTTGCTGGCCGGCCGGTGCAGGTGCGCACCTTCCACAGCTGGTTTGCGGCGCTGTTGCGCAGCGCACCGCTGGGCATGTTGCACCAGCTGGGCTTGCCCACGCAGTACGAGCTGCTGGAGAACGATGCCAAGGCCATAGCCCAGGTCAGGCGCCGCTTTCACACCCGCATTGCCCAGGATGCGGCGGCCCGCGCCGACTATCTGGAGGCGGTAGGCGTCTACGGGCGCCACGGCACGCTCAAGGCGCTGGAAGCCGCCATCCACAAGCGCACCGAGTTTGCCTTGGCTGAAGAACATGGCGTGGTCGACGCGTCGGTGCTGCATTTCACGCAGCAGTTCCCGGCCATGTCGGCGTGGTCGCAGCCCCAAGACCGTATGTTCAGCGAGGTGGTGCAACAGCTGCTCTGGGCCAGTGCCAAAGCGCTGGGCGCCAGCAGCCTGAAGACCTGCACAGAAGCAGGCTCGGAACTGGAGAAAGCGCTGACCGCACGCGATGCCACCGCCATTTTCAAAGCCCTTTTCACCGACAAAGGCACCCCTCGCAAACTGAGCGAAAAGGTGGTCGGCATTGAGACCGTGCGCGAAGCCCAGGTCTTGCTGGCCGAGACCAAAGCCGCCATGGACCAGCACCAGGCCTGGCAGCACCAGCAACGCATGGCCCGCCTGAGCCGGGGCTTGCTGCAAGACTACGCCGCCCTCAAGCGCGAGCGGGGCTGGATCGACATGGGCGATCTGGAGCAGGCCGCATTGCGCCTGCTCTCGGACGAAGAGATTTCAGGCTGGCTGCAGGAGCGCCTGGATGCGAGGGTCAAGCACTTGCTGATCGACGAGTTTCAGGACACCAACCCCTTGCAATGGCAGGCCCTGAGCACCTGGTTGCAGGGCTACGGCGGTGCGGGCAACCGCCCAGGCGTGTTTATCGTGGGTGACCCCAAGCAGAGCATTTACCGATTCCGCCGTGCCGAGCCCCAAGTCTTCCGCGCGGCCAAAGCGTTTGTGGTGGAGGGCTTGCAAGGCGATGTGCTGAGCTGCGACCACACGCGGCGCAATGCGCAGGCCATCATCGGCCTAGTGAACACGGCCATGCTGGGCGCGCAGGATGCCGGCGAGTTTGAAGACTACCGGCCGCACACTTCCGAGTCGGTGGACGCCGGCTCGGTGTGGAAGCTGCCACGCATCGAGCGCACCGCCAAACCCGAAGAAGATGGGTCTGAGGAAATGGGCTGGCGCGACAGCCTGACCATGCCCCGCCACGAGTCCGAAGACACCCTCAAAACCCTGGAGTGCCGGCAGGCCGCCCTGTGGTTGGCCGGGCAGCTCAGCGGGCGCGGCGGGCACTTGCGGCCGCAAGACATCATGGTGCTGGCCCGCAAGCGCGAACGCTTGACGCTGATGCAGCAAGAGCTGGCGGCACTGCGCATTCCGGCCCAGCAGCCTGAGAAAAACGAGTTGGGCGAGATGCCCGAAGTGCAAGACCTCGTGGCCTTGCTCGATGTGCTGGTGTCGCCCGCGCACGACCTGTCACTGGCGCGTGCGCTCAAGTCGCCTTTGTTTGGTGCGAGCGATGAGGACCTAGTGGACTTGAGCCTCTTGCACCAGACAGCCCGCCGCCAGGCACGCGCGGCAGACCCCGACGCGCTCGTAACCGTCTGGATGGCGGTGTTGTGTGAGTTCGCCGCCGCCGACCCGGACGTGGAGGGCGGTTTGCCCCTGAGCCCGCGCATGCTGTCGGCAGCCCGGTCCCTCACCCGCTGGCAGGGCTGGGTACAGAGCTTGCCTGTGCACGATGCGCTGAGCGCCATCTATGACGACGGTGACGTGTTGGCCCGCTTCGCCGCCGCCAGCCCGGCGGTGCTGCGGGAGAGCGTCTTGGCCAACGTGCGCGCGTTGCTCAATGCCGCCTTGCAGGTGGACGGCGGGCGCTACAGCACCGCCTACACCCTGGTGCGCGCGCTGCGTGCCGGCGGCATTCCTGCGCCGGTGCGGGCCGACGCAGGCGCGGTGCGCCTGCTCACCATCCACGGCGCCAAGGGGCTGGAGGCGCCGCTGGTGATATTGCTGGACACTGATGCCGAAGGTACCCGGCCCGAATCCATGGGCGTGCTCGTGGATTGGCCGGGCGAGTCTGCTTACCCCCGCAAGTTTGTGTTTCTGGCCAGCGAGTCCCGCCCACCTGCCTGTGTGGTGGATACCCTGGCGCTGGAGCAAACCGCCCGCGCGCGGGAGGAACTCAATGCTTTGTATGTAGCGCTCACCCGCACCCAGTCCACCCTGGTGCTCTCCAGCACAGCGCCCCACCGCGAGCGCGAGGGCAGCTGGTGGAAGCGCTTGCAGGAGTTGGCGGCAGACGTTGCGCCCTCCACGGCTCTCGAGGGGGTAGACAGTGCGGAGTCGACCGAATCGGTCACTGCTGAGTCCTTCGCTTTGTGGGCGCTCCCCACTGAAAGTTTGAATAAAAAAGTGCCTCTAGCGCCCATGGAATATGCGCGAGCAGCTCCTGAATTGATAGCGGTTGCTGAGCCGGAAAGTTTGGAGTCCCGTATCGGCCAAGCCATGCACCGCTTGCTGGAATGGCTGCCGCTGCGCGAGGGCCAGGTACCCGACGCAGATGCATGGACGCCTGAGCAGTGTGCGCAGGCTGCACGCACTTTTTCGCTCACCGAAGCGCAGATGCAGCAAGCCCGGCGCATGGCGCAAGGCATACTCGGTGGGGAAGGCGCGTGGGCGTGGCGGCGCAGCGCATTGGCGTGGCATGCCAACGAAGTCGCATTGACCCACGGTGGCAGAACGCTGCGCCTGGATCGCTTGGTGCAGCGCCGCGACACTGCAGCTTGGTGGGTGCTGGACTTCAAGTCCTCGGCCAGCCCGCAAGACCAGCCCGAACTGTGCGCCCAACTCCGTGAATACCGCGCCGCGCTGACCCTGATTTATCCGGGGGAAGCTGTGCACACCGCGTTCCTGACGGCGCAAGGCCGTTTGATTGAAATTTTGTGATGGACTCCTTTGACTGATCTGCCTACCTCTCCCCGTTCTGAATCCCAAGCCTTGCAGGTGGACGTTGCCATTGTGGGCGGCGGCCCTGCCGGACTCATGGCTGCCCAAGTGCTGTGCGATGCCGGTGTGACCGTGCACCTGTTCGACGCCATGCCCTCGGTGGGCCGCAAGTTTTTGCTGGCCGGCAAGGGTGGCCTGAACCTCACCCACTCCGAAGGCGCCGACACGTTCGCCGGCCGCTACGGCGAACGGCGCAGCGCCATCGAGACCTTGCTAGCTGGGCTGGATTCCACCGCGCTGCGTGAATGGGCCCATGGCCTGGGCGTGGAAACCTTTGTGGGCAGTTCGGGCCGGGTGTTTCCCAAGGACATGAAGGCGGCGCCCTTGTTGCGCGCCTGGTTGCACCGCTTGCGCCACCCTGCAGCGGGCGGTGGGGTGCAGTTCCACATGCGCCATCGCTGGACAGGTTGGGCACAGGGCGCATCCGCCGAGCCAGACCACCAAGCGCTGATGTTCGACACGCCAACTGGCCCGGTAGTGGTGCAAGCCCGCGCCGTGGTGTTGGCGCTGGGTGGCGGCAGTTGGGCGCGCCTGGGGTCGAACGGCGCCTGGGTGCCTTTGCTGGCAGCCCGTGGCGTAGCCGTGGCACCTTTGGTGCCGGCCAATTGCGGCTTCGATGTGCAGGGCGGGTGGACGCCGTTTTTCAGCGAGAAATTTGCCGGCCAGCCTTTCAAGTCGGTAGCACTCAGCTTTACCAATTCGCAGGGCGTGGTGTTCTCGCGCAAGGGCGAGTTTGTGGCCACGCAGGACGGTGTGGAAGGCAGCCTGATTTACGCGGCATCGGCCTTGCTGCGCGACGACATCGTGCGCCAGGGAAGCGCCACCTTTCATCTGGACCTGCTGCCGGACATGCCGGCTGAGAAGGTGCTGGCCGAAGTGCGTCACCCGCGCGGCAGCCGCAGTCTCTCCAGCCACCTCAAGAGCCGCTTGCACCTGGACGGCATCAAAAGCGCCATTCTTTACGAGTGCCTGGGCAAAGAGGCGGTAAACGATCCCGACAAGCTGGCCGCAGCCATCAAGGCACTACCCGTCACGCTGCAAGCGGCACGCCCGATTGACGAGGCCATCAGCAGTGCGGGCGGGGTGTTGTTTGAGGTGCTGACGCCTCAGCTCATGCTGGAGGGGGTGCCCGGTGTGTTTTGCGCCGGCGAAATGCTGGACTGGGAAGCCCCGACCGGCGGCTACCTGCTGCAAGCCTGTTTTGCCAGCGGCAAGCAGGCGGGGCAGGGCGCGTTGGACTATCTGCGCTCTTGAACGAATCGGCTTCCAGCGCCTGTTGAAACTGCGCGGGAAGCTCCTGAATTCATAGCACTCCGGTCTTTCAGGCCGGCAACGCACTGCTGGTTAAGCCGGCGAGACGCGGCGCTGCGGCACGCACACAGTTGCGTCCACCATGCTTGGCTTCATAGAGCGCCTTGTCCGCATCCCCTACAAACTGGGACGGTGTGAACTGCATGTCCGGTATGGCGCTGGCCACACCGATGCTGGCGGTGAAGCGCAAGGTGCGACCTTCAAACACCACTTCCAGGCCGGCAATATCTGCCCGAAATTCGTCCGCCAGATCCAGGGCGTCGCCCAGAGTGCTGTTGATCAACAGCACGGCAAATTCCTCGCCACCGTAGCGGGCCAGCAGATCACCGGCGCGCTGCACTTTTTGCCGCATGTAGTCTGCCAGGGCCCTCAGGCAGGCGTCCCCTGCGGGGTGGCCGTAGGTGTCGTTGATGGCCTTGAAATGGTCAATGTCCAGCAGCAACAAGGCCAGAGGTTGCTTGAGCCGGCTCGCGCGCTTGTGCTCGGTGACCAGGGACTGGTCGAAGAAAGCGCGGTTACCGACCTGGGTCAAACTGTCGGTCATGGACAAACGCTGTAACTGATCATTGGCCAGCCGGAGTTGATCCATGGCGGCATGGAGTTCGTTGGTGCGGGCTTGGACGCGATTTTCCAGCTCGCGATTGGCATCTGCGGTCGCCTGCAGCATGGCTTGTTGCGAGGCACGTGCTTTTTTGGCGTGGGCCAGCGCCACGGCTTGGGCGTTGATGCGCAAGATGCGGTCGGTATTGATCCGGTCCGCGAGCGTGAAGGACAGAAGCACGACCAGGGACAAAATGCCGATTTGCGATGCGTTGTCTACCCAAAAATTCGCAGGCAACCAGCCGAACTTGCTCGCGGTCAACACGCTGACACCAACGAAGACCGCAGTCCAGGAGAGGCAATAGAACCGCGCAAAGCGTGCACCCAACCACCAGCGCCAATACCCGATCGACAAGGCAGCGCACGACACCACCAGAATGAAGGCTGAGGTGGCCCGGATGATCCACACATAGGGCAGCACGAAGGAGCCGAGCATTAGCCCGGCACTGACCAGTGCCATGCCCTGCATGAGCCGATGGGCAGGCGGCGAAAACCGGTACAACTTGAGGAAGTTGTCAGCAAACAGGCTGGCAGACAGACAGGCCCATGCGATGGAGAAGGGCACTGCCACGCTATTCCAGCGTATGGCTTCCGGCCAGGCGAGCGCAAAGGCATAGCCATTCAAGGTGGCCCAGAACATCAGGTAACTCGCCACGAAGCTTATGTAGTAGATGTAGTTCGCGTCCCGGGTGGAGAGGTACACAAACAGGTTGTAAACAATCATCACCAGCAGCATCCCGAACACGGCACCAGCCAGCAGGTTTTCTTTGGAGGCAGCCTCATAAAAGGCAGCAGGCTGCCAGAGTCGCAAAGGAGCTTCCACGGTGCCGGTGGAGGCGATCCGCAGTGCGACCTGATTGCGCCCGGGTTCCAGATTCAGGGGCATGACAAAGTTCTGGTGCTGCATCACCCTTTGGACAAAGGGTTGCTCGTCGCCCAGCGAATAGCGGGTGATGATGCGGCCATCCACGAAGTGGAACAAGCGCACGTCGTCCAGAAAAGGGCGGGGGAGTTCGATGAAACGCGTCACCGGCTTGCCGGTCTGGTTGTCGAGCGCGAAGCGGAACCAGTAGGCATTGTTGGTAAAGCCGAAGTTGGGGCTGGTGCGGGCTACCGGCATCCAGGGCTGGCCATCGGCCATGGCCTGGTTGACTTGCAGTTGACGGGTGTCGTCCTGCAGGTAAGCGATGCGGGCACCGATGTCGGTGTGCGCGACATTCTCGGTATTGATGGCGATAACGGGGAACGTGGCAGACGCGCTACTACCTTGGGCGCCTGCAGACCCACTCAGTACAAGACACAGGGCCAGCGCCCAACGCATGAAACCCAGAACCATAACGAAGTGGCGCACTGAGAGGGGGGAAGTTGTTAGTTGACGAGCCTGACCCCGGCACTGGCTCCACAGTTAGGGCTGCTTGGTTCCCCACCTGACCCGGTTGGCCGCTTCACCATGCGGGAAGGCCCGTCAGCGCCTATTGTACCCCTGACTAGCCCGTAGAATCCCCGCATGTCCTATCTCGTGCTCGCCCGCAAGTACCGCCCCCGCAATTTCACTGAAATGGTGGGGCAGGACCACGTGGTGCAAGCCCTGACCAACGCACTTACGACCCAGCGCCTGCACCATGCTTATTTGTTCACTGGTACGCGCGGCGTAGGCAAGACCACCGTTTCGCGCATTCTGGCCAAGTCGCTGAACTGCCAGGGCGTGGACGGGCAAGGTGGCATTACGGCGACGCCCTGTGGCGTGTGCCAGGCCTGTACCGATATTGATAGTGGCCGCTTTGTGGACTACACCGAGCTCGATGCCGCCTCCAACCGGGGCGTGGATGAAGTGCAGGCCTTGCTCGAGCAGGCCGTTTACAAGCCGGTGCAGGGGCGCTTCAAGGTTTTCATGATCGACGAGGTGCACATGCTCACCAACACCGCCTTCAACGCCATGTTGAAGACGCTGGAAGAGCCACCCGAGTACCTGAAATTTGTGCTCGCCACCACCGACCCGCAGAAGGTGCCGGTTACCGTGCTTTCGCGCTGTCTTCAGTTCAACCTGCGACCCATGGCGCCGGAAACCATCCGCGAGCACCTGACCAAAGTGCTGGACGTGGAGCAGGTAAGCGCCGAAGCCCAAGCCCTGCGTTTGTTGGCACGTGCCGCACGCGGCTCCATGCGCGATGCACTGAGCCTGACCGACCAGGCGATTGCTTTCGGTTCCGGCCAGTTGCAAGAGGCCACCGTGCGTCAAATGTTGGGCAGTGTGGATCGCTCGTATGTATTCCGGCTGATTGAGGCGCTTGCTGCTGGCGATGGCAAAACGGTGGTCGATACCGCTGAGGCCTTGCGCCTCAATGGCTTGAGCGCTGCCTCCACGCTGGAAGAAATGTCCACCGTGCTGCAGCGCATGGCCGTGGCGCAAGCGCTAGGGCAGGGCGCATTGGATGAGGGTGACCCCGAGGCGGTGGATACCGCCCGCCTGGCTGCTGCCATGCCTGCTGATGAAACCCAGTTGCTGTACAGCATCTGCCTGCATGGCCGCGCAGACCTGGGCTTGGCGCCGGATGAATATGCGGCACTTACCATGGTGTTGCTGCGCCTATTGGCATTCAAGCCCTCGGCTGAAAAAAAAACTCTAGCGATTCCTGAACGACAGCGTGTCGCGGCACCTGTTGAGGGTTCCGCCGCTTCCTCGAGCCTGGTTGCGCAGGGTTCTCCTGCATCAGGTACGCCCGCAACGCCCTCTTTCCCCGCGGAATCGGCATATTCCGCGCCTGCAAAATCAGCCAATCAGCCTGTTGCGCCTGCGGCACCCAAAGCGGTTCAACCCTGGGAAGACACCCCGATGGCTCCACCTGCGAGCGCGCCTCCCGCCCCTGCAGCTGCCGCACCGCAAAACTTCCCGCCCGTGGTGCCACCAGGCCAGGTCTTGGCGGTGCGCGAAAGCGGTCCGGTGCATGTGCCTGAAGGTGCGGAGGAAGATGACGTCATCGTGGCGGATGACCCGGTAGACGATGCGTTTGAGGCGCCCTGGGTCGACGACATAGATGAAGACTACGAATCCAATGTGCCGCTGGCGCCCATCGCTTCTGCGCCATCAGCTACCAAAATCGTAGCAATTCCGGTGCAGGAGTTGCAGGAAAGTGCCCTCGATGAACCCTTGTCGGCCACCGGCTTTGAGCCCACCGAGGAAGGTGACTTCTGGCACCAGACGGTCTCGCAGCTGATTGAGACGGAAGCCATTACGGCCATGGTGCGCGTGCTGGCCTTGCAGTCTCAACTGATCGCGCGGGATACCGACCAGTGGCTGCTGCGTCTGGAGCGCGAATCCCTGAATCAGCCCAGCACCCGCGAACGCCTAACCAATGCCTTGCATGCTGCAGGGTATCCGGTGCAGCTTGCTATCGAAGTCGGGCGGGTGATCGACAGCCCGGCACGACGCAACGCCGCCGCTTCGGCAGAAAAACAGCAGGCTGCGGAGCGGATAATTCTGGAAGCCCCTTTTGTTCAAGCCATGATGCGGGACTTCGGCGCGAAAATCGTGCCCGGATCCATCAAGCCCCTGTGACGGGCGATCACCTTTTTCTTTTCTCTCACCTCTCTTAAGGAAGACCATGTTCAACAAAGGACAACTCGCGGGCCTCATGAAACAAGCCCAGGCCATGCAGGACAACATGAAGAAAGCCCAGGACGAGTTGGGCAACATCGAAGTCACCGGTGAGTCCGGTGCCGGTCTGGTCAAGGTCACCATGACCTGCAAGCACGATGTCAAGCGCGTAGCCATCGACCCCAGCCTGCTGGCAGATGACAAAGACATGCTCGAAGACCTGGTGGCAGCAGCCTTCAACGCCGCAGTGCGCAAAGCGGAAGAAACATCGGCTGAAAAAATGGGCAAGATCACCGCTGGCATGCCGGGTCTGCCCGGTGGCATGAAGTTCCCGTTCTGAACACGGCCCACAGCCATTTGCCATGTCTGACACCAACGCGCTCGACACGCTGATCCAGGCCCTGCGGGGCCTGCCGGGCGTGGGTGTCAAGTCGGCACAGCGCATGGCATTTCATTTGCTGCAGCACGACCGGCCTGCGGCGCAGTTTCTGTCCCGCGCGCTCCAGCAGGCGGCAGACACTGTGCACCACTGTGAGCGTTGCCACACATTTACGCAGGATGCGGTGTGCTCCACCTGCCTGGATGAGCGGCGTGATCGCACCCAGCTCTGCGTGGTGGAAACACCGGCCGACCAGAGTGCCATGGAGCGCACCGGGGCCTACAAGGGCTTGTACTTTGTGCTGATGGGCAAACTCAGCCCCTTGGACGGGGTGGGGCCGAACGACCTTGGCTTCAAGAAGCTCTTTGACCGCGCGTGTGATGGTGTGGTGCAAGAAGTCATTTTGGCGACCAACTTCACAGCCGAGGGTGAGGCCACGGCGTATGTCATTGCCGAAGGACTCAAGGCACGGGGCTTGCGTCCGACCCGACTGGCGCGTGGCGTGCCGGTGGGCAGTGAGCTGGAGTATGTGGACCTTGGCACCATTGCCCATGCGCTGGTCGACCGCCGTTAGGTGTTTTCTGATTACTTTTTACTGAAAGACAGTTTGTTCATGCAATACGCCCACTTCACCGTCGCTTATTGGTGTGTCCTGATTGCGGCGATATTGCCGATCGTGTGTGCCGGTATTGCCAAGTCCGGCCGCATTGGCGTGCCGCGCAAACAAGGGGGTTACGACAATGTGAATCCCCGCGAATGGCTGGCCCGTCAGACGGACTGGCGTGCCCGCGCCAATGGTGCACAGGCCAACAGCTTTGAAGCCCTGCCTTTCTTCATCGGGGCGGTGATCATTGCGCACCAGCTGGGCGCCCCACAAGCGCGCCTGGACGTGCTGGCATTCCTGTTCATTGTCCTGCGCCTGCTGTACATCATGATGTATGTCTCCGGCATGGCCAACGTCCGCTCAGCGGTTTGGTTTGCAGGTTTTCTGGCAAACGTGGCCATTTTGTTGGTGGGCTACCGTTAACCGGCACTGATGGCAAAATAAAAAAAGGGCGCTGTGCGCCCTTTTTTTATTTCTCTTTCTTTTTACTCTCTTTGGAGTGCTTCTCCGTTTTTCCGGAGGCCGCGGATTTACTGCCGGATTTGCTCGTTTTGCCTTCGGCTTTGGTGCCGCCGGATTTGCTTTTGGCCTGACTGTCCTTTGAAACTTTGCCTTTGGGCGTGCTGGCAGACTTGGCTGTCCCGCCAGCCTTCGGGCTTGAGGATGCTGCGACTTTGGCGTGTGCCGGGAGAAAAAGCACTACGCTCTGCCCGGGCTTGAATCCGGCAGAGGTGCTGACTTTGTTCCACTCCGCCACGTTGGCGGCCGTAGTCTTGTATTTGCGGGCGATGCTGGCGACCGTCTCGCCACGTCCAGCTTTCACCGTGCTGCGCTTGAGCACCACTTCAGGTGCCAAGGAGAGCTGGCTGTTGTCTGCCACTTTCTCGGTAACGTCCGGCATGTGGTTACTGCGGGGAACCAACAATGTCGAACCAGCCCGCACAACCACGCGAGGAGGGATGTTGTTCATGCTGCGCAAGTCCGCTTCGCTCATCCCTACCTTTTTTGCGACCTCTGCCGGTCGCATGGTGGTAGGTACCACCCATGCCGTCCAGCTGGCCAAACGACCGCTATAGCTCTCGAGGTTGGACTGGAATACCTCTGCGTTGTCCCAAGGCAACAAAATTTGCGGCGTGCCGGCGGCCAGGATCACGGGCCGGTTGAGGGACGGATTCAGCGCCTTGAAATCGTCCAAGCCCACTTCGGCCAGTTTGGCGGCCAGAGCCACGTCTATATCGCGCCGGATCGTGACGCTTTGGAAGTAGGGGTGGTTTTCAATCAGCGGCAGCTTCGAGCTGTACTTGCCCGGGTTGGACACGATGTTTTTCACGGCTTGCAGCTTGGGCACGTAAAAACGCGTCTCCATCGGCATGTTCAAGTCGTTGTAGCTGGTGGGGAGTCCCGCCTTGGTGTTCTTGGCAATTGCGCGAGACACACTTCCCTCGCCCCAGTTGTAAGCCGCGAGTGCGAGATGCCAGTCTCCAAACATTCTGTAAAGCTTTTGCAGGTAGTCGAGGGCCGCTCGCGTGGAGGCCAGCACATCGCGTCGATCGTCCCTGAATGTGTTTTGTTTGAGTTCGAAATACTTGCCGGTAGCAGGCATGAACTGCCACATGCCCGCTGCTTTGGCACTGGAAACTGCCTGCGGGTTGAACGCACTTTCAATGAAGGGCAGCAGGGCCAGTTCGGTGGGCATGTTGCGTACCTCCAGCTCCTCAACAATGTGGAACAGGTACTTTTTGGACCGCTCGGTCATCCGGAAAATGTAGTCCGGGCGAGAGGAATACCACTGTTCGCGGTCCCGTACCAGGTCGTTTTCCAAATCATTCATGGCGTAACCACGCCGTATGCGCTCCCACAAATCAGCAGGTGGCGCAATGGCCGCCACATTGCGGGAGCCCTGGGCCATTTCAATGGCGGTCAGTGGTACGGATTCCCCGCGCGCTGTGGTGGCTGACGGTGGCACAGGTTTGGGCCGCGCTATTTCACGGCTTGGGCGCAGGTTCAAACTGTCGGCGTCGGTGACCGCAGGCTTGGCAGCCGTAGCGTTGGGGCTGGTGGTGGCGACTCCGGGCGGTGTGTTCTCTGCCGGCATCGGGGAATTCATGGTCCCCGCACAGCCGGTCAACAGCACCAGCAGACCTGCGGTGGCAATGTGAAATAGATTCATTGAAAGGTGTTTTTCCATTGGCGCAGGGTGGCAAACACGCCTGCGGCTGCAACACCTGCCGCATCGTGCGACTGAACTGCGTCAGCCACACTGCTCAGGTGAGTGCGTAAAAAAGGATTGATATTGCGCTCCAACAACATGTTGGAGGGAAGGGTTGGTGTGCCAGTAGCGCGCAGGGAGCGGCAATGCATGTCGTAATCCGCCAGCGCTTGATTGCTGGGTTCCACGGCGAGTGCGAATTTCAAATTGCTCAGGGTGTATTCGTGGGTGCAGCACACGCGGGTGTCGTCCGGAAGGCTCGACAATTTGTGGAGAGAGTCCAACATCTGGGCAGGTGTTCCCTCAAAAAGCCGTCCGCACCCCGCACTGAACAGGGTGTCTCCACAAAACAGCAGGGGTTTGGCGGCTGCTGGCGCTGCATAAAAAGCGATATGTCCTGCAGTGTGTCCGGGCACATCGATCACAGTGAAATCCCAGCCCAAGGCATGTGCCCGATCGCCCTCCATCAAGCGAGTGATCGGCTCTGGCATTTTTTCATGAGCCGGACCATACACCGACGCTCCAGTGGATTCGCGCAAAATTGGCACGCCCCCTGTGTGATCGCCATGGTGGTGCGTGACTAAAATGGTGTGCAGTGTCAGGGACTCGCGTTCCAGGGCTTCAAGCACCGGTTGCGCCTCCCCGGGATCGACCACCAGAGCTTCTTGCCCGTTGTGCAACATCCATATGTAGTTGTCAGTCAATGCGGGCAGTGGTAGTAACGTCATGAGCGACCAAATTATAGGTTTGCAGGAATGGTTCCAATCCCCCGCAGGTGCTTACCTGCTGGAATGGGAGCAGGCCCAACTGGATGAAGCGGTAGCCGACCTGTTCGGCTACCACGCTCTTCAGTTGGGGGTGCCTGAACTGCAGGCCCTGCGCACCAATCGCATGCCGCACCGGTGGTTCACCATTCAGGAGCCCGCAGAGCAGGCCGGCAAGCAATGTGCTGTCGTGGATTTCTACACGGACTTTACCGCCTTGCCTTTCCCTGCGAACAGCATGGACTTGCTGGTGCTGCCCCATGCGTTGGAATTCAGCCCCGATCCGCATGCGGCGCTGCGCGAGGTTGAGCGGGTGTTGGTACCCGAGGGCAAGGTAGTGATCTGCGGATTGAACCCCGCCAGTTTATGGGGTTGGCGACAACGGCGCAGCCGCTGGTACCAGCGCTTGGGGTGGGGGCGGGTGTTCTTGCCGGGCTGGGGCGACCTGATTGGCTATTGGCGGTTGAGGGATTGGCTGCGATTACTGAGCTTTGAGGTGGAAGCCGGGCGCTTCGGTTGCTACCGGCCTGCCGTTGACTCCCCGGAATGGCTGCGCCGCTTTTCGTGGCTGGACCGGATAGGGGGGCGGTGGTGGCCCATTTTTGGCGCAGCATATTTTGTGGTCGCCACCAAGCGGGTCCGAGGCATGCGATTGCTTGGCGGTGCCTGGAAAGCAGCAGCTAAACGCAGCACAGCCGCAGTGCCTGTGACTCAACAGACTCAGAAGACCCGGAACGAAAACTAAATAAGGACAGTGTGTGACAGAAGTGTTGACAAAAGTGGTGGTGTACACCGACGGTGCTTGCAAAGGTAACCCCGGACCCGGTGGATGGGGCGTGTTGTTGCGCTCTGCCGATGGCACAGAAAAAGAGCTATTCGGAGGCGAACTGGGGACCACCAACAACCGGATGGAAATGATGGCGGTAATAGAGGCCTTGTCTGCATTGAAACGGCCTTGCCAGATCACCTTGCACATAGACAGCCAGTACGTGCTCAAAGGTATTACTGAGTGGCTGCAAGGATGGAAGGCCAAAGGCTGGAAGACTGCCTCCAAGCAGCCTGTCAAAAATGTGGACTTGTGGCAGCGTCTCGACGCCTTGGTCAGCGGTGCCGGCCACACCATCGATTGGCGCTGGGTGAAAGGTCATGCGGGTGACCCCGGCAATGAACGGGCCGACGGGTTGGCTAATCGCGGCGTGGAGTTGGCATTGCGTCAACGCGCCTGAGTGCAGACCAGCGGCACATCACCCGCCGATGTAGCTCATTTCCACCCGCTTCGGGCCGGCGATGTTGTCGATTGAGCCGGATCCCCGCAAAGCGGAATAACGGTCCGAGCGGGCCCCCCAGATGCTGGCGATGGCCTCTTGAAGTTGCTCGGGTGACGCACCGCTGCGTACCAAAGACCGGAGGTCGTGTCCCCGGCCTGCAAACAGGCACAAATAAAGCTGCCCCTCAGTGGATAGCCGCGCCCGATTGCAGTCGCCACAAAATGCCTGCGTCACACTGCTGATCAGTCCGATTTCACCCGCTGAACGGTCATGCATGCCGTTGGTATCTGCATAGCCCCAACGTTGGGCGGTTTCTCCGGGCTGGGAGCTTGGCAGAGGTATCAGCGGCAGGTGATCGCGCAGTCGTTGCAGCACGTCCTGAGATGGCAGCACTTCATCCATACGCCAGCCGTTGGTCGCCCCGACATCCATGTATTCGATGTAGCGCAAGGCCACACCACTGCCACGGAAATGGCGTGCCATGGGCAAGATTTCCTGCTCATTGGTGCCGCGTTTGACCACCATGTTGACTTTGATGGGCCCCAGCCCTGCGGAGTGGGCAGCTTCGATGCCGTTCAACACATCGGCGACCGGGAAGTCCACATCATTCATGGCTTTGAAAATGCGGTCATCCAGTCCATCGAGACTGACCGTGACCCGTTGCAAACCCGCATCTTTGAGAGAGCGGGCTTTCTTTGCCAAAAGGGATCCGTTGGTCGTAAGGGTCAGGTCCAGGGCATGGCCCTCAGGCGTTGTGATGGCCGCGAGCTGCTCGATCAAGGTCTCGATGTTCTTGCGCAGAAGGGGTTCACCACCGGTCAGACGGATTTTTTGTACGCCCAGCGCGACAAACTGCTTTGCCAAGGTCGTGATTTCCTCAAAGCTTAGCAGGGCGCTGTGCGGAAGATAGGGGTAGTCCTTATGGAACACCTCTTTGGGCATGCAGTAGCTGCAGCGGAAGTTGCAGCGGTCCGTGACGCTGATACGCAAATCGCGCAGGGGGCGCCCCAATGTGTCACTGATTGAACCGAGCATTCCGGGGTGGGGCATGCCGGTGGCCGCTGAGGCGGGTACAGGAATGCCTGATGAGCGTTCATCGATCAAAGGAAAAACACGTGGATTGCGGCTGGCCATGCAGATTTATCAATGTTGTGTGCTGTGAGGCCCGCAGACAGGGCAAAATCAGCTTGCAAAATAATAGCAATCGTCGTTGGGTTGAACTCCCATGAAACAATTACCGTTCGCCATATTACTGACATTGCTATCTCCCTGGGTTGCGGCCCAGCAGGCGGAGCCTGCTTCGCTCTCAGAGAAAGACTTTCTGGACGAAATGCCGGTTGTTCTGTCGGTGTCCCGGCTTGCGCAGTCTGTCGATGAGGCTCCCGGTGCTGTTACGGTGCTGGACCGTGCGTTCATCCGGATGACCGGGGCACGCGATGTCGCGGACTTGCTCCGATTGGTGCCTGGCTTTCAGACCACCACATCCTTCGAGACGGATGCACCCATGGCGAGCTACCACGGCCGCAATGATGATTGGGCCAACCGAATTCAAGTGCTGGTAGACGGGCGTTCGGTGTATTCCGGCCACCTTCAAGGGTCGGCAGGACTGGGTCTCCAAACGCTTGCCATTGACGATATCGAGCGCATTGAAGTGCTGCGGGGTTCCAATTCGGCTTCTTACGGAGCGCGGGCGTTCCTCGGTGTGATCAATATCGTGTCCAGAGATGTGCGCGAAACGTCCGGTGGCCGGGGCAGGCTCACTGGCGGAGATGGCGGCGTCGCCGACGCCTATGCTGGGCTGGGCTGGGGAGATCAGGACAACGCATATCGCCTGAGCATAGACAGTCGTGGCGATATGGGCTTGCGCGGGGCCTACGGGGTGAATCGGGTCTCGCGATTGAACTTCTCGGGTGCCATCAGTCTGGCTCCTGCGTCCTCATTGGAAATTCGGGCCGGCAGTTTGGGAATTGATGCAGGACGGGGTGAGGCAACGTCTCCCGGAAATGTGTCACGTAGCCGATTCCTGGGCTCGCAGTTCGTTCAAGCAGACCTGCAACTCCCTTTGGCTGCGGACCAGGACCTGCAAGTCAGTTTTTCACAAACGGAAAATACCCATAGAGACCGTTTCCCCTATTACGACAGCCAGGCACCTGCCAGTTACCAAGGTGTGCCCGTGGACTTCAGCGCTTTTGAAGTCAACCAGGCGATGACGCTGCAACACACCGCCCGATGGAACCCGTCTTTGCGCACGGTGTGGGGCCTGGAGTTGCGCAAAGAAGTGATTGACTCGCCATCCAGCTTCGATACGCGTGGATCCGTGACCAGCAATTTCCAGCGACTGTTTGGAAATGCAGAGTGGCGTATCCAGCCGACCTTGTTGCTCAATAGTGGTGTCATGCTGGAGCAAAGTGAGTTGGGCGGGGGCTCTGCATCGCCAAGGATCATGTTGAATTGGCATGTGATCCCGGGTCACACCTTGCGCGCGGGGGTCTCGACAGCCTTTCGTCCCCCTAGCGCCTATGAGAAGTATGCGGCCGTGCGTTACTACGACGCGAGCCACACGCTTCTGCAAACCACCGTGTTAAGCAGCGGAAACCTGGTGCCCGAGAAGATTGCGACCCGGGAGTTGGGCTACAACTTGAGCGTGCCCGCTTATGGCCTCGCGGGTGATGTGAGGCTGTTCGACGAGCGGATATCCGATGGCATTGAACGACCCGCCAAAGCCAATGACTCTGATCCGGACGACTACCTCAATATTGATAACTACCGCATTTCGGGCGCTGAACACCAGCTCCAATGGCGGCCTAGTTCCTCTGCACTGGTGTTCTTTACCCAGACGTGGACCAACGTAGAGGGGGCTGAGCGCTTCCGCGTGACACACAGCGCAGCCCGCTATGCCATGTCGATCAGCGGCCAGCTCACAACTTCGGGCGGGTACGTCTGGTCGGCGATGCACGCGCAGTCTGAAGATATAGCGCTGATGTCAGACAAAAAGAAACTTTACAGCGTCGCCCGCACGGATGTGCGTGTTTCCAAACCCTTTCTGCTCGGGCGCCACAAGGCGGAGGTTTCGCTGACACTCCAAAACCTGGACAAACCTTATCGTGATGGCGATTGGAAATTCATGTTTGACCGCCGCGCGTTTGTCACTTTGCAGGTAGAGCAATAGTGCCCATGCGCCGCATACTTCTGCAAATCATGTACACGCTGCTCGCGTGTTGCATGGGCGTGGGGTTTGCGGGCGCCACAGAGTTGGTCGTAGTTAGCGGTGACAGAAGTCCGGGCTACTCGGAGGCAGCGCAGACCATTGCAGCAGACTGGTTGCGACCTGGCGTTGATAAATCGGAAGCTCAGATTTTGTTTCTGACAGATGCGTCCGCTCTTGATGCACCTTCGCTGTCCGCCGCCAAAATCATTGTCACATTGGGTAGCGAGGCACTCCAGAAGGTACTCGCCAAGGATCTTCGTGTTCCTGTGATTGCGGCCTTGATTCCAAAGGCGGGGTTTGAGCGGATTGTCAGGGAACAAGCCAAAAGGCCATCCACGCCTGTGGTTGCGTTGTATCTGGAACAACCGTTCCCGCGTCAGGTCGAGTTGCTGAAACTGGCACTGCCGGATGCGAAAAAGGTGGGTGTGTTGTGGGGTGCGGAGTCCGGCATGCAAGCGGGCAGTTTGCTCGCCGGCCTTCAAGCGCGTGGAATGGAACTGGTGAGCGGCTACGTGGGCGGTACCAACAATCTTTTTTCAGGTCTGAAAGCAGTGTTGGACGACACGGATGTGTTGTTGGCCGTGCCAGATCCGCAGGTCTACAACGGTTCAAGCATTTCGAATGTGTTGCTGGCCACCTACCGTGCCCGGGTCCCCGTCGTGGCCTTCTCACCCGCTTACGTCAGAGCGGGGGCGCTGCTCTCTTTGCACAGCACGCCCAAGCAGATCGGTCAGCAAGCTGTACAGATGGCCCGCGCGCTTCAGCTGGGTAGTGGTGCTGTCAGTTCTCAATACCCCTCGGACTACACCATTGTGCTCAATGACCATGTGGCGCGCTCGCTGGGTTTGAATCTGGATGAGCAATCGCTCACAGAGCGTCTGCGTCGGTGGGAGAAGCGACCATGACCTTCCGAGGTATCCGGTTCCGCATGCTTCTGGCCGCACTCGCGCCGGTGTTTCTGGTCGTGGTGTCGTTGATGGCGGTGTTCTGGTCTACGCGGGTCTCCGATCTGGATGAAGCCCACATCATGCGTGCCAAACTGATTGCTCACCAGATTGCCATGTCCAGCGAGTACGGGCTGTTTTCCGGCAACGTGGCAAGCCTGCAGGCGATTTCGGCAGGCTTGCAGAACGAGGCGGATGTGCGTTCCATTGCCATTTTTGACGCCAATGGACAGCTTTTGGCCAAAACCGGAAAGAGCCGGTATGGCGAGCTGTCAGAAGCAGTAGGGGCGAATTACATCGCCCTGCAAAAAACACTGGGTGTAGACGTGATTTGGGAGAGTGTCTCCAGCAGCAATGTCTCGCTGGACGACTTTTTCAGCCCCAGAACGGCAGCCCGTGGGAGCTCCGTTCTCGGGTACGTGGTTCTTGAAGTGTCGCGCGAGCGTTTGGATACCCGCGGTCGGGAAACGCTGCTCGTAGCAGTGGTCATCGGGATGGCGGGTCTGCTTCTGGGAGGTTTGTTGGCCTTGCGACTGGGCGAAGGGGTGATCGGGCCGGTGATGCGGGTATCCCGCACGATCGAACGTATTGGCGAGGGCGACTTGTCTCCAAGTTCAGAAGCCTTGCCATCGGACCCATTGTTTGACCTGCAGACCCGGCTGAACCAGATGGCGCAGCGCTTGGCGTGGGGGCGTGAGGAGTTGGAGTACCGGGTAGAGGCAGCAACCCGGGAACTGCGCCTGAAGAAAGAAGAGGCGGAAACTGCCACTTTAGCCAAGTCCCGTTTTCTTGCCGCTGCCAGCCACGATTTGCGGCAACCTACGCACGCATTGGGCATGTTTGTGGCGCGCTTGGGCCAGTTGCGTCTGGATGCGGAAACCCGTCAGGTGGTGGGTAGCCTGGAGGCCTCTGTTCAATCCATGCAGGACTTGTTGGACGGGCTGCTGGATGTCTCCCGTCTGGACGCTGGAGCTGTGCAGGTGCAACGGGTCGCAGCACCGGTGGAGGACATTCTTCAAGGGCTTCGCAAGGCCTTGCTTCCATTGGCCGAAGGCAAGGGTTTGCGCCTGAGGGTTCGGGCCTCCGGCGAGTGGTTTTTGAGTGACCCTGTGCTCTTGCAGCGCATGCTCATGAATCTTGCCAACAATGCTATCCGCTACACAGAACGGGGTACCGTTTTGATTACCTGTCGTGTGATCGAGGGCGGAGCCCAACTGCGTTTCGATGTGTCAGACAGTGGCATTGGCATTTCGCCCGAGCACCAGCGTGAAATCTTCCGTGAGTTTTATCAGGTGGGGAACTCTGGGCGGGACCGCACGCAAGGGCTTGGCTTGGGGCTGAACATCGTGGAACGGACTGCCAAGCTGTTAGGCCATACCGTGTCCTTGCGGTCCGATCTCGGCTGTGGCACCCGCTTCTCCATTCGCGTTCCGCGCGCCTTGCCACGTGCAATTCCGGTGACGTCCAACCCTTTGTCGGAGCCAGCAGGTTTCGGCGAATTGGAAGGGATGCGCATCCTGATCGTGGAAGATGATGGCTTTGCGCTGGAGGCATTGCAGGAGCTTCTGCGCTCCTGGGGCTGTGTGGTGAATGCGGCGGCCGGTGTACAGCAGGCTCTGGATTTTGTGAATGCTTACCCCGCGCCAGATCTTGTTCTCACGGATTTCCGTCTCGGTGAAGACCGCAACGGCATGGATGTCATCGCCATGGTCAGGTCTCATGCCCGGCGGGATATACCAGCCTGCCTGATGAGTGGTGACACGGATGCGGAGCTGATTCAATCTGCCAAAGCCGCCGGCTTGACGCTTTTGCACAAGCCTGTGAGGCCCGCAAAATTACGTAGCCTCTTGCGGCGCCTGGCGATTAACAGCGCCCCGGAAATTCAGGAAAAATCCTAGGCGGCGGTAGCGGGGCGGTAGCCGCTGCGGGCGGCGGCCACTACAGCCTGTGTGCGGTTTTGTACGTCAAAGTGGCGCAAGATGGCTGCCACATGGGTCTTCACCGTTTCTTCCGACACGTTGAGCGTGGTGCCTATTTCCTTGTTGGAACGTCCATCGAGCAATTCACGGAGGACCAATTCCTGGCGCTGGGTCAACGGGGCCTTGTCGGTTGCCGCTTCCAGGGCTCCGAAATCGGAGCGTCCTTCCAGCTCACGGGGTGAGTACACATCACCATTGAGCACCAGTCGCACCGCATGCAAGAGCTCATCACTCAGGGTGGATTTCGTGACAAGTAGCGCGACGTTTGGTTTGATCCGGGCAGACGTTTGATTTGATCCAGCATGTTCAACCTCTTCAGACGCATCTTTGAACCAGCATTAAATTGGCATCAAAGCACCTTTGAAGTTAAAAAGAAAAC